>NZ_JACKQK010000022.1:0-41105 GCF_014892995.1 Pseudomonas sp. EggHat1
CATACGGCCCCGGCTGCGCCGCATACGGCCCCGGCTGCGCCGGGGTTCCCTCGCTCCATCACCGCTCCAGGGGCCCGCTGCGAAGGGCCATCCATGGCCCATCGCAGCTCTCGCGACATCCATGTCGCTCAACCCCTTCCACGGTGACTCCACTCGGCCTCCTGAAGGGGGCTTGTGCGTCGTCTGTGAGATCGCGCTTCAAGAGCAAAAACCAAACGCTACCGACTTTGATCTTCCGGAGATTTCGCAAGCCCGCGCCCCGGTCCCGTCAGAAGGCCGGGTGGAGGTGTCGCGCAGGGGGATGAGCCGCATGGATGCGGCGAGATACCGATGGCGGCCCCGCTTAATGGGCCAGGGATGGCCCATGTAAGCCGGCCCCCGGAGCGGCGCCGGAGCGAGGGGAGTTGAGCGTAGCGAAACCCGGATGTCGGGGTGCCCTTCTCTTTGGTTACTTTCTCTTGGGCAAGCAAGAGAAAGGTATCGGGCCCGTTTGTCGAATCACGTTACTAGCTCTACTGCCAGAGCTGGGCCTCCTGAACCGCAAGCAGATTGCAGCACTGGTGGGGGKGGCGCCATTCAATCGGGACAGCGGCTACTACCGAGGTACCCGGCGAGTCTGGGGTGGACGRTCCGAAGTCAGGAAGGTGCTCTACATGGCTACGCTGTCGGYCATTCGCAGCCACAACGAGGTCGTGTACAGCTTCTACCGGCGACTTAAGGARCAGGGGAAACCAGGCAAAGTAGCGGTCGTCGCCTGCATGCGGAAATTGCTTACCATCCTCAATGCGATGCTCCGTGATCAGGCTCATTTCAGGCCTCAAGTGGCTTGACGCTGAACACGGTTGCTCGCCCGTAAGGGGCGAAAACCATCAAGCCAGGCGGCGTGCTAATGGAGAGTGCCAGGTCATCGACAGCTAACACGTAATTGCCAGTCCGGTGTCAACCCGGACGCTCCCCAAACTATGCGAAGAACCAAAAAAAAGCGCCCCGAGGGGCGCTTTTTCATGCAATCGAACCGAGCGCTCAGTGAGCGGTGGTTTCGTCAGCCTGCTGCATGCGCTGCAGCTCCTGGGCATACAGTGCGTCGAAGTTCACCGGCGACAGCATCAGGGCCGGGAACGAGCCGCGGATCACCAGGCTGTCCAGCGCTTCGCGGGCATACGGGAACAGGATGTTCGGGCAGAAGGCACCGAGGGTGTGGCTCATCGAGGCGGCGTCCAGGCCCTTGATCAGGAAGATGCCAGCCTGCTGCACTTCAGCGATGAAGGCGACTTCTTCGCCGTTCTTCACGGTGACCGACAGGGTCAGCACCACTTCGTGGAAGTCGCCTTCCAGGGCCTTCTGGCGGGTGTTCAGATCCAGGCCGACGCTCGGCGTCCACTCCTGACGGAAGATTTCCGGGCTCTTCGGAGCTTCGAAGGACAGGTCCTTGACGTAGATGCGCTGCAGGGAAAATTGCGGGTTCTGCGAATCGGCAGCGGCTGCGCCGCTGTTGGCTTGCTCGGTCATGGCGTTTGCCTTCCTTAACGTTGAGGTTTCAAGCGGGGCTCTGCAGCAGGGCGTCGAGCTTGCCGGCGCGCTCCAGGGCATAGAGGTCGTCACAGCCACCCACATGGGTGCTGCCGATCCAGATTTGCGGCACCGAGGTGCGGCCGGCCTTGCGGGTCATCTCCGCGCGGATGGCCGGCTGGCCGTCGACACGAATTTCCTCGAAGTCCACCCCTTTGCTGGCCAGCAGTTGCTTGGCGCGCATGCAGTAGGGGCACCAGTCGCTGGAGTAGACGACCACCTTGGTCATGTCACTTCACCAGCGGCAGGTTGTCGCCGCGCCAGGTAGCGATGCCACCGGACAGCTTGGCGGCGGTAAAACCGGCCTTCTTCAGCTCGCGGGCAACGCTGCCGGCATGCTGACCCATGGCGTCGACGACGACGATGGTCTTGGCCTTGTGCTTTTCCAGCTCGGCGACACGGGCCACCACCTTGTCGTAAGGGATGTGCAGCGAATCGACGATATGCCCGGCGGAGAAGTCCTTCTGCGCGCGCACGTCGAGCACCACACCCTTGTCGCTGTTGACCAGCGCGGTGAGCTCGCGGCTCGACAGGCTCTGCCCGCCCTTGCGCATTTCGGTGATGATCAGCAACACCAGCAGCACGGCGAACATTCCACTCAGCACGTAGTGGTTGATGATGAATTCAATCAGGTTGGCGAACATCTATATGGCCCAGGACGGTAAAATGCCGGCCAGTATACACAGCCCCACAGGTCGGCCAAACCCCGTCTGGCAGTGACGCGCCAGGCGCTTGGCCCTAAAATGCCGGGCTGTTTCATTGCCCCCTCAGACGCAGAGCGAGCCAGTTCAATGAGTGCCACGCCAAAACCCTTGGTTCTGATCATCCTCGACGGCTTCGGTCACAGCGACAAACCCGAGTACAACGCCATCTACGCCGCCAACACGCCGGTGTACGACCGCCTGCGCGCCAACTACCCGCACGGCCTGATCTCCGGCAGCGGCATGGACGTCGGCCTGCCGGACGGACAGATGGGTAACTCCGAAGTCGGCCATATGAACCTCGGTGCCGGCCGCGTGGTGTACCAGGATTTCACCCGCGTGACCAAGGCGATTCGCGACGGCGAATTCTTCGACAACGCCACGATCAACCAGGCCGTGGACAAGGCCGTGGGCGCCGGCAAGGCCGTGCATATCCTCGGCCTGCTCTCCGATGGTGGCGTACACAGCCACCAGGACCACATCGTCGCCATGGCCGAACTGGCTGCCAAGCGTGGCGCCGAGAAGATCTACCTGCACGCCTTCCTCGATGGCCGCGATACCCCACCGAAAAGCGCGCAGCCGTCCATCGAACTGCTCGATGCTGCCTTCGCCCGCCTCGGCAAGGGCCGCATCGCCAGCCTCGCCGGTCGCTACTTCGCCATGGACCGCGACAACCGCTGGGACCGCGTCGAGCAGGCCTATCACCTGATCGTCGACGGCGCTGGCCAGTTCAACGCCGCCACCGCAGTCGAAGGCCTGCAGGCCGCCTACGAACGCGGCGAGAGCGACGAGTTCGTCAAGGCCACCACCATCGGCACACCGGTGCAGGTCGAGGACGGCGACGCCGTGGTGTTCATGAACTTCCGCGCCGACCGCGCCCGCGAGCTGACCCGCGCCTTCGTCGAACCCGGCTTCAAGGAGTTCGAGCGCCAGCGCGCACCGCAGGTCAACTTCGTCATGCTCACCCAGTACGCGGCGAGCATCCCGGCCCCCAGCGCCTTCGCCCCGGAAGCCCTGACCAACGTGCTCGGCGAATACCTGGCCAAGAACGGCAAGACCCAGCTGCGTATCGCCGAGACCGAGAAATACGCACACGTCACCTTCTTCTTCTCCGGCGGCCGCGAAGAGCCGTTCGAGGGCGAAGAACGCATCCTCATCCCCTCGCCGAACGTCGCCACCTACGACCTACAGCCAGAGATGAGCGCGCCGGAAGTCACCGACAGGATCGTCGATGCCATCGAAAACCAGCGCTATGACGTGATCATCGTCAACTACGCCAACGGCGACATGGTAGGCCATACCGGTGTGTTCGAGGCCGCAGTCAAGGCCGTGGAAACCCTCGACAGCTGCGTCGGCCGCATCACCGCTGCGCTGGAGAAGGTCGGCGGCGAAGCGCTGATCACCGCCGACCACGGCAACGTCGAGCAAATGGAAGACGAGTGCACCGGCCAGGCGCACACCGCCCACACCTGCGAGCCAGTGCCGTTCATCTACGTCGGCAAACGCCCGGCACGCATCCGCGAAGGCGGCGTGCTGGCCGACGTGGCGCCCACCCTGCTCAACCTGATGGGCATGGAACAACCGGCCGAGATGACCGGCAAGACCATCGTCGAGCTGGAATAAAACGCAAGGATCGTAGCCCGGATGCAATCCGGGGAATCTCCCCCCGGATAGCATCCGGGCTACGCGCTACGTTCGCTCTTCTAGCTGTTTGTGGCTTGCAGCTTGCCGCCGGTTTTTTAGGCATACTAAGCGCCATTCGCTACTCCGCCAGGTATCGCCCCGCCCATGCTTCGCATCCTTGCCCTGATTCTGTTCAGCAGCCTGATCGCTCCGGCCATCGCCGATCAGCGCGCCGATACCCAGCGCCAGCTGGAAGCGGCGCGCCAGGACGTCGCCGAGTTGAAGAAGCTGCTGGAGAAACTGCAGCAGGAGAAATCCGGCGTGCAGCAGCAGCTGAAGAAGACCGAGACCGAGATGGGCGATCTGGAAGGCCAGGTCAAGGAACTGCAGCGCGAGCTCAAGGGCAGCGAGCAGGAAATCCAGCGCCTGGATCAGGAGAAAAAAAAACTCCAGGGCGCGCGCACTGAACAGCAACGGCTGATCGCTATCCAGGCCCGCGCGGCCTATCAGAGCGGCCGCCAGGAATACGTCAAGCTGCTGCTCAACCAGCAGAACCCGGAAAAATTCTCACGCACCCTCACCTACTACGACTACCTCAGCCAGGCGCGTCTCGAACAGCTCGCCGCGTTCAACGAGACCCTGCGCCAATTGGCCAACGTCGAGCAGGAAATCAACAACCACCAGGCCCAGCTGCAGGCGCAGAAAGCGGGCCTGGATGAGCGCCACGCCAAGCTCGCCGAAGCGCGCAAGGAACGCCAGCAGGCCCTGGCCAAGCTCAACCGCGACTTCGCCACCCGTGATCAGCGACTCAAGGCGCGCCAGCAGGAACAGGCCGAGCTGGGTCGCGTACTGAAGACCATCGAAGAAACCCTGGCCCGCCAGGCGCGCGAGGCCGAAGAGGCGCGCAAGCGCGCCCTGGCCGCGCAGCAGGCAGAGCAGGCTCGGCCAGGCCAGCAGCGCAGCCAGCCAAGCGGCCCACTGGTGACATCTGGTGCTGTCTACGGCGGGCCTTTCGCCAGCGCACGTGGCAAGTTGCCGTGGCCGGTCGATGGCCGATTGGTAGCACGCTACGGAACCCCTCGCGGCGGCGACGCTCGTACTAAGTGGGATGGTGTACTGATCGGTGCGCCCTCCGGCAGTCAGGTACGTGCCGTGCATGGTGGGCGCGTGGTATTCGCCGATTGGTTGCGTGGCGCCGGCCTGTTGGTCATTCTCGACCATGGCAATGGTTACCTGAGCCTGTATGGCCACAACCAGAACCTGCTGAAGAATGCCGGGGACGTGGTCAAGGCCGGCGATCCCATCGCCACCGTTGGTAGCAGCGGTGGCCAGGAAACATCGGCACTGTACTTCGCCATTCGCCAGAATGGTCGCCCGAGTGATCCGGCACAGTGGTGCCGCGCGCAGGGATAATCAGGTTGCAGCCTGGTGGCGCCTAATTTAACTAGGAGTTGTCTTCATGTCTCATCGCTTCCGCCCCACCTGCCTGGCCCTGGCCCTCGGGCTGCTGCTCGGCGCTCCAGCCCTGCACGCCGCCGAGCCTGCCCCCGCGCCGGCAGCGGCGGCGAGCGGCAAGGCCCCGCTGCCGCTGGATGATCTGCGCACCTTCGCCGAGGTGATGGACCGCATCAAGGCAGCCTATGTCGAGCCGGTGAGCGACAAGACCCTGCTGGAAAATGCCATCAAGGGCATGCTCAGCAACCTCGACCCGCACTCGGCTTACCTCGAACCGGAAGCCTTCGCCGAGTTGCAGGAGAGCACCAGCGGTGAATTCGGCGGCCTGGGCATCGAGGTCGGCATGGAGGATGGCTTCGTCAAGGTGGTCTCGCCCATCGACGATACCCCGGCATCGAAGGCCGGCATCCAGCCCGGCGACCTGATCGTCAAGATCGATGGCCAGCCGACCAAGGGCCTGTCGATGATGGAAGCCGTGGACAAGATGCGCGGCAAGGCCGGCAGCAAGATCGAGCTGACCCTGGTGCGCGATGGCGGTCGCCCGTTCGACCTGACCCTGACCCGCGCGGTGATCAAGGTGCGCAGCGTGAAGAGCCAGATGCTCGAAGACGGCTATGGCTATCTGCGCATCTCGCAATTCCAGGTCAACACCGGCGAGGAGGTCGGCAAGGCACTGACCAAACTGCGCCAGGACAACGGCAACAAGAAACTGCGCGGCCTGGTCATGGACCTGCGCAACAACCCCGGCGGCGTTCTGCAGGCAGCCGTGGAAGTGACCGACCACTTCCTCAAGAGCGGCCTGATCGTCTACACCGAAGGCCGCCTGGCCAACTCCGAACTGCGCTTCAACGCCGACCCGGCCGACGCCAGCGAAGGCGTACCGCTAGTGGTGCTGATCAATGGCGGCAGCGCCTCGGCCTCGGAAATCGTCGCCGGTGCGCTGCAGGATCACAAACGTGCGGTACTGATGGGCACCGACAGCTTCGGCAAGGGCTCGGTACAGACCGTACTGCCGCTGAACAACGACCGCGCACTGAAGCTGACCACGGCACTCTACTTCACGCCCAACGGCCGCTCGATCCAGGCTCAGGGCATCATCCCTGACATCGAAGTGGCGCGCGCCAAGCTCACCCGCGAGCAGGGCAGCGAAGGCATCAAGGAAGCCGACCTGCAAGGCCATCTGGGCAATGGCAACGGCGGCGCCGACCGCCCGAGCAAGGCCGCACAGGCGGCGCGCACAGAACGCCCGCAGGACGACGACTACCAGCTGAGCCAGGCTCTAAACCTGCTCAAGGGCCTGAGCGTCACACGCGGCAACTGAGGCGATACGGCAGTACGAAAAAGCCCGGACAACTGTCCGGGCTTTTCATGTCAACGCGCAGTACGGCGATCACCTACCCGTAGGGTGCGCCGTGCGCACCGAAGCAGGCACCAGCGTCACGACTGGTGCGCATGGCCTAGGCGGCCCCGCGACAACCCAGGGTTTTGGACCCGGACAGGGTTACAGGTAGTTCTCGGTAATCTCGTCGATGAAGCCTTCGCTGCGCAGCTCATCCAGCGCCTTCTGCAGGCGCTGCACCACCTCGTCCGGGGTGTCCTTGTTCAGCGCCAGATACAGCTCGGCATCCCTGAAACGCAGCACAGTATTGAGGCCGGTGACGTCTTCCTGCTTGGCCAGATAACGACCCACCGGGTCGGTGGTAGCCCACAGGTCGATTTGCCCGCGCACCAGCTTCTTCACGTTCTCCTGGTCACGCAGGGCGTTGATCGGCTCCAGGCCCTGGCTCTCCAGGTTCTGGCTGACCGCATCGTTCTTGTAGGCGCCGATACGATACTTGGCAGCGTCCTGCAGACTCGACACCTTGATGTCGTTACCCGGCGCGGCGAGCAACACCCAACCGGTCTTGGCAATCGGACCGACCCATTTGAACAGCGGCTTGCGCTCCTCGGTATAGGTGGTGGAGAACAGCGCGTAGTTGGGTTTGTCCAGCGTCAGGCGATACAGGCGGTCCCAGGGGAAGCGCAGGGTCAGGGTGTAGTCGATGCCGGCACGCTTGAACATCTCGCGCACGATGTCGGCACTGATGCCGTCAATACCGTCGTCACGGGCGAAGTTCTTGTCGTCCACCGCCATGTTGAAGGGCGGGAAATTCTCGGTCAGCAGCACCACCTTGTAATCCTGCGGCAACTCCGCGTGCGCGGAACCGCAGAGCATGAACAAGGCGACAAACAGGCTTTTCTTCAGAGTATTCAGCATAAGACGTACCGCTCGCATGATTTTGGTTATGGCTAGCGACATCCTTGCATGGGCCCGAGCCCGGTCATTGGCACTCAGTGGCTCTGCCGTCCGTGGCAAACGACCAGCTCTTGGCTGGTCGCGTGTTCGGTGCTTACAGGTAGCTGTTGAGAATATCGTCGACGAAGCCTTCGGCACGCATCTGATCCAGCGCTGCCTGAAGCTTGGCGACGATCTCGTCGGGCGTGTCCTTGTTCAGCGCCAGGTACAGCTCGGCGCTATCGAAGCGCAATACGGTCCGCAGACCGGAGACACCCTCCTGCTTGGCCAGGTAGCGGCCAGCAGGGTCACCCGTGGCCCAGAGATCGATCTGCCCGGCCACCAGCTTGCGTGCATTTTCCTGGTCACGCAACGAGGTGCTGTGCTCCACGCCCTTGTCCACCAGGTATTCTGAGATGGCGTCGCCCTTGTAGGCGCCGATGCGATACTGCTTGGCCTCATCCAGGCTGGCCAGATTGATCGAACTGTCCCCCTTGGCCAGCAGCACCCAGTCGTCAGGACCGATCGGGCCAACCCACTTGAACAATTCCTCACGCTCCGGCAGGCGCGCGGTGACGAAGACGCCGTAGCCCGGCTTTTCCAGCGCCAGCTTGTAGATGCGATCCCAGGGGAACCGCAGGGTCAGGCTGTACTGGACCCCGGCACGCTTGAACATCTCTCTGACCACATCCACGGCAATGCCATCGATGTTGTCTTCCTGAGCGAAGTTCTTGCCGTTGATCGCCATGTTGTAAGGCGGGAAATTCTCGGTCAGCAGGACCACGCTGTAGTTCGGATCCACTTCGGCGCGCACCGCACCAGCGAGCACCATAAGGGTGCCAGCGAGCGTGATTAGCAGACGTTTGAACATGACATTTCTCTTTCTATGAAAAGGCAGACCGCCTCAGGATAACCGCCGCGCCCTCCCCGGCCCAGCGATTACTGGCAGTGTGCCTCAGTAGCGCGCTTCGATACTCTTCAGCGCACCCTCGGCCCGCAGCGAGTCCAGTGCACTTTGCAACTTCTGCACCAGCTCGTCAGGTGTCTGCAGGTTGAGCGCCAGGTAGAGATCGGCGGTGTGCAGATTCTGCACCACCTTCAGATTCTCCAGGCCCTCCTGGCGCGCGACGAAACGTCCCGCCTGATTGGAGGTAACCCACAAATCGATCTGACCCTTTTCCAGCTTCTTGACGTTTTCGCTATCACGCAACGCCGTCTGCACCTCCAGCCCACGATCGAGCAGGAACTGAGTCTTGGCGTCGCCTTTATAGCCACCGATGCGATAACGCCGTGCATCCTCCAGCGAGCCCAGCTGGATGGCGCTGTCGCCTTTGGCGAACAGCACCCATTCGTTACTGGCGATGGGGCCGACCCACTTGAACAGCTTCTCGCGCTCTGCCGTGCGCGCGGTCGAGAACAGGCCGTAACCGGCATCGCTCAGGGTCTGTTGGTATACGCGCTGCCAGGGGAAACGCAGGATCAGCTGACAATCAACCTCGGCGCGCGCGCAGACCGCGCGCAGGATATCGGCACTGATGCCGGTGACGTTGTCGTCCCGCGCGAAGTTGTTGCCACTGACTGACATGTTGAACGGTGGCAGGTTTTCCGTGAGCAGCACCAGCGACTCTGCGCGCGCGAGGTTCAGACCGCAGAAGAGCGCCAGGATGGTCACGAATCGAAGAAGGAACATGGGGACTCCGTGTCGGAAAGTTCGGCAAGGGAATGCCATCCGCCAGAAGCAGAGGGCATAGGATTCAGGACTGGTGGACAATTTTAATCGCATCGCTGGCACTTTGCCGTCGACTCGCCCGCAGCTTTAGATACCTGTCTCGCCAAGCGGCCAACAGGCCAGAACCTAGCGCACCACGATACCGCGGCTGGCCAGGTAGGCCTTGGCTTCCGGCACGGTGTACTCGCCGAAGTGGAAGATGCTCGCGGCCAGCACGGCATCGGCCTTGCCTTCGAGGATGCCGTCGGCCAGGTGCTGCAGGTTGCCGACACCACCGGAGGCGATCACCGGCACGCGCACGGCCTCGCTGATGGCGCGGGTCACACCTAGGTCGTAACCGCTCTTCACACCGTCCTGATCCATGCTGGTCAGCAGGATCTCACCGGCGCCCAGCTCTTCCATCTTGCGCGCCCACGCCACGGCATCCAGGCCGGTCGGTTTGCGTCCGCCATGGGTGAAGATCTCCCAGCGGCCCGGCTCACCCGGCGCGGAAACACGCTTGGCGTCGATGGCGACGACGATGCACTGCGAGCCGAAACGCGCGGCAGCCTCGCCGACGAACTCGGGGTTGAACACCGCAGCAGTGTTGATCGACACCTTGTCGGCGCCGGCATTGAGCAGGTTGCGAATGTCCTGCACGGTGCGCACGCCGCCACCGACGGTCAACGGGATGAACACCTGGCTGGCCATGCGCTCGACGGTGTGCAGCGTGGTATCGCGGCCATCGACGCTGGCGGTGATGTCGAGGAAGGTGATCTCGTCGGCGCCCTGCTCATCGTAGCGGCGAGCGATTTCCACCGGATCACCGGCGTCGCGGATGTTCTCGAACTTGACGCCCTTGACCACGCGGCCGTTGTCCACGTCGAGGCAGGGGATAATGCGTTTAGCCAGTGCCATGTCGACTTCTCTCGTAGGGTGCGCCGTGCGCACCGATAAACCGTCAGCGGTGCGCGCAGCCTAGGCGGCCGAGCACACCCGCCATTAACCCTTGAAGGTGTCGCAGAAGGCCTGCGCTTCGGCCACGTCCAGGGTGCCTTCGTAGATCGCACGCCCGGTGATGGCGCCGATGATGCCGGGCGAACGCGCAAGCAGCAGCTTCTCGATATCGCCGAGGTTGTGGATGCCGCCGGAAGCGATCACCGGAATCTTGCTGGCGGCAGCCAGCGCGGCGGTGGCTTCGACGTTGCAGCCCTGCATCATGCCGTCTTTGGCAATGTCGGTATAAACGATGGCGGACACGCCATCGGCCTCGAAGCGTTTGGCCAGGTCGGTGGCCTGCACGCTGGAGACTTCAGCCCAGCCGTCGGTGGCAACGAAGCCGTCCTTGGCATCCAGACCGACGATCACCTTGCCGGGGAAGGCCTTGCACGCCTCGGTGACAAACTCAGGCTCTTTCACGGCCTTGGTACCGATGATCACGTAGCTGACCCCGGCGCGCACGTAGTGCTCGATGGTCTCCAGCGTACGGATGCCGCCGCCGATCTGGATCGGCAGAGTCGGGTAGCGCTTGGCGATGGCGGTGACCACTTCACCGTTGACCGGCTGGCCTTCGAAAGCGCCATTGAGATCGACCAGATGCAGACGACGGCAGCCACCCTCGACCCACTTGGCGGCCATGCTCACCGGGTCATCGGAGAACACCGTGGAGTCTTCCATGCGGCCTTGGCGCAGACGCACGCAGGCGCCGTCCTTCAGATCGATAGCGGGGATAATCAGCATCGGTTGAACCTGCTCAAGTTTGAATTCGGTAAGGCGCTCAGCTCTTCTCGAGCGCCCAGAGGTCGCTCTCGATGCTCTCGAACCTGTCTTTCAGGTGCGCCTGCACATCGAGAATCGCCTTGTTGTAATAGTGCGGCGCCAGCTCGCGGGTGATCTGGTCGAGGACTTCCTGCACTTCGAAGGTGCCCAGTTGCAGCTCGAAACGCTCGTCGAGAAAGCGTTGCAGCATCAGCAGCGCGGCCTGCTCCTGGGCAGGTTCGAGCGCCAGACTGGGAGCCTTGGCGCGAGCCATTACCAGCGGCCATCCCAGGCGGCGAAGTTCTGCAGCAGCTGCAGGCCATGGGTGTGGCTCTTCTCCGGGTGGAACTGCACGGCGAAGCGCGAGCCCTCGGCCAGCGCTGCGGCGAAGTCCTTGCCGTAGTGACCGCGACCGACCACCTGCTGCGGCTTGCCAGCCTCGATGTAATAGCTGTGCACGAAGTAGAAACGCGCGTGGTCCGGGATGTCGTGCCAGAGCGGGTGCTTCACCGCCTGGCTGACCTCGTTCCAGCCCATATGCGGCACCTTGAGGCGCTCGCCATCTTCGTTCAGATCCTTGCCGAAGAAGCGCACCTGACCGGGGAACAGGCCAATGCAATCGACGCCGTCGTTCTCCTCGCTGCGCTCGAGCAGCGCCTGCATGCCGACGCAGATGCCGAGGAAGGGGCGGTCGGCGCTGACTTCACGCACCAGCTCGTCGAAGCCCAGGCGCCTGATCTCGGCCATGCAGTCGCGAATCGCACCGACACCGGGGAACACCACGCGATCAGCCTCGCGGATCACCTTGGCGTCGCTGGTCACCAGTACGCGGCCAGCGCCTACGTGCTCCAGCGCCTTGGCCACCGAGTGCAGGTTGCCCATGCCATAGTCGATTACGGCTACCGTCTGCATTTACAGGCAGCCCTTGGTCGACGGCATCTGCCCGGCCATGCGCGGGTCCAGCTCCACCGCCATGCGCAGCGCGCGGCCGAAGGCCTTGAACACGGTTTCGATCTGGTGGTGGGTGTTGTGCCCACGCAGGTTGTCGATGTGCAGGCTGACCAGCGCGTGGTTGACGAAGCCCTGGAAGAATTCCTGGAACAGATCGACGTCGAAGTTACCGACCACCGCGCGGGTGAACGGCACGTGCATCTGCAGGCCAGGGCGCCCGGAGAAGTCGATCACCACGCGCGACAGCGCCTCGTCCAGCGGCACATAGGAATGGCCGTAACGGGTCATCCCTTTCTTGTCGCCAATGGCCTTGGTGAAAGCCTGACCGAGGGTAATGCCGACGTCCTCGACGGTGTGGTGGTCGTCGATATGCAGATCGCCCTTGCACTCGATATCGAGGTCGATCAGACCATGACGGGCGATCTGGTCGAGCATGTGCTCGAGAAAGGGCACACCGATATCGAAGCGCGCCTTGCCGGTGCCATCCAGGTTGATCGAAACCTTGACCTGGGTCTCCAGGGTGTTGCGCTCGACGAATGCCGTACGTTCGGCCATCACCAGCTCCACGAATCACTAACGGAAAAAGGCCAGCATTATAGGCGTGCAGGGGCGACAACGGCTACCGGCGATGGTCGAACGGCCAGAAACGAAAAAGCCCGCACAGGCGACAGGCCTGCGCGGGCTCTTCCACAAGCACGACGTTACTGGAACAGCACGACGGTCTTCTGCAGGGTGATCCACACACCCCAGGCCAGCGGAATACCCACCACCAGCCAGGCAGCGACTGCCACCGGCTTGCTCGACGGGTCAGCCGACCACTCCAGCTCGCTAGCTGCCGGCGCCGACTTCTCGCCATGGGCGCGCTCGGCGGCCAGCTCGGCCTCGGTCATGAAGTACTTCGGCGCCACCGGACGCACCAGGGCGTTGCAGATGAAGCCCAGCACCAGCAGGCCAGCCAGGATATACAGGGTGATGTCGTAGGCCGCAGCCTTCTCCACCCCGATGCTCAGTTGGTACTCGCGCAGGTAGTTGACCAGCACCGGACCGAGCACACCCGCCACCGCCCAGGCGGTCAGCAGACGACCGTGGATCGCGCCGACCATCTGCGTGCCGAACAGGTCCGCCAGGTAGGCCGGCACGGTGGCGAAGCCGCCGCCATACATCGACAGGATGATGCAGAACGCCAACACGAACAGCGCCAGGCTGCCCAGCTGACCCAGCATCGGCACCGCGGCGTAGAGCGCGAAACCCAGGCCGAAGAACACGAAGTAGGTGCCCTTGCGCCCGATGAAGTCCGAGCAGGAGGCCCAGAAGAAGCGGCCGCCGATGTTGAACAGACTGAGCAGCCCGGTGAACCCGGCGGCGATGGCGGCGATCTCGACCAGTTGCGCGGAACTGAGTTCGTTGAATGCCAGGTCGACACCGATCAGCTTGCCGGCGAAGACTTCCTGCAGCAACGGCGAAGCCATGCCGATGATGCCGATACCCGCCGACACGTTCAGGCACAGCACAGCCCAGACCAGCCAGAATTGCGGGGTCTTCCACGCGGTATTCACGTGCACGTGACCCTTGGTGATCATCGCGTTGTTGGCCTTGGCCACCGGCGCGGTCCAGCCTGCCGGCTTCCAGCCAGTCGGCGGTACGCGGTAGGACAGCGCGCCGCCCATCATGAAGATGAAGTAGATCACCGCCATGACCACGAAACTCTGCCAGACGCCAACGCCTTCAGCCGAAGCGAAGTGATTCATCAGAATCGCCGCCAGCGGCGCACCGACCATCGCACCACCACCGAAGCCCATGATCGCCATGCCGGTCGCCATGCCGCGCTTGTCCGGGAACCACTTGATCAGGGTCGAAACTGGCGAGATGTAGCCCAGGCCGAGACCGATACCGCCGATTACCCCCGAACCCAGCCATAGCAGCCAGATCTGGTGGGTATAGATACCCAGCGCGGAAATCAGCAGACCACCGCACCAGCACAGCGCGGAAACCACGCCAGCCTTGCGCGGGCCAGCATGCTCCAGCCAGCCACCCCAGATGGCAGCCGAGCAGCCGAGGAAAACGAAGAACAGGGTGTAAATCCAGCCGAGCATGGAAATCTGCCAGTCGCAGTTACTGGCGAAGATCTGCTCGAAGAAGCCCATTTCCGGTACGCAGGCCGTGGCGGCAGTGATGCCGACCGCTTTCGACAGCGGCAACCAGAACACCGAGAAGCCGTAGGCCATGCCGATACACAGGTGAATAGCGAGAGCGGCTGGCGGAACCAGCCAACGGTTGAAACCGGGTCGCGCGATGATGCGCTCTTTGGACAGGAATGCAGGCTTCGCCACATCGCCGTCCAATACAAAGGCGTCAGTCATAGAGAGGTCTCTTCTTATGGTTACGAGCAAGCAAGGGCAATCGCATCAACTCGCCGAAGCAAAAGCTTGCGGAGAGTAGCACCAGGGCGCGACAAATCGCCGCGCAAGAAGTCAATTTTTATCAATTCATGCAGATTTCTTGTTTTTTTCGCAAAAACCCAAAAGACCTCATCTATTGCGTGATAGATGCTGTCGATACACCCCGCCTGCTGCACGCCGCAGCGCCGGGGAACCGCTCGAACCTATTCCGATCCAAGCTCGAGCCGATCACCGCTCACCGCCTCAAGCAGGCGCCTGGACATGACGGCATGACGCTATAATCGGCAGTCGTCTGCAAACCGCCATTCCAGCTCTCGAAACCAAGGACCCGTCCATGAAAGCGTTAGGCAAGATCCTGGGCCTTTTCTTTCTCGGCTTGCTGCTGATCGTAGTGGCGCTGCTGTTCGCCCTGACTCATCTGTTCGACCCCAACGACTACAAGGACGAGATTCGCCAGATCGCTCGCGACAAGGCCAACCTCGAACTGCAGCTCAGGGGCGACATCGGCTGGAGCCTGTTCCCCTGGCTGGGCCTGGAACTCACCGACGCCACCCTGGCCAGCGCCGACACCCCGGAAAAGCCCTTCGCCGACCTGCGCATGATCGGCCTGTCAGTGCGCGTGATGCCACTGCTGCGCAAGGAAGTGCAGATGAGCGATATCCGCGTCGACGGCCTCAATCTCAACCTGCAGCGTGACGACAAAGGCCGTGGTAACTGGGAAGGCGTCGGCCGCCCGGCCCAGGCCAGCGCGCCGCAGCAAGCACCTGGCGAGCCGGCGCCGAGCGACACCACGCCGCCGAGCCAGCCGAGCGACAAACCGGCCGGCCAACCGGTCAAGCTGGATATCGACAGCCTCACCCTGAGCAACTCGCGCGTTGATTACAGCGACGCGCAGAAGGGTCAGCAATTCACCGTCGAGAACATCGAGCTGAAAACCGGCGCCATCCGCGAAGGCGCCAGTATCCCGGTCAAACTCAGCGCCTTCTTCGGCACCAATCAGCCGGTGCTGCGCGCACGCAGCGAAGTTGAAGGCCAGCTGCGTTTCGACCGTGCGCTCAAGCGCTACCAGTTCGAAGATCTGAAACTGGCCGGCGAAGCCTCGGGCGAGCCGCTCAAGGGCAAGACCCTCAACTTCTCCGCCCAGGGCCAACTGCTGGTCGACCTGGCCGCCAACATCGCCGAGTGGAATGGCCTCAAGCTCTCCGCCAACCAGCTGCGCGCCCTCGGCGAGATCAAGGCACGCGAACTGGACAAGGACGCCAGGATTTCCGGCGGGCTGTCCATCGCCTCGCTCAACCTGCGTGAATTCCTCGACGGCGTCGGCGTCGAACTGCCGGCCATGCAGGCCGCCGATAGCCTCAGCCAGTTCGAACTGGTCAGCCGCCTGAACGGTTCGAGCAAGGGCATGATGCTCGAAGAGCTCAACCTCAAACTCGACGGCAGCACCTTCAGCGGCAACCTCGGCGTGAGCGACTTTGCCAAGCAGGCCCTGCGCGCCGACCTCAAGGGCGACAAGCTCGACCTGAACCGTTACCTGCCGCCGAAAACCCAGGACAGCGCCGCTGCCGCGCGCAAGGCCGAGGTCAAGGACAGCATCGCCGGCGCCGGCAAGGACGGCACCACCCCACTGCCCAACAAACCCACCCAGCAGGCCTGGAGCGACGAAAAAGTGCTGCCGGTGGATCAGTTGCGCAAACTCGACCTGCAACTGGCGCTCAGCATGGGCCAGCTCACCTACGACAAGCATCAGCTCAGCGACGTCAATCTCAAGGCCAATGGCCGTGGCGGCCTGATCACAGTGGAAGAGGCGCGCGGCAAACTGCAGGGCGGCAGCTTCGTCGGCAGCGGGCGCATCGACGTGCGCCAGGCCGAGCCGATGCTCAGCGCGGAAAAACGCCTGACCCGCATACCGCTGGAGCCGCTGCTGAAAAAGGACGATCAGCCTTCGCCGATCAAGGGCCTGCTCGACCTGGACGCCAAATTCAACACCCGCGGCAACAGCCAGAAGGCCTGGGTCGAAGCGCTCAACGGTAACGCCAGCTTCGTCCTCAACGACGGCGTGCTGGTCGACGCCAACCTAGAACAGCAGTTGTGCCGTGGCATTGCCACCCTCAACCGCAAGACACTGAGCAACCCACCAACCGGCAAGGACACCCCCTTCCGCGAACTCAAGGGCAGCCTCGCCGTACGCGACGGCGTCGCCCACAACCCGGACCTCAAGGCCCAGGTGCCGGGTCTGGCAGTCAGCGGCAACGGCGACCTCGACCTGCGCGTGCTCGGCCTCGACTACAAGGTCGGCATCACCCTGGAAGGCGACCAGCGCGAAATGCCGGACCCGGCATGCCAGGTCAACGAGCGCTACGTCGGCATCGAATGGCCGCTGCGTTGCCGTGGCCCGCTGGAACTTGGCGCCAAGGCCTGCCGCCTGGATCAAGACGGCCTCGGCAAGATCGCCGCGCGCCTGGCCGGCAACAAGCTGACCGAGAAGCTGGAAGAGAAGCTCGGCGACAAGGTCAGCCCGGAACTGAAAGACGCACTCAAGGGCCTGTTCAACCGATGAGCCCCGAGCAATTCAACGGCGCCGTGCTGGCCTGGTACGACCAGCACGGGCGCAAGGATCTTCCCTGGCAGCAGAACATCACGCCCTACCGCGTATGGGTGTCGGAAATCATGCTGCAACAGACCCAGGTCAGCACCGTGCTCGGCTACTTCGACCGCTTCATGGCCGCGCTGCCGACCGTGAAGGACCTGGCCGAAGCGCCGGAAGACGAAGTGCTGCACCTGTGGACCGGCCTGGGTTACTACACCCGCGCGCGCAACCTGCAGAAGACCGCGCAGATCGTCATGCGTGAGCACGGCGGCGAGTTCCCGCGCAGCGCAGAGGCGCTCAGCGAGCTGCCCGGGATTGGCCGCTCCACCGCCGGCGCCATCGCCAGCCTGAGCATGGGCGTACGAGCGCCGATCCTCGACGGCAACGTCAAGCGCGTACTAGCGCGCTACGTCGCGCAGGAGGGCTACCCTGGCGAGCCGAAGGTGGCCAAACAGCTGTGGGACGTCGCCGAGCGCTTCACCCCGCACGAACGGGTCAACCACTACACCCAGGCGATGATGGACCTCGGCGCCACCCTCTGCACGCGAAGCAAACCCACCTGCCTGCTGTGCCCGGTGCGCAGCGGCTGCCAGGCGCACCTGCTCGGCCTGGAAATCCGCTACCCGGTGTCCAAACCGCGCAAGGCACTGCCGCAGAAACGCACCCTGATGCCGCTGCTGGTCAACGCTGCCGGCGACATCCTGCTCTATCGCCGCCCCTCCACCGGGCTGTGGGGCGGCCTCTGGAGCCTGCCGGAACTAGACGACCTCGAACAACTCGCAGACCTCGCCCACCAGCAACAGCTCGCACTCGGCGAACGCCGTGAACTGGAAGGCCTGACCCACACCTTCAGCCACTTCCAGCTGGCCATCGAACCCTGGCTGATCGAGGTAACCGAACAGCCAGGTCGCGTGGCCGAGGCCGACTGGCTCTGGTATAACCTCGCCACCCCGCCGCGCCTGGGGCTCGCCGCCCCGGTGAAGAAGCTGCTGAAACGCGCGGCGCAAGTCATTACCGCTGGAGAACCGACATGACCCGCACCGTACAGTGCCGCAAATACAAACAGGAACTGCCCGGCCTGGATCGCGCGCCCTACCCCGGCCCCAAAGGCGAAGACATCTTCACCAACGTGTCCAAGCAGGCCTGGGACGAGTGGCAAAAGCA
This sequence comes from Pseudomonas sp. EggHat1, assembly GCF_014892995.1. NCBI lineage: Bacteria > Pseudomonadati > Pseudomonadota > Gammaproteobacteria > Pseudomonadales > Pseudomonadaceae > Pseudomonas > Pseudomonas sp. EggHat1. Next base: position 18,194 of record NZ_JACKQK010000022.1, read on the forward strand.
CCAGACCATGCTGATCAACGAGCGTCGCCTGAACATGATGAACGCCGAGGACCGCAAGTTCCTCCAGGCCGAGATGGACAAGTTCCTCTCCGGCGAGGAATACGCCCAGGCCGAAGGCTACGTACCGCCAAGCGAGTAAGAATGCTTGTGGGAGGGGCTTTAGCCGCGACAAAGGCTGGTGACCCTGTACACCAGCCGTCGGGCTCTCGATAGCGGCGCGCACGGCGCACCCTACCCGTCACGAGCCTAAGCGCCCGAAATAATTAAATATTTTTCAAACCCGCGCTTGACACTGACCCTTCAAATCCGTCTAATAGCGCCCCGTTGGCCCAGGTAGCTCAGTTGGTAGAGCAGGGGATTGAAAATCCCCGTGTCGGCGGTTCGATTCCGTCCCTGGGCACCATCTTTAGTTTTCAGGCAATGCTTAAACCGCCTGAAAGCCCCGAAAAACCGGCCTCTGAGCCGGTTTTTTATTGCCTGCATTTCCTCAACCGATCCTTGTTGCCCAGATTATTCTGGACTGGCGCACTCACTCTGCACATCCACCCCAAAAGCCGAGCACCCAAGTTGGCTGGCACGTTGCGCAAGGCGTAGCTCAAACTCGCCCTGACAGCAAAACCTACTGCCCGACGTCAGTGGCCCGCCCTAAACGTTGCGCCGTCCGACTCCGTTGGCTGCGATTTGCTGTGGCATCTATAGGGGCATGCTGTGTATCTTTCCGCGCACTAAACTGCTCAGCCCTGCGCGCGGCGCTGAGCACGAATTTCGCTGGACATGCCTTGCTGAAATAGCAGGGTTTGACTGCTAGGGAATGATCAGATGAACCCCATCGAACAACAGTTCTTCAACGATCTTGAAAAGAAGCTCTGGACAGCGGCTGACAAGCTGCGTTCGGCTTTAGACGCCTCTGTTTACAAGCACGTAGTGCTTGGCCTGATCTTTCTCAAATATGTTTCCGATGCCTTCGAGGAGCGCCAGCGTGAGCTACGCGCGCAACTCACCAATCCCTCCGACGATTACTTCATGGACCCGGCGGACTACGGTGACCTTGGCAGCGAAGAATACGAAGAGAATGTCGCCGCCGAGCTGGAAGTGCGCGATTACTACACCGAAAAGAATGTCTTCTGGGTGCCCTATGAAGCACGCTGGCAGACCCTGCGTGAACTGGCGCAGCTGCCGCCCGGTAGTGAATTGCCGTGGCTCGTGCCCAAACGCGACAGTGACGGTCGCTACGTGCGTAACGCGGCGGGTGAGTTGGAGATGGTGCCAGACAAGATGCGCACCGTTGGTTGGCTGATCGACAACGCCATGGAAGCCGTCGAGCGCGAGAACGCAAAAAAACTCAAGAACGTGCTTAACAAGTCTTTCGCGCGCACGGAGATCGATAGCCATAAATTGGCTGATTTGATCGCCCATTTCTCTGATACCAACTTCAGCCAGCCGAGTTACAACGGGCAAGCGCTGAACCTGAAGAGTAAAGACATCCTCGGTCACGTCTACGAATACTTTCTCGGTCAGTTCGCCCTGGCCGAAGGCAAGAGGGGCGGCCAGTACTACACCCCAAAAAGCATCGTTACGCTGATTGTGGAAATGTTGCAGCCCTTCAAGGGGCGGGTTTACGACCCGGCCATGGGCTCGGGTGGTTTCTTTGTGCAGAGCGAGGAATTTATCGCCGAGCATGGCGGCAAAGTGGCCAACGGCAAGACTGGCCAGATCAGCGTCTACGGCCAGGAAAACAACCCCACTACCTGGAAGCTGGCGGCCATGAACATGGCCATCCGTGGCCTCGATTTTGATTTTGGCGGCGGCCCAGCCGACACCCTGCAGAATCCGTTGCACATTAATCTGACGCACAGATTCGATTACGTGATGGCCAACCCGCCCTTCAATATGAAGGAGTGGTGGAACGCCAAGCTGGAAAAAGACCCCCGCTGGCTGCCCGGCTGCACCCCACCCCAGGGCAACGCCAACTTTGCCTGGCTGCAGCATATGCTCTACCACCTGGCTCCCACTGGCAGCATGGCGCTGCTGCTGGCCAATGGTTCGATGAGCAGCAACACCAACAACGAAGGGGAAATACGCAAGCAACTGATTGAGCGTGACTTTGTGGAATGCATGGTGGCGCTGCCCGGCCAGCTCTTCAGCAACACGCAGATTCCTGCCTGCATCTGGTTCCTGACCAAAGACAAGGCCAATGGCTTCAACCTCGACAAGAAAAAGCGTGATCGCCGTGGCCAGTTCCTTTTCATCGACGCCCGCCAGCTTGGCTATATGAAAGACCGCGTGCTGCGCGACTTCACGCTGGATGACATCCAGAAAGTCGCCCAAACCTTCCAGGCCTGGCAGCACGGCGAGGGCTATGAAGACATTCTTGGCTTCTGCTACTCCGCCTCGCTGGACGACATCCGTAAGCACGAGCATGTGCTAACGCCGGGGCGCTATGTGGGGGCCGAGGAGCAGCCAGAAGACGGTGAAGCCTTTGCCGACAAGATGGCGCGGCTGACAGCGCAGCTGGTGGAGCAGTTTGCGGAAAGCGCCAAGTTGGAGGAGGAGATCAAAAAGAATTTGGCGGAGTTGGGTTATGGCTTCTGAATCTGACTGGAAAGAGGCTTCGCTTGGCGATTTTGTTGAGTTGAAACGTGGCTATGACCTGCCTAAGGCCAAGCGTAGCGCTGGGAATGTTCCTATTATTTCCTCCGCAGGCGTTAGCGATTTCCACTCTATTGCAATGGTCAAAGGCCCCGGGGTGATAACTGGCCGATATGGAACGATTGGCGAGGTCTTCTATGTCGACGAGGACTATTGGCCTCTTAATACGACACTCTATGTCCGTGACTTCAAAGGCAATGACCCTAGATTCATCAGCTACTTCCTGAAGACCCTCGACTTTGATTCCTACTCCGACAAAGGGGCAGTACCAGGAGTAAACCGAAACCACCTGCATCTGGCAAAAGTTCGTATTCCTAAGGTGGAAACTCAAAAGACCATCGCCAATTTTCTGAACCGTCTCGATTCTAAAACCAATCTCAACCAGCAAATCAACCAAACCCTCGAAGCTATGGCGCAAGCAGTCTTCAAGTCTTGGTTTATAGATTTCGACCCAGTCAAAGCAAAGATTACCGCTATTGCCGAAGGCAGCGACCCGTTGCGTGCTGCGATGGGCGCGATCAGCGGCAAGACAGATGCCGAACTCGATGCGCTGCCGCCCGAACACTACGAACAACTCGCCGCCACCGCCGCCATATTCCCGGAGGAAATGGAAGATTCGGAGTGGGGGGAGGTCCCGATGGGGTGGGCTTGTGGTGCGCTTGGAGATGTTTGTAGCTTTACGGCGGGCAGCGCGTTTAAGCCTGAGCACCAAGGAAGCTCTGATGGGGATTACCCGTTCATAAAAGTTAGTGACATGAATCTTGCTGGCAACGAGGTATTTATTCAGTCGGCCAACAACTATGTCAGCAAAGATCAGCAGTCTGAAATGAAAGCCAAGTTGCACCCGCCAGGTGCGACAATTTTTGCCAAGATCGGGGTGGCGCTCACTTCAAATCGCAGAAGATTACTAACTACGCCGACGATTATTGATAACAACTTGATGTCAGCAAACCCTGTTGATGAAAAGTCGGGGCGGTACTTTTTATACTCGATGCTCAATATGATCGATTTCAATACGTTGGTCTCAGGCACTGCCTTACCATATATCAACGTGTCTGATCTTAAAAAAATTCCGATTGTGCGTCCGCCGCATGAGGTCGTCCTTGCTTTTGAAACTAAGATGTCCTCCACATTTACGATGATACAGACCCTAGCAGCGCAAAGCTCAACACTTGCGACAACTCGGAATATTTTGCTGCCTAAGTTGCTCTCAGGTGAGGTCGAAGTTTCTGGAATGCTGGGGAGCTGATCATGGAGTTTTGGCGCCCCAAATATCACGAATATCTAAACATCGAGGGCGATGTTGAAATTATCGGCTCCACCTTTCAACGAAGCCGCATATTGAAAGAGCTAGAGCCTGAAACATATCAATTATCTTTCGAGGACTGGGTAGCGGAGCGAAAGGGCAGCCTACTCGATCTAGCGCATCAGGTGCTTGGTGCTCATGACAACGCTCATCGCTTTGAAGCCTTGAAAAAAGCATGGGCATCGCAAAATGTTGTTCCGTTTCTTGGTGCGGGGCTATCAATGCCGAGCGGCTACCCTGGCTGGACCAAGTTCCTCTGGAGCTTACAAGAAGAGTCGCACGTCAATGCGGCCGATCTTGAGTCTCTTTTGGCGTCGGGGGATTACGAGGGCGCCGCCCAGTTAATTCATGATGATCTTGGCTCTGCGTTGTTTAATAAACAACTTCAGGAGTGCTTTGATAGAGGCCGTGCTGCGGCTGGCGCGATTAACTTACTCCCTATTGTGTTTCCTGATTCGAATGTAGTGACAACCAACTTCGATAAGTTGCTTGAGTCAGCCTTCTCGGGGCAATCGCAGGGATTTGATCAAGTAATCCTTGGTAGCAATCTGGGAGAGGCATTGCGTATCCTGAGCGCCGGCGGACGATATTTACTTAAGCTTCATGGTTCATGTGAAACGGTCGCGAATCGTGTTCTGCTCCGCAATGAATATAACCAAGCCTATGGCGATGCCGGCACGGTTGGGCGATTCTTTTCTCGTTTTTTGTTTGGTAAGTCCTTGTTGTTTGTTGGGTGCAGTCTGATGACAGATCGTACGCTCCGAACGATGGAGCAGGTGGTTGAGTTAGAGGGCGCACACACCCTCCCACAGCACTATGCCTTCCTTGAGCTGAAAGATGGTGTTGATCGCGTCGAGAGAAAAAAGGCTTTGGCAAAGGCCAACATATTCCCGATCTGGTATCCAGAAGGCGAGCATGATGATTCTATCGAGGCGCTCTTGTTGGCATTGATGGAGGACATATGACTATCTCCGTTGAACAGGTCGACTTATGGCGCAGCCTCGCCTGCGAAACCCAAAACCTCGAATTTAAAGAGGCAAGCAACCAGTACGACGTGCGCAAGCTTTGCCGCTATTGCGTAGCCATTGCCAACGAGGGCGGCGGGCATCTGGTGCTCGGTATTGCGGATAAACCACCGCGCGCCGTGGTGGGCAGCCAGGCGTTTCCCAACACCCAGGATATTGCCGAGAAGTTGTTCCATTGGGTGGGCTTTCGCGTCGATGTAGAGGCCGTTGCTCACCCGGATGGGCGTGCTGTGGTGTTCAGCATTCCGGCACGGCCCAAAGGCACAGCGTATCACCATGATGGCGCTTACCTGATGCGTTCCGGCGAAGAGTTGGTGCCGATGAGCGAGGATCAGTTGCGCAAGATCTTCGCGGAAGGGCAGCCCAGCTGGCTGGAGAATCCTTCGCTCAAGGATGTGTCTGCGCAAGATGTGGTGCAGTTGCTTGATACCCAGACCTTCTTCGACTTGATGCGTTTGCCTTATCCCACCGACCAGGAGGGGGTGCTGGCTCGCTTGCTGGATGAGCGCTTGATCGAGCGCACTTCGGCGGGCTTCAACATCCTGCATATTGGCGCTGTGCTGCTGGCCAAGAACATGCGGCAGTTCCCCGATATCAGCCGTAAAGCGGCGCGCGTGATCCTGTATGCCGGCGAATCCAAGATGCAGACCGTCTCGGATGTGACCGGCGAAAAGGGCTATGCCGTAGGCTTTGCTGGGCTGGTGCAGTATGTGATGGGCAAGTTGCCGCAGAACGAGGTGATCGAAGGGGCGATTCGCAGGGAGGTCAAATTGCTGCCCGAAGTGGTGGTGCGAGAGCTGCTCGCCAATGCGCTGATCCACCAGGATTTTGATATGGGTGGCACCTCTCCTGTGGTGGAGGTTTTCAGCAACCGCGTGGAAATCTCCAACCCAGGAGAGCCCGTCGTGCCGGTTGAGCGCTTTATCGACGGTTACCAATCGCGCAATGAGCGGTTGGCCGACTTGATGCGCCGTTTCGGGATTTGCGAAGAAAAGAGCAGCGGCATTGATCGGGTGATCGAAGCGGCTGAGTTGATGCAACTGCCGGCGCCAGAGTTTCTAACCAGCCACCGCCGCACGATTGTGGTGATTCACGGCCCGCGCTCGTTCCGCGCGATGAATGGTAGCGACCGCGTTCGTGCCTGCTTCCAGCACTGTGTTTTGCAGTACGTGCTGCGCAAGCAGATGACCAATCAGTCTCTGCGTGAGCGCTTTGGCTTGTCCGAGAGCAGCAGCAACACAATTTCGCAGATCATTACCGCGACCATGGAGCAGGGGTTGGTCAAGAGTGACCCGAACGCGCCGGACTCAAGGCGCTATGCGCGGTATATCCCGGCATGGGCATAGTTGCCATTTCATCGCAAACCGCTTCTGGCTGTTGCCTTAAACATAAAGTGCTGATTTTTATGGCTTTTCTTATTTCATCACAAACCAGGGCGATTGCCTGCCAGCCCAGGAAGGCGTAAGGGGTTCCCATGTTGAGCGAACAGCAACTCGAAGAGCTGAGTCTGGGCTGGTTCCAGCAGGTTGGCTGGCGTTTTGCCCATGGGCCGGATATCGCGCCGGATAGCAGCGCCCCTGAGCGTACCGATTACCGTCAGGTGGTTTTGCGAGAGCGCCTGTTGGCCTCACTGGCTCGGATTAACCCGCAGATTCCAGCTACTGCGCTCGAGCAGGCCGTGCATGCACTGCAAACGGTGAGCGAGCCGCAGATGGTAGTGCGTAACCGCAGCGTGCACCGTTTGTTGCTCGGTGGTGTGGCGGTGGAGTTTGAAATCGGCGAGCAGAAGAAGCAGGACTGGGTGTATTTCATCGACTTTGCCCAGCCCAGCAACAACGATTTTCTGGTGGTGAACCAATTCCCCATCACCGGCACTCGGCAACCACGCCGACCTGACTTGATCGCCTTCGTCAATGGTTTGCCATTGGCCGTGGTGGAGTTGAAGAACCCGGCCAACGAACAAACGGACATCTGGGACGCCTTCAACCAGCTACAAACCTACAAGGAAGAGATCAGCGACCTGTTCGACAGCAATGCCGCTCTGGTGGTCAGTGATGGCTGGACGGCGCGAGTGGGTTCGCTCACCGCTAACGCCGAACGCATGTTGCCCTGGCGCACCATCATGAACGAAGACGATCGGCCGCGCCTGCAGATGGAGCTGGAAACCTTGATCCGTGGCTTCTTCAAGCCCGAGCTGTTTCTGGACTACATACGCTACTTCGTATTGTTCGAGCAGGATGGCGACAGCATCGTCAAGAAGATTGCCGGTTATCACCAGTTCCACGCGGTGCGCGAGGCTGTGCGGGCAACGGTGATTGCCTCGCAAAATACGGATAAGGGCGTGTTGGGCGTCCACGAAGAGCGTGCGACCTATGCCAAAAAAGTGCAGCCTGGCTCACACAAAGCAGGCGTGGTGTGGCACACGCAGGGCTCGGGCAAGAGCATCACCATGCTGTGCTACGCGGGCAAGCTGTTGCAGCAGCCCGAGATGAAGAACCCTACATTGGTCGTCGTGACCGACCGCAATGACCTGGACGGCCAGTTGTTCGCAACCTTCAGCGCCGCCAGTGACTTGCTCAAGACCACGCCACAGCAAGCCGGTGACCGCGATGAACTGCGTGAGATGCTGGCTTCACGCGAGGCGGGCGGCATCATCTTCACCACGGTGCAGAAATTCGCGCTGCAAGAGGGCGAAGAGGAGCATCCATTGCTCTCTGATCGCACCAATATCGTGGTGATTTCCGATGAGGCCCACCGCAGCCAGTACGGCACCAAAGGCCGGTTGGACACCAAGACCGGCAAGTATGTGTTTGGTTATGCCAAACATCTGCACGATGCATTGAGAAACGCCACCTTCCTGGGCTTTACAGGTACACCTATTGCCGAGGAAGACCGTGATACCCGCGAGGTATTTGGCGAGTACGTCAGCATCTATGACATTCAGGATGCGGTGGACGATGGCGCAACAGTGCCCATTTTCTACGAAAGTCGGCTGGCCAAGCTGGATGTGAACCAAGCCGAGATCGACGCGCTCAACGAGCAGGTCGAAGAGGTCGTCGAGGATGAAGAGGACATCGCCAGCCGAGAGAAAACCAAAGGCGAGTGGGCAACGCTGGAAAAACTCGTAGGCTCAGCACCGCGCATCGAGCAGGTGGCGCGCGACCTGATAGAGCACTTCGAGGCGCGTGTTTCTGTGGTAGACGGCAAGGCCATGATCGTATGCATGAGTCGTGATATCTGCGCCCATCTCTACAACGCCATCGTAAGCATTCGACCGGACTGGCATAGCAATGACCCCGAGCAAGGGGCTATCAAGATCGTGATGACAGGCTCGGCTGCCGACAAGGCCTTGCTGCAGCCCCACCTCTACAGCAAACAGGTGAAAAAGCGGCTGGAAACACGCTTCAAAGACGCGAAAGACCCGTTGAAGCTGGTAATCGTGCGTGACATGTGGCTGACGGGGTTCGATGCGCCATGCTGCCACACCATGTATATCGACAAGCCGATGAAAGGCCACAACCTGATGCAGGCTATCGCCCGCGTCAATCGGGTGTTCAAGAACAAGCCTGGCGGCCTGGTGGTTGATTACATTGGTATCGCCAACGAGCTGAAGGCCGCGCTGAAAACCTATAGCGATGCCAAAGGTAAAGGTGACCCCACCCACGATTCTGCTGAAGCGCTGGCTGTGCTGATGGAGAAAATGGACATCGTGCGGGGAATGCTGCACGGCTTCGACTACAGCGCCTTTGAGAGCCGTCCACTCGAACTGCTGGTGCCCGTAGCCAACCATATTCTAGGCCTGCAGGACGGCAAGACACGCTTCCTCGACACCATGTTGGCGGTGACTAAAGCCTATTCGTTGTGCGGCACCTTGGATGAAGTCGCACCACTGCGTAAGGAAATTGCCTTCTTCTCTGCCATCAAGACCGCTATCAGCAAGTTCACCTCCGTGGACAAGAAACGCAGCGATGCGGAGAAGAACAGCGCGCTTAAACAGATACTGGACAACGCCATCATTTCTGACGGAGTGGCCGATATTTTTGACCTGGCCGGTTTGGACAAGCCGAACATCGGGCTGCTGTCGGACGAGTTCCTCGAGGATGTGCGGCAGATGGAGAGCCGCAACCTGGCTGTGGAGCTGCTGGAGAAGCTTCTGCGTGACGAGATCAAGGCGCGCGCTAGAAATAACGTGGTTCAGGAGAAGAAGTACGGCGACCGTTTGCTGGAGGCGTTGCGCAAGTATCACAACCGTGCCATCGAGACGGCGCAGGTGATCGAAGAATTGATCCAAATGGCCAAGGAGTTCCAGGCAGCCTTGGAACGGGAAGCGTCACTGGGGCTTGGGCAGGATGAAATCGCCTTCTACGATGCCTTGGCCAACAACGAAAGCGCGGTGCGTGAGCTGGGCGACGAGACGCTCAAGAAAATCGCCATGGAACTCACCGAGAAGCTGCGCGCCAGTACGACCATCGATTGGCAGGTTCGCGAGAGCGTGAGAGCGAAGCTACGCATTCTGGTGCGCCGCTGTTTGCAGCGGTGGAAGTACCCACCAGACCAGCAAGCAGACGCAGTGGAGTTGGTGCTAAAGCAAGCTGAGTCGCTATCGAATGAGTGGTCGATGTAGGCGTAGTCATGGCACTTCCCTCGTGCCATTGTTTCGCCTGCGCGACAAGCAACTGTAACCAGGCGACACCTGCGACGCGGCAACCCTCTATCGCCCAGCAAACGGCTTGGCGGTCACGGAAACGCTATGCTAGCTTGGCCGCCAGCCAGGATGGCCCGCCGTACGCCGGAGCGCATTCGAAGAAGAAGAGGACACCACCCCATGGCCGAGGCGACGCCCGCGCTGGAAATCCGCAACCTGCACAAGCGCTACGGCGATCTCGAAGTGCTCAAGGGTATTTCCCTGACCGCTAAAGACGGCGACGTCATTTCCATTCTCGGTTCTTCCGGCTCCGGCAAGTCCACCTTCCTGCGCTGCATCAATCTGCTGGAAAACCCGCACAAGGGTCAGATTTTCGTCGCTGGCGAGGAGCTCAAGCTCAAGGCCGCGAAGAACGGTGAGCTGGTTGCCGCCGACAACAGGCAGATCAATCGCCTGCGCAGCGAGATCGGTTTCGTCTTCCAGAATTTCAATCTGTGGCCGCACATGAGCGTGCTCGACAACATCATCGAGGCGCCGCGTCGTGTACTTGGCCAGAGCAAGGCCGAGGCCATCGAGGTGGCCGAAGCGCTGCTGGCCAAGGTCGGTATCGCCGACAAACGTCACGTCTACCCCAACCAGCTTTCCGGCGGCCAGCAGCAACGCGCGGCCATCGCCCGCACCCTGGCCATGCAGCCGAAGGTGATCCTGTTCGACGAGCCGACTTCGGCGCTCGACCCGGAGATGGTACAAGAAGTGCTTAATGTGATTCGCGCGCTTGCCGACGAGGGTCGCACCATGCTGCTGGTGACCCATGAAATGAGTTTCGCTCGCCAGGTTTCCAGCGAGGTGGTGTTTCTCCACCAGGGCCTGGTCGAGGAACAGGGGCCACCCGCCCAGGTGTTTGACAACCCGAACTCGGCACGCTGTAAACAATTCATGTCCAGCAATCGCTAACACGGAGCAACATGCATGCAGAACTATAAGAAGATCCTGCTGGCCGCAGCCGCTACCCTGGCTTTCGGCACCAGCGCTGTCGCAGCTGACAAACTGAAACTCGGCACCGAAGGCGCCTACCCGCCCTTCAACCTGATCGACGCCAGTGGCAAGGTAACAGGCTTCGACGTGGAAATCGGCCAGGCGCTGTGCGCCAAGATGCAGGCCGAATGCGAAGTGGTCACCTCCGACTGGGATGGCATCATTCCGGCCCTGAACGCCAAGAAATTCGACTTCCTGATCGCTTCGATGTCGATCACCGAAGAGCGTCAGGCCGCGGTCGATTTCACCGAGCCGTACTACACCAACAAGCTGCAGTTCATCGCCCCTAAAACCAGCGACTTCAAGACCGATGCCGGCAGCCTCAAAGGCAAGGTGATCGGTGCGCAGCGCGCCACCATCGCCGGCACCTGGCTGGAAGACAACCTGGACAAAGTGGTCGACATCAAGCTGTACGACACCCAGGAAAACGCCTACCTCGACCTGGCTTCCGGCCGTCTCGATGGCGTGCTGGCCGACACCTTCGTCAACTGGGAATGGCTCAAGAGCGACGCCGGCAAGGACTTCGAGTTCAAGGGCGACCCGGTATTCGACAACGACAAGATCGGCATCGCCGTGCGCAAGGGCGACCCGCTGCGTGAGAAGCTGAACACCGCTCTGCAAGCCATCATCGAAGACGGCACCTACAAGCAGATCAACGACAAGTACTTCCCGTTCAGCATCTATTGATGACCTGAAGGCATTGCGTCGCCCATTGGGCGGCGCAGTTGCCCGAGCCCTCCGATGATTTTCGAACTCCACGGATTCGGCCCCGCACTGGCCGCCGGCACCCTGATGACCATCCAACTGGCGCTTTGCGCGCTGGCTGTAGGTCTGGTGCTCGGCCTGCTCGGCGCGCTGGCCAAGACTTCGCCGTACAAGCCGCTGCAGTGGCTCGGCGGCAGCTATTCCACCCTCGTGCGCGGCGTGCCCGAACTGCTCTGGGTGCTGCTGATCTATTTCGGCACGGTTGGCCTGATGCGCAGCCTGGCCGACCTGCTTGGTGTCGAGAGCCTCGAACTCTCCGCCTTCGCTGCGGGTACCATCGCCCTTGGCCTGTGTTTCGGCGCCTACGCCACCGAGGTGTTCCGTGGCGCCATCCTGGCCATACCCAAGGGCCACCGCGAAGCCGGTCAGGCACTCGGCATGTCCAAGGCACGCATTCTCTGGAAGCTGATCCTGCCGCAGATGTGGCGCATCGCCCTGCCCGGCCTGGGCAACCTGTTCATGATTCTGATGAAGGACACCGCGCTGGTCTCGGTGATCGGCCTGGAGGAAATCATGCGCCGCTCGCAGATTGCGGTGACCGCCAGCAAGGAGCCCTTTACCTTCTATATGGTTGCAGCCTTCATTTATCTGGGCCTGACCGTTCTCGCCATGATCGGCCTGTATTTCCTTGAGAAGCGCGCCAGCCGCGGCTTCGTCCGGAGCGCCTCATGAGAAAGAACGCTGCTATCGTCGCCTGGCTCGCAGCAGGCCTTCTCGTCGCTTACGCGCTTTGGTCGAGCCTTTCCAGTCTGAACTGGACCGTCATCATCAAGTGGCTGCCGCGCCTGTCCGAAGGCGCGCTGCTGACCCTGGAACTGGTGGCCATCGCGGTTGTCGCTGGCCTGATCCTCGCACTGCCGATGGGCATCGCCCGCGCATCCAAGCACTGGTACGTGCGCGCCCTGCCCTATGGCTACATCTTCTTCTTCCGCGGCACACCACTGCTGGTGCAGCTGTTTTTGGTCTACTACGGCCTGGCGCAATTCGACGCCGTGCGCCAGGGCCCACTCTGGCCCTACCTGCGCTCGCCGTACTGGTGCGCGATCATCACCATGACCCTGCACACCGCCGCCTATATCGCCGAAATCCTGCGCGGCGCCATTCAGGCCGTGCCGCCCGGTGAAGTAGAAGCGGCGCGCGCACTGGGCATGTCGCGGGCCAAGACCATGTTCTACATCGTCCTGCCGCGTGCAGCACGCATCGGTCTGCCGGCCTACAGCAACGAAGTGATCCTGATGCTCAAGGCCAGCGCCCTGGCCAGCACCGTGACGCTGCTCGAGCTGACCGGCATGGCGCGCACCATCATCGCCCGCACCTACCTGCCGGTGGAGATCTTCTTTGCCGCCGGCCTGTTCTACCTGGTCATTGCCTTCGTTCTGGTGCGCGCCTTCCGCCTGCTGGAACGCTGGCTGCGCGTCGACGCCTGCCAAGGTCGCTAGGCCAACCGGGCGGCCACTTGGCAGTCCGGTTCAACCAGACGCATGAGCGCCATGTCCGAGCCCATCCTAACCTCTGGCGATCTGCTCGCCCGCTTCCAGGCCCTGGACAGCTTTCTTCTGCAGCATCAGGCGCTGTGGCGCCCGCGCCCGTTTCATCACCTGCAACTGCCTTGGGAAGCAGAGCTGGCGGCACTCGCTACCTGGCTACGCAGCCGCTCCCTGGAACAGGCTGAGGCCAGCGACAACAGCCCCTTCGCAATCCCTGCACCAGCGCCCTTTCCCGACCTGGCCCGCCAGGCGCAGACGCTCAGTCAGTTGGGTGAGATTCCGAGCCTGGACAGTCCACCGCGCGCACACGCCTTGAGCGTCGATGTACCCGGCAGGAAGCTGGCGCAGATCCAGGCCTTTGCCAGTCACCTGCAGTTTCGCCAGCGCCCCACGCACTGGCTCGACTGGTGCTCCGGCAAAGGCCACCTCGGTCGTTGGCTGACTCAGGATGATCAACACCTGACCTGCCTGGAATACGATCCGGCGCTGATCGAGTCCGGCAGCGCACTGAGCAACCGCCTTGGACTGAACGCCGCACATCTACAGCAGGATGTGCTTGCCGATGACTGCAACGAACGCCTGACGAAAGAACATACTCCCGTGGCCCTGCACGCCTGCGGCGACCTGCATGTACGCCTGCTGCAACTGGCCAGCCGCAACGGATGCCCGCAACTGGCGGTAGCGCCCTGCTGCTACAACCGCATCGCTGGCATGCACTACCAGCCGCTGTCGGCAGCGGCGCAGGGCTCAGGCCTGCAACTATCCCGCGATGACCTCGGCCTGCCGCTGAGCGAAACCGTCACGGCTGGCGCCCGCGTGCGCAGACAACGCAATCAGTCGATGGCCTGGCGCCTGGCTTTCGATCTGCTGCAACGTCAGCTACGTGGTATCGATGACTACCTGCCAACGCCATCACTGCCCAGCGACTGGTTCAGCAAACCGTTCGCCAGCTTCTGTCATGACCTCGCCGAACTGCGCGATGTGCCGTCGCCCGGTGAGCAGGACTGGCACGCGCTGGAAGCTCGCGGCTGGCAACGCCTGGCCGAAGTGCGCAATCTGGAACTGCTGCGCAACCTGTTCCGCCGGCCACTGGAACTCTGGCTGCTGCTCGACCGCGCCCTGTATCTGCAGGAACAGGGCTACAAGGTGAAGCTAGGCACCTTCTGTGATTACCAACTGAGCCCGCGCAACCTGCTACTGCTGGCCGAGCGCGCCTGAGTTGCGCACAGAAGCTGTGGATAACTCTGTTGATCCTTTCTGGGCAAATGCTGCAAAGCCACTTGGGAATTGCCTCGTAGACATCTGATCATTTTTCGAACAGCACTCGAAGCTATAGTAAAAACAATGACTTGCGAAAAATCGTGATCCAGCGCACAGAGCCGGTGCGCGGCTATCGGATACGCCTTCTCTTTGTGCATAAGCCGAAAGCTGCTGATAGCCGAGCCCGGAAAAACCTGGCTCGAAGGTGGCTTTACTCAGGCTGACGAATGGATATAATGGCGGCCCTTCAGTGCCGGTATAGCTCAGCTGGTAGAGCAACTGACTTGTAATCAGTAGGTCCCGGGTTCGACTCCTGGTGCCGGCACCATCTAATATCAGGGCCTGCTTTCATGCAGGCCTTTTTTGTTTTTGCTCCTGCCCACATCGTCGCTTGTTCATTGCACTTACGGCACTCGGCTCGTGGGTATGGCGAAAGGTTACATAGCGAGGTTATGAGCAGATGCGCATCCTTATCACCGGCGGCGCCGGCTTCATCGGTTCGGCTCTGATTCGTCATCTGATTCAGGACACCGAACACGAGGTACTCAACCTCGACAAACTGACCTATGCCGGCAACCTGGAGTCCCTCACGCCAGTCACCGACAGCCCGCGCTACCGTTTCGTCCACGCCGACATCGCCGATAGCGAACAAGTCGCTGCGATGCTGGCCGAGTTCCAACCCGACGCCATTATGCATCTGGCCGCCGAGTCCCATGTCGACCGCTCCATCGATGGCCCAGCTGCGTTCATCCAGACCAATATCGTCGGCACCTACAGCCTGCTGGAAAGCACCCGCGCCTATTGGCTTGGCCTGAGTGCAGAACGCAAAGCGGCGTTTCGCTTCCACCACATTTCCACCGATGAGGTGTACGGCGACCTGCACGGTGTCGATGACCTCTTCACCGAAGCCACGCCCTACGCGCCCAGCTCACCTTATTCGGCGAGCAAGGCGGCGTCCGATCACCTGGTACGCGCCTGGCAGCGCACCTACGGTCTGCCGGTGCTGATCACCAACTGCTCGAACAATTACGGCCCTTACCACTTCCCCGAGAAGCTGATCCCGCTGATGATCCTCAATGCCCTGGCAGGCAAACCGCTGCCGGTGTATGGCAACGGCCAGCAGATACGTGACTGGCTGTACGTCGAAGACCACGCGCGCGCGCTGCTCAAGGTGGTCAGCGAGGGCGAGGTCGGTGAGACTTACAACATTGGCGGGCACAACGAGCAGAAGAATCTCGACGTGGTGCAAGCCATCTGCGCCCTGCTGGAAGAGCTGGAACCGCAGAAGCCTGCAGGCATCTCGAGTTATGCAGAGCTGATCACCTATGTACAGGATCGCCCAGGTCACGACCTGCGCTATGCCATCGACGCCAGCAAGATCGAGCGCGAGTTGGGTTGGGTACCAGAGGAAACCTTCGAAAGTGGTTTGCGCAAGACGGTGCAGTGGTACCTGGACAATCTCGACTGGTGCCGCCGCGTTCAGGATGGCAGCTATCAGGGCCAGCGGCTCGGTGCCCTCTAGGTTTCAAGACGTAGGGCGGGTGCAACCCGCCAGCCAGGCAGCGGCGGGTTGCACCCACCCTACGCTTCGACAAGGAACACAGAAAACATGAAAGGCATCATCCTCGCCGGCGGCTCCGGCACTCGCCTGCACCCCATTACCCTCGGTGTGTCCAAGCAACTGCTGCCGATCTATGACAAGCCGATGATCTACTATCCGCTGTCGGTGCTGATGCTGGCCGGCATTCGCGAGATTCTGATCATCTCCACCCCCGAAGATTTGCCCAACTTCCGCAAGATGCTTGGCGACGGTAGCCAGTTCGGCATCGAACTGCAGTATGCCGAGCAACCTTCTCCCGATGGCCTGGCGCAAGCCTTCCTTATCGGCGAGTCGTTCATCGGCAACGACTCGGTGTGCCTGATTCTCGGCGACAACATTTTCCACGGCCAGCACTTCACCGAAAAACTGCTGCGCGCAGCAAACCATGAAGGTGGCGCCACGGTATTCGGCTACTGGGTCAGCGATCCCGAGCGTTTTGGCGTGGTCGAATTCGACGCCGCCGGCAATGCACTGTCGATCGAGGAGAAACCGGCCCAACCCAAGTCCAGCTTTGCCGTGACCGGCCTGTATTTCTACGACAACGACGTGGTGCAGATCGCCAAGGCGGTCAAACCCTCGCCACGTGGCGAGCTGGAAATCACCGACGTGAACAATGCCTACCTGGCCCGTGGCGACCTGCGAGTGGAGCGCTTCGGCCGCGGTTTCGCCTGGCTCGACACCGGCACCCACGACAGCCTGCTCGATGCCTCGCACTACGTGCAGACAGTGGAAAAGCGCCAGGGCCTGAAGGTCGCCTGCCTCGAAGAAATCGCCTATCAGCAGGGCTGGATCGACCGCGACAAACTGCTCGCATGCGCCAAGGCGCTGGGCAAAACCGGCTACGGCCAGTACCTGTACAAGCTTGCCGAGGAACTCCCATGAAGGTGATTACCACTGCATTGCCGCAAGTGCTGATTCTCGAACCCCAGGTATTCGGTGACGAACGCGGCTTCTTCTACGAGAGTTTCAACGCACGGCGCTTTGCCGAAGCCACCGGGGTAACCCGCGAATTCGTCCAGGACAACCATTCGCGTTCCGCCCGCGGCGTGCTGCGCGGCCTGCACTATCAACTGCGGCAGGCCCAGGGCAAGCTGGTGCGCGTCAGTGCCGGCGAGGTCTATGACGTCGCGGTCGACGTACGCCGCAGCTCGGCGAATTTCGGCAAGTGGGTCGGCGTGCATCTGTCCGCCGAAAACAAACGCCAGCTTTGGGTGCCGGAAGGTTTCGCCCACGGCTTCCTGGTACTCAGCGAATACGCCGAATTCCTCTACAAGACCACCGACTACTACGCCCCGGCCCACGAGCGTTGCATCCGCTGGGACGACCCACAGCTGGCCATCGACTGGCCGCTCGAAGGCCTGACGCCGCAACTCTCGGCCAAGGACCAGCAGGGCCTGAGCCTCGACGAGGCCGAGACCTTCGCATGAAGATTCTTGTCAGCGGCCATACCGGCCAGGTCGCCCGCGAACTGCAACTGGCCCTGCGCAAGCACGAACTGGTCAGCCTCGGCCGCCAGACATTCGACCTGTCGCGCCCGGACAGTCTGCGCGAAACCATCCTGCGCGAACGTCCAGCGCTGGTGATCAATGCCGCCGCCTACACTGCCGTTGACCAGGCCGAGCAGGAGCGAGCGCTGGCCTTCGCCGTCAATGCCGAGGCGCCGGCCGCCATGGCCGACGCCTGCTTCGAACTCGACATCCCGTTGATCCACTACTCCACCGACTACGTCTTCGACGGCAGCAAGGCCACACCCTACCGTGAAGCCGATACGCCACATCCGCTGGGCGTCTACGGTGCCAGCAAGGCGGCCGG
This sequence comes from Pseudomonas sp. EggHat1, assembly GCF_014892995.1. Taxonomy (NCBI): domain Bacteria; kingdom Pseudomonadati; phylum Pseudomonadota; class Gammaproteobacteria; order Pseudomonadales; family Pseudomonadaceae; genus Pseudomonas; species Pseudomonas sp. EggHat1. The sequence continues at coordinate 35,778 of NZ_JACKQK010000022.1, forward strand.
CGAACAGGCGCTGCGCATCAGCGGCTGCGATCACCTGATCCTGCGCACCAGTTGGGTCTACTCGCAGCACGGGCGCAACTTCCTGCTGACCATGCAGCGCCTGCTGCAGGAGCGAGAGGAGCTCAGCGTGGTCGACGACCAGATCGGCGCGCCGACCTGGGCCGGCAGCATCGCCAGCGCCACCGCCGAGCTGATCGACAAGTGGCAGCAGGGGCGTCATCACTGGGGCACCTACCACCTGACCTGCCAGGGCGAGACCAGCTGGTTCGGCTTCGCCAGCGCCATCGCCGAGCGCCTGCGTGCGGCCGGCAAGCCCTGCGCCAGGCTTCGTCCCATCCCCAGCAACGAGTACCCGACACCGGCGCAGCGCCCACTCAATTCGCGCCTGGATGGCAACCGCCTGGAGCAGGAATGGCAGGTTCGCCTGCCGGACTGGCGCACGGCACTGGACGCCTGCCTGCAGCGCATGAACTGAAGGCCCGACGTTTCATCCGCGCGGCCGGTGCCCATCACCGACCGCGCGCTTAACGTGCATAATGCGCCGATCATTTCTGCACGGTTTGCCATGAGCACGAACACTGCCACTCCCCGTCGTCTGCGCTGGCGCAGCCTCGTGCTGCTGGCGTTGCTGCTTGCGCCACTGCTGTGGCCCGTTCACTTCCTGGCCGAGCGCTACTACCGCGAAGTGCTGATCGAGCAGAACCGGCAAACCCTCGATCTGTATGTCGCCAACCTGCTCGGTACGCTGCGTCGCTATGAGGTACTGCCGCAGATTCTTGGTGACCTTCCAGGCCTGCGTGCCGCCCTGCATGCACCTGATGACCCCGCCGCGCTGGACAACGCCAACCGCCTGCTGGCCCGCGTGAAAAGCCAGACCGGCGCTGACGTCATCTATCTGATGAACCCGCGCGGCGTCACCCTGGCCGCCTCCAACTGGGACAAACCTGACAGCTTCGTCGCCGGCAACTTCGCCTTCCGTCCCTATTTTCGTGAAGCGCTGGCCGGGCGCCTGGGGCGTTTCTTCGGCCTGGGTACAACGTCCGGCAAGCGCGGTTATTACTTCGCCTACCCGGTGCGCGAGGACGAGCACAACATCGGCGCGCTGGTGGTCAAGGTCGATCTCGACCACACCGAAACGCTCTGGGGCAACACACCGGAACAACTGCTGGTCACCGATACCAACGGCGTGGTCATCCTCACCTCGCGCCCGGACTGGCGCTTTCACGCCAGCCGGCCACTGGACCGCGTCGAGCAATCGGCCATCGCCGCCAACCAGCCCTATCCGACCCAGGCGCCGCCCCTGCTCGATCTCGATCCCAACGCCTGGCTGACACAAAGCCGCGCTCTGGAAGAGACCGGCTGGACCGTGAGCATTCTCGCCCCACGCATACTGCTCGACCGCCCCGTGCGCAGTGCCGTGGCCGTGGGCGCGGCTGCCCTGCTGGCACTGCTGCTGCTGCTTGGCCTGTTGATATTGCGCCGCCGTCACTACCTCGAACGCATCGCTCTCGACGCCCGCGCCAAGGCCGAACTGGAACAGCGTGTCGCCGAACGGACGCAGGATCTGGAGTTGCTCAACAGCCGCCTCAAGCAGGAAGTGCTCGAGCGTGAACAGGCCCAACAGGAACTGGTGCGCGCTCAGGATGAGCTGGTCCAGGCCGGTAAACTCTCGGCACTCGGCACCATGAGCGCCAGCATCAGCCACGAACTCAACCAGCCGCTGGGGGCGATCCGTAGCTATGCGGAGAACGCCAGTACCCTGCTCGATCATCAGCGCACCGACGATGCGCGCGCCAATCTCAAGTTGATCAGCGAACTGACCGAGCGCATGGCCTCGATCATCGCCCACCTGCGCGCCTTCGCCCGTCGTGATCGTCATGCACCGGAGCGGGTTGCCCTGCAGCCGGCGCTGGACGATGCGCTCGCGCTGCTGGCCAAGCGCCGCCGGGCCATGGATGTGGAGCTGATCCGCGACCTGCCGGACGCCACCCTCTGGGTCCAGGCCGGTGAAACGCGGCTGCGCCAGGTGCTCGGCAATCTGCTCGGCAATGCACTCGATGCGTTGGTCGACAGAGCGCCGCAACGGCGCATCTGGATCAGCGTCGAGCATCAGGCCGAGTACCTGCACCTGCTGCTGCGCGACAATGGCCCGGGCTTCTCGCCCGAATCACTGGCGCGCGCGCGCGAACCCTTCTTCACCACCAAGACCAGCGCCCAGGGCCTGGGGCTGGGCCTGGCCATCTGCGATAGTCTGGTGCGTGCGCTGGACGGCGAACTGCTGCTGGCCAATCATCCAGCAGGCGGTGCGCTGATCACCCTGCGCCTGCGCCTGGCCACCCCCGGCGTCAACCTGCAACCCTCAGAGGACCCTTCGCCATGACCAGCGACAGCGCCATCGACAGCCGCATTCAGGTACTGCTGATCGACGACGACGCCCATCTGCGCCAGGCACTCAGCCAGACGCTCGACCTGGCCGGGCTCAAGGTCATGAGCCTGGGCGATGCGCAGGGCCTGGCCGCGCGCATTCCCGTTGGCTGGCCCGGGGTGGTGGTCAGCGATATCCGCATGCCCGGCATCGATGGCCTGCAACTGCTGCAGCAATTGCGCGAGCGCGATGCCGAGCTGCCCGTGCTGCTGATCACCGGCCACGGTGACGTGCCGCTGGCCGTCCAGGCGATGCGCGCCGGCGCCTATGACTTCCTGGAAAAACCCTTCGCCAATGACGACCTGCTCGACAGCGTGCGCCGCGCGCTGGAGCTACGTCGCCTGGTGCTGGACAACCGCAGCCTGCGCATGGCACTGACCGACCGCCAGCAGCTGGCCAGCCGCCTGGTTGGCCAATCGCCTGCCATGCAACGCCTGCGCGAACAGATCGGCGCCCTTGCCAGCATCGCCACCGATGTCCTGATTCTCGGCGAGACCGGCGCCGGCAAGGAGGTGGTCGCACGCGCCCTGCACGACCTGTCCAACCGCCGCGAAGGCCCCTTCGTCGCCATCAACGCCGGCGCACTGGCCGAATCGGTGGTGGAAAGCGAGCTGTTCGGCCATGAGGCCGGTGCCTTCACCGGCGCGCAGAAACGGCGGATCGGCAAGTTCGAGTTCGCCAACGGCGGCACCCTGTTCCTCGACGAGATCGAGAGCATGAGCATGGACGTGCAGGTCAAGTTGCTGCGCCTGCTGCAGGAGCGGGTGGTCGAGCGACTCGGTGGTAATCAGCTGATCCCACTGGATATCCGCATCATCGCCGCGACCAAGGAAGATCTGCGCCAGGCTGCCGATGCCGGGCGCTTCCGCGCCGACCTCTACTACCGCCTCAACGTCGCGCCGCTGTCCATCCCGCCGCTGCGCGAGCGCGGCGAGGACGCCCTGCTGCTGTTCCAGCATTTCGCCGATGGGGCGGCCGCCCGCCATGCGCTGGCGCCGCGCGAGCTGCAGCCAGGCCAGCGCGCGCTGTTGCTACGTCATCCCTGGCCAGGCAACGTGCGCGAACTGCAGAACGCTGCCGAGCGCTTCGCGCTGGGCTTGGAACTGGCGCTCGACAGCAATGCGCCGAACCTGCCGGCGGTCAACGGCGGGCTCAGCGAGCAGGTCGAAGCGTTCGAACGCGCACTGATCGCCGCCGAGCTGAGCCGCCCGCACGGCTCGCTGCGCAGCCTGGCCGAAGCCCTGGGCGTGCCGCGCAAGACCCTGCACGACAAACTGCGCAAACATGGGCTGAATTTCTCCGGCGCTGGCGGAAGCTCGCCAGAGGACTTCGACTGACTGGCGGCAAACCGCCAGATCAGGACGTATCGATAGGTCGGGGAGCGCTTCGAAAGGCCCGCGCCGCGATTGGCCAGAAGCCATCAAGGCCGCTGGCCAAGGGCTTTTGCGCACTTGTCATGCGTATGCCACAGAGGTCTGGCACAAGGGTTGCTCTGGATTTGCCCCACGCGAACCCACAAGTACAAGTCCAGGCCTCGCTAATGCCACCGGCGTTTTTCTCCAAGCCGCCTAGACTTGCTCTTGTCCGTTCGTCAGCTGCGCCCCTCGGCGCAAATGCGATAAACACAACAAGAGGAAGCATCCGCATGTTCAAACTGACTGCCAAGGCGCTGGCTTGCGCCCTGTCCCTGTCCATCGCTGGCGTGGTTCACGCTGCCGACCCGATCGTCATCAAGTTCTCTCACGTGGTCGCTGAGCACACCCCGAAAGGTCAGGGTGCCGTTCTGTTCAAGCAACTGGCTGAAGAGCGTCTGGGCGACAAGGTCAAGGTCGAGGTCTACCCGAACTCCTCGCTGTTCGGTGACGGCAAGGAAATGGAAGCGCTGCTGCTCGGCGACGTCCAGATCATCGCCCCGTCCCTGGCCAAGTTCGAGCATTACACCAAGCAGCTGCAGGTATTCGACCTGCCGTTCCTGTTCGACGACATGGCTGCAGTTGATCGCTTCCAGAAAGGTCCGGAAGGCCAGAAACTGCTGACCTCCATGACCGACAAGGGCATCACCGGCCTGGCCTACTGGCACAACGGCCTGAAGCAGCTGTCGGCCAACAAGGCGCTGCTGGAGCCGAAAGACGCCCGTGGTCTGAAGTTCCGCGTACAGGCGTCTGCCGTACTGGAAGAGCAGTTCAAGGCCGTACGCGCCAACCCGCGCAAGATGAGCTTCGCCGAGGTTTACCAAGGTCTGCAGACCGGCGTGGTCAACGGTGCCGAAAACCCGTACTCGAACATCTACAGCCAGAAGATGCACGAAGTGCAGAAGTACATCACCGAGTCCAACCATGGCCTGCTGGACTACATGCTGATCACCAACACCAAGTTCTGGGAAGGTCTGCCGGCTGACGTACGCGACGAGCTGAACAAGATCATCGCCGAGGTCACCGTCGAGGTGAACAAGCAGGCTGACGCCCTCAACGAAGGCGACAAGCAGCGCATCGTCGAAGCAGGCACCACCGAGATCCTGACCCTGACTCCTGAGCAGCGCGGCCAATGGCGCGATGCCATGCAGCCGGTATGGAAGAAGTTCGAAGGTGAGATCGGCGCTGACCTGATCAAGGCCGCGCAAGCTGCCAACCAGTAATAAGGCCGGAGAGCCGTAGGGTGGGCAGAGCGTCGATGCTCTGACCCACCACGACGCCCGCGACGGGCGTCGATCAACGCTGTAACCGGTGGGCCGGCTACCGTCCCACCCTACGCCCTTTCCATTCGGGAGAACCGACCATGAACGCCTTGCGGCGCGTCTGGGAGCACTTCGAGGAAGGCTTCATCGCTTTCCTCCTGGCGGCCATGACGCTGATCACTTTCGTCTACGTGATCCTCAACAACTTCTACACCCTGTTCTATTGGCT
>NZ_JACKQK010000023.1:0-41054 GCF_014892995.1 Pseudomonas sp. EggHat1
GTCGTCGCCTGCATGCGGAAATTGCTTACCATCCTCAATGCGATGCTCCGTGATCAGGCTCATTTCAGGCCTCAAGTGGCTTGACGCTGAACACGGTTGCTCGCCCGTGAGGGGCGAAACCAAGACGAAAGATCGACACGCCAATGATCTTGGCCCGGATATAAATAGCGCAAAAAGAACACACAAACTTGCCAGTCCGGTATCAACCTGCCTTTCACCGAAGTGCCTTTCTCTGCCAAAGCGAAACGCGTCGACGTTCATCTAACTGTCACATTCGTTTCATAGAGTGGTCACGTGGCCTGCAGATACTTGGGCCCGTTCCATCCAACACTATCCTGCTAGGAGCAAGGCATGAAACTGAAGCGTTTGATGGCGGCCCTGACTTTCGCCGCCGCTGGCGTAAGCGCCGTATCTGCTGTAGCCGCCGTCGACCCGGCTCTGCCGACCTATGAAAAGACTTCCGGTGTGTCGGGCAACCTGTCCAGCGTCGGTTCCGATTCGCTGGCCAACCTGATGACCCTGTGGGCAGAAGAGTTCAAGAAGAACTACCCCAACGTCAACATCCAGATCCAGGCCGCCGGTTCTTCCACTGCGCCACCCGCAATGACCGAAGGCACTGCCAACATGGGCCCGATGAGCCGTCCGATGAAGGACAGCGAAATCCAGGCCTTCGAAGAGAAGTACGGCTACAAGCCGACCGCCGTGCCGGTTGCCATCGACGCCCTGGCTGTTTTCGTGCACAAGGACAACCCGATCAAGTCGCTGTCCATCGAGCAGGTTGACGCGATCTTCTCCAGCACCCGTCTGTGCGGTGGCGCCAAGGACATCACCACCTGGGGTGATCTGGGCATGACCGGCGAATGGGCTGGCAAGCCGATCCAGCTGTTCGGTCGTAACTCGGTATCCGGCACCTACGGCTACTTCAAGGAAGAAGCCCTGTGCAAAGGTGACTTCAAGTCCAACGTCAACGAGCAGCCGGGTTCGGCCTCGGTGGTGCAGTCGATCTCCAGCACCCTGAATGCCATCGGTTACTCGGGCATTGGTTACAAGACCTCCAGCGTCCGCGCCGTACCGCTTTCCAAGGGTGGCGAAGCCTTCGAGGCCAACGAAGAGAACGCTCTGGCTGGCAAGTTCCCGCTGGCTCGCTTCTTCTACGTCTATGTCAACAAGGCGCCGAACCAGGCCCTGAGCCCGCTGGACGCCGAATTCATCAAGCTGATGCTGTCCAAGCAGGGTCAGGAAGTGGTGATGAAGGACGGTTACATCCCGCTGCCGGCCAAGGTGGCCGAGAAGACCCTGAAGGAACTGGGTCTGTAAGCCTGGCTTCGCGCTAGAGGATGTAAACGACGCGGCCCGCCCTCCTTGGAGTGGCGGGCTTCGTCATGTCAGCTGGCTGTAACCTTTCTGTCATACAAGCCCGTTAGATTGACAAGCCTGGGCAGCCGCATGCGCTGCAATCAAGCCCGCGCAGAGACTTCTCGCATGAACGACTTGGCAAACGAATCCGTGAACCGATCACAGAATCCCCTGGGTATCGACTTCAATACCCCCGCCCTGCAACGCAAGCGCCGCCTGCGTGCGCTGAAGGATCGCCTGGCGCGCTGGTACGTCTCCATCGGTGGTCTGGCTGTGCTCGGCGCCATCACCCTGATCTTCTTCTACCTGGCCCATGTGGTGATGCCGATGTTCCAGGGCGCCGAGATGAGCCCGCGCAAGGCCCAGCAACCGGCCTGGCTGGCCGAGGCGCAGGCGCCGCTGCTGCTGGCCATGGAAGAGCAGAACCAGGTGGCCATGCGCCTGGACCGTGCAGGTGGCGTACAGTTCTTCAACCTGAAAAACGGCGAGGCGATGAGCCGCGTGCAGTTGCCGCTGGCCGAAGGCGTCAGCGTCGCCTCTGTCAGCCAGGACCAGCCGGGCAGTCGCCGCGTCGCCCTTGGCCTGTCCAACGGCCAGGTACTGGTGCTGCAACACAACTACAAGGTGACCTACCCGGACAACGTGCGCATCATCGCGCCGCAGATCGACTTTCCCTACGGTGAGCAGCCGATCCAGCTGGACCCGCAGGGCCGTCCTCTGGAACATGTGGCGCTGAACCTCAACAGTGGCACCCTGATGCTGGCCGGCTCTACCGGCAGCGAGTTGCACCTGATCGCGCTGAGCCGCGAAGAGAACCTGTTCACCGGCGAGGTCAGCCTCGGCGAAGATCGCATCAACCTGCCGCAGATCGCCGACCCCATCCAGGAGCTGATCCTCGATCCGCGCCAGCTGTGGCTGTACGTGATCAATGGCGAGTCCACCGCCGACGTCTTCGATCTGCGCAAGCGCAGCCTCAACGGTCGCTACGAACTGCTCAAGGACGCCTCCAATCGCATCACCAGCGCCACCAGCCTGCTGGGCGGCATCTCCATCATGCTGGGCGACGCCAAGGGCGGTATCCAGCAGTGGTTCATGGTGCGCGATGCAGACGGTAAATCGACCTTCCAGCCGGTGCGCAGCTTCCAGCTGGGCAACAGCGCCATCACCCAGATCCTCCCCGAGGAGCGTCGCAAGGGCTTCATGGCGCTGGATGCCGACGGCCAGCTGGGCATTTTCCACAGCACCGCGCACCGCACCCTGCTCAAGCAGCAGGTCGCCGAAGGCAGCGCCATTGCCGCCCTGTCGCCGCGCGCCAGTCGTGTGCTGGTCGAGTCGGACGGCACGCTGCAGCGTTTCGTGGTGGATAACCCGCACCCGGAAATTTCCTGGAGTTCGCTGTGGGGCAAGGTCTGGTATGAAAGCTACCCGGAGCCGGATTACGTCTGGCAGTCGACCTCCGCCAACACCGACTTCGAATCCAAGCTGAGCCTCTCGCCGCTGGCCTTCGGTACTCTCAAGGCGGCGTTCTACGCCATGCTGCTGGCCGCTCCGTTGGCCATCGCCGCGGCGATCTACACCGCCTACTTCATGGCGCCGCGCATGCGCACCAAAGTCAAGCCGGTGATCGAGCTGATGGAGGCCCTGCCGACGGTAATTCTCGGTTTCTTCGCCGGCCTGTTCCTCGCGCCGTTCCTGGAAAACCACTTACCCGGCATCTTCAGCCTGTTGTTGCTGACACCTGTCGGCATTCTGCTCACCGGCTTTCTGTGGACCAAGCTGCCCGAGAGCATTCGCCACCGCGTGCCCGAAGGCTGGGAGGCTGCGCTGCTGATCCCGGTGGTGATCGCTGTGGGCTGGATTTCCTTGAACATGAGCGGTCACCTGGAAAATTGGCTGTTCGATGGCAACATGCGCCTGTGGCTGACCAATGACCTGGGTATTCCGTTCGACCAGCGCAACGCACTGGTGGTCGGTCTGGCCATGGGCTTCGCGGTGATCCCGAACATCTACTCGATTGCCGAGGATGCCGTGTTCAGCGTGCCGAAGAGCCTGACCTTCGGCTCCCTGGCGCTCGGCGCGACGCCCTGGCAGACCCTGACCCGCGTGGTGATCCTGACTGCCAGCCCCGGTATCTTCTCGGCGCTGATGATCGGCATGGGCCGTGCGGTGGGCGAGACCATGATCGTGCTGATGGCCACCGGCAATACGCCGATCATGGATATCAACATCTTCGAGGGCATGCGTACCCTGGCCGCTAACGTCGCTGTGGAAATGCCCGAGTCGGAAGTCGGCGGAACCCACTACCGCGTGCTGTTCCTCGCCGCGCTGGTGCTACTGATGTTCACTTTCGTGATGAACACTCTGGCCGAGCTGATTCGCCAGCGACTGCGAGTCAAGTACTCGAGCCTGTAAGACATGCCTGCGCAGCAGGCCAACTGATGACTCTCTCCCTCCGGGAGAGGGTGCCCGCAGGGCGGGAGAGGGTAGCGTGAACAGCACGGACCCTCTGCCCCGGCCCCTCTCCCGCTTGCGGGGGAGGGGAGGTAAAGAATGATTTCATTCAAGGTGTGATGCCGTGAAACAGAACAACCTGAAGTCCTGGTACAAGAGCGGCGCCCCGGGCGTATGGATGAGTGGTGGCGCGGTTGCCATCGCCATCATCATGACCCTGGGCCTGCTGATGGTCATCGCCACCCGTGGCCTGGGCCACTTCTGGCCGGCCGACGTGATCGAGGCCGACTACCAAGTGCCTGGCCAGGAAGCCCGGGTGATGGCTGGTGAGATCACCCAGATCGAGGAAGTGCCGCGCGCGCGCCTGGCCGCTGCCGGTATGCCGGTGGCCGAGGAAGGCGGCGAGTTCATGACTCGCGAGTTGCTCAAGGTGGGCAACCGTGAACTGTTTGGTGCCGACTTTAGCTGGGTGATCGGTGAGTGGCTGAGCAACCCGCGCACGCCGGCCGAGCTGATGGTGGTGGAGCGCCGTGAGTGGGGCAACATGTATGGCTACCTGGTCAACGTCAAAGAGAACGGCCAGATAGTCGCCGAAGGTGAAGCGGCCTGGACCGAACTGCAGAAGCGCATCGAGCGTGTTGATCAGTTGCATGCTCAGTTGTCGCGTCTGGAGAAGAAGGACATTGGCCGGATCAATCACGGCATCGAGCGAATCCGTCTGGAGGGGCGCAAGCTGGAGTTGCAGGGCAAGCTGGATGCCGCCGCCCAGGCCGCCCTGGATCAGCGCCGTGCCGCACTGGATGCCGACTACAAGGTGCTGGAAGCGCAGATTGTCGAGCTCTATCAGCAGTTCAACCGCGACAGCATGACCGTGCGTGTCAGCGACGGCCGCGAGAGCGATATCGTTCTGGGCAAGGTGGTGCGGGCCTTCCGCCCGAATGCCATGGGTACTTTCGACAAGCTCGGTTTCTACGCCATGAAACTGTGGGAGTTCGTCAGCGACGAGCCGCGTGAGGCCAACACTGAAGGCGGGATCTTCCCGGCGATCTTTGGCACCGTGCTGATGGTCATGCTGATGGCGGTGATCGTTACCCCGTTCGGCGTGATCGCGGCGGTCTACCTGCGTGAATACGCGCATCAGGGCGCACTGACCCGGGTGATCCGCATCGCGGTGAATAACCTGGCCGGCGTACCTTCGATCGTCTACGGCGTGTTCGGCCTGGGCTTCTTCGTCTATGTGCTGGGCGGTTCGATCGACAGCCTGTTCTTCCCCGAGTCCGCGCCGGCGCCGACCTTCGGCACGCCAGGCCTGATGTGGGCCTCGCTGACCCTGGCGATCCTGACCCTGCCAGTGGTGATCGTCGCTACCGAGGAAGGCCTGGCGCGGATTCCGCGTGCAGTGCGCGAAGGTTCGCTGGCGCTCGGCGCGACCAAGGCCGAGACGCTGTGGAAGGTGGTCATCCCGATGGCCAGCCCGGCGATGATGACCGGCCTGATTCTCGCCGTGGCACGTGCCGCCGGTGAGGTGGCGCCGCTGATGCTGGTGGGTGTGGTGAAACTGGCGCCGACCCTGCCGCTCAACGGTAACTACCCTTACCTGCACCTGGACCAGAAGATCATGCACCTGGGCTTCCACATCTACGACGTCGGCTTCCAGAGCCCCAACGTCGAGGCCGCGCGTCCGCTGGTGTACGCCACGGCGCTGCTGCTGGTGATCGTTATCGCCCTGCTCAACCTGACTGCGGTCTATATCCGTAACCACCTGCGCGAGAAGTACAAGGCGCTGGATCACTAACGCAGCTACGAGTCGCGCGCCGCCGGCGCGCAGCTTGCAGCTTGTAGCTACGAACGGAGTGAGTTTATGCAACACGAAACCCATACCCACGGCATCGATATGGCCGCCCTCGGCCGCGACAAGCAGAGCCTCAGCCTGGCCAACGAGACCACGGCTATCGAAGTGCCGGGTCTGAACCTGTATTACGGCGAGAAGCAGGCGCTGTTCGACGTCAAGATGGACATCCCGCGTCAGCGCGTGACGGCCTTCATCGGCCCGTCCGGCTGCGGCAAGTCGACCCTGCTGCGCACGTTCAACCGCATGAACGACCTGGTCGACGGTTGCCGCGTGGAAGGTGAGATCAACATCGACGGGCGCAACATCTACCGCAAGGGCGAGGACGTGGCCGAGCTGCGTCGCCGCGTGGGCATGGTGTTCCAGAAGCCCAACCCCTTCCCCAAGAGCATCTACGAGAACGTGGTGTATGGCCTGCGCATCCAGGGCATCAACAGCAAGCGCGTGCTCGACGAGGCGGTGGAGTGGGCACTGAAGAGTGCGGCGCTGTGGGATGAGGTCAAGGACCGTCTGCATGACTCGGCACTCGGTCTGTCCGGCGGTCAGCAGCAGCGTCTGGTGATCGCCCGTACCGTGGCGGTGCAGCCGGAAGTGCTGCTGCTCGACGAACCCTGCTCGGCACTCGACCCGATCTCCACGCTGAAGGTCGAAGAGCTGATCTACGAGCTCAAGAGCAAGTACACCATCGTCATCGTCACCCACAACATGCAACAGGCGGCGCGTGTCTCCGACTACACCGCGTTCATGTACATGGGCAAGCTGATCGAGTTCGGTGACACCGACACGCTGTTCACCAACCCGGCCAAGAAGCAGACAGAAGACTACATCACCGGTCGTTATGGCTAAGGCCATGGCAAATACTCCCTGGCTTTGTCGGGCGCCGTACTGTCAGCGCGCGCCCTTCGCGCCAGAGAGCATTTTCCAAGGGCCTTAGAGCTGAAACTCAACGTGTAGGGTGCGCTGTGCGCACCATGGCCACCCAAGCTGGCAGCTTTCGCGGAGCGAAACATGATCAACAAAGACAACCTTACCCAGCACATCTCCCAGCAGTTCAACGCCGAGCTGGAAGAAGTGCGTAGCCACCTGCTGGCCATGGGCGGCCTGGTGGAAAAGCAGGTCAACGACGCCGTCACCGCGCTGATCGAGGCCGACTCCGGCCTGGCCCAGCAGGTCCGTGAGATCGACGACCAGATCAACCAGATGGAGCGCAACATCGACGAGGAATGCGTGCGCATCCTCGCCCGTCGTCAGCCGGCGGCTTCCGATCTGCGTCTGATCATCAGCATCTCCAAGTCGGTGATCGACCTCGAGCGCATCGGTGACGAATCCACCAAGATCGCCAAGCGCGCCATCCAGCTGTGTGAAGAGGGTGAGTCGCCGCGTGGCTATGTCGAGGTTCGTCATATCGGCGATCAGGTGCGCAAGATGGTGCAGGAGGCGCTGGACGCCTTCGCTCGTTTTGATGCCGACCTGGCCCTGTCGGTGGCGCAGTACGACAAGACCGTCGACCGCGAGTACAAGACCGCGTTGCGCGAGCTGGTCACCTACATGATGGAAGATCCGCGTTCGATCTCCCGCGTGCTCAACGTGATCTGGGCGCTGCGCTCGCTGGAGCGCATCGGCGATCATGCGCGCAACATCGCCGAACTGGTGATCTATCTGGTGCGTGGCACCGATGTGCGCCATATCGGCCTGACCCGCATGCGTGAAGAGGTCGAGGGCAAGTCCAACGACTGACGCCTGCTTCGTGCTGACGGCCCGGGACTTCCCGGGCCGTTTCGTTAGCGCGATTTGTTGCGTGTCTGGCGTTTTCCGTTGGCCTTAGGCCACTGGCCATGACTATGCTTACTGCCATTCGTACAGGAGTGGCCGATGAGCAAAGTCAGTGTGCTGGTGGTGGATGACGCGACCTTTATCCGTGATCTGGTCAAGAAAGGGCTGCGCGATAATTTCCCCGGCGTACAGATCGAGGAAGCGATCAATGGCCGCAAGGCCCAGCAGATGTTGAACCGTCAGGTGGTCGACCTGATCCTCTGCGACTGGGAAATGCCGGAGATGTCCGGCCTCGAACTGCTGACCTGGTGCCGCGAGCAGGACAACCTGAAAACCACGCCCTTCATCATGGTGACCAGCCGTGGTGACAAGGAGAACGTGGTGCAGGCGATCCAGGCCGGTGTTTCCGACTACATCGGCAAGCCATTCTCCAACGAACAGCTGGTGACCAAGGTCAAAAAGGCCCTGCAACGGGCTGGCAAGCTGCAGGCGCTGATGTCCAGTGCGCCGCCGAAGATGCTGAGCACGGGTGGCTTCGCCAACGACTCGCTGGCCGCACTCACCGGCGGCAAGGCGGAGGTGGTAAAGCCCAGTGCGCCCACGCCGGCCCCTGCCGCGCCGAGTGCGGCACCTGCCCCGGCCGCCGCAAGCAAGTCGCCGGCCGGTCGTGGTCAGGGGCAGCTGCGTTTACCGGTAGGTAGCATGGCCTGCGTGATCAAGGCGCTGAGCCTCAAGGAGGCATTGCTGGTGGTCAAGCGCACCGAGCAGCTGCCGCAGGTGCTGGAGAGTGCGGTGCTCGACCTGGAACAGGGCGAAGCCGCGGAAACCGCGCGGCTCAATGGTTACCTGCACGCGGTGGCGGCATTCGAACCCAAGCCCGACAGCGAATGGCTGCAACTGACTTTTCGCTTCGTCGACCGCGACCCGCAGAAGCTCGACTACCTGTCGCGGCTGATCGCCCGTGGCACCGCGCAGAAGCATTTCAGTCCCGGTGCCTGAACGGCACGTGCGCGTTGGTTTTCATCCGCCCGGCAGCCCGCCACAGAATTCGCAGCGTCGACGGTGGCTACCCGACCGGCGGCGGTGAGCCGGTTCACAGCCTGACGGTCGGTCTCTCGCGCGCACCGTGTTGCGCTGCTAGTCTTGCTAACCCGGATATCAAAAAGCCATAAGATCCGAGTCGTTATGCTAGGGCGTCTGATTATTCTCTGCAGTCTGTTGGCCTTTCACGGCCAGGCCGCTGCGCTGACCATCTACAAGTACGTCGACAAGAACGGCGTGGTGACCTATAGCGACCAGGCTGCGCCTGGCGCGCAGGTGTTCGTGTTCAACGACCGCATGGTCGAGCGCCTGGACAATCAGGTGAAGCTGGAAACCAAGAAGCACGAAGCCGGTGAGACCCTGCTGATTCGCAATGACCTGTACGCCCCGGTTGAAATCGAACTGAAGCTGGAGCAGGTACAGAACGCCGTCGGTGCGCCGGACAAACCGATTCGCTGGGTGCTGCCACCGCGTAGCAATATCCGCCTGGCCACCCTCGCCCCACAAGATGTATCCAAGCCGCTGCGCTACAAGCCGAGGTTGCGCTACGCCCTCGGTGATCCGCGTCTGCAGCCGAGCATCCACCGTTATCCGCTGCCCTGGCGTGGCGGTCCGTTCCGTCAGACCCAGGGCGCCAATGGCACCTACAGCCATTTCACACCCAAGGGCCGCTATGCGGTGGACATCGCCATGCCCGAGGGAACGCCCATCGTCGCCGCGCGCGGTGGTGTGGTGGTGAAGACCGAGAACCAGCAGAGCGGCCGCGGCAATAATCCGGCCGGCAACTTCGTGCGCATTCTGCATGACGACGGCACCATGGGCGTTTACCTGCACCTGATGAAGGGTTCGGTCGCCGTGCGTGAAGGCCAGCGGGTGGAAACCGGCAGCCGCTTGGCGCGCTCCGGCAATACCGGCAACAGCACCGGCCCGCACCTGCATTTCGTGGTGCAGCGCAATGTCGGTCTGGCCGTCGAGTCCATTCCCTTCAACTTCCGTCAGCCGGTCAACAGCCTGCCGAACTTCGCCGTCGGCGGCGAATAGCGCGGTAAAGCCAGCCGGCTGCACTCTTCCCCGAAAATCCCGGCGCAACCCTGTCGCGCGCTCGCGCATTGCTGGGGTTTCCGTTGTTGCGCCGTGCCGCCGGTGCGCATGGCGCACCCTACGGGGTATGTGCGCACCTTGGGGCTCATCGGTATCGGTAGGGTGCGCCGCGCGCACCACGACTGCGGCTGAGGCTGTGGTTTGCCATTGATGCACCAGACGCTCTGCGGCGTTTTCCTTAAGTCACACCCCTGTGCTGTCGCCTTTGTAATCGGTACGTCCGCCGTCTGCGTGACGCAGGCGGAAGTTGGCCTTCCGCTCGTCGTTCAGCAGTGTGCAAGCGGAAAGGATCTTTCACCTGGCGGAACGCCTAAAGCCCTCTAAATCAGGGGTTTCAGCTGTTGGCACCGCTATTGCTATCTCACAGGAAAACGGGTGTCCGACTATGGCTATCGATTCAGATTACGTTCAAAGCATGGCGACCCAACTGGCCCAATACGAAGTTCAGGGCCAGTTGGCCAAGGCCAACCGCAACCAGGCCGCCTATAAGGCGCAGCTTGGTGCCCTGACCAGCCTGGATACCGCGCTCAAGGCCTTCAAGACGGCTGCCAGCGGCCTCAAGCTGGCCGGCAGCAGCATGCTGGTCAACAGTGCGAGCTTCAGCCAGGAGGGTTATGCCAGCGCTACGGTGGGCTCCAAGGCCGTGGCCGGCAGTTACGATTTTTTCGTTCAGCAATTGGCCAGCAAGAGCCAGGTTGCCCTGCAAGGGCTGCAGGACAGCGACCTCGGTAGCGGCAGCCTGACCATCGGTCAGGGCGGTGACGCGTTCAATATCGACCTCAGCGCCGCCGCCACGCTCGACGAACTGGCCGCAGCCATCAACGGCGCGACCGACAACAATGGCGTCAAGGCGACCCTGGTGCGCAGCAATGGCCAGGTCAACCTGGTGCTGACCAGCGAGAAGACCGGCGCCGACCAGGCCATCAGCCTGAGCGCCACTGGCAACGCCGCCTTCGAGGGGGCGGTGGCGGGTCGTCAGGAGCTGTCGGTCGCCAAGGATGCCATCGTGCGCCTGGGCGGCGAGAGCGGTATCGAACTGACCAGCACCAGTAACACCTTCGACAACGTCATCGATGGCGTCAGCCTGACCTTCACGAAGGCGCACAAGAGCGGTGACGCGCCGCTGACCATGGAGGTCGGTCAGGACCAGAAAGCCACCAAGGAGAAGGCACAGGCCTTCGTCAGCGCCTTCAACGCCCTGATGAGCAGCTTCGACTCGCTCACCTCCAGCGGTGGCGAGAGTGGCGGTCGCGGGCCTCTGGCCGGTGATGCCAGCGTGCGCGCCATCGAGGGCATGCTCAACCAGTTGGTGCGCACCTCCTTCGGCGGCGTGAGCCTTACCGAGTTCGGTATCGCCGCCGACCGCAACGGCAAGCTGAGCATCGACAACGCCCGCTTCGAGAAGGCCATTGCGGCCAACCCGGAAGGCTTCGAGAAGCTGTTCACCGACAAGGGCAACCTGCTCGACACCCTGGACAAGAACCTGGCGCTCTACACCAGCAGCGCCGGCGGCCTGCTGACCAATCGCAAGGACACCCTCAATACCCAGCTGCGCCGTGTCGATCAGCAGTTCGACACCATCCAGAAGCAGTACGACTCCCACTACAGCCGCTATCTCCGTCAGTACACCGGTCTCATGCAGACCATGGCGGCGATGGAGCAGACCTACGGAATGTTCTGATGAGTGCCTACAACCTCAACGAAAGTTACGACAGCTATCGCACCGTGGACCTCGAGGCGCGCGCCGCTGCGGCCTCTCCCTACGAACTGGTGCTGGTGCTGTTCGACGGTCTGCTCGATGAGCTGGCGCGTGCCCGTGGCCATATCGAAGGCAAGCGTTACCAGCAGAAGGGCCAGTCCCTGGAGAAATGCCTGAACATCCTGGGCGGCCTCAATGGTGCCCTCGATTACGAGAACGGCGGCGAGCTGGTGCAGGGCCTGGCGCGGCTCTACGACTACTGCATCTATCGCCTCTCCGATGTCAGCGTCAGCCTCTCGCTGGAAGGCTTGGACGAAGTGGTCGGCCTGCTCGGTGTGCTGCGCGAAGGCTGGGAAGGCGTGAATGCAACACGCAAGTGAACTGCGCGCGCTGCAGCAACTGCACGCGCAGTTGGCGCAGGCGTTGGAGCAGGCTGACTGGACGCGGATCGGCGAGATCGATGCGGTGATCCGTTCCTGCCTGCAGCTGCTGGCCGGGATGCCCAGCTTGAGCGACGAGGTGCGTGAGGCCAAAGGGCAATTGCAGCAGTTGCACGGACAGGCGCGTATCGCCTGCGCCGAAGAGTGCGAACGGGTGCGTCGGCTACTGCTGATGCACCTGGAATACGCCGAAGGGCGCAGCGCTTACATGCGCGTCGATCTGTATCAAGGTGGGAGATAAAAGGTGCTGCAACTGATCAATGCCAATGCTCAGGTCAACCTGAGTGACTCCGTCGGGCAAAACCTGCCGGCCGGGTTTGCCCAGGCTCGGAGCGCTGGCGGTGAGACTCCGCCGTTCGATCTGCAGATGGCCGTGCAGGCGTTCACCGCCGCCGAGCGACAGGCGCCACTGGATGAAGACGCTACTGCGGTGAAGTTCACCCTCAGCGAAGCGGATGCCGAGCAGTGGCTGGCCAGCGTACTGGACCAGCAGACGGTGCGTATCGAGGCGCGTGAAGCACCTGAGCAATCGCTGCAGGACGGCCCGGAGCCGCTCGAGCAGCCCGTGGCGTTGCCGGCCGAGTTCCTCAGCCAGGCGCAGCTGCAACCGCGTGAGCAGTTGCCAGCCCAGCCGTCGCACAGCGCCAGCGCTGCCGCGCTCAGCCAGCAAGCGTTGTCGTCCCAGGTAGCTGCGCCCGTGCCGCAGATGGCAGCCGAGATTGCGATACAGACGGCAGCGCCGGCGATGGCGAGTGAAGTCATCGAGACGACCGATCTCGAACGCCTGGCCAGTGTCAGCACGGATGCAGATAGAGCGATTCCCGGCACCGCCACTTCCTCTGCCGCGACTGCTACGCCAATGACTGCCGAGCGGCCGCTCAAGCCGCATGCGCCGCAGACGCAGTGGGGCGAGCAGATGTTGGCCAGCCTGCGCGAGCATGTGGAGCTGCAGATCAACCAGCGCATACAGAACGCCACCATCCGCCTCGACCCGCTGGAGCTGGGTAGCCTGGAAATTTTCCTCAGCCATGAATCGGGCCGCCTCAGTGTGCAGCTCTCGGCTGCCAACGCCGATGTCGCCCGCCTGTTGCAGCAGACCAGCGAGCGTCTGCGTCAGGAGCTGGTCGGGCAGAACTTCGTGCAAGTCAACGTGCAGGTCTCCGCCGATGCTCAGGGCGGTCGTCAGCAAGGCCAGCCACGCCAGGCCTGGCAGGGCGAAGAGCCGGTGCAGGCCGCCAGCCTCACCACGCCGACCCGCGAACGCGGCAACCCGGATTCCACCAGCGACGTGCTGGTCACCGTTTAACCCTTTGCAAGTGGATCGAGAACCAACCATGACCATGCCGCGCATCATCCTGCTGCTGCTTATCTTCAACACCCTGGTGGTGATCGGCGGCACCGTCTTCAACTACGCCACGCTGCGCTCGATGCAATCGGGCCAGCCTGTGCTCGGCCTGTCTGCCGGTGGCGCTGCGGCGGAAGAGGCGACCAGCGAGTACCGTTTCTTTCCCATCGAGAAGGTCATCGTCAGCCTGAAGGGGGAGAACCGCGAGCATTACTTCGTGCTCGATCTGGTGCTGCAGGCCGACCTCGAAACCGATCCGAAGAAGCTCGAGCAGATCGACCCGATGGTGCGCAACTCGGTGGTCGCCCACCTCTCTGCCATGACCTTCGAGA
Organism: Pseudomonas sp. EggHat1; assembly: GCF_014892995.1. Classification (NCBI taxonomy): domain Bacteria; kingdom Pseudomonadati; phylum Pseudomonadota; class Gammaproteobacteria; order Pseudomonadales; family Pseudomonadaceae; genus Pseudomonas; species Pseudomonas sp. EggHat1. The sequence goes on from NZ_JACKQK010000023.1 coordinate 13,388, forward strand.
AGCTGCGTGGCATGCCCATTCCAGAGTTGCAGAGCACGCTGGAAAGCGCGCTGTTCGATGACTTCGCCAGCAAGAAGCTGGCGATGCCGTTCGCCAACGTGCTGGTCAGCAAACTGATCGTCCAGTAGGTACCGTCGCCATGAACGCCAACTGCGCCATTGACTACCGCTACGCCGCCGAACAGGGCGGGGCTGCGCTGTTCGCCCCAGGGGCCGAGCAGAAGTGGCTGTTGCAGTACCTGCCGCTGGTCAAGCGCATCGTCAGTCAGCTGGCGTTGCAGGCCAACCAGGTACTCGACCGCGAAGATATGGAACAGATCGGCCTGATGGGCTTGCTCGAATGCCTGCGCCGCTACGGCACGCCGGACGAGCAGTTCGGTCGTTTCGCCGCGCTGCGCATACGTGGCGCGATTCTCGATGAACTGCGCCGCCAGGACTGGCGCCCGCGCCAGGTACGCCAGCAGACCCACAGGATTCGCGACGCCATTCGCCAGTTGGCGCGGCAACTGGGTCGTGTGCCGCAGGAGGAGGAAATCCTCCAGGCGACCGGGATCAGTAGCAAGGATTACCAGGAGTTTCTCCAGGCCGATGCCTGCGAAGCGATCGAAAGCCTCGATGAGTTGCTGCAGAACGGTCACGAGGGCTTTGCCTGTGGCAGCAGTGCGGTCGAGGACCGCGTGCTCAAGGAGCGCCTGCTGACTCAGGCGCTGAGCCAGCTCAGCGAGCGCGAACGACTGGTGCTGACCCTTTACTACCAACATGAGCTGAGCCTCAAGGAAATCGCCCTGGTGCTGGAGCTGAGCGACGCGCGCGTCTGCCAGCTGAGCAAGCAGGCGATCGCCAAGGCCAGTCGCTACCTGAACGAGAGAGGCTAGGGTGCAGAAGTTATTAGGTGCATTGATCATCGTCGCCTGCGTGCTCGGTGGCTACGTCATGGCCCATGGCGAGCTGGCCATGCTCTGGCAGCCGGCCGAGGTGATCATCATCATCGGCGCGGGCTTTGGCGCCTTGGTGGTGGCCAATCCCAAGGACGTGCTGATCGAGATGCTGCATCAGATCAAAGGCGTGTTCGTCTACAAGAAGCGCGGCGAGGAATTCCAGCGCCAGTTGCTGATGATGCTCTATGAGCTGCTGGAGATGGTCGATGTCGGCGGCCTCAAGGTGCTCGACGCGCATATCGAGGAGCCCGAGCAGAGCGAACTGTTCGCCAAGTACCCGCTGATCCGTCAGGAGAAGAACCTGATGGCCTTCATCGCCGACAACTTCCGGCTGATGGCCATGGGCAAGATCAGCGCCCACGAGCTCGAAGGCTTCCTCGAGCAGGAGCTGGAGGCGATGGAGCATGTGCTGATGCAGCCGTCGCGCTCGCTGCACAAGATCGGCGAGGCCATGCCGGGCTTCGGCATTCTCGCGGCGATCCTCGGCATCGTCATCACCATGGGCAACATCGGCGGTTCGGTGGCCGAAATCGGTGCCCACGTGGCGGCGGCGCTGGTGGGCACCTTCCTCGGCATCTTCATGTGCTACTGCGTGATGGATCCACTGTCCAGCGCCATGGGCCAGTGCATCAAGACCGAGATGTCGGCACTCGAATGCGTGCGCACCACCCTGGTCGCTCACGTTGCCGGCAAGCCCACGCTGCTGGCGGTGGACGCCGGGCGCAAGCTGATCGAACAGGACGTCAAGCCGGCGTTCAAGCAGCTGGAGATCTGGGTCAACCGTTACGAAGATGAAAGGGATGCGGCATGAAACCGCGTGCCGGTGAAGGCCATGAAATCATCATCAAACGTCGTAGCAAGAAGGGTGGCCACGACGGGCATGGCGGTGCCTGGAAGGTAGCCTTCGCCGATTTCACCATGGCCATGATGGCGCTGTTCATGGTGCTGTGGATCATCCAGCCGCAGACCCAGGACGCCAGTCGTGCCAATGCCGACATGCTGAACAACCCGTTGGTCGATGGTGGTGCCGGCATCTTCGATGGCACCAGCACCACGCCGCTGGACCTCGATGGTGTGCCGGTGCAGGTCAGCCCACGCCAGGACCGGGAAAACCAGGCGCGCACTCCCCAGGAGGATCCGGGGGCTGAACTCGGTGATGGCCAGCCTGGGCCCGCCCGTCGACCGCACTATGCCGAGTCGCAGCAGATGCAGGATCTGGCCAAGCTGATGGAGGCGCTGGCGCTGCAACTGGATGCCGAGGCCAATATCGAAGTGCAGGTGGTGCCGCAGGGGTTGCGTATCCTGATCAAGGACGATGCCCAGCGCTTCATGTTCAGCCGCGGCAGTGCACGGCTGGACCCGCATTTCGCCAGACTGCTCGAGCGTCTGGCCGCCATTCTGGCCAAGGTCGACAATCACCTGATCATCAGCGGCCACACCGATGCCACGCCCTATCGTGGTGTCGTCGGTGGCTATAACAACTGGAACCTGTCCGGCGATCGCGCACTGCGTGCACGCAACGTGATGGTCGAGGCCGGTCTGCCGCCCGGCACCGTGTTGCAGGTCACCGCTCAAGCGGATGGCATGCCCTTGTTGCCGAAGGATCCGGAGAACGGTGCCAATCGACGTATCGAGCTGCTGTTGCTGACCAGTCAGGCCGAAGGCCTGTACCGCGAGTTGTTCGGCGAGGCCCAGGTGCGCGTGGAGTACCGCGCCGAGGGTGCGCAGCTCAGCGCGCCGGAGTCCTGAGTCGTGACCCGCCTCGCTCTACAGATTACGTGCCGGGCAGTAGATCTGCCGAGTCTCCAGCGCATAGAGACAGCCGTCGAAGCTGGTCAGGCGAATGGTCGAACCCTTGTGTCGGCCATAGAGCAGGTTGAACACCAGTTCGTCGTCGATTTCGCTGGCCAGCCCGGTGACCTGGCCGTCTTCGACGCGCAGCCGGTAGTTGCCGAGGAAGCCGTACTCCACCACGCCCGAGGTCTCCAGGATGCTGTCGCCCTGCCGGGTCATGGCATAGAAACGACCATGGTTGACCTGCAGGCTGTGGCTGATCTCCAGGACCTGACCGTTGCTCAGATGCACCTGGCCGGTGGACTGGTAACGACCGTCGAGTTCGGCGCTGGAGATGAAGTTCAGCCACAGCACGAGCATGCTCAGCAGCATCGCCAGGGCCGTGGCGAGCATGGTCAGCAACCAGCCGCCGCTGATACCGCACTGTTTGCCCTGGCTCATGGCAGGCACCTGCTCAGTTGGGCATCGGCCACCTGATTCAGCTGGCTTTCGTGCAACATCAGCGAGCGTGCACCACCGTTGGCCTGCAAGCACAGCAGTTCATAGAAACCGCCGCGCAGGCTCAGCACCAGGTTGGCCGGTTTGCTGGCCAGTACCGTAAGCCTGCTGGTCAGGCCGTGAGTCTGCAGAATCAGCTGCTGCAGTCTGTGCGGGTCCTGATCGATGTAGCGCACCTGAAGTGGGCCCAGGTTCATTTCGCTGCTGTGCAGATCTTCGGGCTGGCTGATCGTGTACAGCGCCGCGAACAAGGCGATACCGACGATGCTGAACAGGCTCAGCAGCATCAGCCAGGATGCCCGCTGACGGCTGTGGCGGCGCAGAAACGCTGGCTGCGGCGCCGGCGTGTCGAGGGGTTCGCTGACAGCGCCGATGTCGTCAATGCTCGGCGGATAGACCAGATAGTTGGGGTTTAGCAGATAACCGCGGCGCGGCAGGGTCTGGATGATCTCGCGGCTCTTTTCGTCGCCCAGCACCTGGCGCAGGGTGTAGATCTGCTGGTTGAGGCTGCCCTGGCCGACAACCCGATCGGCCCAGGCATGGCTCATCAGTTCCTCGCGCGAAACCACTTCGCCGGGCTCCTGCAGCAAACGCTCGAGCAGGCGGCTACCGGAATAGCCAAGATCGATCTTCTCTTCGATGCCGCTCTTTACCAGGGTCAGCTGATACAGCGCCGGATAGAAGTGCGCGTAACAATCGCTGCGCCCGGTCTTGATTATCAGGCACGTAATGTTGCTTTCCGGCTCGGCTAGCGGGGTTTCGGGGCTGGTGTTCATGCGGTCCTTGAGACGAGCGGCAATTCCATGCGGGAAATTTCCCGGCGACAGACGGTCGGCATTCTGGCGCCAGGGAAATGCACTGGCAAGTCTTGTGCCAGCTGCTTGTTGCTGGAGGCAGGTTGCCGTTCGCTGGGGGCGCTTGCTCAATACTAGCCAGTCTGTGGGTGAAGTCGACGATATCGCCGAGATTCGCCGAAGCCGCATCGATCATGTCTCGGTTTGATGACAGTTGATCAACGTGCCTGATAAGACGGGATGGAGCGGTGGCCGGAGGCAACAAGAAACGCCCCGCTGGAGCGGGGCGTTGGGGGGGAAGCGGCGCAATCCCTTGCGCCTGGATGACGCGGGATCAGCCCAGCAGGGACATGACCATGCCCGGCATCTGGCCGGCTTGCTTGAGCATGGAGATGCCCGACTGCATCAGCATGGAGTTCTTGCTCATGTTGGCGCTTTCCTTGGCGAAGTCGGCGTCCATGATGCGACCCTTGGCCATGTCGGTGTTGTCCTTCATGTTGGCCAGGTTGTTGGCAGTGTGGTTCAGGCGGTTGATGTTGGCACCGAAGGCAGCACGCATGGCGCCAATGTCGTCCAGAGCGGTGTTGATGGTGTCGATCATGGTGTTGGCGCCAGCGGCGGTGGCGATTTCGGTACCGGCAGTGCCTGGGGTGGTGTAGTTGCTGGACAGGCCGTCCAGGGCGGTACCCAGGGCAGCGGACTGAGTCGTAGCGTCCAGTTCCAGCGTTTCGGCAGTGGTGGCGCCGATCTGGAAGGTCACGGCGGCGGCACCGAACTTGCCGGTAGCACCGTCAAGACCGAACAGGGCATCGCCAGCGTAGCTGGTGTTGGTCATGATGTTGGCCAGCTCTTTACCCAGCTCGTCGTATTCGGCTTGCAGGGCGTCACGGTCAGCCTGGGCGTTGGTGCCGTTGGAGGACTGGGTGGCGAGGTCTTTCATGCGCTGAACGATATCGGTCATTTCGCTGAAGGCGCCTTCGGCGGTCTGCAGCAGCGATACCGCGTCGCTGGTGTTGCGCATGGCCACGTCCATGCCGCGCGACTGGGCGTTCAGACGGGTAGCGATCTGCAGGCCGGCGGCGTCGTCGGCAGCGGAGTTGATGCGCAGGCCAGTGCCCAGACGCTGCTGGTTGGTGCTCAGGGCGTTGTTGGTCTTGCCCAGGTTGGTCTGGGTGATCAGCGAGGAGTAGTTGGTATGAATCGACAGAGCCATGATGATAATTCCTTCAGTTGAGTGAAGCTGGCTGTGATTGCCTGCTGTAAGTGAAGGGCGACCGGCTTATGGCGCTAATTAAATGGCGCTGGCGATTTTTTCTGCACCTGTGCACCTGCGGCTGGGTACGGGCTGTCCTGCGTAGGGTGTGCTGTGCGCACCGGCTGTTGTGCTGGCGACTCGAGGTGCGCGCGGCGCACCCTGCGGGGCGTCGCGGCAAACGAAAACGGCGACCCTCGGGTCGCCGTTTTGTGAAAACCAGGCGTGATCAGCCGATCTCGATCATCTCGAAATCCATCTTGCCGACGCCGCAGTCAGGGCATAGCCAGTCTTCTGGCACGTCTTCCCAGCGGGTGCCGGGAGCGATGCCGTCATCCGGCCAGCCCTGGCTCTCGTCGTAAATCAGTCCACAGACCACGCATTGCCACTTTTTCATAAAAACCTCAGGCCAATCTCACGGTGTTGCGCGACGCAAGCTACCGCAATTGCACTGATGCGCCAAGCCGGCCGGCGGCAATCGCCGCCAGCCAGTGGCCAACCAAAGGCGGGTCGTGCAGTGCGCGACCCGCCAGACGTCAGCGACTGCTCATCAGTGGATCGGTCAGCGCCATGCCATACATCGCCACCAGCGCGATCACGCCGGCCATGGCGAGATAGTAGAGCGTCGGCAGGATGGTCTTGCGCAGGGTGATGCCTTCGCGTCCGAGCAGGCCAACGGTCGCTGATGCCGCCACCACGTTGTGGATGGCGATCATGTTGCCCGCCGCTGCACCGACCGACTGCACCGCCACCATCATCGCCCCGGACACGCCGATCAGCTCCGCCGCGTTGAGCTGGAACTGCGACAGCATCAGGTTGGACACAGTGTTGGAGCCGGCGATGAAGGCGCCCAGTGCGCCGACCGCCGGCGCGAAGAATGGATACACGCCGCCGACGCTGTCGGCCACCAGTTGCGCCATGGCCACGGGCATCGACATCAGGTCGCTGCCGTTGACGCCCGAGTTGATCAGGATACGCACCATGGGAATGGTGAAGATCAACACGAAGCCGGCGCCGAGCAGGGTTTTGCTCGACTCGCTCACTGCCGCCTTGAGCTCGGGCAAGCGCATGCGGTGCAGGAAGAAGGTCACCAGCACCACCATGCACAGGATGCCACCCGGCAGGAAAAGCGGCTCGATGGTGCCGGATACGCCGGTTTCACCGAGGATATCCTTCCAGCCGAAACTCAGGCTCATCAGGGCTGCCTTCACCTCAGGGAAGGTACGCGAGATCACCAGGAACACGGCGAGCAACAGGTAGGGCGCCCAGGCCATGGGGACGGAGATCGGCGCCTTGCCGGCCACCTCGTCGAGCTTCATCTCGATCTTGCCCATCCAGTCGGACGGCCAGTCCTTGGGATCAGCGAAGTCCCAGGTTTCCTTCGGCAGCAGGAAGCCGGCCTTGGCGGCCGGCACCACGATGGCCAGGCCGACCAGAGCGCCGATCATCGAGGGGAATTCCGGGCCGAGGAACACGCCGGCAGCCATGTACGGCAGGGAGAAGGCAAAGGCGGTGAAGATGGCGAACGGTGCGACGGCCAGGCCTTCCTTCCAGCTCTGATTCTTGCCGAAGAAGCGCGTCATGATCATCACCATGATCAACGGCATCAGCAGACCGATCAGGCCGTGGGTGATGGCCACTCGCGAGTAGATCAGGTGGAAGAAGGTTTCCCAGGTGCTGCCGGTGGCCACCAGTTGTTCGGTGATGCCGGTTCTATCCAGGCCGGCGCCGACACCCACCAGAATCGGCGTACCGACCGCACCGAAGGAGACAGGTGTGGACTGCACCATCATCCCCAGCACCACCGCGGCCAGTGCCGGGAAGCCCAGGGCTACCAGCAGCGGTGCGGCCACGGCAGCCGGGGTGCCGAAACCGGAAGCGCCCTCGATGAAGCAACCGAACAGCCAGGCGACGATCAGCGCCTGCACGCGGCGATCCGGGCTGACATTGGAGAAGCCCCGGCGGATCGCCGAGATACCTCCGGAGTGCTTGAGGGTGTTCAGCAGCAGGATCGCGCCGAAGATGATCCACAGGATCGAGGCTGTGAGAATCAGCCCCTGCAGGCTGGAGGCAATGACCCGGTTGAGGGACATGTCCCAGGCCAGCAGGCCGATCACGGCGGTGAGGACGAACACCAGCGGCATCGCGTACTTGGCTGGCCAGCGAAAGCCGATCAGCAGTACACCCGCTAGCACCAGTGGCACGAAGGCCAGGATGGACAGCAGCGTTTGACTCATGGGTTGGTTCCTTCTTTTTCTTGTGAACCACAATTTTCCGGGGACACCCGGCGCCACGCATCTGGAAGGGCCGGGCGCCACGGCACCGACCTTTCCGCGAGCTACGACGGCAGGGAGCCCCCATCGTCGCGCTCATGCTCGAAAGCCCCGACGGTCAGAAACCGTCAGGGCTTGCTACTGCTCCGTGGAGGCGTCAAGAGCCATCCACGGTTGTTAACCCCCTTGTGTAGGAGCCCCGCCCGGGGCGAAGCTTTTCTCCTGCTTCGCGGCGGGGCGCCGCTCCTACATGATCGGTGAGATGCTCAAACCTCCTCTTTGAAACGCAAACGCCAGGCATGCAACAGCGGCTCGGTGTAGCCGGACGGCTGCTCGCGGCCCTTGAACACCAGGTCACTGGCGGCACGGAAGGCATGGGATTTCTCGAAGCCCGGTGCCATTGGCCGGTAGGCCGGATCGCCGGCATTTTGTCCGTCGACCACCTGCGCCATGCGTTGCAGCGTCTCGCGCACTTGGGCCTCGCTGACCACGCCATGGTGCAGCCAGTTGGCGATGTGCTGAGCCGAAATCCGCAATGTGGCGCGGTCTTCCATCAGGCCGACGTTGTGGATATCCGGCACCTTGGAGCAGCCCACGCCCTGCTCGACCCAGCGCACCACGTAACCGAGGATGCCCTGGCAGTTGTTGTCCAGTTCCTGCTGGATATCGCTGGCGTTCCAGGGCCGTTCGGCGCTGACCGGTACGCTGAGCAGGTCATTCAGCAGGCTGTCGCGCTGACTGGCCAGGTCGATCAGCTCCAGCTCGCTCTGCACCGCCTGCACGTCGATCTTGTGGTAGTGCAGGGCGTGCAGCACGGCAGCGGTCGGCGAGGGCACCCAGGCAGTGTTGGCGCCGGCTTTCGGATGGCCGATCTTCTGTTCGAGCATGGCCGCCATCAGGTCCGGCATGGCCCACATACCCTTGCCGATTTGCGCCCTGCCCCTTAGCCCGCAGGCCAGGCCGACCAGCACGTTGTTGCGCTCGTAAGCCTGGATCCAGGCGCTGGATTTCATATCGCCCTTGCGCAGCATGGCGCCGGCCTCCATGGCGGTGTGCATCTCGTCACCGGTGCGGTCGAGAAAACCGGTGTTGATGAAGGCCACGCGCGCGCTGGCGGCCTCGATGCAGGCCTTGAGGTTGACGCTGGTGCGCCGCTCCTCGTCCATGATGCCCATCTTCAGCGTGTTGGCCGGCATGCCCAGCAACTGTTCGACGCGACCGAACAGCTCGTTGGCGAAGGCCACTTCGAACGGGCCGTGCATTTTTGGTTTGACGATATAGACGCTGCCGGTGCGCGAGTTGCCACGACGCTTGAGGTCATGCAGGGCGATCAGGCTGGTGACCACGGCATCGAGGATGCCTTCGGGAATCTCATGGCCTTCGCCATCGATGATGGCCGGGTTGCTCATCAGGTGGCCGACGTTGCGCACGAACAGCAGCGAGCGACCGTGCAGGGTCAGTTCGCTGCCGTCGGCGCCGGTGTAAGTGCGATCCGGGTTGAGGCGGCGGGTGATGCGCTTGCCGCCCTTGTCCAGCTCCTCGGCCAGGTCACCTTTCATCAGGCCCAGCCAGTTGCGGTAGATCACCACCTTGTCAGCGGCGTCGACGGCGGCCACCGAATCCTCGCAGTCCATGATGGTCGACAACGCCGCTTCCATCAGCACGTCCTTGACGCCCGCTGCGTCGGTGCGGCCGATGGGGCTGCTCGCGTCGATCTGGATCTCGAAGTGCAGGCCGTTGTTCTTCAGCAGCACCGCGCTCGGTGCGGCCGCATCGCCCAGTAAGCCGACGAATTTCTCTGGCTGCGCCAGGGAGGTCTGCGCGCCGCTGCTCAGGGTGACCTGCAACTGGCCGGCGACTACGGCATAGGCGCTGGCGTCGGCGTGCGAGCCCTTGGCCAGCGGCGCCGCCTGATCGAGGAAGGCGCGGGCGAAGGCGATCACCTTGGCGCCGCGCACTTCGTTATAGCCGGGCCCCTTGCTGGCGCCTCCCTCTTCACTGATCGCATCGGTGCCATACAGCGCGTCGTACAGCGAGCCCCAGCGAGCGTTGGCAGCGTTGAGTGCGTAACGTGCATTCATAACCGGCACTACCAACTGCGGGCCGGCCTGGGTGGCGATTTCGCTGTCGACGTTGGCGGTGGTTGCCTTGACCTTCTCCGGCTGTGGCAGCAGATAGCCGATGGTGCCGAGGAAGGCACGGTAAGCGTTCATGTCGCGGATCGGGCCGGGATTGGCGCGATGCCATGCATCCAGCTCGGTCTGCAGGCGGTCGCGCTCGGCCAGCAGTGCACGGTTGCGTGGCGCCAGATCGTGCACCAGCGCGTCGAAACCGCTCCAGAAGGCCGCAGCCTCGATACCGCTGCCGGGCAGCACTTCGTGTTCGATGAACTGCTTGAGCTCGGCGGCTACCTGCAGGCGCTGACATTGCACGCGTTCGGTCATTTTCTGTTCTCCTGTCTATTCGCTCCCCTCTCTCTTTGGGAGAGGGGCTGGGGGTGAGGGGTTATGGCGGTGCGCTGCAAATGCCCCTCATCCGGTAYTTCGTGCCACCTTCTCCCAGAGGGAGAAGGGCATCAGTTGGCGGCTGCGTTGCAAAAGCCCCTCATCCGGCACTTCGTGCCACCTTCTCCCAGGGGAGAAGGGCATCAGTTGGCGGCTGCGCCGCATGTTTGAAGGGCCGCAATACCTGCCTTGGCCACCTGCGCGTCCTGCTCGGCCTTGACCCCGGACACGCCGACGGCGCCCACCACCTGGCCGTCCACCAGCACCGGCACGCCACCTTCCAATGAAGTAACCAGCGGTGCGCTGATAAAGGCCGTACGGCCGCCGTTGACCATGTCCTCGTAACCCTTGGTTTCGCGGCGGCCAATGGCGGCGCTGCGCGCTTTCTCGGTGGCGATGTAGGCGCCGATCGGCGCGCAGCCGTCGAGGCGTTCCAGGGCCAGCGGGTGACCGCCGTCATCGACCACGGCGATGGCCACAGCCCAGCCCTGCTGCTGCGCTTCGCTGCGGGCCGCCTGGAGGATCTGGGCAACTTCGTTCTGGCTGAGTACGGCTTTGTGTTGCATGGCATACCTCGTGTTCGTGGTTTCTCTCCCCTCTCACGAGGGTTCAGTTGTAGGGTGGATGTCGCTTTTTACATCCACCGCTTTGGTGGATCGGTGAAGCGGGATCCACCCTACGGTTAGCGTTCGACGGGCAGGGTTACGCCCTGATCGGCGTGATCACTCCATCGCCTCCTCGATTATCTCGATCCAGTGCCTAACCGGAGTACGTCCGGCACCGTCCAGATGGGTCTGGCAGCCGATATTGGCGGTGACGATGGCGTCTGGTTTGCCGCTTTCCAGGGCGTTCAGCTTGTTGTCGCGCAACTGCCGCGACAGCTCCGGCTGGGTCAGCGAATAGGTGCCGGCCGAGCCGCAGCACAGGTGGCCATCCGGCACGGCGGTCAGGCCGAAACCGAGTCGCGTCAGAACGCCTTCCACTGCGCCGCCGAGCTTCTGCGCATGCTGCAGGGTGCAGGGGCAATGGAAGGCCAGGCGCTGCTCGGCGCGCACCTGCAGTTTCTCCAGCGCCTCGCTTTGCAGCACCTCGACCAGGTCCTTGGCCAGGGCGCTGACCCGCGCCGCCTTGGCGGCATAGGCCGAATCGCCGGCGAGCAGGTGACCGTAGTCCTTGACGAAGGCGCCGCAGCCGCTGGCGGTCTGCACGATGGCTTCGGCACCAGCCTCGATGGCCGGCCACCAGGCATCGATGTTCTGCCGCGCGCGTTGCAGGCCGGCTTCCTGGGCGTTGAGGTGATAATCCACGGCGCCGCAGCAGCCCGCTTCGCGAATCGGCGTGACGCTGATGCCGAGGCGATCCAGCACGCGCGCGGTAGCAGCATTGGTGTTGGGTGAAAGCCCCGGCTGCACGCAGCCTTCGAGCATCAACACGCGGCGCGTGTGCTGCTGCGTCGGGCGCGGCTTGGCTGGGCGAATCTCGCGCGGCAGCTTGGCCTTGAGCGCGGCCGGCAGCAGCGGACGCAGGGCCAGGCCGGTCTGGGTCAGCGTCCTGAACAGCGCCGGTCGTGGCACTACGGCGCGCAGGCCCTGACGCAGCAGGCGTTCGTTCAGCGCTCGCGGTACCGCCTGCTCGACCACTTCGCGACCGATATCCAGCAGGTTGTGGTACTGCACACCGGACGGGCAGGTGGTTTCGCAGTTGCGGCAGGTCAGGCAGCGATCCAGATGCTGCTGGGTCTTGGCCGTGACTTCGTTGCCCTCGAGCATCTGCTTGATCAGATAGATGCGCCCGCGTGGGCCGTCCAGCTCGTCGCCGAGCAACTGATAGGTCGGGCAGGTGGCGTTGCAGAAGCCGCAATGCACGCAGGAGCGCAGGATGCGTTCAGCTTCCTCGGCGCGCGGCAGGCGTTTGGCCTGTTCACTCAAATTGGTCTGCACGTCTTATACCTCGGCGTACATGCGGCCAGGGTTGAAAATACCCTGGGGGTCGAGCTGGTTCTTCAACTGGCGCTGGTAGCGCAGCAGCGGTGCAGCCAGCGGCTGGAAAGGTTGCGCCTGGCCGGTAGCGAAGCAGGTGGCATGGCCGCCGAGTTTGGCCGTCACGCGCTGGATCAGCTCGCCATCGGCGTCCGTCTTCAGCCAGCGCTGCGCGCCGCCCCAGTCGATAAACTGGCGACCGGGCAGGTCGAGCAGACCACTGTTGGCCGGCAGCGACAGGCGCCAGAGCGTGCCGCTGGCGCTGAAGAACGGCAGGCGCTGTTCGCGCAGCTGCTGCCAGTAACCGCTGTCTATCTCTTCGCCACCGAGACGCTGGCGTGCGGCCTGTACCGAGCCCTCGCCACCTTCCAGGCGCAGGTGCAGCGCCGCGCCGTCGTGGCTGGCCGCGCTGATCGGCAGCGGCTGCTGGCCCCATTCGGCGAGCTTGTTCAGTGCATGCAGGGCGTCCACTTCCAGGCGCAGGCTGAGCACCTGGCGCGGCTTGGGCAGCACCTTGAGCGACACTTCGGCGAGCAGGCCGAGGCAGCCGAAGCTGCCGGCCATCAGGCGCGACAGATCGTAGCCGGCGACGTTCTTCATCACCTCGCCGCCGAAGCGCAGCAGCTTGCCCTGGCCGGTGATCACACGGGTGCCGAGCACCTGGTCGCGCACCGATCCGGCCCAGGGCCGGCGCGGGCCGGACAGCCCCGCAGCGACCATGCCACCGAGGGTGGCGCCATCGCCCAGATGCGGCGGCTCGCACGGCAGCATCTGGTCGTTGGCTTCCAGCGCCGCCTCGATTTCGGTGAGTGGCGTGCCGGCACGAGCGGTGAGTACCAGCTCGGTCGGGTCGTAGCTGACGATGCCACGGTGCAGCCGGGTGTCGAGCACCTCGCCGCTGGTGGCGCGGCCCAGGTGGGCCTTGCTGCCGCTGCCCTGGATGCGCAGCGGCGTGGCGCTGTTGAGCGCGTGGTTTACCTGTTCCAGCAACGCGGCGCTGGCGTCGAAATCATGCGACATCAGAAACGCTCCAGTTCCGGGAAGGGCAGTTGGCCGTGGTGCACGTGCATGGCGCCGAACTCGGCGCAGCGGTGCAGGGTGGGAATGTTCTTGCCTGGATTGAGCAGGCCGCTCGGGTCGAACGCCGCCTTCACTGCGTGGAACAGGGTGATTTCGTCGCTGTTGAACTGCGCGCACATCTGGTTGATCTTCTCGCGGCCGACGCCGTGTTCGCCGGTGATGCTACCGCCGACCTTGACGCAGAGTTCGAGGATCTTGCCGCCGATGGCCTCGGCGCGCTCCAGCTCGCCAGGCACGTTGGCATCGAAAAGAATCAACGGGTGCATGTTGCCGTCGCCGGCATGGAACACGTTGGCCACGCGCAGGCCGTACTCTTCGGACAGCTCGGCGATGCCGCGCAGCACACCAGGCAGCTCGCGGCGCGGGATGGTGCCGTCCATGCAGTAGTAATCGGGCGAGATGCGCCCGACCGCCGGGAAGGCGTTCTTGCGTCCGGCCCAGAACTTCACCCGCTCGGCCTCGTCGCGGGCCAGGCGCACTTCGGTGGCGCCGGCCTTTTCCAGCACCTCACGCACCCGCTCGCAGTCGTCGGCCACGTCGGCTTCCACGCCGTCCAGTTCGCACAGCAGGATGGCTTCGGCCTCTACCGGGTAGCCGGCGTGGATGAAGTCCTCGGCGGCGCGGATGGCCAGGTTGTCCATCATCTCCAGGCCACCAGGAATGATGCCGGCAGCGATGATGTCGCCGACCGCGCGCCCGGCCTTTTCCACCGAGTCGAAGGCCGCCAGCAGCACCTTGGCCACCTGCGGCTTGGGCAGCAGCTTGACGGTGACCTCGGTGACGATGCCGAGCATGCCCTCGGAGCCGGTGAACAGCGCCAGCAGGTCGAAACCGGGGGCGTCCAGAGCTTCGCTGCCGAGGGTCATGAACTCGCCCTCGACGGTGAGGATGTCGACCTTGAGCAGGTTGTGCACGGTCAGGCCGTACTTCAGGCAGTGCACGCCGCCGGCATTCTCGGCGACGTTGCCGCCGATGGAACAGGCGATCTGCGAGGAAGGGTCGGGGGCGTAATACAGGTCGAAGGGCGCGGCGGCCTGGGAAATCGCCAGGTTGCGTACGCCGGGCTGGACCCGGGCGAAGCGACCTTCGCGGTTGATCTCGAGAATCTGGTTGAAGCGCGCCATCACCAGCAGGATGCCCTTTTCCAGCGGCAGTGCGCCGCCGGACAGGCCGGTACCGGCGCCGCGCGCCACCACCGGCACGCCACGGGCGTGGCAGAGCTTGAGTAACTGCTGCACCTGCTCGATGCGCTCGGGCAGCACCACCAGCATCGGCGTGGTGCGGTAGGCGGACAGGCCGTCGCACTCGTAGGGCTTGAGGTCTTCCTGGGTGTGCAGGATGTCGAGGTCGGGCAGGCGCTGGCGCAACTCCGCCAGCAGGGCGGCCTTGTCGACCGTGGGTAGCGCGCCGTCGACGCGCTCGTCGTACAGAATGCTCATGGCAGGCTCAATCGTGGACGTTGTTGTTATTGGCGGTCATGCCGCGACCTTGAGCCGCATGTTTAGGCCGCCTGCATTTTTACGTCCATCCTCTTTGATGCTGGTAGGACCAGTTTCTTTCGTCAGGCTTTCACCATGGATGGGGCTAAGGTCTTATCCCGCGTGGCTTGCCTGTCGGCATCCACAGGGTCTAAGGTGGTCCTTAAAAATTGGTACGACCAGTTCTTCGGAGGTGGCGAATGGACGGGCAACAAGGCGTCGCACGGCGACAGGTCAGCGATGTGGTGGCCGAGCGTATCGAGCGGTTGATCGTGGACGGCGTGCTCAAGGTGGGGCAGCCACTGCCGTCGGAGCGGCGCCTGTGCGAGAAACTGGGTATCTCCCGTTCGGCGCTTCGTGAAGGGCTCAAGGTGCTGCGCGGTCGCGGCATCATCGACACCGCTCAGGGCCGTGATTCGCGGGTGGCCAAGCTCAGCGGCGAGCGCGACGCCAGCCCGCTGATGCACCTGTTCAACTCGCAACCGCGCACCCTGTACGACCTGCTGGAGGTGCGCGGTCTGCTCGAAGGCGAGTCGGCGCGCCTGGCTGCACTGCGCGGCACCGAGGCGGATTTCGTCCTGCTGACCCGGCGGTACGAAGAGATGCTGGCGGCCCATGCGCAGGAAAATCCGGTCGACCCGCGCGAACATGCGCGTCTCGACCACGCCTTCCACCTGGCCATCTGCGAGGCCTCGCACAACCCGGTGCTGGTGCACACCCTGCAGTCGCTGACCGACCTGATGCTCAGCACCGTGTTCGCCTCGGTGAACAACCTTTACCACCGCCCGGCGCAGAAGCGGCAGATCGATCGCCAGCATTCGCGGCTGTATCACGCGGTGATCGAGCGCTTGCCGGAACAGGCCCAGCGCGCCGCGCGCGACCACATCAACAGCATCCGCGACAACCTGCAGGAGATCGAGCAGGAAGAGCAGCGCCTGGTGCGCGCGACCATGCGTCTGGAAGGCTGGGCGTAGGGCGGGTGAAACCCGCCACAAGGGGCCGGCGGGTTGCACCCGCCCTACGTGCTTCAACGCCAAGTAGAAGCCAGAGCCGCGCCGCGACTCCCGTAGGGTGGGTTAGCGGCGCCGGGCGCTGGTGTTTCAGGCCCGGTGAAAGTCGTGCGCCGCGTAACCCACCAGGCGATGGATGGTGTTGCGCCTATGGTGGGTTACGCCGCAGCAAGCACAGCGGACATTTCAAGAGCGCACGACAGGCGGCTAACCCACCCTACGCATCGGCGTTACCTGAAGATGCTGGTCACCACTCCTTCTTCCACCACCTGCGCTTCGATCACCTTCTGGCTGCCGAGGTTGCGCACGCGGATCACCTCGCCTTCGCGGCCATTGGCCAGGGCTTCGCCGGTGGCCGACGCGGAGATACCGTCCTGGCTGGCGATGATGGTCACCTGCTGGCCGCGACGGATCAGCAGGGGCGCAGCGAGCAGATTCGGCGCGATCAACTGGCCGGCGCGCAGGCGACGCTTGGCGCCCTGGCCGATCACCTCGTCGACGCTGTTATAGAAGCCGCGTGAGGCTCTGCCGACGTTCACTTCCTGCAGTTGCAGCTGTTCGGCGGTGATGGTCTGGCCGCGTTCGATCACGCGGGCGGCATGCACGGCCGGCAGGAACACGCTGGCTTGCACCAGGGCCGTGACGCTCCAGCCGGGCGTATCGGCGCAGCTCAGGTCCAGGCGTTGACGTGACAGGGGAGAGGGATCGTCGCTGCTGACTGTCACGCTCAGCGCCTGGGTACAGGCAGGCAGGCGTTCGGCGCTATTGAGCAGGGTGATATCGAGGCTGTGGCGCTGCCCTTGCCAGGCCTGACGCCTGGCTTCCTCAGTCAGCATCTGCTGCATGTGTGCGGTCACGGCCTGGTCGATCTGGCTGGTGGCATCGGTCTCGCCGTACGCAGCGCTCAGCGGCAGCAGGGCAAGGAGGAAAAACGTCGACACCCAGGCGGAAAAGCCCTTTCCGCTTTTCCTCCAGGCCGCGCTTCGATGCGGAAGGAAGGCGACGTGGAAGTCGTCTCTATGTCTTTTAAATGCCTTTAAAATCAATGTGATACGGCTCTCTACTGGGTTGGGCACGCTTTGTGCTGAAGGCACCTGGGCACAACCTTGGGTTAAGGGTACCGGTAAATGAGTATACGGATTGATGACGTGGTGGGCCTGCATTCGCGAGCGATCGAACTGCGTATGCAGCGCAGCGAAATCCTCGCTGCCAACCTGGCCAACGAAGACACCCCGGGCTTTCTCGCCCGTGACATCGATTTTGCTGGCGAGATGCGGCAGCTCGACTCGCAGCCGGCATTCGCCGCCAGCAGCGCCGATCTCAAGTACCGCGTACCGACCCAGCCGTCGCAGGACGGCAACAGCGTCGAGCTGAGTGTGGAGCAGGCCGCGTTCTCCAAGAACAGCATGGACTTCCAGACCAGCCTGACCTTTCTCAGCATGAAATTCCGTGGCCTGAAACAGGCCATCGAGGGGCGTTGATCATGGCTTTCGACTCCATCTACCGCATCGCCGGCTCGTCGATGAACGCGCAGACCGTGCGCCTCAACACGGTGGCCAGCAACCTGGCCAACGCCGATTCGGCCGCTGCCAGCGCCGAGGACGTGTACCAGGCACGCAAGCCGGTGTTCGCGGCCGTCTACAACAACGACCAGCTGACCCGCAGCGTGGGCATGGGCGGCGCCCATGTGCAGGTGCTCGATGTGGTCACTGCCGGTCGTGAACCGGTGCGCCGCTATGAGCCGGACAATCCCCTGGCCGATGACCAGGGCTACGTGTTCTACGCCGACATCGATCAGATCGAAGAGATGACCGACATGATGTCGGCCACCCGCAGCTTCGAGACCAGCGTCGAAGTGCTCAATCGCCTGAAAAGCATGCAGCAGGGCCTGCTCAAGCTCGGAGAATCCTGATGACCACGGTCAGTAATAACAGCCAGAACAATCCCGCTTACAGCATCGACGAGGCGGTGAAGCAGTCGGTCAACGTCAGCGACGCGACCCAGCTGGAAAACAACTTTCTCACCCTGATGGTCGCGCAGATCCAGAACCAGGACCCGACCAAACCGGTGGACAGCACTGAGTTCCTCAATCAGTTCGCCGCCATGAGCCAGGTCAAGAGCCTGGAAAACATGGCCTCGCTGAGCAAGAGCAACCTGGTGCTGCTGGACAACCTGCAGACCCTCACCGCCGCTGGCCTGGTCGGCCAGGAAGTGAAGGTGGCGACCGAGCAACTGGAGCTGGGTGCGGACAAGGTCAAGGGTGAGATCAACCTGGAGCATGCCGCCGGCACGCTGGCCCTGGTGGTCACCGACAGCAATGGCGTGAAGAAGGAAATCGCGCTTGGCAGCCAGGCGCCGGGGCGCGTGCCCTTCGAGCTGGACCCCGAGGCTCTTGGCCTGGCGCCGGGCAGCTACAAGGTCGAGGTCAAGAGCGACAGCGGCGAGTACCCCAAGGTCGAGGTGGCCGGCCGCGTCACCCAGGTACGCGTCAGCGCCGAAGGCCCGGTGCTGGAAGTCGTCGGCGTTGGCACCGTGCCCTTCTACAACATCACCGAATTCGGCCAGACGCAGACCGCCGGTCTGCTCTGAACCCTCCTACTCGTTCAATTCAAAGGTCCAGTCGCCATGAGTTTCAACATCGCCATGACCGGCCTCAGCGCCGTCAACGAACAGCTCAACACCATCAGCCACAACATCGCCAACGCCGGCACCACCGGCTTCAAGTCCTCGCGTACCGAGTTCGGCAGCATCTACGCCGACAGCCAGGCGATGGGCGTGGAAGTGCTGGCCACCACCCAGAGCATCAGCCAGGGCGGGTCCCTGGTGACCACCGGGCGCAGCCTGGACCTGGCCATCTCCGGCGGTGGCTTCTTCGTCACCCGTGATACCAATGGCGACCTGAGCTACACCCGCGCCGGCGTGTTCGGCGCCGACAAGGACAACAACATCGTCAACGCTGCCGGGCAGACCCTGCAGGGTTATCCAGTGGACGCCGCCGGCAACCTGCTGGTCGGCGCCATGGGCGACCTGCAACTGCAGAACGCCAACCTGCCGGCCCGCGCCACCGATACCCTGGCCTTCGTCATGAACCTGGACTCCAACCAGACCGTGCCGGCCACTGCACCGTTCGACCCGGCGGACGTGAATACCTACAACTCCACCTACACCACCAAGGTGTTCGACTCCCAGGGCAAGGAACACACCCTGACCCAGTACTTCGTGAAGACTGGCGCCAACACCTGGGATGCCCACTACTACCAGGGCAACACCGCTGTCGGCGGCCCGCAGGCACTGACTTTCGGCACCAACGGCACGCTCACCGCGCCGGTTGGCCCGGTCAACGTCGGCTTCGCCCTGCCGGGCGTCGACCCGATGAACATCGCCATCGACTACAGCAACTCCAGCCAGTACGGCTCCGACTTCGTCGTCACCAGCAACCGCGCCAGCGGCTATGCCGCAGGCGAGCAGACCGGTCTGGCGGTGGAGAAGGACGGCATGGTCTACGCCAACTACAGCAACGGCCAGCGCATGCTCCAGGGCCAGGTGGCGCTGGCCACCTTCGCCAATGCCGGCGGCCTGAAGAACATCAGCGGCACCGCCTGGGTGGAGACCGCCGATTCCGGCGCTGCACTGATCGGCGTGCCGGGTGTCGGTCCGTTCGGCGAGCTGGTGGCCGGTTCGCTGGAGAACTCCAACGTCGACCTGACCCAGCAACTGGTCGGTTTGATGGAGGGCCAGCGCAACTACCAGGCCAACACCAAGGTGCTGACCACCAACAAGGAACTCACCCAAGTGCTGTTCGGCGCGATCTGAGGCTGACCCATGGACCGTCTCGGTTATACCGCAATGACTGCCGCCAGCCGCACCATGAGCTCGCTCACGGTGCGCGCCAACAACCTGGCCAACGTCAACACACCCGGCTTTCGTGCCGACCTGGAGCAAGCCCAGGCCGTCGCCGTGGAAGGCTACGGCTACGACAGCCGGCACCTGGTGCGGGTGAAGAACAACGGCGTCAACCTCGCCCCCGGTGAGTTGATGGCGACCGGCCGTGATCTCGACGTGGCGATCCAGGGCCGTGGCCTGTTCACCGTCGAAGGTGATGGCGGCGCTGAGCGCTACACGCGCAACGGCGCGCTGCAGGTCGATGCCGAGCTGCGCCTGACCCTGAACGGCCGCGCCGTGCTGGGCGAGGGCGGCCCCATCGTGCTGCCCGAGTACGACAGCCTGCACATTGGTCGTGACGGCACTGTTTCGGTGATCCCGCGTGGTGATTTCGTAACCGCCGAGGTTGATCGCATCCGCGTGGTGGATGTCGACGCCGCCGACCTGACCAAGGATGCCAGCGGCCTGCTGGCGCGCACCGACGGTCAGCCGGCCGAGGACATGGAAACGCCGGTGCTGGTCTCCGGTTACCTGGAGGCCAGCAACGTCGGCGCCATCGATCAGTTGGTGGCGACCATGAGCCTGAACCGCCTGTTCGAGACCCAGGTGAAGATGATGAAGGCCGCCGAGGACCTGTCCGAAGCCGGCAACCGGATGATTCGCGGTTCGTAGGGCCGTAGGGTGGGCTTCAGCCCACCATTGCACGGTAGTCAGGTGGGCTGAAGCCCACCCTACACACTGAAGCCCGGTCCACACCTCCGGTGTGACGGAACACGACGATTTCCCCGGATTGCATCCGGGCTACAGGTATAGAGGAGACACGACATGAGTTCCGCACTTTGGGTCAGCAAGACCGGCCTGGCTGCTCAGGACAAGGCCATGAGCGCCGTGGCCAACAACCTGGCCAACGTCAACACCAATGGCTTCAAGAGCGACCGCGTGGTGTTCGAGGACCTGTTCTACGCCATTGAACTGCAGCCGGGTGCGCAGGCCGATGAGGTCAACACCGTGCCTTCGGGCATCCAGCTTGGCAGCGGTGTGCGCGTGGCCGGCACGCAGAAGGTGTTCACCGAAGGCAGCATCCAGACCACCGGCCAGCCGATGGATCTGGCCATCATCGGCGCCGGCTTCTTCCAGGTGGAAGCGCCCAACGGCGACATCTACTACACCGAGAACGGCCAACTGCAGCTCAATGCCGAAGGCATGATCGTCAACTCCCAGGGCCTGCCGCTGACGCCGGCCATCGAAGTGCCGGCCGGTAGCAGCCGCTTCACCGTGGGCAGCGACGGCATCGTCACCGCCGTGCTGGCCGGCGATACCCTGCCTTCGGAGCTGGGCCAGATCACCCTGGTCAGCTTCACCAATCCGAGTGGCCTCGAAGCGCTCGGCGGCAACCTCTACCGCGAAACCGTGGCCAGCGGCGAGCCGGTCGAGGGCGTGCCCGGCGAAGAAGGCCTGGGCAACCTCAAGCAGGGCGTGCTGGAAGGCTCCAACGTGCAGGTGGTCGAGGCGATGGTGGCGATGATCTCCATCCAGCGCGCCTACGAGGCCAACGCCAAGGTGCTCGACGCCGCGTCGGGCATGCAGCAGTTCCTCAACCAGACCGTGTGATTGCCATGAAGCGCCTGATCCCGCTCGCCCTGCTCCTGACCCTGGGTGGCTGCGCCAGCTTCAACGAGATGCTGCCCGACGAAGACTCGAGCCAGTACGAACCCTTGCAACTGGACTACAGCGTGCCACCGAGCACCGGTGGCGGGCTGTTTCGCAGCGGCTACAGCGGTTCGCTGACCGGCGACAAGCGTGCGGTGCGGGTCGGCGACATCCTCACCGTGGTACTCGACGAGTCCACCCAGTCGAGCAAAAGTGCCGGCACCAGCTTCGGCAAAAGCTCGGGCGTGTCCGTCGGTATTCCCACGGTGCTGGGCAATACCTACGACCGTCTGGAAAGCTCCGCCGAGGCCGAGCGCGACTTCAATGGCTCGGCGCGCAGTTCGCAGCAGAACACCCTGCGCGGCTCCATCGCGGTGACCGTGCATCAGGTGCTGCCCAACGGCACGCTGCTGATCAAGGGCGAGAAGGCCCTGCGCCTGAACCAGGGCGACGAATACATCCGCCTGGTCGGCCTGGTGCGCATGGACGACATCAACCGCACCAACCAGGTGTCCTCGCAGAACGTGGCCAACGCGCGCATCTCGTACGCCGGGCGCGGCGTGCTCAGCGACAGCAATTCGGCCGGTTGGCTGACGCGCTTCTTCACCAGCCCGCTGTTCCCGCTCTGAGGCCCAGACCATGATCAAACGTATTCTCGTCGCCTGTGTCCTGAGCTGGCCACTATTGGCCAAGGCCGTGCCGCTGATGGACCTGGTGGACATCGAAGGCATTCGCGGCAACCAGCTGATCGGCTATGGCCTGGTGGTAGGCCTCGACGGCACCGGCGACAAGAACCAGGTGCGCTTCACCAGCCAGTCGGTGGCGAACATGATCAAGCAGTTCGGCATCAACCTGCCGCCGAACGTCGATCCCAAGCTGAAGAACGTCGCGGCGGTAACCGTGACCGCAGAAATTCCGCCGTCCTACAGCCCGGGGCAGACCGTGGATATCACCGTCGCCTCGCTGGGCGATGCCAAGAGCCTGCGTGGCGGCCAGTTGCTGATGACCCCGCTGCAGGGCGTCGACGGTGAAACCTATGCCCTGGCCCAGGGTGCCATCGTCGTTGGCGGCCTCAATGCCACTGGGCAGAGCGGCTCCAGCGTGGCGATCAACTCCGCCAACAGTGGCCGTGTACCCAATGGCGCCACCGTCGAGCGCATGATCCCCAGCGACTTCAGCACCCGCGACGACGTCATGCTCAACCTGCGCCAGCCCAGCTTCCAGACCGCCGCGCGGGTGGTCGAAGCGGTCAACGGCCGCTTCGGCAGCGGCACCGCCAGCGCCCTGAACTCGACCAAGATTTCCATTCGCGCACCCATTACCAGCACCCAGCGCATCGGCTTCATGGCCATGCTCGAAGGCCTGGAAGTGGAAGAGGGCCGCGAACGGCCGCGTGTGGTGTTCAACAGCCGCACCGGCACCGTGGTGGTTGGCCAGGGCGTACGCGTCAAGGCCGCCGCCGTGGCCCATGGCACGCTGACCGTGACCATCAGCGAGAACCCCCAGGTCAGTCAGCCCAATGCCTTCTCCGGTGGCCAGACCGCCGTGGTGCCGCGCTCCGATGTGGCCGTCAGCCAGGACAAGAACGCCATGTTCAAGTGGCCCGACGGCGCCAGCCTGGACAGCATCATCAACACCGTGAACAGCCTCGGCGCCACCCCGGACGATGTCATGAGCATCCTCCAGGCGCTGGAACAGGCCGGTGCCCTCAACGCTGAACTGATCGTGATCTGAGCCATGAGCATCGTATCCCTCGCCCAACACATGAACAGCCGCCGTGGCAGCGCCGATGGCATCGGCACTGCTCGTGAGCAGCAGTTGCAGGCCGCGGCCGAGCAGTTCGAGGCGCTGTTCCTGCAACAGATCCTCAAGCAGATGCGCAAGGCCAGCGACGTGCTCGCCGAAGGCAACCCGATGCGCAGTCGCGAGATGGACACCATGCGCGACTTCTACGACGAGGTGCTGGCCGAGACCCTGGCCGGGCGTAAACAGACCGGCATCGCCGACATGCTGGTCAAGCAGCTCTCCGGCGGTGGCGATGGCGCAGTGGATCTGGACGCGGCCGCCGCCACTGCCCGTTCGGCGGAACTGCCGCAGCGTGCTTCCAGTAGCCTGCTGGAGCCGCTGCGCGCGACCTGGCAGCGCGGCGTCGATGAGCTGGGCAAGGCCTGGGACAAGGGCTCGGCAGGCTTTCTTGCGCTGGTCGATCGCGTCATCCAGCAGGAGTCTGCCGGTCGTGTCGACGCTGTATCGCCCAAGGGTGCACGCGGTCTGATGCAGCTGATGCCGGACACTGCGCGGGAGATGGCCGCCGAACTCGGTCTGCCGTTCAGCGAAGCGCGCCTGACCAGCGATGCCGACTACAACAAACGCCTGGGCAGCGCCTACCTCGACAAGATGCTGCAGCGTTACGACGGCCATCAGGCGCTGGCGCTGGCTGCCTATAACGCCGGCCCTGGCCGCGTCGACGAATGGCTGAAGGTCAACGGCGATCCGCGCAGTGGCGAGATCGCCACTGGTGCCTGGATCGAGCGCATTCCCTTCCAGGAAACCCGCGATTACACACGCAAGATTCTCGGCGATCTGGCCAGCCGCGAAACGCCAGTCAAGAACGAAGTACAGCAGCAGACCTCGCTCAGTGCGCAGACCCGCCAGCAACTGGCCAGTGCGCTGAGTGCCGACAGTGGCCTGTTGCTCGGTGCTGTTGCCAGCAAGCAGGTGCTGACGCGCGACGGATTTAAGTCCACCGCAGATTCCGTCGCCCTGTCTTCAGTAACAGCCCAATCCGCTGCCGACGATGCCCGTGCGCCGCGTCTGGCGGCCTTCGCTCAGCCGATGCGCTTCGAGCGTCAGGAGTCCTAAGTCGTGAGCATCCTCAACCAGATCGCCTACAGCGGTGTGCGTGCCAGCCAGGTGGCCCTGGCCACTACCGGGCAGAACATCGCCAACGTCAATACGCCCGGTTTCAGCCGCTTGCAGACCATCACCGGGTCGCTGGCCGGGCAGGGTGGCTTGAGCGTCGGCGGCGGTGTCGAGGTGATCAGCATTCGCCGCATGACCAACGAATTTCACAACCAGCAGTTGTGGCGCGCGACCACCGAGGAGAACTTCTACGGTGCCTCGCAGCAGTACCTGACCGCGCTGGAAGCGCTGATGTCCGGCACCGGTTCGAGCATCAGCGCCGGCCTCGACCAGTTCTTCGCCGCGCTCAGTGAAGCCAGTGCCACGCCGGGCTCCATTGCCTTGCGTCAGCAGATCATCAGTGAGGCCGGCAACCTGGCGCAGCGCTTCAACGGCCTGAGCAGCAACATCGATGCGCAGGTCAAGGCGCTGCAGGAACAGCGCACCGCCATGGCCACCGAGATCAACGGCCTGACCGAGAACATCGCGCTGCTGAACAAGAAGATCGTCGAGACCGAGTCGGTCAAGGGTGACAGCACCGCACTGCGTGATCACCGTGAAAGCCTGATCGGCGAACTCAGCCAGTTCGCCAAGCTGCGCGTCAACGAGACCCCGGACGGCTCGGTCAGCGTCGCCCTGGCCAACGGTCAGCCGCTGGTGGCCGGTCCGACCGCCGGCCAGCTCAAGGTGGCGATGACCGCCACGGGTGAGCAGGAAGTCAGCCTGGCCTTCGCCGGCACCAGCTTCCCGCTGCGTCAGGATGGTTTCGGCGGCGCGTTCGGCGGCCTCTACGATGTCGAGTACAACAGCCTGCGGCCGAATCTGGACGCCCTGCACGACATGGCCAGCCAGCTGGCGCAGATGGTCAACGACGTGCTCGCCACAGGCTTCGATCTCAACGGCAACCCCGGCCAGCCGCTGTTCGTCTATGACCCCGCCAGCACCACCGCCTTGCTGCGTATCGAACCGCTGACCGCCGAACAGCTGGCGTTCTCTTCGGTGGCGGGGGAGACCGGCAACAACGAAGTGCTGCTGGATCTGCTCGACCTGAAGAACCAGACCATTACCCTGGACGGCAGCCAGGTCACCCTCAACGATGCCTACGCCGGCCTGCTTGGCAGGGTCGCCAGCGACAGTCGGCAGAACCAGGCTGACTTCAAGTCCGCTACCGCCGTGACCCAGCAGGCGCAGTCGCAGCGCGACAGCGTCAGCGCCGTGAGCCTGGACGAGGAGGCGGTCAACCTGATGACCTACCAGCAGGCCTACCAGGCCAACATGAAGGTGATCAACACCGCCAACCAGTTGTTCGACGACATGCTTGCCGCGTTCTGAAGCGGCTTTTAGAGAGATTCAGCCATGATGCGCATCACCAATTCGCAGATCACCTCGCTGATGCACAACTCGATGAACAGCAGTTCTGCCGAGTTGGGCAAGCTGATGCAGCAGATGGCCACCGGCAAGCGCATCCTGCTGCCGTCCGACGACCCCATCGCCAGCGTGCGCGTGCTGCGTGTCGAGCGTGAGGAAGCGAGCCTGGAGCAGTTCCGCAAGAACATCGCCAACGTCTCCGGCAGCCTCTCGACTCAGGAAGCCAACCTCAAGTCCACTTCCGACGCGATGCTCAACGTGCGCGATCTGCTGCTGTGGGCGGCCAACGGCTCCAACACCAGCGAAGACCTGGCTGCCATGGCCGGTGAGCTGTCGATTATCGAAGACACCATCTTCAGCTTCGCCAACGTGCGTGACGAGGAGGGGCGCTATCTGTTCTCCGGCACCCTCAGTGACACCCCGGCGCTGGGTTTCGATGCGGCCACCCAGACCTACAGCATCACCGGCAACGACAAGCACCGTCAGGCCGCCGTGGCCAACGGCGTGCTGGTCGACGAGAACGTCACGGCGGCCAGCGTCTTCGGCGCCGGGGTGGGCATGCTCAATGAGCTGCGTGGCCTGATCAACACCCTGCAGGACCCGGCGCTGGACGCCACCGATCCGGCCGTTCGCCAGCAGATCACCGACACCCTCGGCGCCCTGGATGACGCTCATGGGCGCGTCATGGGCTCGATCACCGACCTCGGTGGTCGGCAGAACGCACTGACCCTTCTGACCGACAGCAACGAGGATGTGTCGCTGGTCAACCAGAAGATCGAAGGCGAGCTGTCGCAGCTGGACTATGCTGGCGCCACCATCGACCTGAACAACTACCAGCTGGCGCTCGGCGCGACGCAGAAGACGTATCTGAAGATCAACGAGATGTCGTTGTTCAGCCTGCTGTAAGGAGCCTGCGGTGATCAAGGTCGATACACAGCTCCCGGTCGTCACGGCGCTCGATCCGCAGGCCCGCCGCCCGGTGCAAGGCGAGCAGCCCGTGCAGCGCCAGCGCAAGCAGTTGCCTGCTGAGCCTGCGTCACCGCCGCGTGGCAAGAGTGCCACTTTCAATCTGCAGCTCAACCAGCAGTTGACCTCGATGCAGGCGGCCGACAGTTACCTCGGCGAACTGGCCGGGCGACTCGGTCAGCTCAAGCTCAGTCTCAGCCGCGAGCTGAGCAATGCCCAGGCCGGTGAGCGCGACGGCATCAAGCGTGAGCTGGAACAGGTACGCAAGCTGCTCGCCGAACGCAGCCAGCGCTCCGGCGAAGCGCTGGATGCCAGCTTCAAGTTGCGTCTCAGCGAGCCGGTGCGCAGCCGCTTCAGCCTGCAAGGGCTGGACTCCATTGCAGCGGTGCAGCAGGCCGGCAAGGAAACCCTGCTGTTCAGCGCCGGACGCAAGCTGGCCGAGCCGCTGGCGGTGGTGCTCGACGAGGGCCTGAGCGAGCAACAGATTCTCCGTCGTTTCAACGCCGGTCTCGGTCCGGCGGGCATCCGCGCTGAAGTCGATAATGGCGGGGCGCTGAAATTCAGCGCCCGCGAGAGTGACTGGCAGCAGCTCAAGGGCGAGCTGCGCGTGCAGGGTGAAGGCAAGCTGGCGAGCCAGGCTCAAGCGGCCGTGGTCAGCCACGAGGAGCAGATGTTGCGCCTGCCCGACGCCGCGCGCCTCGATGGTGCCCGCGAACTACGTCGGGCACTGGACGAAGTGGTAGCGGCGCTGGACCGGATCGGCACGCTGCGTGAGCAACTCAGCCATCGTCAGGAAGAAATTCGCGAGTTTCTCGCCCGTCATGCCGATCACAACGAGCGTGAATGGGCCAAGGAGTTTGCCGGCGAAGTGTTCAGCCTGATGCGTCGCAGCCCCAGCAGCTACGCGGCGGTGACCCAGACCGTGGTCGCCCAGGCCAATATCAGCCGTTCCAGCGTGGTCAGTCTGTTGTCCTGATCGCTTGCCTCTCCTCAGTCGTCGGTCGCCCTCCCCCTTTTTTGGCGACTGACGGCTTTTTTTTTGGTTCTTCGCATAGCTTGGGGAACGTCCGGGTTGACACTGGACTGGCAATTACGTGTCAGCTGTACATGACTTGGCACTCTCCGTTAGCGAGATCGTCTGATCTGATGGGTTTCGCCCCTTACGGGCGACTCACTTTCTTTGCTTGTGCAAAGAAAGTAAGCAAAGAAACACACCCCTGCATACGGCCCCGGCTGCGCCGGGGTTCCCTCGCTCCATCACCGCTCCAGGGGCCCGCTGCGAAGGGCCATCCATGGCCCAT
>NZ_JACKQK010000024.1:0-40020 GCF_014892995.1 Pseudomonas sp. EggHat1
TTAATTAACGCCCAGGTTTTTCAGCGCACCGTCCTGAAAGACATAGGCGATGTCAGTATTGCGCTCCCACTCCTTACCATCGGCACCGCCTGCGCCTAGATCAATATTGTCGCCGGTCAGGTAACGGGTCATGAACGTCAAGCCAGGGATGCCAACGCTGGCAAAGTTGAAGTCATAGCGGGCCTGCCATGAGGTTTCGTCTTTGTTGGCGAAGTCACCGATTTGCACATAGTTGACCAGGAACGGATCGGTGCCGTTGATGTAGGCGTAGCCGGTGTCTCCGCTCATGCTCTGGTAACCAACACCGAGTGCGTGACCGCTAAATGCATAGGTGAACATCGCCCCGAATGCCTTGTTGTCGACGTTGCTGTTGCCCTCGTCGGTGGAGCGAGCGTAGCGCAGATCAGTTTTCAGCGATTGCTTGTCACCTAGCGGCAAGGTGTGCAGGACCGTGAAAATATGCTGCTTGTAGAAACCGTCTAGATTGCCGTAGTTGTAGCCGGTGGCTAGGTTGCTGTTCCACTTGTAGGTTGCTCCGGCGAAGTTGAATTCATCGCTATTCTGGGTTCCGCCGCCGCTGATAGCGCGGGCTGCGCCGCTGGTAATGCTGAGGTCTTCGCTATCGGATGAGTCGCGCTGGCTTACTTGTTTGAGCTGGCCGGCATCGAAGGTCAGGCCGGCAATCTCCAGCGAATTCAGGTGCCCGCCTTGAAAGGTCTGTGGCAGCAGGCGCGAATCGTTTGCTTGGACGGTTGGCAGTCGAGGTTGCAGCGTGCCCAGTTTCAGCACGCTGTTTGAAGCGCGCAGCTTCGCGGTTAAGCCCATCTCACCATATTCATCCTGCGCTGCACGAGGTGCTTCTTTGTTGCGTTTTAGAAGGCCCGTGCCTGAACGATCAGCGCTGGAGTCCAGCTTGAGACCCAGCATGCCGATGGCGTCGATACCCACGCCGACTGTCCCTTCAGTGAAGCCGGATTCGTAGCGCAGCAGGAAGCCCTGGGCCCATTCCTCCTGCTTTGACTGGCTAGCTGAGTCTTGGCGGAAATCACGATTGAAATAGAAGTTGCGCGCTTCCAGACCAGCTTTGCTATCTGCCAAAAAATCAGCTGCCGCTGGTTGACTGAGACCGAGTCCTCCAGCGCTCAGCAGGAGCCCGCACGTGACTCGGTTAAGCCATTGAGAGTTGGGGGTAGCAATGAGCATGTAATTATCCTCGTCGAAAACATGTGTGGTAGACGTGGGGCAGGCTCGGGTAGGCGTATTACACTTGCACATACTTTCGATGACATTTTTATTTCAATGATCGAGAGGGCGAATGAAAGCCTTACAGGGCGAGGGTTTCAATGCAGGAGTGGAAACTTTTGTTTGTTTCAGCGAGATGACTATTTGGTGAATTAGCTGCTTGTGGACTACTCAGGGCTACTGAGTGAACCAGTTGTGGCGATCTTCAAAGGCTTTGTAGATGAGCGATACCAGTGTCTGCACTTCTGATTGCTCTGCTGCCAGCGGGGACGTTGAAATCCAGACCACCCGTTCCAAGGCAGTCTCGAATAACTCGTCAAGGGGCAGCAGGTTACGGTCTACATGGGAGATGTAGCCAGGTAGCAGGCCAATGCAGGAGGAGTTACGCAGCAAGTCAACGACCCACTCTTGTGAATGCACTTGAATGACCGCGCTTTGGCGCTGACGGATCAGCTGATTCCATGGTTCGAAACTGTCAACCGTTGTGTTTCCCGCGAGCTGAACCAGCATGAAATCCTTGAGGTCGGCTACAGAACTCGGTAGGCGTTTACCCGCATAACGTTTGGCCATATGGGCACGATAGGGAATTCGTGCAAGCATCAATGGTGTTGTCATTGCAAAGCTTGGAGTCGGTCTTGGCGTGCCGGGATCGGTGATCCAAATCATGACCTCTGCCAGCCTCTCGGGCTCGCCCTCCTGTGGGATGATTTCTAGTCTCACGGCCGCGTCATTACGCAGCCAGGAGATCAAATCACGGGCCAGCAGGTCGGTGAGCAGTGCCGTCGGCACCGCAAGACGTACCAGAGCTCGCTGGACACTGACGTCCTCTGGATGCAGGTCACCGAATTTCTGGATCAGTAGTTGTTGTAATTCACGTCCTGTTGCGCTCAGGCTGAGCTCGCGTCCTTTATAAAGGAATAGCGGGGTACCTACAGTTGCCTCCAGCTTCCTGAGTTTTTTGCGCATCGGCACGATATGTAAGTTTAGGCTGCGTGCAGCCTGCCTAAAGCAGGCGCAGCGCGCGCTGGTCAAGAAAATCTGTGCTAGTTGGTGGTCGATGGTGAGAGGGTCGAACATGGGGGGCGATCAAAGCTCGTGCCAAGCAAAATGCATGTACTTTGAGCTTAACGAGACGAACCTAACGCCAGGATCGCAGCAGGATTACTTATTTGTAATCTGATGGAGGGAGGAGCTTTATGTTTGGAATTGAACTTCCGGCAGTATCACTTTATCAGCGCGGGCGGTTCTAAGCGCGGCACTCGACTACTAGTTCCGCGCTGAGGTTTGATGATTACAACAGCGGAAGTGTGTAGCTAACGATCAGGCGGTTCTCRTCAACRTCGTTGCCGAARTTGGTTGAACGTAGTGTGGCGTTGCGCCATTTMACRCCCAGGTTTTTCAGCGCACCGTCCTGGAAGACATATGCGATGTCAGTATTGCGCTCCCATTCCTTACCATCGGCGCTGCCTGCGCCTAGATCAATATTGTCACCAGTCAGGTAACGGGTCATGAACGTCAAGCCAGGGATGCCAACGCTGGCAAAGTTGAAGTCATAGCGGGCCTGCCATGAGGTTTCGTCTT
Organism: Pseudomonas sp. EggHat1; assembly: GCF_014892995.1. Classification (NCBI taxonomy): domain Bacteria; kingdom Pseudomonadati; phylum Pseudomonadota; class Gammaproteobacteria; order Pseudomonadales; family Pseudomonadaceae; genus Pseudomonas; species Pseudomonas sp. EggHat1. The sequence goes on from NZ_JACKQK010000024.1 coordinate 2,824, forward strand.
TGTTGGCGAAGTCGCCGATCTGCACATAGTTGACCAGGAACGGATCGGTGCCGTTGATGTAGGCGTAGCCGGTGTCTCCGCTCATGCTCTGGTAGCCAACACCGAGGGCGTGGCCACCAAAGGCGTAGGTAAACATTGCTCCGAATGCCTTGTTGTCGACGTTGCTGTTGCCTTCATCGGTGGAGCGGGCGTAGCGAAGATCAGTTTTTAGCGACTGCTTGTCACCTAGCGGCAAGGTATGCAGGACAGTGAAAATATGCTGTTTGTAGAACTCGTCCAGGTTGCCGTAGTTGTAGCCAGTGGTCAGGTTGCTGTTCCATTTGTAGGTCGCCCCGGCAAAGCTGAACTCATCGCTCGTCTGGGTTCCACCGCCACTGATAGCGCGGGCAGAGCCGCTGGTAATGCTGAGGTCTTCGCTATCGGAGGAGTCGCGCTGGCTTACTTGCTTGAGCTGGCCTGCATCAAAGGTAAGCCCGTCAATCTCCAGCGAGTTGAGATGTCCGCCCTGAAAGGTCTGTGGCTGTAGGCGCGAGTCGTTCGCTTGGACGGTTGGCAGCTTGGGTTGCAGCGTGCCTAATTTCAGCACGCTGTTCGAAGCACGTAGCTTCGCGGTTAAACCCATCTCGCCATATTCATCCTGCGCGGCACGAGGTGCTTCTTTATCGCGCTTGAGCAGGCCCGAGCCTGAGCGATCGGCGCTGGAGTCCAGCTTGAGGCCAAGCATGCCGATGGCGTCGATGCCCACGCCGACTGTCCCTTCGGTGAACCCGGATTCGTAGCGCAGCAGGAAGCCCTGGGCCCATTCCTCCTGCTTTGATTGGCTGGCTGAGTCTTGGCGGAAGTCGCGATTGAAATAGAAGTTACGCGCTTCCAGACCGGCTTTGCTGTCTGCAAAAAATTCAGCGGAGGCTGGCTGGCTAAGACTGAGTACCCCAGTACTCACCGCGACTGCCAAGAGGGTCTTCTTCATTGTTGTTTCTCCATGCTCAGGGGGTTGGCATATCGGGGAGCCGTCGCTGTATGCCGTGCTCTCCGAATAGGGGCGGGTTCCTCTGCAGCCAATCTTCGGCTGGTCGTTATGCCTGTACGCCTGCAGGGTCTAGGTCGAGGAACCATTGCGGACTTTGGGGAAGATCAAACGGAACACGGTGAAGCTGCCTGGCAGGCTGCTGACCTCGACCGTGCCCTGATGCAGGCTCATGATCGAGCGAACAATTGCCAGGCCAAGCCCTGTTCCACCTTCGGCACGAGAGCGGCTGGTATCGACACGGTAGAAGCGTTCGAACAAATGAGGGATGTGTTGTGCGGGAATGCCAATCCCGGGGTTTTCCACCGAGAACGATACGGTTTCGCTGTGCTTTTCGATCAGCAACGAAATGTTTGCGCCGATGGGGCTATGTCGAATCGCATTGGACAACAGGTTTGAAATCGCGCGCTGCACCATCAGCCGATCACCGAAGGTTAGGCCTGCTCCGACAATGCTCAGGCTGATCTGCTTCTCTTCCGCGGAGATGCTGAACAGATCCACAACGCGTCTTGCCTCATCTTCTAGGGCAATCTTCTCGAAGGGAACCAGGGACGCCGGGTGGCTGACTTGAGCGAGAAACAGCATGTCGGAAACAATCCGGGTGACGCGCTCAAGCTCTTCTGTACAGCACTCCAGTACGGCTTTGTATTCCTCTGGCGGACGCTCTCTGGAGAGAGTTACCTGGGCTTTGCCCATCAGGTTGGTGATGGGCGAACGCAACTCATGGGCCAAGTCATCAGAGAATTGCGATAGCTGCTGAACGCCGCCATCAAGTCGATGCAGCATGAAGTTGATGCCGTGGGCCAGCGCGCTGAGTTCTTGTGGAAGCTTATCCACGGAAATTCGGTGGGTCAGATCCTGTGTGGAGATCAGCGATGCAACCTGGCGAAATTGCCGGAGCGGAGAAAGGCCTCGCTGCACGATCCACCATGCGCCCATGCCAATCAGCGCGAGCAGAAGAGGGAGTGCGATCAGTGTTGACTTGAGGTAGGCACTGAGCAGTGCTTCGTCGGCAGATCGATCAATTGAGAGTAAGACCCTGACGTGGTCGCCGTCGTTGAGCAGCATCACCTTGGATGCGGTCAGGAAGTTGTTTCCCTCAGTATCCGACCAGCTTTGGTAACTAGGGGTATCGCCTGCTGGTATGTTGGCAAGAATGGGCTCCCTGGATTTCTCACCCAGATTCAGGAGTAATTTGGTGCCTGACTTTTTCCCGTAGATCGTCAGGTGCAGGTTGTCATGCCCCATGACCAGATCCAGCAACTCGTGAGGTTGCTGGGCAATTGCATGTGCACTCATGTCTTCGGCGAGATTGTGCTGAATCTGCTCCAGTTTGCCGTCAAGACTCTGCTTGGCCAACGAGTCCAGCTCATGGGTAAGCGCGAAGTAGGCGAGTGCCGCTAGCAGAACAACCAGTGCCGCCCCCATCACGCTGACCGACAGGCCAAGGCGCATGGATAGACTGGCCGGCTTCATGCCCGTTCCTCAAGCACGTACCCAACACCCCTGAGGGTGTGGATCAGTTTGTTATCGAACGGATCATCAATTTTGGCGCGTAGCCTGCGGATGGAGACTTCGACGACGTTTGTGTCGCAGTCAAAATTCATATCCCAGACCAGCGAAATGATCTGGGTGCGCGATAGCACTTCCCCAGAGCGGCGCATCAGTAGGTGCAGCAACGCAAACTCTTTAGTGGTCAGGTCGATGCGCTGCTCACCACGGAACGCGCGGTGCCTCGCCGGATCAAGCTCAAGGTCGGCTACCCGCAGCACTTCCGGTACTGGAATTTGCTCGCTTCGCCGTAGCAATGTACGAATTCGCGCAAGTAATTCAGGGAACTCGAACGGTTTGACTAAATAATCATCTGCCCCCAAATCCAGGCCTTTAATTTTATCCACTAAGCGCCCGCGTGCAGTCAGCATTATCACGCGTGTACTGCTGTTACTGCGTATATGCTCAAGCACGCCCCAGCCATCAATTTCAGGCAGGTTTACATCAAGCACTACCAAGTCGTAAGCGTGTTGCCTAACAAGGTGGAGACCGTCCACGCCAGTGGCTGCCTTATCAACTACATAGCCACTTTCGCTTAAACCTTGGTGTAAGTATTCGGCAGTCTTGGGCTCGTCCTCGACAATAAGGATTCGCATAAAAATTCACCTTAAAATGTGCAGCCAGTATTTTTTAGATATTCTTTTGTTGTGGCTGCGGAGTGGTTTTAATTCTTTCATCGGCGGTCACGGATATGACCTACGGCTTTTCAGGTTGCTCCAAGGCTAAAGCCTGAAGCGGCTTTAGGGTCAAGCTGTAATGCCTATTTCGCATGGCTCCAAGGTGTTAAGCGACAACGTGTCGCAGTACTTGCCCTTATCCAAAACCCCCAACTTTTGACTGGCAGGGCTGCCCGGGGCGCTACACGCGAGGCAACCGCTATTTAACTGTGTTTGTTTCTAGTTGTTGCTGGGCGCTAAATCGCCTGCTCTCTTGAGCGCTGCCAATACTAATACAGGCCTACTTGGAAAGGTGCTGGATAACGTATTTGTAATTTTCCAGTCACCTTGCTGATAGGCGTGGAGCACTACATTCTGCCGGGAATTGGCTTTCTACTTATTTTCCCAAGTAATGATCCTCGATATCCCTCGGGATTAATAAATATAAAGGCCTTCATTATATTCCAGCAGAGTTAGTTCTGCGGAGGACTTTTAAGTGCATGTAAAAACAATGGCCGGACATGGAGTTGGAGTAGGTAAGTTCTGTGTGTTATCAGGGCTACTGGCTGCATTGTTAATTGCTCCAGTTCCAACAACTGCTGCCGAATCAACAAGGCAGTCAATAACGATTGATGAGGCGTTGGCGCAAGCGCTCACTGAGAACCAGGAGTTCGCTGCAGCACAATGGAATACAGGTATTGCCGAAGGTGCTCGTACTCAAGCTGGGCTGATCCCGAATCCTGAGTTGTCCTGGAGCGTTGAGGACACGCGCAGTGAGTCGCGCGTTACCAGCATTCAGGTATCTCAGCCAATTGAGCTGGGCGGCAAGCGTAGCGCGCGTATTGATGTGTCTGAGCGTGATCAGGACGCGGTGGCGATTGATCTGGAGCGTAAGAAAAACATCTTGCGCGCTGAGGTCATCCAGGCCTTTTACTCAGCCCTGCGTGCCCAGGAAGGACTGCAGCTTTCCACTCAGTCGTTAGACCTTGCCCGTCGCGGACTTCAGGTGGTCGAAGGGCGCGTAAAGGCCGGCAAGGCTTCGCCAATCGAAATTTCGCGTGCTCAGGTGCAGCTTTCGGAAATTCAACTGGAGCTGAATCGCGCACGCCTCAATCAAAGCAATGCCTACAAGCAACTGGCGCTCATAACGGGTGCCGAGACACCGAACTTCGCGCATGTCGAGGGTGATCTTGAGCGCCTGCCGTACCTGCCGTCGCAGGCTGAGATGCTTGCACGCATAACAGATACAGCGGACCTACGGCTGGCCAGCACGCACATCCAGCGTGCCGAGTCTTCCTTGGAACTCGAAAAGTCGCAGCGCATTCCAGACCTCACCGTCAGTGTTGGCAGCCAATACGACGAAGGGCTTGGCGAGCGCGTCAATTTGCTCGGCTTGTCGATGCCTATTCCGTTGTTCAACCGTAACCAAGGCAATGTGCTGGCCGCTGCTCAAGGAGCTGACCAAGCGCGGGATTTGCGCAATGCCGCAGAACTCCGCCTGCGCGCGGAAGCCCAGCAGGCATTTGAGCAGTGGGAAAGCGCTAGAAGTGAAGTCGACTCGATCAGCGGCACACTGCTGCCGACCGCGCAGCAAGCAGTAGAGGGCGCAGTACGTGGATTCGAGATGGGCAAGTTTGCCTTTATCGATGTACTCGATGCTCAGCGCACCCTCGTAAGCATGCGCTCCCAGTACCTGAATACCCTGGATGAAGCTATCTCGGCCTGGGTGAGCTTGGAGAAGATTTACGGCTCCCAACTCAACATCGAATTCAAAAAATAAGCATCTCTGCGCACCTACATAACGCCTTAGACGGTCGCGTCATGCGACATGAAGCCTCGCCTGCTTTCCTGGCGGCTGCATGTTTATTGAGCGCGTTTAGTCGCCGCCTGGGCATGAATCAAATTCAATACTTTTGATAATTTGGAGTTACCAATGGCATCAACAACTCCCAGAAAGCAGTGGCTGATGATTGTGGCTGTTGTCGTCATCGGTTTAGCCGTGGCGGGCCTGATTCTAAGTGGTAGCCCTGGTAAGTCCGGGGAGGAAGGCCATGGCCATGATGAGAGTCATGAGGATGTATCGGCTCACGCAGATCCCGAGCACCACGGGGAGGCTTCGGCCGACGAGCATGAAGAGGCCGATGAGCATGCAGATAAAGAGCACCATGAAACTGTAGAACCCACCAAGGGCGAGCATGGCGGCAAGCTTTTCACCGAGGGTGATTATGCGCTTGAAGTGACGATTTTTGAGGAGGGCGTAGAGCCTCAGTTCAGGCTCTATACCTACCTGGACGGCAAGCTTCTAAATCCTGCTGAAAGCACGGTGCAAGTGACCTTGTTGCGTCTTGGCCAACCTGCGCAAATCATCAATTTCAGCAAAGAGAATAACTACCTACGTGGCGATGCCGCGGTTGTAGAGCCGCATTCATTCCAGGTTTCCATCAGCGCCACGCACAGTGGCAAGAGCTATTCGTTCGGTTACGAGCAGGTTGAGGGCCGCGTGACCATGACGGATGCGCAGCTTGAGCAGGGTGGCGTCACGCTCGCCACTGCTGGTCCCGCGAAAATCGCCTCCACGCTGCAAGTGCTCGGCGAGGTTCGTTACAACGGTGACCGCACGGTTCAGGTGACCCCGCAACTTGCCGGGCGCGTCGACTCGGTGGCGGTTAGTGCTGGCGATACGGTCAGCAAGGGTCAGGTATTGGCCAAAATCTCCAGCCAGGCGCTGGCCGAACTGCGTGGCGAGCTACTGGCCGCCCAGCAACGCTCTGCGCTTGCCCGCACGACCTATGCACGTGAAAAGCAATTGTGGGAAGAGAAGATTTCCGCCGAGCAGGACTTCCTGCAGGCGCAAGTTGCCATGCAGGAAGCTGCTATCGCAGTGCAGCGCGTCCAGCAACAAATCGCTTCGCTGGGCGGTGCACCGGCCAAAGGCCAGAATCTCACCGAATTCGAGATTCGTGCCCCTATCGATGGCGTGATAACCAGCAAAAGCATCTCTGTTGGTGAAGTACTCAAAGAGGATTCCGCAGTCTTTACCGTCTCGGATTTGTCGACCGTATGGGTGGACTCAACCGTCGCGGCGAAAGACTTGGGCGTAATCGCCGAAGGGCAAAACGTTGTCGTGAGCTCCAGCGCATTCGCCGCCACGGCTAAGGGCTCCATTTCCTATGTCAGCGCTCTGGTTGGGGCGCAAACCCGCTCAGCGACTGCTCGCATCGTGCTAGCTAACCCAGATCGGCTATGGCGGCCTGGTTTGCCAGTGACGGTCGAGGTGATTGCCGAGGAGAACAACGTTCCCGTTGCAGTAGCGGTCGAAGCGATCCAGACCGTTCGCGATTGGCAGGTAGTGTTCGGCCGCTTCGATAACCAGCTAGAAGCTCGGCCTCTTGAGCTGGGCAAATCCGACGGCCGCTTCGTCGAGGTTATCTCGGGTCTGAAGGCGGGCGATCGATACGCGCTGAAGAACAGCTTCCTGATCAAAGCTGAGCTTGGCAAAGCCGGCGCGAGCCATGACCACTAATTCGGAGTCGAGCTATGAAACAAGTTACAGCTATTTTTCGCCCGATCCGGCTTGAGGCCGTCGAGCAAGCTTTGCATGCACTGCCACACCTGCCTGGATTTACCATCCTGCCCGCCCATGGTCATCCACGTGGCCACGGCAAGGATCACAGCTACATCGCCGACGAGTGGAACCCCGACGCCCATCAGCATCTCGTGCTGCTGGCGTTCTGTTCAGAAGAAGTTGCCGATGAGATCGTCCATGCCATCGAGAAGGCCGCCCACACAGGTGTACCCGGTGATGGAATCGTCGCCGTGGCCCCTTTGACCGACGCATTGCGCATCCGTACTGGAGAGCGCGGTGATGCTGCGCTTTAGGGGAAATTGACATGTACGAACGATTAATTCGCTTCGCCATCGACCAGCGCTGGCTAGTCTTGCTGGCTGTGCTCGGCATGGCAGCGTTGGGTGTTTACAGCTACCAGAAGTTGCCGATTGATGCGGTTCCCGACATCACCAACGTGCAGGTGCAGATCAATACCGAGGCAAAGGGCTACTCGCCACTGGAAACCGAGCAACGCGTGACCTTTCCGATTGAATCGGTAATGGCTGGGCTGCCCAACTTACAGGAAACGCGTTCAATCTCACGTTACGGGTTGTCGCAGGTCACCGTCATTTTCGAAGACGGCACAGACATCTACTTCGCTCGTCAGTTGGTGAATGAGCGGATACAGGAAGCGCGTGGAAATCTACCCAGTGATCTGTCGCCGAGCATGGGGCCAATCGCTTCTGGTCTGGGCGAGATCTACATGTGGACCATCGAGGCGCAAGACGGTGCGAAGAAGCCGGATGGCAGCACCTATACACCGATGGATCTGCGTGAGATTCAGGACTGGATCGTCAAGCCGCAACTGCGAACCGTCAAAGGTGTTACCGAGATCAACACCATTGGCGGTTATGCCAAGGAGTTCCAGGTTTCACCCAAGCCGGAGCGCCTGGTCGCACATGGCCTCAGCCTGCAGGACATTGTGGTTGCGTTGGAGAGCAATAATGCCAACGTTGGTGCGGGCTACATCGAACGCAGCGGCGAGCAGTACCTGATCCGCGCTCCGGGACAAGTCGGCAATATCGCTGACATCGCCAACATCATCATCAAGAACACCGATGGTGTTCCTGTGCGCATCGGTGATGTGGCCGAGGTTGGCCTGGGTAAGGAGCTGCGCACCGGTGCCGCTACTGAGAACGGCCAGGAGGTGGTGCTCGGCACTGCCTTTATGTTGATTGGTGAGAACAGCCGCTATGTATCGCAGGCTGTCGACCAGCGCATAAAGGAGATCAATCGCAACCTGCCGAAAGGAGTCATAGCGAAGACGGTCTATGACCGCACTGTATTGGTCGATAAGGCCATCAATACGGTGAAGAAGAATCTGATCGAAGGCGCTCTGCTGGTTATCGCTATCCTGTTCCTGTTCCTGGGTAACATTCGGGCGGCCCTCATCACCGCAATGGTGATTCCGCTGTCGATGCTGTTCACCTTTACGGGCATGGTCAGCAACAAGGTCAGCGCGAACCTGATGAGCCTTGGCGCACTCGATTTCGGCATCATCATCGATGGTGCCGTGGTGATCGTAGAGAACTGCGTGCGTCGTTTGGCTCACGCCCAGGCCGCAGCAGGCCGAACGTTGACCCGTAATGAGCGCTTCCATGAGGTGTTCGCGGCGTCGAAGGAGGCGCGTCGTCCACTGCTGTTCGGCCAACTGATCATTATGGTGGTGTACCTGCCGATATTTGCGCTGACCGGCGTGGAAGGCAAGATGTTCCACCCAATGGCGTTCACCGTGGTGACAGCCCTGTTCGGAGCCATGATCCTCTCGGTGACATTCGTCCCGGCAGCTGTTGCACTGTTCCTCAATGGCAACGTCAGTGAAAAAGAAAATCGGCTAATGGCCTGGGTCAAGCAAGGCTACGCGCCGTTGCTAGATTGGGTCATGGTCAGCAAGCCGTTAGTGCTGACCATTGCGACAGTCATCATGGTGCTTTCTGGTTTAGCTGCTTCGCGGATGGGCAGTGAGTTCGTGCCGAGCCTGGATGAGGGCGATATCGCTTTGCATGCCCTGCGTATTCCTGGCACTAGCCTTTCGCAAGCAATTGAAATGCAGGTGCAACTCGAACAACGAATCAAATCCTTTGCCGAGGTTGATACGGTGTTCGCCAAGCTTGGAACCGCTGAAGTCGCAACCGATCCAATGCCGCCGAACGTGGCGGACAACTTTGTCATGCTAAAGCCGCGCGACCAGTGGCCCGATCCTGATCGCAGCAAAGCCGATTTGGTTGCGGCGATGCAGGAGGCGGTTGAACAGGTTTCCGGCAACAACTATGAGTTCACTCAGCCCATTCAGATGCGCTTCAACGAGCTGATCTCCGGCGTACGCAGTGACGTCGCAGTGAAAGTGTTTGGCGATGACATGGATGTGATGAACGAGACCGCCGAGCAAATCGCTGAGGTGCTGGAGGGTATTCCAGGAGCAGCTGATGTGAAGGTCGAACAGACCACCGGTCTGCCGATGCTCAGCGTACAAATCGACCGTGAGAAAGCCGCACGATTCGGTTTGAATGTCTCGGAGATTCAGGACGCCATTTCCACCGCCATCGGCGGGCGCGAGGCGGGTGCACTGTTTGAAGGTGACCGGCGTTTCGATATCCAAGTTCGCCTGGCGGACGAGTGGCGCAATGATGTCGACAAGATCCAGCAGCTGCCTATTCGTCTGGCCAATGGCGATGGGCTGGATGGCCCAGGGTTTGTGCGCCTGGCTGATGTGGCGAGCGTGGTGTCCGCACCGGGGCCGAACCAGATCAGCCGTGAAAGTGGCAAGCGTCGCGTGGTGGTCACCGCCAACGTTCGCGGCCGCGATATTGGCTCTTTTGTCGCCGAGGCCGAGAGCAAGATCGCCCTGGCGGTTAGCGTCCCTACAGGCTACTGGACGACCTGGGGCGGCACCTTCGAGCAGCTTCAGTCGGCAGCCAAGCGCCTGCAGATTGTCGTACCGGTCTCGTTGCTGCTGGTGTTCACGCTGCTCTTCATGATGTTCGGCAATGTCAAAGATGGCCTGCTGGTATTCACCGGCGTGCCCTTCGCGCTGACCGGCGGGATCATGGCCTTGTGGCTGCGTGATATTCCGCTCTCGATCTCTGCGGGGGTGGGTTTCATTGCGTTGTCGGGTGTCGCGGTACTCAACGGCCTGGTGATGATTTCCTTTATTCGCAGTTTGCGTGAGAACGGCATGGGGCTGGACGAGGCTATTCGTGAAGGCGCGTTGACTCGTTTGCGGCCGGTGCTGATGACTGCTTTGGTTGCGTCTCTGGGCTTTATTCCAATGGCCACTGCCATCGGTACGGGCGCAGAAGTTCAGCGCCCTCTGGCGACGGTGGTGATTGGCGGAATCCTGTCTTCAACCGTGCTGACGCTGCTGGTTTTGCCATTGCTCTACCGCTTGGCCCATCGTCTGCGCTAAGTTCACAGCGCTATTCGTGTGCAACTGAAAAGCCCCGCTCTTGAGCGGGGCTTTTTGCTTACCGTAAATACCGCTCAATGTGGGCGGTGACTGTGCCTGTGACGTCCTCAGCGGCTTTTTTTACGCCAAATAAGAATCGGAACTGCCCGGATGTAGACAAGCTCACCCACCAACTCAACCAGCGTCTGGGTGATGACCGCTGCGGCTGCAAGCCCCCGTATTTCTTCAGGCAATGCCAGGGCCAGCGGAAGAACCACCAACGAGTTACGTGTGGAGGTACTGAAAGTAACCGCTCTCGCCGTCGAGGCGGGCAGTTTATAAGCTCTTGAAGCCAGTGCGCCCACTACGGGGGCCAAAAGCATGAAACCGATGTACACCGGGATCACCGGTAAAAGCTGGTCGATATCACGAACCACCGGCGAGATTTGCGACCCAACCACCGCAATGAGAACTGCCGCCATCGCAGGGACTGGCATCCATGCCCATACGGTGTTCCAGCGACCTACGAACCGTGAGCGCTTAGCCAAGGCTGCTGTAGCAACCGCGAGCAATAAAGGCACGACAATCAGTGCGAGAAAGGCTTCAGCGAAAGGCGCTATCGAGATAACGACTCGGGATTGCTCCCCTAGCATGAAAGCCAAGTACACAGGCAACAGCACAAGCTGCAACAGCAAGAGGATGGGGGTTGCTGCAAGAATCGCACGCGAGTCGCCTTTGCCAATGTGAGTAAAGACCACCACGTAGTCGATACACGGGGTGAGCAAAACTAGAAGAGCGCCTATTAGGATTGCCGGGTGTTCTGCGAGCCCTCTGGTGAGTGCCCATACCAGCAGTGGAATCAGTACGAAATTGGCGATAAGCAAGGCTGACATGAAGCGTTTGTTGCTAAGACTTTTGCGGAGATCAAGAAAGGGAATTTGCAGAAACATCGCGTACATCAGCACGGCGATAGTCGGGGTCACTAATGCGTTCAGGCTCTGCGCCGCTGCAGTAGCTATTAACCCACCGATTGCCGCTGCAATGACCGCGACGAAATAGATCGGTATCTGGTTTTGTTCAAGTGCATCCCTACTCATAGCATCCTCAAGGATGAAAAACGTCAGCTTACATGAGGAAGCGAAAAGCGTGGCGATCCTCTTGGATGGCTTGAATCATGAAAGATTGAGATGGGCACGGCGTCTGGCTATTGAGTGGGTATCTGCTGACGGTGCAAGGGCGCGGTATTCAAATGACACCGTGTTCTAGCATCGGGGTGATAGCCGAGTGCCTTTGCAGATATCAGGCAGATCAATCTAAAGGCCTTCACCGGTATCATTTTGCCCTTCTTGCTACACGCTGACAGCGATGGCTTGTTGCAGATATGAATGACTTGCGGAAGAGAAGAGTTAGTTGTCTAGCTTGGAGGTTTAAACTCCCAGTGAATCTTTCTTATTATTAAAGATTAAATAAAAAAAGCGCCCCGAAGGGCGCTTAGGGTACACCTCTTTCCAAAGGAGCTCGGGAGCTTCTAGAGGTGAACATCGTTCGGAAGTGAGCGGTTAGTCAGCGTTGGTTTCTTTTTTAAGATCGGTATTGGTCCGATCTTGGTTGCTGGTCTTAACCTTTAGTTCGTCCGCCGGTTTGGCAGCAGGCTCAGTTCCGTGAATTCGTTTTTGATCTGCTCGAAATTTTGCCTGAGCTTTCATTGAGCGATCATAGCCATCTTCTGCATAAGACTGTGTGGAGCCGACAAGAAGTACTGATCCAATAACTAGGGCTTTCAACATCTTCATAAGGCAGGCCTCGTAAAATTCAATTATTAGCTTGTCGAGGTTCATGGACAAGTTCTGCAAGTTCGAGTGAATTTTACGGAGGTGAAGCTAACAGCAGCGTGAGCCCAACATTACATTCTTGAAATCTAATAACTGCCTATCTTGTTATGCATGAGCGGGCAGTGCTTTTAGAGCCCGCCCGCCCATCCATTTTTAGAGCACGCTCAGTGGGTACTCGACGATCAGACGAACCTCGTCCAGATCCGACTCGTAATCCGTTGCGCGGGTAGTCATCTGGCGAACACGGAAGGACATCTCTTTCAGTGAGCCCGTTTGGACGACGTACTTGGCTTCGATGTTGCGTTCCCAGCGCTTCTGGTCAGTCAGCGGGTTGCCATCGGCATCACGACGCATATACACACTGTTGGCGTCGGAATAGTCCGCATCTGTACCCAGCGCATAGCGCGTCATGAAGGTCAGTCCAGGAACGCCATAGCTGGCCATATCTAGGTCGTAGCGCAGCATCCAGGACTTCTCTTTCGGCGAGTTGAAGTCGCTGTACTGAATAGAGTTGTCGAGGAAGATGGAATCAGACTGGCGCAGGTAGTCGAAATCATCGTCGCCGTTGTTGCGCTGGTGCGACAGGGCAACGCTGTGTGCACCGAACTGCACACCCACTTTGCCGCTGTAAATGTCGTTATCGAACTCACCCAACAGCTGCTGGCCGTCATCAACAGCTTTGTAGTAGTTCAAGCCACCGAACAAGGAAACACTGTCGGTCAGCGGGTAGGTGAAGGACGTACCGGCATAGTGCTGCTTCCAAGCATCCTTGAGTTGGCTGCTATAGAGACTAAAGCTCAGGTTGTCATTTAGCGAATAGTCACCGCCGAAATAGGCAACCCATGGAGACGCGACAGAGCCCGCATAGAAGGTTGCGAACTCATCACGCATGGTGCTGACCTGCGGCTGGCTCATGGCATGCAGGCGGCCACCCTGAAGGGTCAAACCATCAAAGCTTGTGTTCTCAACCGTAACGCCGCGAAAGCTTTCCGGTAGCAGGCGGGAGTCACCGTAGTGAACCACCGGCGTCATGGGGAACACATCACCCACTTTGACAACGGTGTCGAATAGCCGGGCTTTTACTGCACCACCCACTTTGGAGTAGTTATCTTCGGCTTCACCATCACTATTTACCGGCAGCAGATTAACAGTACCACCTGGGCCATATCGACCATCCCCGGTATCCAGTTTAAGGCCGAGCATGGCGAAGGCATCAATACCAAAGCCTACGGTGCCTTGGGTAAAGCCCGACTCGAACTGGCCAATGATCCCGTGTGCCCAAGCTTCAGTATAACCATTGTCAGTGTTGCTCGACTGACCTTTACGAAAGTCACGATTCATGTAGAAGTTACGGTTGAGAATATTGAAACTGCTACCTTCTACAAAACCTTCGGCTTGCTCTTCTGCGGCCGCCATGAGCGGAGCTGCACTGACAATCGCCGAAAATACTGCAAGGGATAGTTTGGTTTTATTAAGCATTTATTGCTCCTTTATAATTGGCAGTTATTAGTCTAGTTTTCGCCATGGCGTTCTTATAGGTATTGCACCCTCAAGCGCTCTGCGCCTTTGGGGAGCTGAGCCCTATCCTTGCAAGCTGAAGATAACTTGAAGATGATTGGAAAATTACAATTCTGTAATCTTCACAAGGCGGCAATGAAAGTTGTCTTAAAGCGACATTTGAATTCAGATTTTCAATAGAATCCGACGGGTAGGTCGAGAGAGCTCCAGCCTTGATCAGGCCGAATGTTCATGACTGCCAGCTCATAGGACGGTGCACTCAGATAGATCGATAGCGCCGGGCTGATGTGACAAGCCGGCTGGGGGTGACGCCGGTTGATCTTGTTTGGATGCTCGTAAGCGTCCACCCGAATCACCTTGCGTGATTCGGGCATGCTGCTCACTCCCGCCGTGTAAGCCAGCATTTCGCTGACGAGCTGGAGCTGGCAGGCGCACTGCGTATATTCCAGCTCATGGCAGTAATGGTGCATGAAACTGTGACCGCATGGGTGTGAATAGCCATGGGCTCAGCGCTTACCAGACGAAGAGTTGGTTGATGCGACCAAGAACCTAGCAAGGTGCGATTACTACAGCGGCTGAGAGTTTCCGTAGTTAAAGCCATTTGCCGCCAAGGTTGCCCAGCGGCGCTGACGGTGGGCGTAGAACAGGCGCGCAAATAGCCAGACGAACGGAGTGAGGACGCCCGCCTTGATGGTCACGCTATCTCGGTAAAGCGTTCCGCCGTTGACCTCTTGTGCCGTAATGAGGTGATCCCACTTGCTGATCAGCGGGCTGTAGCCGTTGTCTCTTAGCATGAAAATCTGAGCATTTTCCGTCTGCGGGTATGTAATCACAATCGCCTGACGGCCAATGGGAAGTACGCCGAATAACTTCAGCTTGACCCAGTAAGTGCCCTCGCTCCAGGTGCCAGGAAACTCAACGGGAGTCAGCGGGCTGAAACTCAGCAACGGTGATGCAACCTGATGCAGCAGACGTGGCGTGCGCACCTGGGCGATCACCTCTGCCAGTGAGCATGGCAGCTGGGTAGAGATATCAATTTGCATGGGCGCAATCACCGACCGGATTGAGTTTACTTGTCATCGGCAAGCAAGGTCTGTGGTTCTTCGGGAACCGGCATGGGCTTGAAAGCACTGACCCTGGAGCGGCCTGTATTGCCGATAGGCACCCAGATTTTGGAGAACAGCAGGGCCGCGAAAATACGTGGTAGTTGCCCCGCGACCTCGCGGTAATCGCCGGTCTGCCAGCCGAGCACAAGCATCAGCCAGTGTGACCCAGCATGCAGCACGGGTTGGCGTTGGGTCAGGATGTGCGCGCGCTCTAACCATTGAAAGGCATCTGCGCTGCGCTGTTCCTGCATGGCCTGCCGGGCCTGCTGAAAGGCTTGTTCAATTGCGAGTTGCAATGCTGCTTTCATCTTCAATCCTCCGATCCTACTTTTTAAGCAGGCGCAGGCCGTTGAACACCACCAGCAGGCTGACGCCCATGTCGGCAAAGACGGCCATCCACATCGTCGCCTGCCCCGTTAGGGTAATGGCGAGAAACAGGGCCTTGATCCCTAACGCCAGCACGATGTTCTGCTTGAGGATGACGGCGGTCTGTTGAGACAGGCGGATGAAGGCCGGGATCTTGCGCAGGTCGTCATCCATCAAGGCCACATCCGCAGTTTCGATGGCCGTGTCCGTGCCGGCGGCGGCTCCCGTAGCTCAAGCTCCTGTACCTGTTCAGCCAGTAGTTCAAGAGCCTGTTGCAGCAGCATCTGTGGCCGAACCAGTAGCTGAGCCGCAGCCAGCCCTGAAGTCTGATGAGGTGACCGTCACCCTGAAGCCGGGCGAAGCCAGTGAAATCAAGCTGGAAATGCTGGACAAGGCCACGGTCAGCTACGAGTGGACGACCAATGGCATTCCGGTCAACCACGACACCCACGGTGAGCCCTACAACGGCCCCAAGGACTACTACCACAGCTACAGCAAGGCCAAGCAGGTCAAAGGCGACAAAGGCGAACTAACTGCAATTTTCGACGGCACCCACGGCTGGTTCTGGCGCAACCGCAGCAACCAGGACGTGACCATCACGCTGAAGACCAAGGGCGAGTACCTGAGCGTCAAACGCGTGATTTAAGGTAGATAAGCCCCTTCGTCAAATGGCGCAGGGGCTCGCCTGAACACTCAGAGCTATAGCTCCTGTGGTTGGTGACTCTTTCGCGCGCCCTGTCGACGCATCAACCAATAGGCAGCAGGCAACACCAGCATGGACAGCAGCGGGGCTGTGATCATGCCGCCAACCATGGGCGCGGCGATGCGCTTCATGACCTCTGAACCCGCTCCACCGCCCCACAGAATAGGCAGCAGACCGGCTATGATCACGGCAACCGTCATCACCTTGGGTCTGACGCGCAGGACAGCACCTTCGCGGATTGCCTCAAGCAGAGTCGGATCGTCGCTACGCCCAGCATCCACGCGCGCATGCCAGGCGTTCTTCAGATACAGCAGCATGATCACCCCGAATTCGGCAGAGACGCCGGCCAGGGCAATGAAGCCCACGCCGGTGGCGATCGACAGGTTGAAGCCGAACCAGTAGAGCAGCCAGATACCGCCCGATAGGGCGAAGGGCAGGGTGGCCATGATCAGCAGGGCCTCGCTGAAGCGGCTGAAGGTCAGGTAGAGCAGCACGAAGATAATCAACAAAGTCGCCGGCACCACCCAGGCCAGCCGCGCATTGGCACGCTCCAGGAACTCGAACTGACCGGAGTAGGAGACGGTCATGCCAGCATCGAGTTGTACCTGCTCAGCTACGCGTTGCTGCAACTCGCGCACGGTCGATGCCAGGTCGCGCCCACGGACATCGACATAGACCCAACCGGACAGACGCCCGTTCTCGCTGCGCAGCATTGGCGGCCCTTCGGTCAGACTAACCTGGGCGACGGTGCCCAAGGTGATCTGCTGGCCGGCTTGCGTGAGGATCGGCATACGCCGTAGTGCCTGCGGACTGTCTCGCCACTCCTTGGGATAGCGCAGGTTGATCGGGAAGCGGGCCAGTCCTTCAACCGTCTCACCAATATTGCTGCCGCCGATGGCGCCCGATACCACCGCCTGCACATCGGCGATGCTCAGGCCATAGCGCGCCGCGGCCAGTCGATCGATCTGGATGTCCACGTAACGGCCGCCAGTAAGGCGTTCTGCCAAGGCCGAACTCACCCCAGGCACCTCTTTGGCCACGGCCTCGATATCGCGCGTTATGCGCTCGATGTCGACCAAGGAGGTTCCGGACACTTTCACCCCAATGGGGCTCTTGATCCCCGTCGCCAGCATGTCGATGCGGTTGCGGATGGGCGGCACCCAGATATTGGACAGCCCCGGAACTTTTACCGCGCGATCCAGTTCCTCGATCAGCTTTTCGGGTGTCATCCCCGCGCGCCATTGATCGCGTGGTTTGAACTGCACCGTGGTCTCGAACATTTCCAGCGGTGCTGGATCGGTGGCGGTCTCTGCTCGCCCGGCCTTGCCGAATACCCGTGCCACTTCGGGCACCGTGAGGATCATCCGGTTGGTTTGCTGCAGCAGCTGGGTTGCCTTGCTCGCCGGCAAGCCGGGCAGGGCCGAAGGCATGTACAACAGATCGCCTTCGTCCATGGGCGGCAGGAACTCTCCTCCGAGTCTGCTGAGGGGCCACAGACTGGACACAAAGACCAGCACGGCCAGCGCCAAGGTCACCTTGGGCCAGGCCAGCACCCACTCCAGCACCGGCCGGTATGCGCCGATCAGCCAGCGGTTCAAGGGGTTTTGCTGTTCGCTGGGGATATGCCCACGAATCCAGTAGCCCATCAGCACCGGTACCAGGGTGACCGAGAGGCCGGCGGCGGCGGCCATGGCATAGGTCTTGGTGAAGGCCAGAGGGCCGAACAGGCGCCCTTCCTGGGCCTCCAGGGTAAATACCGGGAGGAACGATAGGGTGATGATCAGCAGGCTGAAGAAGAGTGCCGGTCCGACTTCGGCTGCGGCTTCGCCGATCACTCGCCAGTGCGCCTCGCCTTGGAGCGGCTCATTGGGGTGCCGAGCCTTCCAGGCCTCGATGTGCTTGTGCGCGTTCTCGATCATCACCACGGCGGCATCGACCATGGCGCCGATGGCGATGGCGATCCCGCCGAGCGACATGATGTTGGCATTGACGCCCTGGTAGCGCATGACGATGAAGGCCATCAGGATGCCCAGGGGCAGGGTGATGATCGCCACCAGCGACGAACGCAGGTGCCAGAGAAAGATCAGGCAAACCAAGGCAACCACCACGAACTCTTCCAGCAGCTTGTAGCTGAGGTTGTCGATGGCACGGTCGATCAGTTGCGAACGGTCATAGGTAGTGACCACTTCGACGCCGGTGGGCAGGCTGGCTTTCAGGCTGTCCAGCTTGGTCTTCACGGCAGCGATGGTGTCCCGGGCATTCTTGCCGGAGCGCAGGATGACCACGCCACCGACCACTTCACCCTGGCCGTCCAATTCGGCGATACCGCGACGCATCTCTGGCCCCAGTTGAATGGTGGCCACCTGGCCTAGCAGCACCGGAATTCCGCTTGCCGAAGCCCGCAGCGGCACATTGCGAAAATCATCCAGGCTCTCCAAATAGCCCGAGGCCCGCACCATGTACTCGCGCTCCGCCAGCTCCAGGATGGCGCCGCCGGTTTCCTGATTGGCGCTCTTCAGCGCCGCTTCGACCTCCTGCTGAGTTACCCCATAAGCCACCAGCTTCTGGGGATCGAGCAGCACTTGGTATTGCTTGACCATGCCGCCGAGGGTGGCCACTTCGGCTACGTTGGGCAGGCTCTTGAGTTCGTACTTAAGGAACCAGTCCTGCAGTGCCCGCAGCTGGGCAAGATCATGCTGGCCGCTGCGGTCGACCAAGGCGTACTGGTAGATCCAGCCCACGCCGGTGGCATCCGGCCCAAGGGTGGTGGTAACACCCTCGGGCAGGCGTTCCTGCGCCTGGTTGAGGTACTCCAGCACCCGCGAGCGTGCCCAGTAGAGGTCGGTATCGTCCTCGAACAGCACATAAACGAAGGAGTCGCCGAAGAACGAGTAGCCGCGCACTGTCTTCGCCCCCGGCACCGAGAGCATGGTGGTGGCCAGCGGGTAGGTCACCTGGTTCTCGACAATCTGCGGTGCCTGCCCGGGGAAGCTTGTGCGGATGATGACCTGGGTGTCGGACAGATCCGGCAGTGCATCCAACGGCGTGTTGCGCAGCGACCAGATGCCCAGGGCGGTGATGAACAGGGTCGCCAGCAGCACCAGAAAGCGATTGCCGATAGACCAGTGGATCAGGCGTGCGATCATGGCTGGTCTCCTTCCTTGCTGAGCTGCTCGATCATCAGGCCGGAGTTTTTCTGGCGGGCGCCGATACGTACGTGATCTCCTGGCTTAAGTCCCACAGCTACTTCTGAGCTGACCAATGGAAAAGCCATGGTCATACCTGGCATATTCAGGCTCTCGAAGGGCCCGTGCTCCAGGGTGACTGACTCCGCGTCCAGAGCACGAATCACACCATGGGCCTCATGTAGTTCCTTCTTATTGTCCTGCTCGGCATGGCTGGCCATGACACCCTGTAGGCTGGCCTCCGAATCGATGAGGAACTGGCCGGAGGTAACGACCGCCTGACCCTCCTCAAGACCGGACAACACCTCCAGACGCCCATCAGCCTCGCGGCCCAAGGTTATTTCCAGGGGGCGGTAGCGCCCATCGCCTTCTACCAGCATCACCAACGCACGCTTCCCGGTGCGAATCACGGCTTCACTCGGCACAAGAAGCGTGGATTGTTCGACGGCACTGTTCAGGCGTACGGCGGCGAACATGCCGGGGCGCAACTTACCGGCAGGGTTGGGTAGCTCGCTGCGTACCGTGAGCGTGCGTGTTTGCGGATCGGCACTCGGCAGCAAGGCTATGACGCGGCCCAGCAGCGGTCGATCAGGAAAGGCCGTCAGGTTGGCGCGGATCTCGTCCCCGACCTGGATACTTCCGGCCATGGCCTCGGGTATCGCCGCATCGAGCCAGACACTGGATAGCCCGTTAATCAACGCCAGATCCTGCCCGGCTTCGACGGTCATCCCGGCGCGTACCTGCAAGGCTTGGAGCTCGCCGCTGATAGGTGTGGTGAGGGTTTGCACCGCCCGTGGTTTGCCGCTGCGGCGGACCTGCTCGATCAACGTTTGAGGCATGCCAAGCAGGCGCAGGCGCTCTTGGGCCGCACTTATCAAGCGAGTGTCAGCGGTACGCAGTACCGCCAGGAACTCCAACTGCGCGGCGGACCATTCGGGAATCAGCAGGTCGACCAGGGGGGCTCCGGCAGGCAGCACATCGCCCGGGGCGCGACCGTAAACCCGCTCGACGAATCCGCCGGCGCGGGCCTGGAGGTTCGCCACTTCTCGCTGGTTATAGGCCAGGGAACCCACCGCCTCGATATCCGAGGGCAGTACACCTCGGATCACCATCGAGGTTCGCATTCCGAGGTTCTGCACGGCTTGAGCGGGGATGCTCAGGACAGACGGATCCTGCTCGGATCCTGCGTATTTAGGGACAAGTTCCATATCCATGAAAGGTGACTTGCCCGGTTTATCGAAGCGCTGCTCAGGCTGCATAGGGTCGTACCAATAGAGCACCTTGCGCTCGTCCGTCGGTGCGGAGCTAGGCAGTAGCTCGTGTTTGGCTTGCCGCTGGGCCAGCCAGTAGCCACCGCCCGCCGCACCAATGCCCACGGTCAGCACGGCGACCGCAAAACCAAATGTCGATATCTTCATTTCAGGCCCTCCACATAGGCGTAGTACAGGCTTGCGGAGAGCTGGCTCAACTTGCGCTGCTGTTCAATCTGCCGCAGCTGCGCCTCAATCAGGTCGCGCTGGGCAGTAATAACGGATGTGAGCTGGCTGTTACCGGCTTGGTAGGCGGCCAGTTCGAGATCGGCACGTTTGCTTGCAAGCGGGATCAAGGTTTTTTCGGTGCGTGACAAGGTCCTGCGCAGTTGCTCAAGCCCGGCAATACCGCCTTCCAGCTCAGCCTGATGGGCGCGCAGTAATGCTTCCTGCTCGGCTTCCATCTGCGACACGCTTTGTTGTCTGGCGTTGATCTTGGGCCCCTGACGTGTGCCTACGAACAACGGCAGGTCGAACGTGAATTGCACCATCACCATATCGCCGAACTGGTTGTCGCGATTGTTGTAGGCAAACTCAACACCCCAGTCGGGGGTCTTCTCGGCGATGGCCTCGTTCAGCTCGGCGCTAGCCTCGCCGACTCGGGCGGAGGCAGCGCGCAACTCAGGGTGTGAGGCAATGCGTTGCTGCAGGTGCGGTGCCACCAGGTTCAGATTGGGAACACCTCCTTGCAAAGGCTGGTCAGCCTCGTTGCCTATCCAGCGGCGCAGCTTGGCACGAGCTACTGCCACATCGCGATTCAGTTCATCTCGCCGATCTTGTAACGCCAAAGCTTCCTGGTCGGCCTGCAACAGCTCGCCAGGCTGAGCACTACCGCCGGCAATTAGCGATTGCACGGTCGAGCGGAGCATCTCGATCTGACGGTCCAGTTGATCGAAGAGGCCAACACTGCGTTCGGCGTAGTACACGTCCAGCCAGCTCACTGCCGTCTGGCGCTTGATTTCCAACTGCATGGCACGCTGCTCGGCCTCGGCCCGCGTCATGGAGGCTTCGGCCAGTTGGCGACGGGCCAGACGCTTGTCGCCGTTTGGTACCTCCTGCATGAGTCCAATGCGGCGCATGGTCATGGAGTCACGATTAAGTGTGTAACGGTCAGGGCCTTCGATCGGCAGGTTGTCGATGCCTAGAATCAGCTTGGGATCGGGCAAGGCGTCTGCGGGCCCTACAGCCTGCTGTGCCGATGCCACCTGCGCCTGGCGCGCGAGGTTCTCAGGGGCACTCTGTTCGGCCAGAGTTTGGGCTCGTTCGAAGGTTAGGGGCTGTGCCTGCGCGGCAAGCCAGGGAGCTGCCCAGAATGCGGCAGCCAACACGCCGAGATAGCCACGGCGTGGAAAAAGGAAAGCGGACATGCTTTCGCCTCCAATGCGATTGATCGAGGTCGCAGCTACGAAACGTGGTCGCGACGATGCGCCTGACTGTAAGGCGCGGGATGATCACGGCATTAGACGAAACGAGGAGGGCGCCAGAGTCCTGCGGGCTCTCGCTTAATCACCGACTGGGTCAGCAATATTTCGGGGCGTGAGGGGAGAGGGGATATGCTCTTGATCACGGTGGTCTGGAGAAGTCCTCCGGTCTTGCATTCCTGGCCGGATTTGCAGGGGGACTTATTGGCCACCCCATCAGACGTGTCCATTTGCTCGCAGCACGGAGCATCGACCATTGCATGGCCCTGATGATCGGCGCTCTGCATCGGGCAAGGTTGTGCCGGCATGCTGAAAGCCACACCGCCGAAGGTCGGCAGCACGAGGCTAGCAATCATTAGCAGGATCAATCCAATCCGACGCACAGCAATTCACCAGGCGGGGCAATAGGCCGACGATAGCAGATTGCCCCGAGGCATGAACGCTCCTTTTGGCAATAGTGTTGATTTGGATCAAATAGAGTGTCATGCAGGGTATCAATCGGGCTCAACTGGTAGCTCCGTTTAACCGGATTTCTCAAGCTCGTAGGGTTCGCACCACCCGCTAGGCGCGCTAGCACAAGACCGGCCTCGCTAGCCGTTCAGTCGAGCCCCAAGTAGGAATTGGGGGCCTGGTCAAACATACTGTTGCTTAGGCGAGATGCAGGGGCTGCCTGCTTCGAGCAGGCCCAATCAGGCACCAAAAGCGAATTCTATAATCGCTCTATAATCGACTATAAACGGCGATTTTCAAGGTAGTTGTCGCGTGAGCGTGTCACGCTGCCTTTGATGTTTGCTGCAGTACCGCTTCCCGCTCCGGGTTCAGGCACACGATTGGTGCCAGCACCCAGTTCCTGATGTTGCCGCTCCAGCGCTCCGGGTGCCGTGCACGCGCCGCCTCGTACAGCTCGATACGCTTGCGCAGCAACTCTTCCGCCTGGCCAGTATGTCGCTGCGCCGGAGTCACGAACTTCAGGGCGCTGTGGCGATGTTCATGGTTGTACCAGGCCACGAAGCTGTTCACCCAGTTCCTGGCCTGCTCCAGCGTGTCGAAGGGCCGCTCCGGCCACAGCGGGCAGTACTTCGCCGTGCGGAACAAGGCCTCGGCATAGGCGTTGTCATTGCTCACCCGCGGGCGGCTGAACGAGGGCATTACACCCAGGTTCTGCATGGCCGCCAGCATGGTCGAGCCCTTCATCGCGCTGCCGTTGTCCGAGTGCAGTACCAGCGGCTGGCCTGCCCGCTGTTCACGTAGGCAGGCCTGGCGTAGCAGCTGGGCGGCCTGCTCGGCGCTTTCACTTTCATGCACCTCGTTGGCCACCAGCTTCCGGCTATAGACGTCCTTGATCATGTACCAGTAGAAGTAACGGCCCTTGACCGTGGTCGGCAGCCAGGTGATGTCCCAGCACCACAGCTGGTTCGGGCCGTCGGCCACATGGGTCGTCAGCGCTCGTTTCACCACGGCCGCGCGGATGCTGCTGTTCGGCGTCCTTCAGCAACCGGTAAAAGGTCGACTCCGAGGCCAGCCAGGTGCCCTGATCGGCCAGCCGCGCCACGATCTGCTGCGGCGGCAGGCTGGCAAACTCGGGCTGGTTGGCGACCTCCAGCACGCGGCGGCGCTCTTGCGGGGTCAGCTTGTTGGCCGGCTCAGCTCGTTGTGCCGAAGGACGCCGATCCTCCGGGCAGTGCTGCCAGCGCTGCAGGCTGCGCAGCGACAGGCCCAGTTCGGCGCAGGCCTGCGCCCGCCGCGCTCCCGCCGCCACGGCGTCCTCGATCAACTGCAGCGTTTCACGGCGATCCGGGGCGCTGATCATTCGTCCTCGTCCTTCCCCCAGAGCGCCTCGGCTTTTTTTCGCAACACCAGCAGAGCCGCGGTTTCTGCCAGCGCCGCATCCTTGCGCCGCAGTTCACGCTCCAGCTGCTTGATGCGCTTCTTCGCGGCCTTTTCCTCTTCGCGTTCGCGCCGGGTCTTGCTCGGCTGAGCCAGGCTGTTGGCCTGCTCGCAGGCTTCGCGCCAGGCGTTGATCTGCTCGACATACAGGCCTTTGCGCCGGCAGTACTCCGCCAGCTCAGCCGCATTGAGGCTGGCGCTTTCCAGCACCACCCGAAACTTGTCCTGGCTCGACCACTGGTCGGCCTGCTGTCCATCTGCCGGCACCACTGCTCCCGCTGCTCTGGCCTGTTTGCGCCAAGCATACAGGGTGGCATCAGTAATGCCTGTCGCTTCCACCAGCTCCGGCACCGTCCGGTTCAAGGGCGGCATCATCTGCCGCACCACCCACTCCCGATGCTCTATCGAATAACGCGCCACACGGCTCTCACTTACGCCCACCGACCAAGACTCATCGAATCAACTCACACGACAACTATCCTGACGCGGCGGGTCTGAGCACATGCATGAATTTCTCCAGTTGGGCAAGATGCTGCAATTCACTGAATGATCTAGCTCCAAAATTGTATCGAGGACATGCGCACGGGTGCTATTGGGATGCAGACGGCAACTTGATCAACCCGGCGCGGCACCTCTGGTTACTGCAGAAAGCGTGAACCATGGTAATGGCCGCAAGCCGGCGCGGCTGAGATTGCGAACCCAGTCGTCTTCAAACGCGAGCCGCTACGGCTTCCTGCAGGTACACCTCGGCGAGCGCCGACGAGGGATCGATTCCCAGTAGGGAGTGGAAGGTCCTGGAAAAATGGGCCGAGTCGGAGAAGCCTGACTCGTGCGCGGCGTCCGTCATAGAACGTCCGCAGGCCAAGTATTGAACAGCCTGGGTCAGGCGTAGCCACTTCACGTAGCTGCGCAGCGGCAAACCAGTTTGCTCCACGAACCAATGCGAGAACCGAGTTGGGGACAGGTGGACCAGTGCTGCCAGCTCCTCGCGGCGTACCTTGCCCTCGTGAATCGCGGTGCTGACTATCGTCACGCGCGGATCTGGGGCTGGTAGGACGTCGAGCACCTGTAGAGCCTTTCGCACCGCAGACCGAGGGTCTCCCGCGCCTTCGTTCAGGGAGTCAGCGATTCTTTTGGCGTCAGATGGGGCGATCTCAATTGGCATCGGCGTCATGCTCTGTGGCAAAACCTGGGCCTCATCTGCCAGCACATCCAAGTAAATCGAAACGATAAGGGCTCCGCTGATTCGATGGCGGACTCCCGCGGGAATGAACACCGAGAACCCGGTGTACTGACGTTGCGGGCATTCCACGGTCACAGGAACATCGAGGCCGATGGCTATTTGATGAGCCTGGTGGTGATGCCAATCCTGATGGCCGGCACGGCCAGCAAAGACAGCCAGACCAGGCGCTAACCAAGCACGACCGGACCACTTGAGCGGACCTACAGCAAGATCGCTTTTTACCACGGATGCCTCACTTCCAAGGCAGGCCTTACATTTCTGTCAGCCGGCTGTGGGTCGAGAGAAAAGCAGTGATTCTTCCAGGAGTGACCGAATTGCATAATTTAGATTCGGCTGCTGGCTTGGCGTAGACGTTTGACGAAGCTTTCGGCATCGGTTTCACCTACCGTGCGTAGATCTTGCCATTCCTCGCCACTCGGGGCGAACAATTGCAGCGCTGGTGGGCCGAACAGTTGGTAGCGGTCGAGCAGGGCGCGTTGTTCGGCATCGCTACGTGTCATGTCTAAGCGCACCAGTCGGTAACCGCTCAGTTGCTCGCGCACGGCGGGTGCTTGCAGTACTTCTCGCTCAATCACCTTGCAACTGATGCACCAGTCGGCGTACCAGTCCAATAGCACTGGTTGGCCGGCATCCTTCGCTGACAGCAGTGCCGCATCCAAGGCAGCCGGTGTGTCCAGGGTCTGCCAGCCGGCGTTAGCGCCGGTCGATGGTAAGACCTGGGCGTCCAAACGACCCAGTGGACGTAGTGGATCGGATTGCCCCTGCAAGGCACCGAGCCAGGCGCTGACACCGTAAACCAACAGGGCCACGCCAAGCAGTTGGGCGAGCCTTTGCTTGCCGGATTTGGGAATGAACTCCAGAGCGCCGAGCCACAGTGCCGTGCCAACCGCCAAAAGGCCCCATAAGGCCAGAGTCACTGGAGCGGGTAACACACGTTCCAGCAGCCAAACAGAGACAGCCAGCAGCATCACGCCGAAAGCCTTGCGCACACCGAGCATCCAGGTCCCGGACTTGGGTAGCAATGCTCCGCCACCGGTGGCGAACAATACCAACGGCGCGCCCATGCCCAAGCCCAGGAAAAACAGCTTCAGACCGCCGCCCAAGGCGTCGCCGGTGGCGCTGATGTAGAGCAGTGCGCCGACAAGCGGTGCTGTCACGCAGGGCGAAACAAGCAGGCTGGACAGCACGCCGAGCGTGGCTGCGCCCAAAAGGGAACCGCCGCGAACACGGCTGGCCAGATGATCCAATCGTTCGGCGATAAAGCGCGGCATGCGCATCTCGAATGCGCCGAACATCGCCAGGGCAAACACCATGAAGAATATTGCGAAGGGCACCAGCACCCACGGTGATTGCAGGCGCGCCTGCAGGTTGAGGCCCGCACCGAACACACCCATCAGTGCACCAAGCAGGGCGAAGCAGGCAGCCATGGGGACTACATAGGCGAGCGACAGGCTTAGGCCACGTAGTCCGCCGAATTGCCCGCGCAACACTACGCCAGACAGAATCGGCAGCATCGGCAACACGCAGGGAGTGAAGGTCAGGCCCAAGCCGGCCAGGAAAAACAGCGCCAAACTGCCCCAGTCAACAGTGCCGACTTGTTGCTGGGCTGCAGTTGCGGGTGTATTACCGATCTGGATATTGCGGATCTCCGGTGGATAGCACAGCCCCAGATCGGCGCAGCCCTGATAGCTCACCTGCAAAGTGAAGGGGATATCACGAGGGTTATCAATCGGCAACAGCAAATCGGTGATGCCATAGAACACCTCGACGTCGCCGAAAAACTCGTCGGTCTTGGGCTCGGCCGCTGGCCATTTAGGGGTGCCGATTGAAACGTCAGGATGGTCGCTGGTGAAGGCGAAACGATGTTTGTAGAGGTAATAGCCATCGGCGTTTACGAAGCGCAGACGGAGGTTGTCCTTGTCGGCTTCTACCAAGTCAAGGCGAAAGGCCTGATCTACCGGAAGAAAATCCTGGCTGTTATTCAGCGAGGTGCCGAACAGGGCCGACTGAGCACGCGACAGATCGAATATCCCAGCGTCGGCCGGCAAGGTGAGCAGAAGAAGCAGACACAACAGGAGGCGGGACATAGGCATCGCGGACCAATAGCTTGTGAACAGTGAATGAAAGGATTTTGGCCCGTATGCAGGAGCTTGTCCTTCAGAATGCGGGCCGGCGCTGGGTCGTGTATCCCACGTGCTCTACGTCGTCATTTCCAGCCTGCCCAAGCCGTTATCAGCGGCGCGGAACTCAATCCAATGGGTAATCGGCAATGGTCTCTTCCTGGCCGGAGCGAGCTAACCCAATCACCTTGTAGGGATGTTTGACGTTGCCATACTCCATGCCTGGTGAGCCGGCCGGCATTCCAGATACGGCGATGCCCAACAGGTCGGGGCGCTTGCGCAGTTCCAGAATCTGCGCCACGGGCACGTGACCTTCAACGAACTTGCCATCAATCACGCCTGTATGACAGGAAGCCAAGCGTGGCAGCACCCCCTGATCTTGCTTGACCGCGCTCATATTGCGTTCGACGTGGTCGCGGACCTCGAATCCGTTGTCCTTCAGATAGGTGATCCAGTCCTTGCAGCACCCGCAGTTGGCGTCGCGGTGCACATCAATGGTCAGGTGCTCGGCGGCTTGGACAGTCCCACTCATCAACAGGACTACGAGGGCTGCGGTAATCGGCTTTCTTGGCATAAAGAACCTCTTTTTTGAATCGCGTATTCAGTTACAGCAGCAACCTCCGCTGCTACCCAACCAGCCTTTTTCTCGCGGCTCGACGCCACCGCCGATGGCTATTTGATGAGCCTGATGGTGATGCCAATCCTGATGGCCGGTACGACCAGCAAAGACAGCCAGTCCAGGTGCTAGCCATGCACGACCGGACCACTTGAGCGGGCCTACGGCAAGGTTGCTTTTCATCATGGGCGCTCCGCTTCCACGGCGGGCCTTACCGTACTGCTGACCATCAACAGCAGCGCACCGCCGACGATGGCGATATCAGCCAAGTTGAACGCTGGCCAGTGCCACCCTTGATAGTGGAAGTCCAGGTAGTCCACGACAAAACCCCGGACAGATCGGTCGATAAGATTGCCTACCGCTCCACCCAGAATGTGGCTGTAACCCAAGGCTTCACGCCAAGGACGCCCTCGACGAAGAATCAGGATGAGCGTCGATGCAACGGCCAGGGCAATGACAACGAAGAAATAACGTTGCCAGCCGCCAGCGTCCGCCAGGAAGCTAAACGCCGCACCGGTATTCCGGGCATGTACCACGTTAAAAAAGGGGCTTACGGCGAGTGACGAACCCAGCTCATACAGGTGCTCAATGGCAAACTTGAGGCCTTGGTCGACCAATGCCAGGGCGGCAGCAATTCCCCACCACAACCCAGGCGTTGGAGCGTGTGTGGTCTCTTGGTAGGTGTTCATTGACTGTCCCGTAGTAGCTGTTTCAGCTCATCTGATACCGGCATCGGTTGAAAGGCGCTGACTCTTGCTCGTCCGGTATTGCCCAGAGGCACCCATATCTTGGAGAACAGCAAAGCAGCCGGAATGCGCGCCGCCTGGCCAAGCATCTCTCGGTAGTCCCGCTCCTCCCAGCCGGCCAGGAACGTCAGCCAATGGCTGTAAGCATGGAGCAGAGGCATTCGCTGGGTAAGGATGTGGGCCCTTTCCAACCAGGGATAGGCCCGCTTAGGGGATTTTGCCCCCAGGGCCTGCCTGGCGCTCAGGAAGGATTCATCAATAGCCGCGCGGAATTCGTTGCTCATGTCGGCCTCACTTACGTAGCAAACGCAGGCCATTCAGGACGACCAACAGGCTCACCCCCATGTCGGCGAACACCGCCATCCACATCGTGGCATGGCCGGTTAGCGTGACGACCAAGAAGATGGCTTTAATGCCCAGCGCGAGCGCGATGTTTTGCGTAAGCACTGCGGCGGTATGGCGGGATAGACGAATGAAGGCCGGAATCTTGCGCAGATCGTCATCCATGATCGCAACATCCGCAGTCTCGATCGCGGTATCGGTACCGGCGGCTCCCATGGCGAAGCCCACGTTGGCACGCGCGAGCGCCGGAGCGTCGTTGATGCCGTCGCCGACCATCCCCACAGTGCCTTGGTGCTTAATCAGGGTTTCGATTGCGCTGAGCTTGTCAGTGGGTAGCAGGCTGCCCTTGGCCTCGTCGATGCCGACCTGGGCGGCGATCGCCTCTGCGGTATGCGGGTTATCGCCGGTCAACATCAAGGTCTTCACGCCCAATTCGTGGAGTTCCCCGATTGCGGCCTGGCTGGTGTCCTTAACCGTATCGGCGACTGCGAACAATGCCAGCGCCTGGGTTTCATCGGACAGAATGACCACCGTTTTACCTTGTCGCTCCAGATGATCGAGGGCGGTTTCGATTGTCGGCGAACAGAATCCGAGCTCTTCCAGCAGCCGATGGTTACCCAAGTGATAGCGATGCCCCTCAATCGTGCCGCGGACGCCGCGGCCGAGTAACGCTTCGAAATCCGCCACGTCCAACAACGGCATCGACTGCTCGGCCGCCTGTATGGCGATGGCCTGCGATACCGGATGGTCCGAGCGATGCGCAAGGCTGGCGGCGGCAGAGCGATAGTCCCTTGACACCCCGTTGGCCAGAGGCAAAAAGTCCGTTTGCACGGGCTTGCCATGGGTAATGGTCCCGGTTTTGTCCAAGGCCAAGTGGGTGATCTTGCGGCCGATTTCTAGGTACACGCCACCCTTGATCAGAATGCCTTTACGGGCAGCTGCGGCAAGGCCGCTGACTATAGTTACGGGGGTCGAGATCACCAGCGCGCAGGGGCAGGCCACCACCAGGAGTACCAGAGCCCGATAGATCCACTCGAACCACTCACCCCCCATCAGCAGCGGCGGCAGGATCGCTACGGCCACTGAGAAGGCAAACACGGCCGGTGTGTATATACGGGAGAACTGGTCAACGAAGCGCTGGGTCGGCGCGCGAGCCCCCTGGGCTTCTTCAACCGCGTGGATAATGCGCGCCAGGGTGGAATGGCTGGCTTCTGCCGTAACCCGATACTCCAGCTCTCCGGCCTGGTTGATGGTGCCAGCGAACACCGGATCGCCTACCGACTTCTCCACGGGCAGGCTCTCGCCCGTGATAGGAGCTTGGTTGATCGTCGAGTTGCCTTTCACCACCTCGCCGTCCAGACCGATGCGCTCGCCTGGGCGCGCTCGGACCAGGCTGCCAATGGCAACACCCGACACGTCGAGTTCTATCCAGCGACCATCGGCTTGCTGGACAGTCGCCGTCTCCGGAGCCAAGTCCATCAGGCCCCGAATAGCGTTGCGAGCACGATCAAGGGATTTGGCTTCGATTAGCTCGGCGATCGCGAACAGGAACATGACCATGGCCGCCTCGGGCCATTGTCCGATCAGAATTGCACCCGTAACGGCGATGCTCATTAGGGCGTTGATATTGAGATTTCGATTCTTGAGAGCGATCCAGCCCTTCTTGTAGATGGCTAGGCCGCAAAGCAGCACGGCGGCAACGGAGATGACCGCCACTACCCATTCGGGCACCAACTCAGCGAAGTGCAGAATCTCTGCCGAGACTGCCGCCACACCCGACAGCCCCAGCCGCCACCAATGGCCCTTTACCGGAGAGTAAGCTTCGGTTGAGGCCTTCGTTTCTGTCTCGGACTGGGGGGTGAAACCGAGCTCTCGGATTGCACTCAAGGCCGGGGCAAGCGCGTCCGGCGCGTGGCTGATCGTGAGGGTGCGCTGCAGCAAGTTGAATTGCAGGGCTGCGATACCCGGCATCCCCGACAGTTTGTCGGTGATCAGCCGTTCCTCGGTGGGGCAGTCCATCTGAGCAATCGCCACCCGTGTGCTTACGGTGGCTGTCAGAGGTTCTGCCCGCATGCCCACGGACGCGATGGCCTCGACCAAGGTTTGAGGCGACAACGATGCGTGCCGAACGCCGAGAGTACGGTTCAGTAGATTGAACTGCAGCTCCTGCACCTCAGGGATTTTCTCCAGCCTGCTGCGGATGAGAGCTTCTTCAGTGGGGCAGTCCATTTGCTCGATGCGGAACATGCTCAGCTGACCGACTTGCTCCAAGGGCGCTGAGCAAGCCGCGCCGCAACAAGTCGGTGCCGGCGTGCTGCTGCAGGAACCAGCCTTAGGGGTGTCGTCGCAACAATTAGCCATTGTGGGGTCTCCTCTGTTGTTACGCAGTGAACACCCTATAGCCGCTATAGGGTCAAGCCATTGTTTGGAGACGGCAATTAGGGGTCGTCTCAGAAAACGGAAAATAAAGCACGCTAAGGCGTAACTACCCTCGGCTACACCGCGTCGGCACCACGCGGCTCTTTCTCCCCTTGCAGCGAAGCAATCAGCGGGCAAGAAACGTTCCCTTGCCGCGCATGGCAGGCGAACACAAGTTCGGATAGCACGGTTTCCATGCGCGCCAGGTCGGTCATTTTTTCGCGCACGTCCTGAAGCTTGTGCTCGGCCAGGCTGCTGGCTTCCTCGCAGTGGGTGCCGTCATCCAGCCTCAGCAGCTCTGCGATCTCGTCGAGGCTGAATCCGAGCCGCTGGGCTGATTTCACGAAGCGCACCCGCGTCACATCCGCCTCGCCATAGCGGCGGATGCTGCCATAGGGCTTGTCCGGCTCCGGCAACAAGCCCTTGCGCTGATAGAACCGGATTGTTTCCACGTTGACCCCGGCCGCCTTGGCGAAAACGCCAATAGTCAGATTCTCCAAATTTTTTTCCATATCGCTTGACTCCGTACATTGGTACGGAAGTAAGCTTAAGCTATCCAATCCAGATTTGAAAGGACAAGCGTATGTCTGAACCTCAAAACGGGCGCGGGGCGCTCTTCACTGGCGGGCTAGCCGCCATCCTCGCCTCGGCTTGCTGCCTGGGGCCGCTGGTTCTGATCGCCCTGGGGTTCAGCGGCGCTTGGATCGGCAACTTGACGGTGTTGGAACCTTATCGCCCGATCTTCATCGGCGCGGCGTTGGTGGCGCTGTTTTTCGCCTGGCGGCGCATCTACCGACCGGCGCAAGCCTGCAAACCAGGGGATGTGTGTGCGATTCCCCAAGTGCGCGCTACTTACAAGCTCATTTTCTGGGTCGTGGCCGCGCTGGTTCTGGTCGCGCTCGGATTTCCCTACGTCATGCCATTTTTCTATTAATCACAGGAGTTCATCATGAAAAAACTGTTTGCCTCTCTCGCCATCGCTGCCGTTGTTGCCCCCGTGTGGGCCGCCACCCAGACCGTCACGCTGTCCGTACCGGGCATGACCTGCTCCGCTTGTCCGATCACCGTCAAGAAGGCGATTTCCAAGGTCGAAGGCGTCAGCAAAGTTAACGTGACCTTCGAGACACGCGAAGCGGTTGTCACCTTCGATGATGCCAAGACCAGCGTGCAGAAGCTGACCAAGGCCACCGAAGACGCAGGCTATCCGTCCAGCGTCAAGAAGTGAGGCACTGAAAACGGCAGCGCAGCACATCTGACGCCCTTGTCTGCTACCACAAACGAAAAAGGATCTGTCGCATGACCCATCTAAAAATCACCGGCATGACCTGCGACTCGTGCGCGGCGCACGTCAAGGAAGCGCTGGAAAAAGTACCCGGCGTCCAATCTGCCATAGTGTCCTATGCCAAGGGCGCGGCCCAGCTCGCCCTTGATCCAGGCACAGCGCCGGACGCACTGACCGCCGCCGTGGCTGGCCTGGGCTACAAAGCGATGCTCGCCGATGCCCCGCCGACCGACAACCGCACTGGGCTGTTCGACAAGGTGCGCGGCTGGATGGGTGCCGCCGACAAGGGCAGCGGCGGCGAGCGCCCGTTGCAAGTCGCCGTGATCGGCAGCGGTGGAGCCGCGATGGCGGCAGCACTGAAGGCCGTCGAGCAAGGCGCGCAGGTCACGCTGATTGAGCGCGGCACCATCGGCGGCACCTGCGTCAACGTCGGTTGTGTGCCGTCCAAGATCATGATCCGCGCCGCCCACATCGCCCATCTGCGCCGGGAAAGCCCATTCGACGGCGGCATGCCACCCACACCGCCGACGATCTTGCGCGAGCGGCTGCTGGCCCAGCAGCAGGCCCGTGTCGAAGAACTCCGTCATGCCAAGTACGAAGGCATCCTGGACGGCAATTCAGCCATCACCGTTCTGCACGGTGAAGCGCGTTTCAAGGACGACCAGAGCCTTATCGTTAGTTTGAACGAGGGTGGTGAGCGCGTCGTGATGTTCGACCGCTGCCTGGTCGCCACGGGTGCCAGTCCGGCCATGCCGCCGATTCCGGGCCTGAAAGAGTCACCCTACTGGACTTCGACCGAGGCCTTGGTCAGCGACACCATTCCCGAACGCCTGGCCGTCATCGGCTCGTCGGTGGTGGCGCTGGAACTGGCGCAAGCCTTCGCCCGGCTGGGTAGCCAGGTCACGATCCTTGCGCGCAGCACGCTGTTCTTCCGCGAAGACCCTGCCATCGGCGAGGCCGTCACAGCCGCCTTCCGTGCCGAAGGAATCAAGGTACTGGAACATACGCAAGCCAGCCAAGTCGCCCATGTGGACGGCGAATTCGTGCTGACCACTGGACAGGGCGAAGTGCGCGCCGACAAGCTGCTGGTCGCCACCGGCCGGACACCGAACACGCGCAGCCTGGCATTGGAAGCGGCGGGGGTAGCCGTCAATGCGCAGGGGGCCATCGTCATCGACAAGGGCATGCGCACCAGTAGCCCGAACATCTACGCGGCCGGCGACTGCACCGACCAGCCGCAGTTCGTCTATGTGGCGGCAGCGGCCGGCACTCGTGCGGCCATTAACATGACCGGCGGCGACGCCGCCATCAATCTGACCGCGATGCCGGCCGTGGTGTTCACCGACCCGCAAGTGGCGACCGTGGGCTACAGCGAGGCGGAAGCGCACCACGATGGCATCGAAACCGACAGCCGCACGCTGACGCTCGACAACGTGCCGCGTGCGCTCGCCAACTTCGATACCCGCGGCTTCATCAAGCTGGTCATCGAGGAAGGCAGCGGACGGCTGATTGGCGTACAGGTGGTGGCCCCGGAAGCGGGCGAACTGATCCAGACGGCTGTTCTCGCCATTCGCAACCGCATGACGGTGCAGGAACTAGCCGACCAGTTGTTCCCCTACCTAACGATGGTCGAGGGCTTGAAGCTCGCGGCGCAGACCTTCAGCAAGGACGTGAAGCAACTGTCCTGCTGCGCCGGATAAGGAAAAGGAGGTGTTCGATGAACGCCTACACAGTGTCCCGACTGGCCCTTGAGGCCGGGGTGAGCGTGCATATCGTGCGCGACTACCTGCTGCGCGGATTGCTGCGGCCAGTCGCCTGCACCACGGGCGGCTACGGCTTGTTCGATGACGCCGCCTTGCAGCGGCTGTGCTTTGTGCGGGCCGCTTTTGAGGCGGGCATCGGCCTGGACGCATTGGCGCGGTTGTGCCGGGCGCTGGATGCGGCGGACTGCGATGAAACAGCCGCACAGCTTGCCGTGCTGAGTCAGTTCGTCGAACGCCGACGCGAAGCGTTGGCCGATCTGGAAGTGCAGTTGGCCGCGATGCCGACCGCGCCGGCCCAGCAAGCGGAGAGTCTGCCATGAACAGCCCCGAGCGCTTGCCGACCGAGACACACAAGCCGTTCACCGGCTACCTGTGGGGTGCGCTGGCGGTGCTCACCTGTCCCTGTCATTTGCCGATTCTCGCCATTGTGCTGGCCGGCACGACGGCCGGCGCGTTCATCGGCGAGCACTGGGGTATTGCAGCCCTCACGCTGACCGGCTTGTTTGTCCTGTCTGTGACGCGGCTGCTGCGGGCCTTCAGAGGTCGATCATGAGCGCTTCCCAGCCAATTGAATGGACAGTGGCGCAACTGGCGCAGGCGGTCGAGCGCGGGCAGCTTGAGCTGCACTACCAGCCGATTGTCGATTTGCGCAGTGAGCAGATTGTCGGCGCGGAAGCCCTGTTGCGCTGGCGTCATCCGACGCTCGGACTGTTGCCGCCGGGCCAGTTCCTGCCCGTGATCGAATCGTCCGGCCTGATGCCGGAAATCGGCGCATGGGTGCTGGGCGCAGCCTGCCGTCAAATGCGCGACTGGCGGGTGCTGGCATGGCAACCGTTCCGGCTGGCCGTCAATGTTTCGGCGAGCCAAGTGGGGCCAGATTTCGACAAGTGGGTAAAGGGCGTGCTGGCCGATGCTGGGTTGCCCGCCGCGTATCTTGAAATTGAGCTGACCGAATCGGTTGCGTTCGGTGATCCGGCGATCTTCCCCGCCCTGGAAGCTTTGCGACAGATCGGTGTGCGCTTCGCCGCCGACGACTTCGGCACCGGCTATTCCTGCCTGCAACACCTGAAATGCTGCCCCATCAGCACGCTCAAGATCGACCAATCGTTTGTCGCCGGACTCGCCAACGACCACCGCGACCAGACCATCGTGCGCACCGTGATTCAGCTTGCGCATGGGCTTGGCATGGAAGTAGTGGCCGAAGGCGTGGAAACATCGGCGAGTCTTGATTTGTTGCGACAAGCGGACTGCGACACAGGACAAGGCTTCCTGTTCGCCAAGCCGATGCCGGCGGCGGCATTCGCCGTCTTCGTCAGTCAATGGAGGGGTGCCACCATGAATGCAAATGATCCGACTGCCACCAGTTGCTGCGTGTGCTGCAAGGAAATCCCGCTCGATGCCGCCTTCACCCCGGAAGGCGCGGAATACGTCGAGCACTTCTGCGGGCTGGAGTGCTATCAGCGCTTCCAGGCGCGCGCCAAGACCGGGAGCGAAACCGATGCCGATCTGAACGCCTGCGACTCATCACTGTCAGACTGAGGCATCCCTGGCTTGACGTTCATGACCCGTTACCTGACCGGCGACAATATTGATCTAGGCGCAGGCGGTGCCGATGGTAAGGAGTGGGAGCGCAATACTGACATCGCCTATGTCTTTCAGGACGGTGCGCTGAAAAACCTGGGCGTTAATCGGCAACGACGTTGATGAGAACCGCCTGATCGTGAGCTACACCCTTCCACTGCTGTAATTAGCAATAATCCGTGCGTTGCACTGTTTGTGCAGCGCACGCATTTAGCGAAATGCACAGACGGCGACTATGGGGAGCCGCMAAGAGTGCATTACTACCGCTAACGATCGCCTCACCAAAGCTGACTTTCCAATGACCCACTCACTGATACCTGGGTAGAAATTGTTATCTTCGGTAGCCGACGCCTGTAATTGCTCTGACGAGTGCCAAACATAACTGACGTATCAAAACCTTTACTCTCAAAGAGTTTAGATCCATTACAGGAATGTAATTCTCGCTTCACGTTTGTGACAGGGTCTTGCGTTTATATTTTAATCACCACCTTGAAGGAGTGATTAAACATGAAAAACCTCAAAGTCATTGCTGCACTTTCCGCTATGGTTGTTTCCTCTGCAGCTCTGGCAGAAGGCGGCGCTGATCGTGTCTATGGTCGGATGATTCAGGCCAATGAGCAGGCCATGCAAGAGTATGCTGCCGCTAACGGAAAGAATCCGCCTGAAGTTATTCATTACCGCTACGGCATGAAACTCGATATCGCCAGGGTCGTGGCCACTACCCCGACGGACTCTAGCTGCGGTGTGATGCCGGCCCAGATGACCTACGAGGACTCCAATGGCGATCTGAATATTCTTGAATACCGGGCAGCCGGGACAGGTTGCCKTAATCAAAACTAGATAAATGACATCGCGCTGACTGAAATGTAATTTCCAAGTCACCCTGACGTTATTTGGCATGTGGAAATATGACYAAGGCGTGCCTGGCTATGCCCGGCGCGCTTGGCACATATATGCGACCACACAATGACAACTGCCAATAACATCAGGAGCATTTATGAATAACAGAACCCTGTTAGGACTTTCTCTGCTCACTCTGAGCGTCAGTACCGGGCAAGCTGCAATGGCCGCCGGCGAGAAAGGCGAGGGATTTATCGAAGGCAGCAGCCTGACCATTCTCAATCGAAACCTCTACTTCAACCGCGATTTCCGTAAAGGCCAGTCCAGCAGCTCGGGTAATGGCTATTCGGAAGAGTGGGCGCATGGCGTGATAGGCCGATTCGAGTCTGGTTTCACGGAGGGCACCATAGGTTTTGGTGTCGATGCCTTTGCCATGCTGGGGCTCAAGCTTGACACCGGCGACGGCCGTTCTGGTGCCGGGGGCTCAGTCGACGTGATGCCTTACAACAGCCTCGGGCAGGCTGAGGACAACTACTCCAAACTGGGGGGCGCGGTGAAAGCTCGGTTCATGGATACCGAGATCAAGGCAGGCGACGTCTTTCCCGTCAGCCCGGTCGTCCAATACGGTGATGCACGGCTTTTACCGGAGAGTTTCCGAGGTGTCACCGTGGTCAACAGCAGCGTGGAAGGAC
>NZ_JACKQK010000025.1:0-36570 GCF_014892995.1 Pseudomonas sp. EggHat1
CGTGGCCTCGGCACTGTGGGCGAGGCTGGTGAGCGACGCGCTGAGTGCGATGGCGGTCAGGGCGGTGGCGAACAGGGTGCGGGCTTTCATGGTGGTTCTCCTCTTGGGTGCCGCGCTCGGGCGTTGGCCGCGAGCGCTGGCTGCCAGCTGTCAGACGATGGTCAGGGTKACGTCGATGTTGCCGCGGGTGGCGTTGGAGTACGGGCAGACGATGTGTGCGCGATCCACCAGGGTTTGTGCGGCTTCTTGGGTCAGGCCGGGCARGCTGATGCGCAGTTCCACTTCGATGCCGAAGCCGGTGGGGATGGCGCCGATGCCGACGGTGCCTTCGATGAAGGTGTCAGCCGGGATGCTCAGCTTGTCGCGGGCRGCGACGAATTTCAGGGCGCCGAGGAAGCAGGCGGAATAACCGGCAGCGAACAGTTGCTCCGGGTTGGTGCCATTGCCGCCGGCGCCGCCGAGTTCTTTCGGGGTGGTCAGGGCGATGTCGAGGATGCCGTCGGAGGAGACAGCGCGGCCTTCACGGCCACCAAAGGCTTCAGCGGTTGCRCGGTACAGAACGTTTTCGATAGTCATGGCATTGATCCTTGTCGGTGGGGTGGTGATGGATTGGCTTGCTAATCTTTTGTGCGCTAACCGTTTCCATGGGGCGAACTATATTGCGCAAAACATTAGCGCGCAAGATAAATAAATGGAAGATTTGGTTATATGCTTTTCCGTTTATTGGAATAAGTGTGGAGTGAGGGTGTGCATAAGGTGGGTCCGCTCGAGCGGGGATTGAGAGGTATGTCGTCCTGCTGATGCGCTGTCTGCTAGCTGGTCGGCTGTCTGGGGAGCCATCTGTGGTAGG
This sequence comes from Pseudomonas sp. EggHat1, assembly GCF_014892995.1. NCBI lineage: Bacteria > Pseudomonadati > Pseudomonadota > Gammaproteobacteria > Pseudomonadales > Pseudomonadaceae > Pseudomonas > Pseudomonas sp. EggHat1. The sequence goes on from NZ_JACKQK010000025.1 coordinate 851, forward strand.
CTGTAGCGATTTTCATCGGTCCGTCGTTCGACAGGAGTGTCCATGTCCCTGACCCGTATTTCCATTGCTCTGGCGCTTGCACTGGGCAGTAGTGCCACCCTGGCGGCTGATCCCGATCAGGTCATTCGTCAGACGCTGAAGTCGCTCGACGGCAGCTTGCCGATCGAGGCCATTGCCGAGAGCCCGATGCCCGGTGTCTATCAGGTTCAACTGCAAGGCGGTCGTCAGCTATACACCAGCGCTGATGGTCAGTTCCTGATTCAGGGCTATCTGTTCCAGGTCAAGGACGGCAAGGCCGTGAACCTGACCGAGATCGAAGAAAGCCGCGCCGTGGCCAAGCAGATCAACGCCATTCCGGCCAAGGAGATGGTGGTGTTCGCGCCGAAGGATCCGAAGACCCACATCACCGTGTTCACCGATACCGACTGTGGCTATTGCCAGAAACTGCATAGCGAAGTACCGGAGCTCAATCGTCTGGGTGTCGAAGTGCGTTATGTCGCCTTCCCGCGTCAGGGCCTGAACAGCCCGGCGGCCAAGGAGCTAGTCAGCGTCTGGTGTGCCAAGGATCAGCAGGACGCGATGAATCGCGCCAAGACTCGCCAGAGCGTAGCCGATGCGTCCTGCGATAATCCGGTGGCCAAGCAGTACCAGCTCGGTCAGATGATCGGGGTCAATGGCACGCCGGCCATCGTTCTGGCCAACGGCAAGATGATTCCGGGTTACCAGCCGGCGCCGCAGCTAGCCAAGATTGCGCTGGAGTCGAACTAAGAACCTATCCACGACCTGCTGCGCGTCGGCTCTGCTGCGTTAAAAACAGGCTCGGAATGCTCATTTACAATTCGTAAACTGCGCTTCCTCGCCTGTTTTTGCCTTGCATAGCTCTAGCTCGCGAGGTCGTGAATAGGTTCTGTGCACCGTGGATTGACTAACAAACAGCCGCTTCGTAAGGTGCGGCTCTTTATCTGCGGCCGGGGCATGCTCCGGCCGTTTCGTGCAGTGCTGATGGGGAATTGAGTGTGAAGCCGGTCAAAGTGGGCATCTGTGGGTTGGGCACCGTTGGTGGCGGTACGTTGAATGTACTCAAGCGCAATGCCGAGGAGATTACTCGGCGCGCCGGTCGCGGTATCGAGATTGCCCAGATCGCCATTCGTTCGCCCAAGCCTCAGTACGACACCACCGGCATTACCATGACCAGCGATGTGTTCGAGCTGGTGAACAATCCCGAGATCGACATCGTCATCGAGCTGATCGGCGGCTACACCCTGGCCAAGGAGCTGGTGCTCAAGGCCATCGAAAACGGCAAGCATGTGGTTACCGCGAACAAGGCGCTGATCGCCGTGCACGGTAACGAGATCTTCGCCAAGGCGCGTGAGAAGGGTGTGATCGTCGCCTTCGAAGCCGCCGTGGCTGGCGGTATCCCGGTGATCAAGGCGATCCGCGAAGGCCTGTCGGCCAACCGTATCAACTGGCTGGCCGGCATCATCAATGGCACTGGCAACTTCATCCTGACTGAAATGCGCGAGAAGGGCCGTGCCTTCGAGGACGTGCTCAAAGAAGCGCAGGCGCTGGGTTACGCCGAGGCTGATCCGACCTTCGACGTCGAGGGCATCGATGCCGCGCACAAGCTGACCATCCTGGCGTCCATCGCCTTCGGTATCCCGCTGCAGTTCGACAAGGCCTACACCGAAGGCATCACCAAGCTGACCACGGCTGACGTGAATTATGCCGAGGCGCTGGGCTATCGCATCAAGCACCTGGGCGTCGCTCGTCGCACCGAGGCAGGCATCGAGCTGCGCGTGCACCCGACGCTGATCCCGGCCGATCGCCTGATCGCCAACGTCAATGGCGTGATGAATGCGGTGATGGTCAACGGCGATGCGGTTGGCAGCACCCTTTATTACGGCGCTGGCGCCGGCATGGAGCCAACCGCTTCGGCGGTGGTGGCTGATCTGGTGGACGTGGTGCGTGCGCTGACCACCGATCCGACCAATCGCGTGCCGCATCTGGCCTTCCAGCCGGACTCGCTGTCCGACCACCCGATCCTGTCGATCGAAGAGTGCGAAAGCGCCTACTACCTGCGCATCCAGGCCAAGGATCATCCGGGTGTGCTGGCTCAGGTGGCGAGCATCCTCTCCGAGCGTGGTATCAACATCGAGTCGATCATGCAGAAGGAAGTCGAGGAGCAGGACGGTCTGGTGCCGATGATCCTTGTGACTCACCGTGTGGTCGAGGCGCGTATCATCGAAGCCATTGCCGCCATGGAGGCGCTGGATGGCGTGACCTCACCGGTCATGCGCCTGCGCGTCGAACAGCTCAATTAATCCCGTGTCCACCTGCAGGCCTCTGGTCTGCGGGTGCTGCAGAACGAAGGTTTATCCCATGCGCTATATCAGTACCCGCGGTCAGGCGCCGGCCCTGAATTTCGAAGATGTGCTGCTGGCTGGCCTGGCCAGCGATGGTGGCCTCTACGTACCGGAAAATCTGCCGCGTTTCACCGTCGAGGAAATCGCTTCCTGGGCGGGCCTGCCCTATCACGAGCTGGCTTTCCGGGTGATGCGCCCGTTCGTCGCCGGCTCCATTGCCGATGCCGACTTCAAGAAGATCCTCGAAGAAACCTATGGGGTGTTCGAGCACAACGCTGTCGCGCCGCTGCGTCAACTGAACGGCAACGAATGGGTCCTGGAGCTGTTCCACGGCCCGACCCTGGCGTTCAAGGATTTCGCCCTGCAACTGCTCGGCCGTCTGCTCGATCACGTACTGGCCAAGCGCGGTGAGCGCGTGGTGATCATGGGGGCTACCTCCGGCGACACCGGTTCGGCTGCCATCGAAGGCTGCAAGGCCTGCGACAACGTCGACATCTTCATCATGCACCCGCACAACCGCGTGTCCGAGGTGCAGCGCCGGCAGATGACCACCATCCTCGGCGACAACATTCATAACATCGCCATCGAGGGCAACTTCGATGACTGCCAGGAGATGGTCAAGGCCAGCTTCGCCGATCAGGGCTTCCTCAAGGGCACGCGCCTGGTGGCGGTCAACTCGATCAACTGGGCGCGGATCATGGCCCAGATCGTCTACTACTTCCATGCTGCGCTGCAGCTCGGCGCGCCGGCGCGTTCCATCGCTTTCTCGGTGCCGACCGGCAACTTCGGCGACATCTTCGCCGGCTACCTGGCACGCAACATGGGTCTGCCGGTCAGCCAGCTGATCGTCGCCACCAACCGTAACGACATCCTGCACCGCTTCATGAGCGGCAATCAGTACGTCAAGGAAACCCTGCACGCGACGCTGTCGCCGTCGATGGATATCATGGTCTCGTCCAACTTCGAACGTCTACTGTTCGACCTGCACGGTCGCAACGGTGCGGCCATTGCCAGTCTGATGGACAGCTTCAAGCAGGGCGGCGGTTTCAGTGTCGACGAAGATCGCTGGACCGAAGCGCGCAAGCTGTTCGATTCGCTGGCGGTGAACGACGAGCAGACCTGCGAAACCATCACCGAGGTGTATCGGGAGTGCGGCGAACTGCTCGACCCGCATACCGCCATCGGTGTGCGTGCTGCGCGTGAGTGCCGCCGCAGCCTGGCCACGCCAATGGTGGTGCTGGGTACTGCGCACCCGGTCAAGTTCCCCGAGGCGGTGGAGAAGGCCGGCATTGATGCCGTGCCGGCGTTGCCTGCGCACCTGAGCGATCTGTTCCAGCGTGAAGAGCGCTGCACGGTGCTGGCCAACGACCTGAAGACCGTGCAGCAGTTCGTCGCCGCGCGGGGGAATCGCGGCAAGCCGCTCTGAGGTCTCTGCTTCGACGAAACCGGCGCCCCAGTGGCGCCGGTTTCGTTTGTGCGCGGCTCAAAGGGCGAAGATCACCGCCAGCAGCGCCATCAGGATGATCAGGATCAGCCAGATCAGGGCGTTGAGGCGGCTGGCGCGAACGACGCCGGCGCCGCGCAGGTGCACCGGGGGATCGTCCTCCAGGTACTGATCGATACGGCGTTCGGCCTCCTGCTGGTCGTTGGCCAGGTATTCGCTCAGCAGGTCGATGGCTGCCTGACGCTGATTGGCATGCACGAGCTGGCGGACTGCGGGTGGAAGTTCGTTCATGGCGCTGCCTGTCTCTCGGGGTGGCGGGTCTGCGACCCGGTTGGCGCTTTTTTTCGTGCGCAGCGCGGGCGTCTGCGGTTTAATTCGACACCTCGCGAATGGAAGCGTTTTGCTCGAGTCATGGATGAGCCCAAGTGCCTGCCTCTCTTCTTTACCCATTCTTGTCTGTTCTTCGGCTTTTTGCGCCGAGGATCGCCCCTGCGTGCTTATCTGACGAACGGCATCACATTTATCACATGTGATTACTTTACGACTCACATGTAAGGGTCTAGGCTGCGATTCATGGACAACAAATCATCAGCCCATTACCAGCGTCTTTATCGTCAGCGTCTGCGTGAGCAGGGGTTGGTCAAGAAGGAAGTCTGGATATTGCCCGAGCATGCGCCCTTGTTGGTCGCGTTCGAGCGCAAACTGCGCCAGCCACAGTCGCTGCTGGCTTCGATGGAGAAGGAGGAGGGTATGAGCATGCCTCAAGTTTGGACTGCCCAGGCGCTGCATGAAGCGCTGGCGGCAACGGAACTGTTCCAAAGCGGTCAGGCCGGCATCGAGCTGATTCAGGGCGCTGACGCCAGCCTGCACATCACCATGCGTGAGTACGGCGACCTGCCGCTGTTCATCGCCGTGTTCGGTGAGCAGATCATCGTCGAGGCGCTGCTCTGGCCGGCAGCGGACGTCAAGGACGCGGCGAGCTTCAACGAAGAAGTGCTGCGTACCCACAAGCTGTTTCCGCTGTCGTCCATCGGCCTGGAGAAAATGGTCGACGGGCGTGATTGCTACACCATGTTCGGCGCGCTGAGCTCGTCCTCGACCCTGTCCGATGTGGTGTTCGAGATCGAATTGCTGGCGGACAACGTGATCAAGGCCACCGAAGCCTATGAAGGCTTCCTCAAGACCGGCGCCTGAGAGGAGATGAGACGATGAATGTCTGGAGCAAAATGCTGACGGCGCTGCGTGGCGGCGCCAATGAAGTGGGTGAGGCGGTGGTCGATGGTCAGGCCCTGCGCATTCTCGATCAGGAAATCCGCGACGCCGATGTCGAACTGCGCAAGTCCAAGGAAGCGCTGGCCGAGATCATGGCCAGGCACAAGCTGGCCAGCGACAAGGTGACCAAGAGCGCGGCGAGCATTGCCGAGTACGAACAGTACGCGCTGAAGGCGCTGGACGCCGGTAACGAGACCCTGGCCAAGGAAGTCGCCGAGAAGATCGCCAATCTGGAAATCGAGCAGGCCAGCGAGCGTGAGCAGGCCGAAGGCTTCGCCGCCAGCGTGGCGCAGCTGCGCAAGGCCGTGACCCAGGCCGAGGGCAACATCAAACGTCTCAAGCAGCAGGTGGATACGGTCAAGGCCACCGAAAGCGTGCAGAAGGCCCAGATGGCCGTGGCCCAGCGCTACGGCGGCTCGCAAGCCAAGCTGCAGACCGCAGTCGAGTCGCTCGAACGGATCAAGCAGAAGCAGGCCGAGCGCGCAGCGAAGATGGAGGCTTCAGCCGAGCTGGCTGCCACCAGCGCGCCGGACGATTCGCTGGAAGCCAAGCTGCGCGCGGCCGGTATCAAGGCCGACAATGCCAGCGCCGACAGCGTGCTGGCACGTCTGAAGGACAAGGCCAAGCCCTGATCAGGGCGCATTGACCGGCAGGCGCGAATGATCGCGCCTGTCGTATGGATTCGGGAAAAGGAAAGCTATGGAACTCTTCCTGCAGACGGCTCTGTCATTCCCCACCGCCATCTACAGCTTTCTGCTGTGCGTGGCGGTCATCTACTGGCTGGTGGTTGCCGCCGGCCTGCTCGAGGTCGACCTGCTCGACGTCGAGGCCGACTCCATGATGGAGGGCAGCGGCCAGACCGAAGGCCTCGCCGGCTTGCTCTACAGACTCAAGCTCGATGGCGTGCCGGTCACGCTGGTGCTGACGCTGCTGTTCTTCTTCGCCTGGTTCGCCTGCTACTTCATCGAACTGTGGCTGCTGCGTCACCTGCCGTTGGGCATTCTGCGTTACCCGCTTGGGCTGGCGGTCATCGCTGGCGCCTTCGTGCTGGCGGCACCGCTGTGCGCGGCGATCTGCCGGCCGCTGCGGCCGCTGTTTCACAAGGTCGAGGCGATCAGCAGCAAGTCGGTGCTGGGCCAGGTGGCGGTGGTGCGCAGTGGTCGCGTCACCGCCAGTCATGGTGAGGCGGTGCTCGAAGATGGCGGCGCTGGTCTGATCCTGCGGGTACGTGCCGATGAGGCGCTGGGTTTCAAACGCGGCGACCGCGTCGTGCTGCTCGAATACCTGGCGGCCGAACACGCCTATCGCATCATCACCGAAGAAGAATTCCGAGGCGTCTAGCCTCTGCCCACAATCCGTACGTAACACAGGGCAGGCAGGGTATGCCGAACCTGCCTGCACAACTAGCAAAGGAGTAGAGCTGTAATGGAAAACGTCATTCCCTTCATCGTCGGGGCAGGGCTGGTCGTCCTCTTCATCATTGCCCTGATTGCCCTGTTCAAGGCCTTCTACATCAAGGTTCCGCAAGGCACCGCGCTGATCGTCAACGACATGAGCTCGACGCCCAAGGTGCATTTCACCGGTTCCCTGGTGTATCCGGTGATCCACCTCAAGGAGTTCATGAAGATCTCCCTGATCACCCTGGAAGTCGACCGTCGCGCGAAGGATGGTTTGATCTGCCGTGACAACATGCGCGCCGACATCACCGTGGCCTTCTACCTGCGCGTCAACGAGACCCAGGAAGATGTACTCAAGGTGGCCAAGGCCATCGGCGTGGAACGCGCTTCCGACCGCGGGGCGGTCAACGAACTGTTCAACGCCAAGTTCTCCGAAGCCCTGAAGACCGTCGGCAAGCAGTTCGATTTCGTCCAGCTGTTCGAGAATCGCCAGGACTTTCGTGATCGTATCGTCGAGGTGATCGGCAATGACCTCAACGGTTATGTGCTCGAAGACGTGGCCATCGATTACCTGGAGCAGACAGCCAAGCATTCGCTGGACCCGAGCAATATTCTCGATGCCGAAGGCATCCGCAAGATCACCGAGCTGACCGCTGCGCAGAACGTCATCACCAACGAGCTGGAGCGCAACGAAGAGCTGGCGATCAAGAAGAAGAACGTCGAAACCCGCGAGGCGACCCTGTCGCTGGAACGCCAGCAGGCCGATGCCGAAGCGCGCCAGAAGCGCGAGATCGAAACCATTCAGGCTCGTGAGCAGGCCGAGACGCTCAAGGTCAAGGAAGAAGAGCGCCTCAAGGCCGAACAGGCCCGTATCCAGACCCAGCAGGAACTGGATATCCGCGCCGAGAACCACCAGCGCGAAGTGGAAGTGGCCCAGCAGAACCGCCAGCGCGCCGTGGTCATCGAGGTGGAAAAAGTCACCCGCGCCAAGGACCTGGAAGTGGTATCTCGCGAGCGCGAAGTCGAGCTGCAGCGCATCGAGAAAGAAAAGGCGCTTGAGGAAGAGCGCAAGAATATCGCGGGCGTGATTCGCGAGCGCGTCGCGGTCGAGAAGACCGTGGCCCAGGAAGAAGAGCGCATCAAGGAAGTGCGTGAAGTGTCCGAAGCAGAGCGCATGAAGCAGGTCACCGTGCTCAATGCCCAGGCTGAAGCCGAGCAGGAGCTGGTGCGCCAGGTCAAGCAGGCCGAAGCCGACGAAACCCGTTCCAAGCACAAGGCGGTGGAAATCAACAACCTGGCCCAGGCCGAGCTGGAAGCGGCGGCCAAGAGCGCCGAAGCCAAGAAGAAAATGGCCGAAGGTATCGAGGCCGAGCGCGCCGCACCTGGCCTGGCCGATGCGCGCGTACGTGAAGTCACCGCCGCCGCCAAGGAGAAGGAAGGCCTGGCCGAGGCTCGCGTGCAGGCCGAGCGTCTGATCGCCGAAGCCAAGGGCGAGCAGGAGAAAGGTCTGGCGCAGGCGCGCGTCATCGAGGCGCAGGCTGCTGCCAAGGAAAAAGACGGCCTGGCCGACGCCAAGGTGCTGGAAGAGAAACTCGGCGCCCAGGCGCGCGGCGAAGAGCAACTGGGCTCCGCCAAGGCCAAGGCCACCCAGGATCTGGGCATGGCCGAGGCGCAGGTGCTGCTGGAGCGCCTGAACGCCGAAGCCGAAGGCCTGGGCAAGAAGTTCGGTGCTCTGGATTCGCTCAGCGACAACGCCCGTGCTCACGAAGAGTTCCGCATGCAGCTGGAGAAGAGCTTCGAGGAAGCCATGGCCGCTATTGCCGCCAACAAGGACATCGCCAAGGATCAGGCCGAGGTACTGGCCACCGCGCTGGCCAAGGCGAAGATCGAGATCGTCGGCGGCGAAGGCGACTTCTTCAACTCCTTTGCCAAGTCGCTGTCGGTGGGCAAGGCCATCGAAGGTGTGGTGGGCAAGAGCCCGGTGGTGCAGGACGTGCTGTCGCGCTTGCTGGCCGGCAAGGCGGCGCCCGCAGCGCCAGCGGCGGCGCCAAGCTCAGGGCCTGAGCCGGTCTGAGACCTTCATCCTGGGAGGCGCTTTAGCGGCGACAGTCGCGGCTGAAGCCCCTCCCACAGTGCCTACCCTTTGATCGAACAGGGAATATGCGATGTCAGAATCAAGAGACTACCTGGAGATGACCTTCCGCTCGATCCAGTGCTTCAGCAATGACGGTCGCCTGGATGCGCAGGAACTCAAGGCGCTGCTGGAAATTGCCGAGCGAGATGACGTAATCGACGACAACGAGGTGCGGGTGCTGCGCAAGATCATCGCCCAGGTGCGCCCAGAAGAGATCGATGCGGCGCTGCGCGACAAGATCGCCATCGTCGAGCAGAAGATCGGCGTATAGCAAGGCCTGCTCACCCTACCAACACTCCCAGTTTGTAGGGTGGGCTTCAGCCCACCACGTCGGCCATAGATAGTGGGTTGAAGCGGGCGCCCGGGCCACCCTGCGCGGATGCCGCCCGGCCTAACCTGCCAGCCCTTCTCCAGAGGGGCTTTTCAGACGCAGCAGATTCAGGATGACTACGATGTCGGATGCACAAACACAGGACGTATTGGACAAGGCCGTCGCCGAAGGCGGCGCCTACGAGGTGCTGCACAGGCGCCTGCAGGAGCAGGGCCAGCGCCTGCGTGGCTTGACCGAAGCGCTCAACGGCCAGCGTCTGGCCGAGTTCGGCAGCAGTGCGATGGAGGCCATCGGTCGGGTGCGTATTCGCACCGAGAATAACTGCATTGCCCGCGATATCGTCCAGGTCGGCGAGTGCCTGCTGTTCGGCTACAACGTGTTCCTGGGGCTGAAGAAGGAAACCGGCGTCGCCGATGTGTTCTCCCTCTACCGCCTGGTGGAAACCCCTGACGGCTTCGATGCCGAATCGGTGCCGCTGGACGGCAGCTTCCTGGCCCAGGCCAGCTTCGTCGCCGATTTCAACGAGCTGTACACCTACTACAAGAACACCCGCCTGCTGCAGTTGGCCATTCGTGACGGCAAGCTGCTGGCGAGTTTCCAGATCGGTGAGCGAATCACCGACATCCGTGTGTTCCGCTGGTCCATCTCTACCGACGGCAAGGATGTCCGCTACATCGATAACCGCGGCGAGCGCGATATCGCGCTGCCGGCGCCGTTCGATTTCGAATGGCAGAAGACCAACCGCGAGATGGTGGTCATGGGCCGCCATCCGCATGTGAACATCCTCGACACCCTGTTCGTCGAGACCGTCGGTGGCGACCTCACCATCAAGGTCGAGAACAACACCCAGGACGGTCAGGGTATCTACCGCGAGGCGGTGGTCGACAAGACTCAGTCGCTGGACGACGCGCAGATCGAATATGCGCGCCTGGGCAGCCTGATCCTGCTCAAGGTGCTGCCGTACCGCGAAGAGCAGTGGCGCTACCTGGTATTCAACAGCCTGACCCGCCAGGTCGAGCGTATCGATGCCATCGGCCTGGCCTGCGTGCAGCTGCCGGAAGACCACGGCATCATTTTCCCTGGCGGCTACTACCTGCAGAACGGCGAGTACAAGACCTTCGAGCAGCCCATGGGCGGCATGCGCTTCAAGCGCTCGGTGCGTTCGCCCAACGGCGAGGACGTGCAGTACATCTTCTACCACCCGGAAGAAGGCCGCTCCGCGCTGTTCACCTACAACATGATCAATCGCCAGCTGCAAAACCCGATCTTCGGCCACGGTTACGCGCGCCTGGAAGATGGGCGCATGGTGATCTTCGCCGCCGAGGGCAGCGAACCGACCCGCATTCACCCGATGCAGATCTGGCAGACGCCGTTCGAGAGCGAGGACCATGCAGCGCGCCAGCCAGCACGCAGTGGTTTCTTCGGGCGCATCGGCAATGCCGAGCTGGTGCGTGGCGTATCCGACCTGCTGAATCTGAGCCGCGAGATCGACAGCCGCGAAGTGTCGGTGGCGCGCTACACCCAGCTGTGCCAGAACACCCGTCGTCTGTTCGACGTCTACCACTGGCTGGGCGACGCCCAGTGCGCCGAGCTGGCACCGCTGCTGCGCGAAGTGGCCGCCACTTCCGAGCTGGTCCTCGACGAGTTCGAGAAGGTCGAGAGCATTCGCCAGCAGTCCAGCCGGGCCATGGCCGAGGCCGAGTCGCGACACAAGAGCCTGCTCTCGGGCCTGCTGGTGGACAGCTGGGATGAGGTGCAGCACTTCGTCGAGGCGCTCAACGCCATCACCGCACAACGCGGCCAACTGCTGACCATCCGCGACTACCGCTACATCGACGTGGCGCGTATCGACGCCATGGAGACCGAGCTGCTCGAAGCGCAGGAGCGCGTGGCCGGCGCCACCTCGGCCTTCCTCGCCAGTGATGCGGCGCTGCAACCCTATGTGCAGCGTCTGGGCGAGCTGGACGGTCTGGCGCAGAAGGCCGAGACCGTCACCCAGCTCAATGAGCCGCTGGTCGAGATGCAGGAGATGGCCGGCAACCTCGACATGCTGTCGAGCCTGATGGCCTCGCTGAAGATCGATGACGCCACCCAGCGCACGCGCATCGTCGAGTCGATTTCCGAAGTCTACGCCCGCCTCAACCAGGCCAAGGCACGCGCCGAGCAACGGCGCAAGGGGCTGGGCTCGGCCGAGACCGTGGCGCAGTTCGGCGCCCAGTTCAAACTGTTCAGCCAGGGCATCACCAACGCCCTGGCACTGGCCCAGGACCCGGAGAAATGCGACGAACAGCTGTCGCGCCTGCTGGTGCAACTGGAAGAGCTGGAAAGCCAGTTCGGTGATCAGGAGCAGTTCCTCAGCGATATCCTCGGCAAGCGCGAAGAGCTGCTGGAAACCTTCGAGTCGCACAAGCAGAGCCTGCTCGACGAGCGTCAGCGCCGCGCCCAGGGCGTGCTCGATGCCGCCCAGCGCATCCTCGACAGTCTCGTCCGGCGCACCGCGCGCCTGACCCAGATGGAGGAACTCAACGCCTTCTTCGCCGCCGATCCGCTGATTCTCAAGCTGCGCGAAATGGCCGAGCGCCTGCGCGAGCTCAAGGACAGCGTCAAGGCCGACGACGTCGAGGCGCGCCTGAAGGCCGCCCGCGACCAGGCGGTGCGGGCACTGCGCGACAAGAGCGAGCTGTTCGAAGAAGGCGGCAACGTCATCAAGCTCGGCCCGCGCCACCGCTTCAGCGTCAACACCCAGGAACTGGATCTGACCCTGATGCCGCGCGGCGATGCGCTGTATCTGCACCTGACCGGTACCGATTTTCTCGAGCCGCTGCGCGATGAAGCCCTGGAGGGCCTGCGCGACTACTGGCAGGTGTCGCTGGAGTCCGAATCACCCTCGCTGTACCGCGCCGAATACCTGGCCGGGCTGGTGCTGGACGCCGCCCTGGGCGGGCGTGAAGGGCTGACCCTGGATCTGCTCAAGACCCATCTGGCGCAGCCGGATGACCTGACCCGGTTGATCCGCGACTTCGCCGCGCCGCGCTACAAGGATGCCTACGAGAAAGGTATTCACGACCACGATGCCGCGCTGATCCTCATCCAGCTGCTGCCGCTGCGCGAAAGCGCCGGGCTGCTGCGCTATGCGCCGGCTGCGCGAGGCTTTGCCGCGCTGTTCTGGAACCGCTGGGGGCAGGATATCGAGGCCGAGCTGTGGCCCGAGCGCGCGCGCAGCAGCCTGCACCTGCGGCAGATGTTCGGCAGTGAAGACGGCGTGCTGCGCCTGCAGGAAGAGATCGCTGCAGCCATGCAGCGCTTCCTCGCCCAGCACCCGCTGACGGTGACGGCAGCGCAGCGCCAGGCGGCCGCGGCCTATCTGGTCGAGGAGCTGGCGGCCAAGCCCATCGAGTTCACCTTCAGCAAGTACGCCCGGCAACTGCTCGACACCCTGCAGCAGCGCATGCAGGCCAGCCATGTCTGGGACGACTACCGCGCCGCGCTGGACAACCTGCGCGGCCGGCCGGTGCAGCGCTGGTCGCTGGCGCGGACCTGGCTCGATGGCCTCTGCGCGCAGGACGAAGCACTGGCCGAGCTGGTCGACTACATTCCCGAAGCCGTGGCCATCAGCCTGCTGGACGACGAGTTCCCGCGTCGCTTCACCGAAGTCGACCTGCGTTTCACCGTCAGCGGCCTGCTCGGCGATCACCCGCGTGTGCAGGGTGGTGCCCTGGTATTGGCCATCGACGATTACTTCGCCCGCCTGCAGCAGCACCGCGGCGACTTCGTACCGCAGTTGCAGCGCTACCAGGCGCTGCGCCAGGAGGTCATCAACCGCGAGCGCCAGGCCCTGCGCCTGTCCGAGTTCAAGCCACGGCCGCTGTCGTCCTTCGTGCGTAACAAGTTGATCAACGATGTGTACCTGGGTTTCATCGGCGACAACCTGGCCAAGCAGATGGGCACCGCTGGCGAGAACAAGCGCACCGACCTGATGGGGCTGCTGATGCTCATCTCGCCGCCCGGCTACGGCAAGACCACGCTGATGGAGTACGTGGCGCACCGCCTGGGTCTGATCTTCATGAAGATCAACGGCCCGGCCCTGGGCCACGAAGTGCGTTCCATCGACCCGGCGCAGGCGCCGGACGCCACTTCGCGCCAGGAGCTGGAAAAGCTCAACCTGGCGCTGGAGATGGGCAACAACGTGATGCTGTACGTCGACGACATCCAGCACACTCACCCGGAGTTCTTGCAGAAGTTCATCTCGCTCTGTGACGGCACGCGGCGCATCGAAGGCGTATGGAAGGGCAAGACCAAGACCTACGACATGCGCGGCAAGAAGTTCTGCGTGGTGATGAGCGGCAACCCGTACACCGAGTCCGGCGATGTGTTCAAGATCCCCGACATGCTCGCCAACCGGGCTGACATCTACAACCTGGGTGACACCCTGGGTGGCATGCAGGAAGCCTTCGCGCTGTCCTACATCGAGAACAGCCTGACGTCCAACCCGGTGCTGGCGCCGCTGGCCACCCGCGACATGGCCGACGTCTACCGCTTCGTCGCCAAGGCCGAGGGCAAGCCGTTCTCTGCCAACGAGCTGTCGCACACCTACAGCGCCGCCGAGATCAACGAGATCACCTCGACCCTGCAGCGCCTGATGCAGATTCGCGATGTGGTCGGCCGGGTCAACCAGCAGTACATCGTCAGCGCCGCGCAGGCCGACAGCTACCGCACCGAGCCGCCGTTCAAGCTGCAGGGCAGCTACCGCAACATGAACAAGATGGCCGAGAAGATCAGTGCGGTGATGAACGACGCCGAACTGCTGCAACTGATCGCCGACCACTATCAGGGCGAGTCGCAGCTGCTCACCACCGGTGCCGAGGAGAACCTGCTCAAGCTCGCCGAGCTGCGCGGTAACCAGACGCCCGAGCAGGTCGAACGCTGGGCGCAGATCAAGCGCGACTTCATGCGCAACAAGGCCATGGGCGGCAGCGACAGCGATGTCGGTGGCCGCGTGGTGGCGCAGCTCAATGATCTGGTCGAGAGCGTGCGGGGGCTGGGCTCGGGCAAGTCGTCCGGCGAGGCGCCGAGCATTCCCTGGGAGCAGCTGCTCGCCGGCCTGGACAACCTCGGCAAGCTGCGTCCGCAGGTTGAGGTGGTTGCGCCGCCGCAGCAGGGCACGCAAAAATTGCTGGAAAGCCTGGCTGATAGCCTGGAAAACAGCTTCCTGCCGCTGGTCAAGGCGATGGACAAGAAAATCGACATCGATTTGCGTACCCACAACCGCATGCTGGAAATCTCCACCCAACTGCGTGACCTCGGCACGCTGCTCGGGCACGAGCAGCGCAACGACGCCTCGGATGACGAGGCGCCGTGAGACGAGGCTGGCTGACCGAGCTGCGCCCGCTGCTGGTGATCAGCGGCGTGATGCTGCTGGTGCAACTGGTCAATGGCGCCTTCGCGGGTGCCTTGAACGTCTGGGGGCTGGTGCCCCGGCATGTCGAGGCGCTGCCCGGTATTCTCTTCGCGCCCTGGCTGCATGGCAGTTGGGCGCATCTGCTCAGCAACCTCAGTGGTTTGCTGGTGCTAGGCAGCCTGGTGCTGCTGCGCTCGCGTCGCGATTTCTATTTTTCCAGCGCCTTCATCATCCTCGGCAGTGGGGCGCTGGTCTGGCTGTTCGGTCGTACCGGCCTGCACGTCGGTGCCAGCGGCTGGCTGTTCGGCTTCTGGGGGCTGCTCCTGGCGCGCGCCTGGTTCGAGCGCAGCCTGCTCGATCTGCTGTTGGCGGTGCTGGTGTTCTTCCTTTACGGCGGCTGGTTCTTCGGCCTGCTGCCGCGTGCTGGCGTTTCCTTCGAATACCACCTGGCGGGGGCTTTCTGCGGTGTTCTCTATGCCGCGCTGAGCCGTCGTAAATATCGTTAAAAGGGACTTTAAATGGATTTCAATCGACTCGATCAGCAACTGCGTGACAGCCTGGCCGACCTGCGCCTGAGCAATGAGGAGCGTGACGAGCTGCGCCAGCTGGGCAGCGAACTGAGCAGCGACCAGGTGCGTTTCATGCGTAACCGCGCCTTCGCTCTGGCCCGAGAATTGATGCGTGAGCCGGAGAACGTCGAGCCGGCGCTGAAATGGCTCGAGCAAGTGATCAAGACCCTCGACAGCGCCGGCAGCGCGCCGCGCGTTGAGCATGCCAGCGCTCACTTCAGTCCGGGCGAGAGCTGCCGGCGCAAGATTCGTGAGCTGTGCCGCCAGGCGCGCAAGAGCGTGGATATCTGCGTCTACACCATCTCCGACGATCAGCTCAGCGAAGAGGTGCTCGCTTGTCATGAGCGCGGCATCGCCGTGCGGGTGATCACCGACAACGAAAAACAGTTCGATGTCGGCAGCGATATCCAGTGGCTGCGTGACAAGGGTGTGCCGCTGCGCATCGACGCCGGGCCATATCACATGCACCACAAGTTCGCCCTGTTCGACGGCCGCTTGCTGCTCAACGGCAGCTTCAACTGGACGCGCAGCGCCACCACCAGCAACGAGGAAAACCTGCTGGTGATCGACCACCCGCAGCTGCTGGCAGCCTACAGTCGTGAGTTCGAAGCGCTCTGGGCACGTTACGCGGGCAACTGATGAATCATCCTCACGCTCGCCAGCTTCTCGGCTTCTATCGCAGTTGCTACCTGGCCGACAGCCGCGACTTGGACCTGGACAACGTCGGCAAGCTGCCTGCCAACCGCTGGGCCTGGCTCGATGGGCTTGAGGAGCTGGCCAGCGGCGGCATACCGCTGTTACCGCTGTCGGCCGAGCTGGGGCGTGCTTTGGCCGAGGCGCAGGCGCTTTATCAGCGTGAGCTGCAACTGGTCTATGGCGTGCTGCCGATCTGTGGCCGCCTGCAATTGGAGGGCGGTGGTTCGCAGACGATCTGCGGCCCGCTGTTCTATTACGAGGCGAGCCTGCAACCGACGGCGGACGGGCAGAGCCACTTGCTCGCCATCGACCCGCAGCAGGTGCATGGCAACTGGCGTCTGCTGCGCCGTCTGTTCGATGAAAGCGGCAACGCCAGCCTCGATGGTCTGCCACTGCCGACAGGAACGCTGGATGCTGCCGCGCTGGGTCAGTTGCTCGCCTGGGTGGCGCGCAATACGCAGGTGCGCGAGGTCAGCGAGGCCGCTGGTTTCCCGCAGTTGGTGAGCGGCGAGGTGTTGGCCAAGGCTCAGCGGCGTCGCAGTTTGTCGCTGCAGGCGGGGGCCTTCGTCGCGCTGGTGCCGCGCGGTAGCGGTAGCCGTGGCATCGCCCATGAGTTGCAACTGCTGCAGGACGCCGAGCGACTGTCACCTGCCTTGTTGCAGCTGTTGGGCGAAACACCCCCTGTGCAGGCGGTGGGCTCGACCAGCAGGCCGCAGCGTCTGCCGGCGCAGCTCAGCACTGCCCAGTGCCAGGCACTGGCCAATGCCGCGCGCCACCCGCTGAGCCAGATTTCCGGCCCGCCCGGTACCGGCAAGAGCTACAGCCTGGCCGCGCTGGCGCTGGATCGCTATCTGCAGGGTGAGAGCGTGCTGCTGGTCAGCCGCAGTGCCCAGGCGGTGCGCGTGATCGCGCACAAGTTGCGCGAGGATTTCGGCCTGCGTGACGGCGTGCTCGAAGGCGACGGCCAGAGCCTGCGCCAGGCCTTGCGCGAGCGACTGGAGCGGTTGCTGCAAGGCGAATTCGAATGGGTGTCGGAACAGGTCGAAGCGCGTCAACGCAGCGAGCTGGAAGTGCTGACCGAGGCCGAGCTGCGCCTGTCGGCAGATTTTCGTAAGCGCTGCGAGCAGGCTGTGCGCTGGAGCCGCCTGTTGCTGCGCGCCGAACGTGGCAGCCTGGCCTTCTGGCAGCGCTGGTTGCAGGTGCCCTGGGTGCGCAGGCGTATCGGTAGCAGTGTGCGCCCCTGGGCATTGCTGGATGAGTTGCGTGATTGCCAGCAGCGCCGCCAGCTTCTCAGTCGTGAGCACCTCAATAGTCATCGCGCCCTGAACCTCAAGCGCCTGCTGGTCAGCGACCGCGCGCTGTTCGTGCGTTACAACCAGGCCATTCGCGCGCGCAGCTCACAGCGTCAACTGGCCTTGTTCGAGGATATCGACCCGGCGCGCCTGCTGGCTGCCTTTCCGATCTGGGTGGTGACCCTGGACGAATTGCACCGCCTGCTGCCACTGCGTCCGGAATTGTTCGATGTGATGGTGATGGACGAGGCGACGCAGTGCGACATCGCCTCGGCGCTGCCGGCCTTCCAGCGCTGCAAGCGTGCCGTGGTCACCGGCGATGCGCGTCAGTTGCGGCACATCTCCTTTCTCTCCCGCGTGCGCGAAACGCAGTTGCTGCAGCGCGCCGGCCTGCAGGCCGAGGAGCGCGAGGCCTGGAGCTACCGCGACAACAGCGTGCTGGATCTGGTCGGCCTGCAGTTGGCCAGCCAGGAAGCGGTGGTATTTCTCGATGAGCATTTCCGCAGCCGCCCGGCGCTGATCCGCTTCAGCAACGAGCTGTTCTACGACCAGCGCCTGCGGGTGATGAAGGAGCGCCCCGGCGTTGATGCCTGCGACAGCCTGCAACTGCTGCGTATCGAGGGCCAGCGCGGGCGCAACGGTGCCAACGAGGCGGAGGTCGATCGGGTGCTGACGCTGATCACGGCGCATCTGACTGAGTACCAAGGCAGCCCGCTCAAGCCCAGCATCGGCGTACTGTCACCGTTTCGCGATCAGGTCGAGCGCATCCGCACACGCATCGGCGAAACGCTGCCGTTGGAGCAACTGCGCGAGTTTCGTCTGTTGGTGGATACGCCATACGGCTTTCAGGGCGAGGAGCGCGATCTGATGATCCTCAGTTTCGCCATCGACCGTGAATCGAGTCAGGCGGCCAGCTACCTGAACCGCGCCGATCTGTTCAACGTCGCCATCACGCGTGCCCGCGAGCGCCAGGTGCTGCTGTTCAGCGGTGACGAACGCCAGTTGCCGGCCATGCATCTGTTGCGCCGCTATCTGGAATTCCTGCACAAGCCTGGTGTCAGTTGGCAGGCGGGGGCTGTGGAAGTCGCCCGGCAGAACCTGTGTCAGGCGCTCGAAAGTCAGGGCGTCAGCGTGTGGAGTCACTATCCGCTGGCCGGACAGGTGCTGGACCTGTTCTGCCGCCGGGGCGACAGGTGCCTGGCCATCGACCTGATCGGTTTTCCGGGGGAGGGCGAAGGCTTTCTCGAGCTGGAGCGCTACCTGGTGCTGGCGCGCGCCGGCCTGGAGACTTTGCCGCTGAGCTACGGTCTATGGCGTGAGGCACCGGAGCAGGCGTTGCAGGCGGTATTGGCGCGACTCTGACACTGTCAGCTCTTGAACCGTTGTCGCGGGCTTTCTTGACGCGCGCGGTGATCATGCCTAGGCCTGTATCAGGCAGACCATCAATGTACCGGGGGGCTTATGGCGCTGCGCAACGCTGTTCAACTGATCACCTATCCCGACCGCCTGGGGCGTAACCTGGGGGAGCTTTACCAACTGTTGGATCGGCACCTGGGGGACGCGCTTGGCGGGGTGCATATCCTGCCGCTGTATCCGTCCAATGCCGACGGTGGATTCTCACCGCTCACGCACATGGAGGTGGATTCACGTTACGGCGACTGGGCGGATGTCGAGCGCATCTCCGCACGCTTCGACCTGTGCGTCGATCTGGTGATCAGCCACATCGCAGACGAGTCGCCGGAGTTTCTCGATTTCGTTGCACATGGCCAGGACTCGCCCTACGCGGATCTCTTCGTTCAGGCCGATCGCTTCGGCGAAATCAGCCATGACGACCTGGCCAAGATCCATATCCGCAAGGAAAAGGAGCCGTTTCGCGATGTGCGACTGGCCAACGGTGAAACCTGTCGGGTCTGGTGCACCTTCACCGAACGGCAGATCGACCTCAATTACGACTCGCCGAAAACCTATCAGTTGATGGAACAGTACATGGCCTTCCTCGCTGCGCGCGGGGTCAGGCTGTTTCGCCTGGATGCCTTCGGCTACACCACCAAACGTATCGGCACCAGCTGCTTTCTGGTGGAGCCGAACGTGTACCGCATCCTCGAGTGGTTCCGCGAAACCGGGGCCAAGTACGAAGCCGAGATGCTGCCGGAGGTGCATGATCACATCAGCTACCAGTACGCAATCTCTAGGCGACAGATGCGCCCGTACGGCTTCGCCCTGCCACCGTTGGTCTTGCACGCATTGCTCAGTGGTAGCAGCCGCTATCTGAAGAATTGGTTGCGGATGTGCCCGCGTAACCAGATCACCGTGCTCGATACCCACGACGGCATCTGCATTCCGGATGTTGAAGGCATGCTGCCCGAGGCGCAGATCCAGTACCTGATCGATGAGGTCTCGACACGCAGTGCCGACCCCATCATGCGTCGCTCGGCGGTGAACGTGCACAGCGTCGGGGCCATCTACCAGCTGACCTGCACC
This sequence comes from Pseudomonas sp. EggHat1, assembly GCF_014892995.1. NCBI lineage: Bacteria > Pseudomonadati > Pseudomonadota > Gammaproteobacteria > Pseudomonadales > Pseudomonadaceae > Pseudomonas > Pseudomonas sp. EggHat1. Next base: position 20,228 of record NZ_JACKQK010000025.1, read on the forward strand.
TTCTACGAGGCGCTGATGCGTAATGACGAGGCTTATATCGCCGCACGCGCCATACAGTTCTTCGCGCCTGGTATCCCGCAGGTTTACTACGTTGGCCTGTTGGCGGGCTGCAACGACTTCGACCTGCTCGAGCAGACCGGCGAGGCGCGCGACGTCAATCGCCATTACTACAGCCTCGAGGAGGCCGAGCAGGCCTTGCAGCAACCGCTGGTGCAGCGCTTGCTGGCGCTGATGCGTTTGCGTTGTCAGCATCCGGCTTTCGAGGGGCGTTTCGAGCAGAACTATGCGGCTGACGATCAACTGCTGCTGGCCTGGCGTCATGGCGAGCATTACTGCCGTTTGCACCTCGATCTGAGCAGCCTGCAGGCGATCATCGATTACACCGATGAACAACTGAGTATCTGCCGCTTGACCTGTTGAAGGTCGGCGTGGGTCATGCTTTCGCGTTAGAATTGCGCTCTTTCGACCAGCCAAGAAGCCCGCCATGGCCCTGCCATCGACCACCTACAAGATCGAGCTGAACCTCACCGACATGGATCGCAGCGTTTATGAAAACCTGCGTTTCACCGTCGCTCGCCACCCGTCCGAGACCGAAGAGCGCCTGGCCGCGCGGCTGATTGCCTATGCGCTGTTCTACCACGAGCAACTGGCGTTTGGTCGCGGCCTGTCGGATGTCGATGAGCCGGCGTTGTGGGAAAAGAGTCTGGACGATCGCGTGCTGCACTGGATCGAAGTGGGCCAGCCGGACAGCGAGCGCATCACCTGGTGCTCACGGCGCACCGAGAAGTTCAGCCTGGTGGCTTACGGCAACCTGCGCGTGTGGCAGGGCAAGTGCCTCGACCCTGTGCGCAGCCTGAAGAACATCAACGTGGTCGCGCTCGGCCAGGAGGCACTGGCCGACCTGGCGCTGGACATGCCGCGTTCGCTGAACTGGAGCGTGATGATCAGCGATGGCGAGTTGTTCGTCACCGACGAGCGCGGTCAGCACGAGATTCCCATTGAATGGCTCGCTGGCGAGCGTTGAATCTGTGATCTGCGTAGGGTGGACGACGCTGTTTTCGTCCACCACAACGAGTGCGCAAGGTGGACGGATGAAGCGTCGTCCACCCTACGAAATCTGATGCTGTAGGGCGGGTGCAACCCGTCATATCACCTGTGGCGGGTTGCACCCGCCCTACACGAAAAGACCCAAGATGCGTATCGAAGCCCGTCCCTTACCCGCCCAACTGCCTGATCTGGGCAATCTGCCGCCTTTGCTGACCCGTCTCTACGCCGCCCGTGGTGTGCAGTCCGCCGAAGAGCTGGACAAGGGCCTGGCGCGGCTGATTCCGTACCAGCAGCTCAAAGGCATCGATGCGGCGGTCGAACTGCTGGTCGAGGCGCTGGCGCAGCGTCAGCGCATCCTCATCGTCGGCGACTTCGATGCAGATGGCGCCACTGCCAGTTCGGTCGGCGTGCTCGGCCTGCGCCTGCTCGGTGCGGCACATGTGGATTACCTGGTGCCGAACCGCTTCGAGTACGGCTACGGCCTGACCCCGGAGATCGTCGCCGTGGCGCTGCAGCGCCAGCCCGACTTGCTGCTGACCGTGGACAACGGCATCTCCAGCGTCGACGGCGTGGCGGCGGCCAAGGCCGCCGGGTTGACGGTGCTGGTCACCGATCACCACTTGCCAGGGCCGGAACTGCCGGCCGCCGATGCCATCGTCAACCCCAACCAGCCAGGCTGCGATTTCCCGAGCAAGGCCATGGCCGGTGTCGGCGTGATGTTCTACGTGTTGCTGGCGCTGCGCGCTCGCCTGCGCGAAACCGGCTGGTTCGCCAGCCGTGCGGAGCCCAATCTGGGCGAGCTGCTCGACCTGGTGGCACTGGGTAGCGTCGCCGACGTGGTGCCGCTGGATGCCAACAACCGCATCCTGGTGCACCAGGGCCTGGCGCGCATTCGTGCCGGGCGGGCGCGGCCTGGCCTGCGCGCGATTCTCGAAGTCGCCGGACGCGACCACCGCCGTATCACCTCCACCGATCTCGGCTTCATCCTCGGGCCGCGCTTGAACGCGGCCGGGCGCCTGGATGACATGAGCCTGGGCATCGAATGCCTGCTCTGCGACGACGAGGCCCTGGCTCGCGACATGGCGGTGCAACTCGACCAGCTCAATCAGGATCGCAAGGCCATCGAACAGGGCATGCAGCGCGAGGCGCTGGCCCAGCTCAAGGATCTGCCGGTGGCGGACATGCCGTTCGGCCTGTGCCTGTTCGAGCCGGACTGGCACCAGGGCGTGATCGGTATTCTCGCTTCGCGCCTGAAGGAGCGCTATCACCGGCCGGCCATCGCCTTTGCCGATGCTGGCGAGGGCATGCTCAAGGGCTCGGCGCGTTCGGTGCCGGGGCTGCATATTCGTGATGCGCTGGATGCCGTGGCAGCCAAGCATCCGGGGCTGATCAGCAAGTTTGGCGGGCACGCCATGGCCGCCGGGCTGTCGCTGCCGCAGGAGAATTTCGGTGCGTTCTCCGTCGCCTTCGACGCCGAGGTGCGCCGCCAACTGTGCGAAGACGACCTGACCGGCCGCCTGCTGTCCGACGGCCAGCTCGATGCCACCGAGTTCCACCTGGAACTGGCCCGCGCCCTGCGCAACGCCGGGCCCTGGGGACAGCACTTTCCCGAACCGCTGTTCCACGGTGTGTTCCAGATCGTCAGCCAGCGCATTGTCGGCGAGCGCCACTTGAAGCTGGTGCTCAAGACCGAATGCGGCAGCGTGCAACTCGACGGCATCGCCTTCAACATCGACCGCGAGGTCTGGCCCAACCCGACGTTGCGTTGGGCCGAAGTGGCATACAAGCTCGACCTCAACGAGTTTCGTGGCAACGAGACGGTGCAGTTGATGGTGGCGCATATCGCCCCGCGCTGATCGCGGTTGCGATGAAACTCGGCGTTACCAATATGCCCGGCTGATTCTGACGAACTCTGCTAGAAACTCTCGTCAATTCAACCGATGTCGGTTGAGGCGCATTCGGAATTTCCCTGCGTTATCCGGGGTCGGATGCACCGGCACCTACTTTTTCAGGAGCGTTCGCGATGAACACCAGTAATCTGCTCGACCAACTGCTCAAGGCCGGCCAGCAGGCCATGCAAAAACCTGCGGCGAAGGGCTCCCAGGGGCAGCAAGCCGGTGGTTTGGGTGGCCTGCTCTCTGGTGGAGGCCTGGGCAGCCTGCTCTCGGGCGCGGGCGGCGGCGCGCTGGCGGCCGGTGCGGTCGGCCTGCTGCTGGGCAACAAGAAAGCGCGCAAGATGGGCGGCAAGGCGCTGACCTATGGCGGCTTGGCTGCTCTCGGTGTGATGGCGTACAAGGCCTACGGCAACTGGCAGGCGCAGCAAGCCCAGCAGGGCGGCGCGCAGCCGGTCGAACCGCAAACCCTGGATCGGTTGCCGGCGCCGCAAGTCGAGCAGCACAGCCGCGCCATTCTCAAGGCGCTGGTGGCGGCGGCCAAGGCCGATGGTCATGTCGACGAGCGTGAGCGTCAGTTGATCGAAGAGGAGTTGGGCAAGCTGGCACAGGACGCCGAACTGCAGACCTGGCTGCACACCGAACTGAACAAGCCGCTCGACCCGGCCGATGTGGCGCGTGCCGCAGCGACCCCGGAAATGGCCGCCGAAATGTACCTGGCCAGCGTGCTGATGGTGGATGAAGAGCACTTCATGGAGCGCGCCTACCTCGAAGAGCTGGCGCGTCAGCTGAAACTGCCGCTGGAGCTCAAGGCCGAGCTGGAAACCCAGGTGCGCTCGCTGCCGGTCGGTGCCTGAGTCGTCTTTTCGTCTCAGTCCGCATGCCGGGCGTGACCCGGCATCGCCTCATCACCATGATCGCTCAGGTAGGCTTCGACGGCCGCGCTGACCGTTGGTTGCAGGTGCCTTGGCTGATCGTCGTGCAGCAGCCCGAAGCGCCGCAGCTTGTCCTTGAGCGGCCCCTTGACCTCCGCAAAGTGCAGCTCGATGCCGGCTTCCGCCAGCATTCGTTCCAGGTCGCCGAGCATGTCGGCAGAGGTCACGTCGATGCTGGTAACCGGTTCGGCGGCGATCACCACGCGGCGTACTGGCGCCGGGGCTTTTTCCAGCGCCTGCAGCAGGCATTGCTGGAAGAGCTCGGCATTGGCGAAGAACAGCGGGGCGTCCCAGCGAAACAGCAGCAGGCCGGGTATCTGCCGTGCATCGGGGTGTCGCTTGATGTCATGGAAACCACGGATGCCCTCTACCTGGCCGAGAACGGTGTAGTAAGGACGCCAGCCATCCCAGAGAAACTCGATCACCGCCAGCACCACGGCAATGCCGATGCCGGGGATCACGCCGAAGGTCACCACGCCGGCGAAGCAGGCCATCGACAGCCAGAATTCCCATTGCTGCACGCGGAAGATACGGCGCAGGTCGGTGACCACGAACAGACCGATGACCGCGGCAATCACCACCGCGGCCAGCGCACTGGTGGGCAGGTGCTGCATCAGACCCGGAGCCAGCACCAGCAGCAGGGCGACACTCAGGGCGCCGACGATACCGGCGACCTGGGTCATGGCGCCTGCCGCCTCGGCGACCGGCGTGCGCGACGAGCTGCTGCTGATGGGAAAGCCCTGGAACAAACCTCCTGCCAGGTTGGCGGCGCCGAGACCGATGAGCTCCTGGTTGGGGTCTACGTGGCGTCCGGTGCGCGCGGCGTAGGTACGCGACAGCACGCTGGTGTCGGCGAACGCGACCAGGGCGACGGCGATGCCGCCCAGCACCACGCTGGCCAGATCGACGCCGCTCAACCAGGGCAGGGTGAAACTGGGCAGTCCCTGTGGCAGTTCGCCGAGCACCTGCACGCCCTGGGTATCGAGGTCGAACAGCGCGACCGCCAGGGTTGCCAGGGTCACGGCGATGAGGATGCCGGGCAACTGCCGGAAGCGACTCAGCAGCAGGATCAAGGCCAGTGTGCCGGTGCCGACGAGCAGGCTGTAGAGGTGGACCTGCCCCTCGATCAGTGCGCCGGCGATTGTCTGGAGGTCGCTGACCGGGCCCTGGCTGTCGATGGAAAAACCGAACAACCTGGGCGTCTGGCTGATCAGCACACTCAGCGCGATACCGTTCATGTAGCCATAGCGGATGGGTTTGGACAGCAATTCGGTGATGAACCCCAGACGCAGCAACCCGGCAATCAGGCAAGTCAGGCCGGCCACCACGGCCATCATGCTGGCCAGCGTCACCGCACGCATCGGGTCGCCGCCTGAGAGCGGCAGCACCACAGCGAGAATCAGCGCCGCCAGGGCCGAGTCCGGGCCGAGCACGAGAATACGGCTGGGGCCGAACAGGGCGTAGGCCAGCAGCGGCACGATGGTCGCGTACAGACCATAGATGCCTGGCACGCCGGAGGCCTCGGCATAGGCGATGCCCACCGGCACCAGCATGGTGGTCAGCACCAGGCCGGCCGCAATGTCCTTCGGCAGCCAGGCCAGGTGATAGCCCCTGAGCGTTTGCAGGCCCGGAAGCCAGCGTAGCCAGCCGCGCTGTTGCGAAATGGCAGGAAGCGGCGTGTGTGGCTTGCGTGCAGGCGCTGGTGGCATCGCGGACGGGCTCGAGCAGGAATGCCTACAAGTAAAGCGCAGAGCACGGGTGCTTCACCATAGCTGCCAGTCTATGGGCGCACATTCAGCCGCTGCCTCAGACCAAAAGATCATTCATCCTCGCCCCTGGCTTGTTTTAGGCTGTTGGCCAACGACAAGAACGACACGCGAGGATGCTTATGTCGCAACTGCCACTGGAAGAATACGACTACCTGATCGTTGGCGCCGGCCCAGCCGGTTGCCTGCTGGCCAATCGGCTTTCTGCAGACCCTGGCGTCAGCGTGCTGCTGATCGAGGCGGGCGGGCGCGACAACTATCCCTGGATTCATATCCCGGTCGGCTACCTCTACTGCATCGGCAATCCGCGTACCGACTGGTGTTACAACACCGAGGCCGATCCCGGCCTGCACGGCCGCTCGCTGAAATACCCGCGTGGCCGCGTGCTCGGTGGCAGCTCCTCGATCAACGGCATGATCTACATGCGTGGCCAGGCTGCGGACTACGATGGCTGGGCTGCGGCGGGCAATCCCGGTTGGACCTGGCGTGATGTGTTGCCGCTGTTCAAACGGTCGGAGAATCATTTTGCCGGCACCAGCGAATGGCACGGTGGCGACGGCGAATGGCGGGTCGAGCGCCAGCGTCTGTCGTGGGAGATTCTCGAAGCCTTCCGTGATGCAGCGGCGCAGAGTGGTATTGCCAGCGTCGAAGATTTCAACGGCGGGGACAACGAAGGCTGCAGCTATTTTCAGGTCAACCAGAAACGCGGTGTGCGCTGGAATGCCTCCAAGGCCTTTCTGCGCGATATTCGCCAGCGCCCCAATCTGCAGGTGCTGACCGGCGCCGAAGCTGAACGGCTGGAGCTGGAGGGCGGTCGCGCCCGTGCGCTGCATCTGCGCAGCCAGGGGCGGGCGCTGCGGGTGGCGGCACGTCGCGAGATCATCCTTTGTGCTGGCGCCATCGGTTCACCGGCCTTGCTGCAGCGTTCTGGCATCGGCCCACGGCCGCTGCTCGAACGCCTGGGCATCGGCGTGCACCATGAGCTACCAGGCGTCGGTGAGAACCTGCAGGATCACCTGCAACTGCGTTTGATCTATCGAGTCGAGGGCGTGAAGACGCTCAACCGCATCGTGGCTACGCCCTGGGGCAAGCTGGGAATGGGGCTGGAGTACCTGTTCAAGCGCAGCGGGCCACTGTCCATGGCGCCCAGCCAGCTAGGCGCCTTCGCCAAGTCCGACCCCGGCCAGGCGCGCGCCAACCTGCAGTATCACGTGCAGCCATTGTCGCTGGAGCGTTTTGGCGAACCCTTGCATGACTTCCCGGCTTTTACCGCCTCGGTGTGTAACCTGCGCCCGCATAGCCGTGGCAGCGTCCAGATCGCCTCGGCCGATGCTAGCGTCGCCCCGCTTATCCGCCCCAATTACCTGAGTGACGAGCGAGATCTACAGGTGGCTGCAGACGCCATTCGCCTGACCCGGCGCATCGTCGCCGCGCCCGCCCTGGCCGGCTACCGGCCCGAGGAATACAAGCCGGGGCCGCAGTACCAGAGCGAGGAAGACCTGCAGCGCGCAGCGGGCGAGATCGGCACTACCATCTTCCACCCGGTCGGCACCTGCGCCATGGGACAGGGCCGTGAAGCGGTGGTCGATGCGCGTCTGCGCGTGCATGGTATCGCCGGTTTACGTGTGGTCGACGCGTCGATCATGCCGAGCATCACCTCGGGCAATACCTGCTCGCCGGTACTGATGATCGCGGAAAAGGCCGCGCAGATGATCGCCGCCGATGCGCGAGCGGCGATAAGCATGCTGCCGCAGCGTGAGCCTGGTTGCGGGGTGAGCGCGTGACCGCTCGATCCGAAGTGCCCTGGTGGGCGAGGCTGACGGTGTGCTCTGGTAGCATTGGGCGTCGATGAATGGAGGCGAACATGGCTCTGCGTGTAGCGCTGATCGGGTTGGGCTTGCTTCAGGTCGCCATGAGCGTTGTAGCTGGCGATCTGGCGTTGGACCAGCGCGCCTTGCTCCTGGAGGACAGCCGGTTGCCGCGTGAGGCGGCCCTGGATCGTCTTCAGCAGGTGCGCTTCGCCTTTCGCGAGGCGGCGCCTGAGGCCGGCGAGTGGCCGCTGTGGTCGCGCACCTATGGCATCCAGGGGAGCTGGGACGACGCCGGCCTCGAGCGCCGCGGCGAGGGGCTGCTGATGGGGATGGATCGTGCGCTGGGCGGACAGTGGATCGGCGGTGTACTGGGTGGCGTGACGCGTGCCCGGCTGGATCATGATCAGGGGCATGGCCGCACCGATAGTCATTACCTTGGGGTCTACGCCGCGACCCGGGTCTACAACCAGCTGGGGTTTCGGCTCGGGTTGCTGCACGGCTGGCATGAGCTGGATCGGCGTGATAACGCGCGCAGTTGGCAGCTGTTTGGCGAAAGCAGTTACGCCATGGACTATCGCGATTTCACCTTGGAGCCATTTGCCGGCCTGGCGTTAGTGCATCTGGATGCCGACGCCCGGCGTTTCGACGGACTGCGCCTGGCGGCAGCGCACGAGCAGGGTGGTTACCTGACGCTTGGCTGGCGCCTGGCCGCGCCCTGGTACTGGCAACAGCGCAAGTGGGTAGGGCGTGCCAGTCTGGCGCTGCGGCAGAACCTGGGCAGCGACCGCTTGCGTGACGAGGCGGTCGACGGCCAGGGCGCACTCCAGCAGATGCACAGTCGTGAGTTCGAGCGCAGCAGCCTGCGTCTTGACCTGAGCCTGGATCATGAACTCAGCCGCAGTCTCTACCTGGGCCTGACCTATGCGGGCCATTACGCCGAAGACGCGCGCGACAACGCCTTGGCAGCGCGTCTGAGCCTGAAGTTCTGAGCGCGCTCCGCCGGTCAGTCAGCGGGCTGCCAGGGGGCTTCGAGTCGGGTATACTCGCCGGCTTTTCAGAAACTTTGCGGTCACGGCTCTTGTCGTGCTCGGCCAGGGCAGCGCGTTAGCCGCTCGGGCGAGCCGGATTGAGCCTTTTCGCGTCTTTTGCCCGAGAGCGCCGACTACCATGGAAATCAATCCGATCCTCAACGCCATCAAGGACCTGTCCGAGCGAACCCAGTCAATTCGGGGGTATCTTTGACTACGATCACAAGCATGATCGTCTGGTCGAAGTAAACCGCGAGCTGGAAGACGCCAGCGTCTGGAACAAGCCCGAGTACGCGCAAGCCCTGGGCCGCGAGCGCGCCATGCTGGCTCAGATCGTCGAAACCATCGACGATCTCACCGGCAGCCTGACTGATTCCAAAGATCTGCTGGAAATGGCCGCTGAAGAAAACGACGAAGGCGCCGTGAACGACATCGCCGCCGAAGTCGAACGCCTGCGCGAAATCCTCGAGAAGCTTGAATTCCGCCGCATGTTCAGCGGCGAGATGGACCCGAACAACTGCTACCTGGATATCCAGGCCGGTTCCGGCGGCACCGAGGCCCAGGACTGGGCCAACATCCTGCTGCGCATGTACCTGCGCTGGGCCGACAAGCGTGGCTTCGACGCCACCATCATCGAGCTGTCCGAGGGTGAAGTCGCCGGTATCAAGGGCGCCACCGTGCACATCAAGGGCGAATATGCCTTCGGCTGGCTGCGCACCGAGATCGGCGTGCACCGCCTGGTGCGCAAGAGCCCGTTCGACTCCGGCGCCCGTCGCCACACCTCGTTCTCGGCAGTGTTCGTATCGCCCGAGATCGATGACAAGGTCGAGATCGACATCAACCCGTCCGATCTGCGCATCGACACCTACCGCTCCTCCGGTGCCGGTGGTCAGCACGTCAACACCACCGACTCGGCGGTGCGTATCACCCACGTGCCGACCAACACCGTGGTGGCTTGCCAGAACGAACGTTCCCAGCACGCCAACAAGGACACCGCCATGAAGATGCTGCGGGCCAAGTTGTACGAGCTGGAAATGCAAAAGCGCAACGCTGCTTCGCAGGCGCTGGAGGACAGCAAGTCCGATATCGGCTGGGGTCATCAGATCCGTTCCTACGTGCTCGATGACTCGCGCATCAAGGACCTGCGTACCGGCGTCGAGCGTAGCGACTGCCAGAAAGTCCTCGATGGCGACCTCGACGGCTACCTCGAGGCCAGCCTCAAGCAGGGCCTCTAAGCCCAGCAACCCATCCGTGGGCGCCGGCTAGCCGGCGCCTGCTCAAATCTTGTACGACACGCCAGGCAGATAAAGCGACCATGAGCGACCAACAACTCGACCAGAACGAACTGCAACAGGAAGAAAACAAGCTGATTGCCCAGCGCAAGGAAAAGCTTGCTGCCGTCCGTGAGCAGGGCATTGCCTTCCCCAACGATTTCCGCCGCGACCGCCTGTGCGCCGACCTGCAGAAACAGTACGAGGGTAAGAGCAAGGAAGAGCTGGAAGCCGCAGCCATCCCGGTCAAGGTGGCCGGGCGCATCATGCTCAACCGTGGCGCCTTCATGGTCATCCAGGATACGTCCGGGCGCCTGCAGGTCTACGTCAACCGCAAGACCCTGCCGGCCGAGCAGCTGGAAGCGGTCAAGCACTTCGACCTGGGCGACATCATCGCTGCCGAGGGTACCCTGGCCCGCTCGGGCAAGGGCGACCTGTACGTCGACATGCAGAACGTGCGCCTGCTGACCAAGTCGCTGCGCCCGCTGCCGGACAAGCACCATGGCCTGACCGACACCGAGCAGCGCTACCGCCAGCGCTACGTCGACCTGATCGTCAACGAGGAAGTGCGCCACACCTTCCGTGTGCGCTCGCAGGTGATCGCGCATATCCGTCGCTTCCTCAACGAGCGTGGTTTCCTCGAAGTGGAAACCCCGATGCTGCAGACCATCCCCGGCGGCGCCGCGGCCAAGCCGTTCGAGACCCACCACAACGCGCTGGACATGGCCATGTTCCTGCGTATCGCCCCGGAGCTGTACCTCAAGCGTCTGGTGGTCGGCGGCTTCGAGAAAGTCTTCGAGATCAACCGCAACTTCCGTAACGAAGGCGTCTCGACCCGGCACAACCCCGAGTTCACCATGCTCGAGTTCTACCAGGCCTACGCCGATTACCGCGACAACATGGACCTCACCGAGGAGCTGTTCCGCGAGCTGGCCCTGGCCGTGCTGGGCAGCACCGACGTGCCGTATGGCGACAAGGTATTCCACTTCGGCGAGCCGTTCGTGCGCCTGTCGGTGTACGACTCCATCCTCAAGTACAACCCGGAGATCACCGAGGCTGACCTGGGCGACGTCGAGAAGGCCCGCGCCATCGCCAAGAAGGCCGGCGCCAAGGTGCTTGGCCACGAAGGCCTGGGCAAGCTGCAGGTGATGATTTTCGAAGAGCTGGTGGAGAGCAAGCTGGAGCAGCCGCACTTCATCACCGAGTATCCGTTCGAAGTGTCGCCGCTGGCGCGTCGCAACGACGACAATCCCAACGTCACCGACCGCTTCGAGCTGTTCATCGGTGGTCGTGAGATCGCCAACGCATACTCCGAGCTCAATGACGCCGAAGATCAGGCCGAGCGCTTCCTCGCCCAGGTGGCCGAGAAGGACGCCGGTGACGATGAAGCCATGCACTACGACGCCGACTTCGTCCGCGCCCTGGAGTACGGCATGCCGCCGACGGCCGGTGAAGGCATCGGCATCGACCGCCTGGTGATGCTGCTGACCAACTCACCGTCGATCCGCGACGTCATCCTGTTCCCGCACATGCGTCCGCAGGCTTGATGCCAGACAGAAAGCCGCCTTCGGGCGGCTTTTTGCTACTTGTCTTTGCACTTTTCACGGCGATTTCACCGGTCGCCCGGGCTGTAAGCGAAACGGAGCCTTTTGCTTGCCTGTCCAAGCCATTACTCTCCCTGTCATAACCAGAACCCAGAGGGTCGACCCACCTTGAGCCCCGTGCCCGCGTCCCCGAATGCCACCCAGGCAGCCAATGCCGTCGCCGAAAGCGTCCAGTACCAGGGCCGCAAGGCCAGTCGCCAGGGCAGTGAGCAGCGCCGCCAGGCGATTCTCGATGCCGCCATGCGCATCATCGTGCGCGATGGCGTGCGCGCCGTGCGCCATCGTGCGGTGGCGGCCGAGGCGCAGGTACCCTTGTCGGCCACGACCTACTATTTCAAGGACATCGATGACCTGATCACCGATACCTTCGCCCAGTTTGTCGAGCGCAGCGCTGCGCAGATGGCGGCCTTCTGGGCCAGCACTCAGGGTGCGTTGGAGGAGATGGTCGGGCGCCTGGATGGCAGCGAGCAGGCGCGTCGGCAACTGGCCGACGAGATCGCCGCTCTGGCGGTGCAGTACGTGCAGCGTCAGTTGCGTGAGCGTCGTGATCACCTGATCGCCGAGCAGGCGTTCCAGCAGGAGGCCTTGCTCAATCCACGCCTGCGCGAGCTGGTGCGAGCCCACCGGCAGATCCTGCAGCAGGGTGTCACCCACTTCTTCGAGGTACTGGGCTCGCGCCAGCCCGAACAGGATGCCGTGCTGTTGACGGCCGCCATCGTGCGGATGGAGTATCAGGGCCTGCTAGACGGTGTAGAGCACCTGGACAGCCAAGGAATGCTGGCCATCCTTAAACGCTACATGAACCTGGTTCTGGGGTTGTAAACCGTCGATCATCAGGTCGAACGGCCTTCACAAGGAGAGCGAAATGAAAGCCTGGCGCGCATTGGTCGCCCTGTCCTTCCTGCTGTTGAGTGGTTGCCTGGTCACCTTCAAGGACCCGATTCCGGCCAACGAGGCTGCGCCCATACCACTGCTGGGCGAATGGACCCGGCAGGACGAGTGGGGCGATCAGCTGTTTCTGGAGATCACCCGTGCCGGCTCCAACCTCTACCTGGCGCGTATCTACGAAGGCAGCGCGGACAACGAAAGCAGCTTCGAGGAGTTCGGTTTCACCGTCGCTCATCATGGCCGCCGCTGGTACCTCTCGGCGGGCCTGCCGAAGAGCCTGGGCGCCAACTTCGCCATTGCCGGTTTCGAGTTGACCAGGGACAACGAGCTGGTGCTGTACAACCTCGACACCGACCGCATTCTCCAGGATATGGAAAAGGGCCTGCTGGAAGGGCAGACCGTCTCCATGCCCGAAGCTGACGGTGCATTGATCACCAGCCCGCTGGACAAGGTGTTCGCCTACCTCGACGACCCGGCCAATGCCGACCTGTTCGTCGAGGTGGCGCGCTATCAGCGGGCCGCCGAGTAGGAACTGCAATGAACAGCCAGCAAAAACTGGACGACTACCAACTCTGTATTCGTGCCCTCAGTGACCGCATCGTCGACGCGCAAACGCCCATCCGCATACTCGATGCGGTGAAGTGGGACGACGGCATCCGTGACGGCTTTCTCAAGGCCAAGGGCAAGCAGCTGCCAGCCGTGGATCGCGACTACTACCTGAGTCGGCCGCTGGCCTTCGATGCCACCGCGAAGAAGCAGGAATTTCAGAACATCGAGCGCGATATCACCCGCCAGCTCGGCCAGTTCAACCCGGTCGGGCAGATCATGCGACGCATGTGCAAGGAATACCGCATGGTCATCCGCATGCTCGAGGCGCGTGGCACCGAGGACTTCGGCCTGATCAGCCAGGAACTGTATGGCGCTGCCTCCGACGCCTTCCATGCTGGCGATCCGACCTTGGCCGACCTCGGCCTGATGCTCTCGGACTACCTCAACAACATCGCCGCGCGTGGTGATCTGGAAGACGAGGCCAAGACCCTCGGGGCCAGTGATGCGGTGAATATTCTGCAGCAGCGCCTGGCCGGGGTGTTCGGCGACGACACCATTCGCGTGTTCGAGTCCGACGGTATCCTTGCCGATGCTGCCGCCGGCGCCGACTACATCAAGATCCGCAGCGATGCGCGCTTCAACGAGCGCGACGTCAAGGCGCTGGAGGTGCATGAAGGGCTGGTGCACGTTGGCACCACGCTCAACGGCCTCAACCAGCCGATCTGCACCTTCCTGGCCAAGGGCCCGCCCTCATCGACGGTGACCCAGGAGGGCCTGGCAATTCTCATGGAGGTGATCGCCTTCGCCTCCTACCCCACGCGTTTGCGCAAGCTGACCAACCGCACCCGCGCCATCCACATGGCCGAGGAGGGCGCAGATTTTCTCGAGGTGTTCGAGTTCTTCCGCGAGCAGGGTTATGGCCTGGAAGGCGGCTACAGCAATGCCAGCCGGGTGTTTCGCGGCTCGCTGCCGACGGGGCTGCCGTTCACCAAGGATCTGTCCTACCTGAAGGGCTTCATCCTCATCTACAACTACATCCAGCTGGCGGTGCGCAAAGGCAAGCTGGAGCAGATTCCGTTGCTGTTCTGCGGCAAGACCACCCTGGAAGACATGCGCACCCTGCGCAAACTGGTGGACGAGGGCCTGGTGCAGCCGCCCAAGTACCTGCCGCCGCAGTTCCAGGACATGAACGCACTATCGGCCTGGATGTGCTTCTCCAACTTCCTCAACCATTTGAGCCTGGATCGCATCGAAGCGGACTACGCCAATATCCTCTGAATCACACCGTACCTAGGGTGCGCCGTACGCATCGCTGCCGCAGCGCATCGCCAGGCATACACCGTCGTGGCCCACCCCGGAGACCCGCAAGTGCCCAGCCATCAACTCGAATACGAAATCCTCGGCGCTTCGGCGCAATCGGTGGAGATCATCCTCGACCCTGGCGAGACGGTAATTGCCGAGGCCGGTGCGATGAACTACATGACCGACGGCGTGCGCTTCGAAACGCGCATGGGTGACGGTTCGTCCAGCGGTCTGCTGGGCAAGCTGTGGAGCGTCGGCAAGCGCATGCTCACCGGCGAGTCGCTGTTCATGACCCACTTCAGCAATGGCGGGAAAACCCAGGCGCGGGTCGCCTTCGCCGCGCCGTATCCGGGCACTGTGGTGCCCATCGACCTGGCGAAGGTCGGCGGCCGGCTGATTTGCCAGAAGGACGCTTTCCTCTGTGCCGCACATGGCACCCGCATCGGTATCAGCTTCGCCAAGCGCCTGGGGGCCGGCTTCTTCGGTGGCGAGGGCTTCATCCTGCAGAAGCTCGAAGGCGATGGCCTGGCCTTCGTGCATGCCGGTGGCACGGTGATCCGCAAGGAGCTGAACAATGAAACCCTGCGCCTGGACACCGGCTGCCTGGTGGCTTTCAGTAGCGGCATCGACTACGACATCGCCCTGGCCGGAGGCCTCAGAAGCATGTTGTTCGGCGGCGAAGGCATCTTGCTGACCACGCTCAAAGGCACCGGTACGGTATGGATCCAGAGTCTGCCGTTCTCGCGTCTGGCTGAACGTGTCTATGCCGCGACCGTTCAGGCGCGCGAAGAGGTGCGCGCCGGTGGCAAGTAGCCTGCGAGCACTGGCCTTGCTGCTGGCCAGCCTGTGCTTGGCCGGTTGCAGCGGCCTGTTGTTCTACCCGGAACCTGGCCTGCCCATCACTCCGGCTCGCGCCGGCCTGGAATACCGCGATATCGAACTGCGCGCCGCCGATGGCACGCGCCTGCATGCCTGGTGGCTGCCGGCCAAGGCCGGGGTGAAGGTCAAGGGAACGGTGCTGCATCTGCATGGCAATGGCGGCAATCTGGCCTGGCACCTGGGTGGCGTTCACTGGCTGCCGGAACAGGGCTATCAGGTGCTGATGCTGGATTATCGCGGCTACGGGCTGTCCGCAGGCAAGCCGCGACTGCCGGAGGTCTATCAGGACATCGATGCGGCCTTCGCCTGGCTCGAACAGGCGCCGCAGGTGCAGGGCTTGCCGCTGTTGGTGCTGGGGCAGAGCCTCGGTGGCGCATTGGCCGTGCACTACCTGGCCGAGCATCCCGAGCGTCGCTCAGGCGTGCAGGCCATGGCGCTCGATGGTGTGCCAGCCAGTTATCGCGACGTGGCCCGGCATGCCCTGAGCACCTCCTGGCTGACCTGGCCGCTGCAGGTGCCGCTGTCCTGGTTGGTGCCGGATGGTGACAGCGCGATTCACCGCATCGATCGACTCGCCGGCTTGCCGCTGCTGATCTATCACAGTGTTGACGATACGATCGTGCCGCTTTCCAATGGCCAGCGTTTGTATCAAGCTGCGCGCCCGCCACGCGCCTTTCAGGCGACCGGTGGGCTGCACGTGCAAACCTTTGCCGAGCCCGCCTGGCGCCAGTCGCTGCTGGCGTTCTTCAGCGCGCCGCAGGCTTTTGTCGAACGCCAGGGGCCGGCTACCGAATCCGCAACAGAGAGTCCGCAATGACCGAACGTAATCCCATTCCCCTTATCCTCACGGGTGTCGCCAGCATCGTCGGCACCATCGGCGTGCTCTGGTACTACGGCTACGTGCATTTCGCCAAACCGGAAGATGCGCTGCTGCTGTCCGATTTCACCATGCTCAAGACCGTACCGGGTGAGGATTACAAGGTCTCGCTGAAACCGGCCAACCAGGTGGCGCAGTGCATCGATGGCGTGCTGGTGTTGTTCGATCTGCAGCAGAAGGGGCTGACCGGTGTGCTGGTGGACAACAAGAAGCAGGCTGTGCGCTGCATCGGCCAGGAAACTCCGGCGCTGGAGCAGTAAGGTCCGGCGCTAAAAAGAAGGTTCTTCGCATAGTTTGGGGAAAGTGCGGGTTGACACACCGGACTGGCAAGTTTGTGTGCGTCTTGCTTGCTGACTTAGCACTATCTATTACCGCGTGCGCTGAGCGTTTGGGTTGCGCCCCTTACGGGCGCCACACCTTTCCTGCCCGCCCTAGACAGGTGTGCCAAAGACGGGCACCCCGACATCCGGGTTTCGCTGCGCGAAACTTGACTC
>NZ_JACKQK010000026.1:0-16257 GCF_014892995.1 Pseudomonas sp. EggHat1
GTGCAGACCGTGCAGACCGCCGAAATGGACGTGCTGCGTGACGAAGGCGAAGCCTACGCTCGCCGCCTGAACGCCGCCGGTGTGCCGGTGACTGCCGTACGCTACAACGGCATGATCCACGACTACGGCCTGCTCAATGTGGTGTCCGAAGTCCCGGCAGTGCAGTCGGCTTTGCAACAGGCAGGAAGCCTATTGCGTGCTCATCTGGATTGATCAGAGCACTTTCATACCAAAGCATTAAAGTCCGCGACGCACTGAAGACGAACGGTCCAACCTTGGCTCCAGTCGCAGCGCCTATCTGAACCCATGACGGCCGAACGGCCCTCAATTCGACCAGTGGCGCGCATCGGTGCGCGTCGCTGGGTCGGCAAGACTAACGCTTCGAATAGAGTCTCTAGGATGAGCAAAGCGCAGCCTGAAACAGTAACGCTTGTTGTACGTCACCAAGTTCGCACATGCCGCGTTCCACGCTACGAGTCCTGGTTGCGCAGAATCATCGCAACAGCAAGCCAATGCCCCGGGCACCTGGGTGTAGATGTGGTCCGTAGCCATCAGGCCAAAATATCGCTGTTTACATGTGTGCTGCGTTTCGCCCATCTGGAGCAATTGAAGAACTGGGTAAATTCAGAACAGCGGCGCCTATTGATCGCCGAAGTCGAACCGTTGCTGTATGCAAGCGATCAGATAGAAATAAGCCAGAATAAAGAATTCTGGTTCGCTCCAGAGACCGCAGACGCACCGCCGCCAAGATGGAAACAAGCCTGCGTCACCTTTCTCGTGATCCTCCCACTGAGCCTACTCCTACCACTACTCTGGCAACCCGTACTTCAATTCGCTCCTTGGCTAGGAGGCTATCTGGTTAGCAACGTGCTGATCACACTGAGTATCGTCCTGCTAGTGGTATATCGATTCATGCCAATGGCTACGCGGTTATTCGCTGGCTGGCTTGGCAATACTAACTCTTCAACTGATTGACCTGCCTAATAGCTGATCATTTAATAAATCTGTTGTCCTGCCTGACCCTCTAACTCGGCTATACAACTAGCAACCAACACCTGATTGAGTGCAGTATCAGATTGAAAGCTTCTAAGCTATTGATGTCCTATCTTATTATCACACATGTGACCATGTGGACGTTGTACTGCCTAGCCTACAGTACATCGAGCCTAGCGGATGAAAACGACCTTGCGCAAATAGAACACAGCCGCTGGACTCTCAATAACAACATAACCAGGCAGATCAGCGCTTTAACCAAAACACGCGACGGGTACCTGTGGTTAGCAACTCAAGACGGACTCTATCGCTTCGATGGCTTGGACTTTAAGAACTACCGTATGCCAGGCAGCCATGAACTGAGCGTAATCTCTAGCATGCTGGCGAGCGACTTCGGTCTCTGGGTAGGACTTCGGAACGGGGTTATTCATCTGATAACATCCATGGACGAAGAACCAAGCAGCATCGACCTTGGTCGAGGCCCTATCAACGCCTTGGCCCAGACGCCTGACGGCAGCGTGTGGGCCGCTGCCAATCACGGTCTGATGCGATTTGATGGGAAACGTTGGCAGCAACAGGGTAGTGCGGAAGGTTTCCTGGGCAAAAGCGCCTACAGTGTATTCGTCGACAGCGTTGACCGCCTTTGGGTCGCCGATGAGCAGCGTCTCTACGTCCTCACCCCTGGCGAAAGCAGGATGGAGGATACAGGCGTCCGCAGCCATTATATCCGCCAGATGGCGCAGGCAAGTGACGGCGCATTATGGCTGATTGAGCGTGGAAGCAAGAGCCTGCTGAAGATTAATACCGGCCTACCAGAACTGCAGGCTACTCATGTAGCTATCAGCGAAGAAGCGACCACCATATTGTTCGACCAGCATGGCTGCCTGTGGTTAAGTACTGCTGGCGGCGGTTTATTTCATGTGACAAAACCCAACGAATTCAGCCCTGAAGGTTTTAACCATCTGGAAAAAATTTCTTCGCTTGACGGGCTTGATTCCGAATTTTCAGGACCGTTACTTGAAGACGACGCGGGCAGCATATGGGTTGGCACGCAGACAGGACTCGACCGACTACGCTCCACGTTCACATTGAAGACGCCTACACCACCAAAGGTATATATCGAATCACTTGATGTGGACGGCAGGAAGATACCTCCAGAGCAAAAGCTAAAGCTTCCAGAAAACACTCAAGCCCTTACTATTCAATTCAGTGCATTGAATCTATTAGCCTCCGAAGACTCCCGGATCTCTTATACCCTAGAAGGTCATGATCATCAGTGGCATGCGGCAGAGGGAACACGCAAAGTAACCTATAAGAGTCTCTCTGAAGGTGAGTACCTATTCAAAGTCCGCATCCATAATCCAAATAGCTCGACCAGGGAGTGGGTGTCTGAGTTAGGCTTTACTATTGCTGCAAAATTTTACCACCATCCATTATTCATCCTATTCGTAGGGTGCCTTGTGATTATCGCGCTCCGCCTGATCTATCGCATGAATTTACAACTGACCGCAGATCGGTTACGCGCACGCCTGGAAGAACGTCACCTTGAGCGTGAGCGCATTGCCCGTGACCTTCACGACACGTTGCTCCAAGGTGTACAAGGTTTGATGCTGCATGTGCAGGCCGCAGTGGACAGCCTACCTGCAGAGCTAACAGCCAAGGCAAAGCTGGACTCTGCAATGGACCGTATCGACCAAGTCATTAGCGAAGGTCGCGACAGAGTCAGTAACTTACGCACTCCACTCTACTCTTGCGAGGATTTACCCCAGGCACTGAAAGATTTAGAACACGTCTTGAGCCACAACGGGATTTCCTACAATGTTCTCGTCAATGGCTCCCCACGCAATCTCCATCCAGTTGCTTATGACGAAATATATCAAATAGCGCGCGAGGCTATCAGAAACGCCTTTCAACACGCCCACGCGCACTCAATCCAGGTAGAGTTAGAGTATGTTGAACGAGCATTCAGACTGAGTGTAATTGACGATGGACGAGGCATTCTCATCGAGAAAATGCAAGCTGCCTTCCCCAACGATCGATGGGGACTGATTGGCATGTACGAACGCGCATCAAAAATTGGTGGCACACTTATCATTCGCAGCACTCCAAACGAAGGAAGCGAAGTCAAATTTACGCTCCCAGCAAAGCTAGCTTACCCTCGCAAGAGAAATTCAAGACCCACTCGTTACCACGAATAGATAACACTGATGACACCTTCACACCCCGTTCGTGTTCTAGTCGTAGACGACCATCCACTATTACGAGAAGGCATCGCTGCATTAATATCAAACCATAGCGACATCCAACTGGCGGCCGAAGCCAAAGATGGTGTGGAAGCTATAGAGTGTTACCGCCGCCTACGTCCCGATGTCGTCCTGATGGATCTACAGATGCCGCGAATGAATGGTATCGAGAGCATTCAAGCCATACGCAGCGAATATCCAGAAGCACGCATCGCAGTTCTCACCACGTACAGCGGCGACGCCAGGACCTTAATTGCAATTAAATCTGGCGCGCAGGGCTACATATTAAAAAACGGGCTTCGAAAAGAATTAGTAGAGGCAATCCGTCACTTAGCGGCAGGCAAACGCTACTTGCCTGCAGAGATAGCCGGCCAACTGATCGAGTACATCGATCAAGAATGTTTAACGAATCGAGAGATAGCCATATTACAAGCCACCGCCCTTGGCTATTCAAACCGCGAAATATCTTCACGGCTACACATCACCGAAGAGACGGTTAAAGGACACATAAAATTAATCATGCGCAAACTAGGCGCTAGAAACCGCACGCACGCAGTGGCCATTGGTATAAAACGCGGAATCATTGAAGCCTTAACAGCACTCTAGCACTGACATTCAGGAATTCTTTTGTATCAGTAAGGGCAAAGTGTGATCTTGCCGCTCGATTTGCAGTGTATTCACGATGTTCCGCTGGCTCGTGTTTTCAAAACGGCAAGGAGAATACCTGCAGAGATCGCAAGCACCCCTGCAATGAGACTGGCGCTCAAGGTCTCTCCAAACCAGAGTACTGAGCTAATCAAACCCACCAGCGGTACGCCCAACATGGCCAGTGACATGCTGGTAGCCGGTAGCCACATGCTCGCGGCATTGACTGCGCAGAAGCAGAAAGCAGTAGCCAGCGGGCCGACGAACAAAACGATCTGCCAAAACGTCATTGAGCCATCGCCTGTGAATGGTCCTTCGACGATTCGTGCGAGCACTAGCAGGGGAACCGTGGCAACGAGCATCTGCCAAGGGGCAAGCTCATAAGCCGTAGCGCGTACTTTGGCGTAACGCAGGTGCAGGATACACAGCGCCCAGCAGGCTGATGCAATCAGCAACATCAAATTGGCACGCACCAGGCTCGCATTGTTCCAATCAAGCGCCAGTGGATTGAACAAGACACCTACACCGAGCATGCCAAGGCCGGCACCGAGCAGCTGACGAGGAGCAAGACGCTCACGAAAGACAAGCACAGCCAATGGTGTCACCCACAGCGGAGTCGTGTAGGCGAGCACAGCCGAGCGCCCCGCTGGGAGGTCCGTCATGGCTAACGCGCCGAGCAGCGTGAAGGCAAGCATTTGTAACAGACCGACACTAAGCAAGAGTGGCAAATCGCGCCGACGGGGTCGGTACAGAGTGCCGGTCGCCAACTGCAGAAGGAACAGGCACAAGGCGCCAAGCGCGAAGCGGCTGGCAGAGAACCAAACGGGTGTGACGTGACCCAGTCCCGCCTTCATGACCGGCCAGTTGATGCCCCATACCAAGATCGCCAAAAGCAGCAGCACCATCCCCTTGACTCGAGGCGTCAGCAAAGTGTGATCGGGTACTGGAGCGTTTTGCGCCTTGGTACTCAGGTGTTGCGGGCAGGTCGTCACGATTGCCTCCTGAAGCAATTCAGTGGATGCAGAACAGCCTAATGCGCCCAAGGCGGAGGAACTTTCCTAATTGACTTGCAAGAAACAAAAAATCCAGTCAAATATTCTTTGAAAATTTGATTCAGGAGAATAAATATCATGCGAAAGCTGGATCGGACTGACATCGGGATTCTCAATCGTCTGCAGGAGAATGCGCGCATAACCAATGCCGAACTGGCGCGGGCGGTCAATCTTTCGTCTACCCCCTGCTTCAATCGGGTCAAGGCTATGGAGGAACTGGGACTGATTCGTCAGCAGGTCACGCTACTGGCCCCAGAGCTGCTGGGACTGCATGTCAACGTGTTCATCCATGTCAGCTTGGAGAAACAGGTGGTCGATGCGCTGGCGCGTTTTGAAAGCGCGATTGCCGAGCGACCGGAGGTGATGGAATGCTATTTGATGACAGGGGACGCCGATTACTTGCTGCGCGTGCTAGTGCCTGACATTCAGGCATTGGAACGCTTCATCCTTAATCATCTGACCAAAATTCCCGGCGTCGCAAACATTCGCTCGAGCTTTGCGCTGAAGCAGGTACGTTACAAGACGGCACTTCCATTACCACCGAATGGGTTGATGGTTGGATGAAGCGGACCTGTGGGCGTGCTCGTTCATCCTGTGTGTATCGGTTGGTATCTTGCCGCGGCCAGGACGACGTGGGCTTTTGCCAATATCTGCGGCGAAAGGCGCAGGACAACGCCGAGTGGCCTTCGTAATCCCTGCGCAACGCGGTAGCTCGTGAACAGCAAGAATACAAACATCCGGGCCCGAAACTCTGACAGGTGACCAAGAACAATACCGGAGCATGTGAGCGAAACGCTTCCGGGGGCGCCTGAGTGATTAGTAGCCACTCAGACTCATGAGGCGAATGCCTCGCTCGTCTTGATCACGCCCATATCCACAGCTTTCAACAGGGCTCGCTGTACGCAGGGTTGTACCACCCCCCTCAGCGTACGTAAGACAAGTGCCCATGACCGCGGGTTTTGTCAGAGCGCCCTGGCCCAGTCGCGCAGCAAGTACTTCTGTATTTTGCCCGTCGAGGTCTTCGGTAGCTCACGGAACACCACGGTTTTAGGCAATTTGTAACTGGCCAGCTGCTCGCGACAAAATCCAACGATGTCCTCCTCTCGAGTGGCCCTATCCCCCTCTTTAAGGGTGATGAACGCACAAGGTACTTCCCCCCATTTCTCGTCCGGTCGGGCTACTACGGCAGCTTCCAGCACTGCCGGATGGCGATAGAGGACGCCCTCGATCTCGATGGTGGATATATTTTCGCCGCCGGAAATGATGATGTCCTTCAGTCGGTCCTTGATTTCGATGTAGCCGTCCGGGTGTCGTACAGCCAAGTCGCCGGTGTGAAACCAACCTCCAGCAAAAGCTTCGCGGGTCGCATCAGGATTTTTCAGATAGCCCTTCATCACTGTGTTGCCGCGCATGAAGATTTCGCCAAGGGTAATCCCGTCGTTCGGCACAGGTTGCAAGGTTTGCGGATCAGCCACCATCAGCCCCTCCAGTGTCGGATAGCGTACCCCTTGACGTGATTTGATCCTGGCGCGCTCGTCGAGCGGTTTGTCATCCCACTCACCATGCCACGCGCACACCGTCACTGGCCCATAGACTTCGGTGAGCCCATACACATGGGTGACCTTGATGCCCATCTCCTCAACCGCGCCAATGACCTTCGCCGGCGGTGCAGCCCCGGCCACCATGGCATCGACCGGATGCTCGATGAGCGCCTTGTCTGTATCCGGCAAATTGACCAGCGCATTGAGCACGATTGGCGCGCCGCACAGGTGGCTGACACGGTGCTCGCGAATCAGGCTAAGCACCTTCTGCGGCTCGACCCGGCGCAGGAAAACGTGGGTACCGGCCAGCGCGGTGACGGTCCAGGGATAGCACCAGCCATTGCAGTGGAACATCGGTAACGTCCACAGGTACACCGGATGGTTACCCATCGCCCAGGTCATCTGGTTGCCCAGCGCGTTGAGGTAGGCGCCACGGTGGTGATAGACCACGCCTTTGGGGTTGCCGGTGGTGCCGGAGGTGTAGTTGAGCGAGATGGCTTGCCATTCGTCCTCCGGCCACTGCCAGGCGAATTGCGGGTCGCCCTCGGCGAGGAAGGCCTCGTAGTCCAGGTCGCTGACCGCATGGCCTTCGCCGTACTCGGGGTCGTCGACATCGACCACCAATGGCGGATGCGCCAGCAAACTCAGGGCCTGACGGATCACGGTGTGGAACTCTCGGTCAGTGATCAACACTTTCGCCTCGCCGTGTTCAAGCATGAAGGCAATCGCCGACGCATCGAGGCGTACGTTCAGCGTGTTGAGCACCGCGCCAATCATCGGCACGCCAAAGTGCACTTCGAGCATCGCCGGGATGTTGGGCAGCATCACCGCAACCGTATCGCCCTTACCGATGCCCCGGCGGCTGAGCGCACTGGCAAGACGCCGGCAACGCTCGTAGGTGTCTTGCCAGTTGCGTCTTAAGGGACCGTGGATGACGGCAGGATATTGTCCGTAAACAGCCGCGGTGCGCTCGATGAAGCTCAGCGGTGAGAGCGCTACGTGGTTAACCGCCAAGGGCGTCAGGCCAGTTTCGAAAATCGACATGAGGTTTTCCTGTAGAAAGGCCACCCGCCAAGTCGCTGCGCAGGTAGCCTTCAGTGGCTGATTGTTAGCTCTGATTCAGGTGTTGAAAGGCCTCGCCTAGCGGCTAATGAGGCGCTTCTTCGGCTTTCTGGATAGCCGCGAACTCTTCCTCTGGCGTGCCGGATACGAGGTGGTGACGGCTGTACAGCGCGAAGTAGGCAATGAACAAAGCATAGATGGCCGCAGTACCCATCATCACTTTCGGGTCTACCAGGAAGCCGGCGACCAGGGCGATAGCCGCCAGGATCAAGGCGAATGACGACGTGACGATGCCGCCTGGCGTGCGATACGGACGCTGCATATCCGGGCGACGGATACGCAGGGAGATATGCGCCGCCATCATCAGCACGTAGGACAACGTCGCGCCGAAGACCACGACCAGGATCAGCAGGTCACCCTGCCCCGTCAGCGATAGGCCGAAGCCGATGACACCCGGTACCACCAGCGCATGGACCGGCGCCTTGTTGCGATTGGTGACCGACAGCTTGCGTGGCAGGTAGCCCGCTCGCGACAGGGCAAAGATCTGCCGCGAATAGGCATAGATGACCGAGAAGAAACTGGCGATCAGCCCGGCCAGGCCAACCAGGTTGACGAACTGACTCATCCAGGTCGAACCGCCATACACTGCCTCCAGGGCCGCCACCAGCGGATTACCGGAATCCATCAGCGCCTGGGCACCGGCCGCTCCCGGGCCGACAAACAGAATCAACGCAGCGAAGATCAGCAGCACCAGCATCGAGCCGATCAAGCCACGTGGCAGATCGCGTGTAGGGTTCTTGGTTTCCTCTGCGGCTAAAGCGACACCTTCCACGGCCAGGAACAGCCACATCGCGTACGGAATCGCAGCCCAGATGCCGACATAGCCAAATGGCAGGAAGCTGCTGGCGCCCTTGGCTTCGCTCGCCGGGATATCGAACAGGTTGGCGACCTCGACGTGCGGAACCATGGCCACGATGAACAGGCCAAGTGCGATGGCCGCCACTGCGGTAATGACGAACATCACCTTCAGGGCCTCTCCCGCACCGAGCACATGGATACCGATGAACACCGTGTAGAACGCCAGGTAGATCGGCCAGCCACCAACGCCGAACAGTGATTCACAGTAGGCGCCTATGAACACCGCGATAGCGGCCGGCGCGATGGCGTACTCCATCAGGATCGCAGCACCGGCGAAGAACCCGCCCCAAGGCCCGAAGGCTGTGCGGACGAAGCCGTAACCGCCGCCGGCGGTGGGAATCATCGAAGACAGCTCGGCCATGGAGAAGCACATGCACAGGTACATGGCGGCCATCAGCAAGGTGGCGAGGAACATGCCGCCCCACCCGCCTTGGGCCAGGCCGAAGTTCCAGCCGGCAAAATCACCCGATATCACATATGCAACACCCAGACCGATAAGCAGCACCCATCCCGCTGCACCCTGTTTCAGCTGTCGATTCTGGAAATATTGCGCATCGACATTCTCTGTTTCGACACCGCGCGCGAGGCTGATTGTTTGTTCTTGTTGAATGGACATAAGTTGGGTCCTCTTCATGACGGCCGCCATGCACCTGCAAGGCGGCGTGAGGCAAATTGGGGAGTGGCTACGGCAGTAGTCAGAAGAACCCCAGCGGGTTGATGTCGTAGCTGATCAGCAGGTTCTTGGTCTGCTGGTAGTGATCGAGCATCATCTTGTGGGTCTCGCGCCCTACCCCGGACTTCTTGTAGCCACCGAATGCGGCGTGCGCCGGGTACAGGTGGTAGCAGTTGGTCCATACGCGACCAGCCTTGATGCCGCGCCCCATGCGGTAGGCACGGTTGATGTCGCGGGTCCACACCCCGGCGCCCAGGCCGAACTCGGTGTCGTTGGCAATCGCCAGGGCCTCGGCCTCATTCTTGAAAGTGGTGACGCTGACCACCGGGCCGAAGATCTCCTCCTGGAACACGCGCATCTTGTTGTGGCCCTTGAGCAGGGTCGGCTGGATGTAGTAACCGCTGGCCAACGAGCCTTCGAGCTTCTCCACCTTGCCGCCAGTGAGCAGCTCAGCCCCCTCCTCCTGGGCAATGTCCATATACGAGAGGATCTTCTCGAACTGCTGCTGGGAGGCCTGGGCGCCGACCATGGTGTCGGTGTCCAGCGGGTTGCCGCGCTTGATCTGCTGCACCTTTCTAAAGACCACTTCCATGAACTGTGGGTAGATCGACTCCTGCACTAGCGCGCGCGACGGGCTAGTGCACACCTCGCCCTGGTTGAAGAACGCCAGCACCAAGCCTTCGGCGGCTTTTTCGATAAAGGCAGGCTCGGCGTTCATGATGTCTTCGAAGAAGATGTTCGGCGACTTGCCGCCCAGCTCCACAGTCGAGGGGATGATGTTCTCGGCGGCGCACTTGAGAATGTGTGAACCCACCGGGGTCGAGCCGGTGAAGGCGATCTTGGCGATACGCTTGCTGGTGGCCAGGGCCTCACCGGCTTCGCGGCCATAGCCTTGCACCACATTGAGCACGCCCGGCGGCAGCAGGTCGCCGATCAGCTCCATCAGCACGGTAATCGACAACGGCGTCTGCTCGGCAGGCTTCAAGATCACGCAATTACCTGCGGCCAGGGCGGGGGCGAGTTTCCAGGCGGCCATCAACAGCGGGAAGTTCCACGGAATGATCTGCCCGACCACGCCAAGGGGCTCGTGAAAGTGATAGGCCGCGGTGTGTTCATTGATTTCGGCGACGCTGCCTTCCTGGGCGCGGATGCACCCGGCGTAGTAGCGAAAGTGGTCGGCAGCCAGGGGTACGTCGGCATTCAGGGTTTCGCGAACGGCCTTGCCGTTGTCCCAGGTTTCGGCCACGGCCAGCAGTTCGAGGTTGGCCTCGATGCGGTCGGCGATTTTCAGCAGGATGTGCGAACGCTCCTGGACCGAGGTCTTGCCCCAGGCATCGGCGGCGGCATGGGCGGCGTCCAGGGCCAACTCGATATCGTCGCTGCCCGAGCGTGGGAATTCACCAATCAACGAGCCATCGACCGGGCTGGTATTGCTGAAGTACAGCCCCTTGACCGGGGCCACGAACGCTCCACCGATATAGTTGCCATATTGAGGCCTGAGTTGGATGACCGCATCGGGTGTTCCGGGCTTCGCGTAGATCATGGTGTTCTCCGTGACATTGTTGTTGTGATTGTCGGGCGCAGTAACGCCGCGCCGGTCAGAGTCGCTCGAGCACGCGCTCCAGGCTGTTCAGGAAGATCTCTGCATGCTCACGCTGGAATACCAGCGGTGGCCGAATCTTGAGAGTATTGGCATGTGGGCCAGCAGCGCCGATCAGCACGTGCTCCTCTCGCAGGCCATTGACCACTTGTGCAGCAGTCGCTGCATCGGGCGCACCTTCCGGGGTGGTGAAGTCGACGCCCAGGTACAGCCCCATGCCGCGCACATCACCGATGACCGGGTGGCGAGCAGCCAGGTGCTTGAGACCATCGAGCATGAACTTGCCGGACTCGTGGGCATTGGCAATGAGGTTTTCCCGCTCGATCACCTCCAGTACCGCCAAGCCGACAGCGGACGAAACCGGATTGCCGGCAAAGGTGTTGAAATAACCGGACTCGTTGGCGAAACGCTCCAGGATCTGCGGCTTGACCGTGATGCCGGCGGTTGGGTGGCCATTACCCATCGGCTTGCCCAGGGTGACGATATCCGGTACCAGACCATGGCACTGGAAGCCCCACATATGACGTCCCGAACGCCCATAGCCCGGCTGGACTTCATCGGCGATGTACAGGCCGCCGGCCTCTCGAACGGCCTCGACGGCTTCGCGCAAGAAACCGGACGGTTCGAAGAAGGCACCATCGCTGGTGAAGAACGAGTCCAGCAGCAGTGCCGCCGGCTTGATACCGTGACTGCGCATATCAGCCAGCGCAGCACGCACATCGGCAGCGAAACGTCGGCCGACTTCATCGGGGTTTTCCGGGCTATGTATCGGCGCCGCAACCGTGCGCACACAAGGGCTCGCCGCGATCTGCGAAAACTGCGAAGAGGACAATTCGGCAATGCTGGCGGTAAGCCCGTGATAGGCGTAGCGGGTCACGATCACGCCCGTGCCGCCGGTATATCCACGGGCGATACGCACGGCCAGGTCGTTGGCCTCGCTGCCCGTGCAGGTGAACGTTGCCTGGCTCAACTCGGCGGGCATGGTGCCCAGCAGTTTCTCCGCGAAATCCAGGATGTTGTCGTCCAGGTAACGAGTGTGCGTATTGAGTAGGCGCGCCTGACGACACAGCGCCTCGACAACATGCGGATGGCAATGTCCGACCGAGGGTACGTTGTTATAGACGTCCAGGTAGCGCTGCCCATCGACATCGTGGACCCAGACACCTTCACCACGCACCAGGTGCAGCGGGTTCTGATAGAACAATTGATAGCCAGGGCCTAGCAAACGCCGCCGACGCTCGATCATCTCGCGGGTACGCGGCGAGAGTGAGTGACTGCTTTCCTGCGAAAAAGCGTTGGTTTTCAACATGGTGAACGGCCTCACTAGACGTGCAAAGAAGTACCGGAAGCGGCATCCAGGTATCAGATGCGTGATGGAAATAGTGCCGCTGGTTTCTTCTCGTGACTTGACCTTGGCAGATTCGTTATCTGCGCTGCGGTCAACTTCTCGCCTTGGATCTTGTAATTGTCCTCTGCAGTCAGATTCACCCCTCCCAGGGTCAAGCACACCCGCGACAGCCTCTCCATCCTGATGCTGACTTTCCTCAGAACACGCTGGAGCTGGCACATGAGCACTGCAAAAGAAGAAGAGATCGGCCTTCAGACCCTGCAAGATGTGGCGATTCGCACGCTCGCGCTTTGCTACCCACTCCACGTGCAAGGGCAAGTAACACTGCTGTGTCACTCAGAGAACGCTACGTATCGTATCGACACACCGAGCGGGCATCGTTATGCCCTGCGCGTGCACAAGCATGGCTATCACCAGCGGTCCGATATCGAGAGCGAACTGGACTGGCTAAGCGCTCTACAGGCATCAGGCATTCGAGTTCCGCGGCCCATCATTGGCCTGGACGGGCACTATGTGCAGAGTGCTGAGATAGGTGTTGGCAAGGAACTCAATCTGGTGCTGTTCAACTGGGTCAACGGGGCCGAGCCCACTGCAGATGTCGACGTCAGTGCCTTCATGCGACTGGGCGCCATTACCGCAAAGCTGCATCAGCACAGCCAGCAATGGCAGCGTCCTGCCGACTTTCGCCGGATTGTCTGGAATCACCAAAGCATGGTCGGCCCCGAGGGGCACTGGGGCAACTGGCGAGATGCGGTCAATCTGGACAGCAGCGCGTTTGGTTTGATTGAGGAGGTGTTACAGCGCGTGGAGAGCGAGTTGGCGAGCTACGGTCAGGACGCCAAGCGTTACGGTTTGATTCATGCCGATCTGCGTTTGGCCAATCTGCTGGTCGATCATGAACACACGCACGTTATCGACTTCGATGACTGCGGTTTTGGCTGGTACATGCATGACCTGGCTTCAGCCCTGAGCTTCTACGAGCATCATGATCGACTGAATGACTGGATCGAACATTGGCTGGCCGGTTATGCAGCGGTTAATCGTTTGACGGCGTACGACATTGCCATGATCCCGACCTTCATCATCCAGCGGCGCATCCAGCTTCTGGCCTGGACCGGAACCCATGCTGACACCCAGCAAGTACGCAACCTGGGTGCGAACTGGGCTAAACAAAGCGTTGATCTATGCCGGCGATATTTGAACGACGGGCTCGCCCAGGTCGCACTACGATGATGCCCCATGAACGAAATTAGGACACGTTCAAGAAATAGCGCTTTGGCGGCGGCATCGGGTCCTGAGATGCCGACCGAATTACGCGTCAGACTTGCGCCACTGTTTCGGACTCGCCCCGTGCCAACGCCGGAAAGCGCGCGAAAAAGCACTGGTCTCTGAATAACCAAGCAGAAGTGCGAGCTCGGAGATGGGTAAGCTCGTCCGGGTCAGGTAGTACTGGGCCAGTTCCTGGCGCACCTTTTCGACCAGAGCGGAGAAGGTCAATCCTTTCTCACCAAGCCGTCGCTGCAAGCTCCAACTTGTAATGTTCAGCAGGTCCGCCACTTGCTCGAGGCTAGGCTCACCCTCGGCCAGCTGAATTCGGATCTGCGCCTGCACATCGTTGATGATGCCATGCCCTCCCTGCTGTTCGCCCCATTGGCGCGCCAACAGTTCCATGCTTTCCATGACGATGGCCAGCAGGCGACCATCACGATCGGGCATGGCTTTCTCCAGCGCACTCTTCCTGAACATCAGCGAAT
Organism: Pseudomonas sp. EggHat1; assembly: GCF_014892995.1. Classification (NCBI taxonomy): domain Bacteria; kingdom Pseudomonadati; phylum Pseudomonadota; class Gammaproteobacteria; order Pseudomonadales; family Pseudomonadaceae; genus Pseudomonas; species Pseudomonas sp. EggHat1. Next base: position 13,830 of record NZ_JACKQK010000026.1, read on the forward strand.
TGCAAGGCTGGCCAAAGAAGACGGGAGCATCGAAGGCCTTACAGTGCTCGTGCCAGGCCTCCGGCTGAGGATGCTCAAAATGAACCCGCTCAGGGGCCCATTTCTGGCCGAGGGCGTGACGCATCAGGTTGGTGAACATGCCCATGGACAATTCAGCGTCCTGACGCTTGCGAAAGATCGCACCGTACTGGACCTGGTAATCGAGCCGGCACCATTCGCCCTCCACCTCAAGCCGCAGCAGACTGCCTTGCTGATGGACAGGAAACACCTTCACCACGTTACGCAGTGCGTCTCCCAGAGTTTCCGAACAGATGCCAACATAGCCGAGCATACCCAGGCTGTCGGGCTTGAACTGATTACCGTAGCGCAGACCAAAATTGTCATCCTGGGTCTGGCGAGCGGCCTCTTCGAAAACGGCGCAATATTGCTTCAGATCAAGGCTCAAAGTTGGATGCTGCAAGTGCTCCGGGTCGAACCCCGCATGACCGAAGATTCGGTCTGCATCGCCACCTTTCTGCTGGATGAATTCAGCCAAACCCGTTGCAGCCGAACTGAGGACTCCAATGGATTGAAGCTGATCGGCGAGTCGTCGCGTAGTGGCAAGTTGCATGGCAACCTCTCAGACAAGTGCTGATGGGACCGTTAAAGTCGGTTTTGACAAGCAAAACATCCATGCAAGCTTCATGCTGCTTTTTGACACTCATCCTGAAGGTGAATGCCATCCAGCTTATCAACATTCGATACAACCTGAATTATCAGCGACCACCGGTCTCTTTCTATCGGTTTTCCTCGAATGAGTGACAAGTTCAAGAAGGCCAAGTGGAGCGGCCAACGCTGATACTTGAAGGCCAGTAGATGGCTGAGCTGCAAAGCATAGACCCTGTTTTTTCTTGGTTTTTGATCGCTGAGCACAAAAATGTGCCAAGCGGTCAAGCGGATATCCACGGTTTGACTGACGATGCCAGTCAACCTAATTGGACAGGAGCTGTGCAGATGTTCTCGTCATTAAGTGGCAAGAGTGTCCTGATCACCGGTGCCAGCAGTGGCATAGGTCTTGGAATTGCCAGGCAGTTTGCTATTCAGGGCGCGCGCGTGTTGATCACCGCCCGCAACGCTGAAAAGGTCGAAGCCGTCGCAGCCGGTATGCGCGCTGATGGGCTGCACGTACAAGGGGTGGCCGCCGATGTGGCTGACTCCGCTTCCGTCAAGGCATTGATGCGTACTCTGGATGAGATGCACGGTGGGCTCGACGTGCTGTGCTGCAATGCTGGCATCTTCCCCAGCTCGACCCTCGAAAACCTGGGCGAAGCCGATTGGGATCGAGTGCTGGCAACCAATGCCAAGGGCACATTCCTGTGCGTGCAAGCAGCCCTTCCCCTCCTGCGACGAGCCGAATACGGTCGAGTGATCCTCACCTCATCGATTACGGGCCCCGTCACCGGTTCACCCGGTTGGGTTCATTACGGCGCGAGCAAGGCAGCGCAGTTGGGTTTCATGCGCACTGCGGCGATCGAGTTGGCCAAGGACGGCATCACCGTCAATGCGGTACTCCCCGGCAACATCATCACCGAAGGCTTCCTGGATGTGGATGCCGAGTACCAGGCCGGCGTAGCCGCTTCGATTCCGGCCAAGCGCCTGGGCACTCCCGAAGACGTTGCCAGCGCTGTCATGTTCTTTGCCAGCCGCGAAGCCGGCTACATCACGGGGCAAAGCCTGATTATCGATGGTGGCCAGGTCCTGCCGGAATCACTTCAAGCTATCGAGTAAGTAACCAGCCTGAATAAGGAATATGCCCGTGAACACCATAGTCACTGATGCTCCGCAGACGACACGACATCTGCCGACGTGCAAGGCCTGAAGAACTCCGTAAGTTTGTTCCTGAAGTCTCGCCAGTACGCTCAGCCTTGCCGCACGTCTGCGCATCTGAACTTATCACAACACCCTGATTCCAGAACCATCGTTTGGTCCAAGGCAAATGACTGCCGCTGGCAATACTCTTTTCTACCCGGCGGCCAGAGGAACAAGCAAGAGCGCTGCCTGCGACCTCTTTGTGAATCGCATGCTGAAAGAAACATGCTCGGCTTGAGCACTCTCAAGCCTCATAGATACGAGGATTTACAATGAAAGCGCAAGTACTCAAATCCTTTGGCGGTCCGAACGCGTTCGAACTGAGCGAAGTGGCCAAACCCGTACCGCAGGCAGGACAAGTACTGGTGCGGGTTCACGCAACCTCCATCAATCCGCTGGATTACCAGGTACGTCGTGGCGACTACGTTGACTACGTGCCCCTCCCCGCCATTACCGGGCATGACGTATCCGGCGTCGTCGAAGCTGTAGGCCCGGGTGTGACGAGCTTCGTGCCAGGTGACGAAGTCTGGTACACCACGCAGATTTTCGAAGGCGATGGCAGCTATGCCGAGTACCACGT
>NZ_JACKQK010000027.1:0-15816 GCF_014892995.1 Pseudomonas sp. EggHat1
TCTTCAAGGGCTACCGTCCTCAGTTCTACTTCCGTACCACTGACGTGACCGGTTCGTGCGAACTGCCGGAAGGCGTTGAGATGGTAATGCCGGGCGACAACATCAAAATGGTTGTCACCCTGATCAAGCCGATCGCCATGGAAGATGGCTTGCGTTTCGCGATTCGCGAAGGCGGCCGTACCGTTGGTGCTGGCGTGGTTGCCAAGATCGTCGAGTAATCGGTTGATCTGTTCCTCTCAGGCCGGCATAATGGTCGGCCTGATTTTGTTTTAGGTCAGTAGCTCAATTGGCAGAGCGGCGGTCTCCAAAACCGCAGGTTGGGGGTTCGATTCCCTCCTGACCTGCCATTTTCTAACGAATCTGGCGTGTCTTTCACAGGATCCTCTCGAATGAATGTTAAGGCTGAAGCCAAAGACTCTCGCTTTGATCTGGTCAAGTGGCTGGTTGTCGCTGCCCTGGTTGTTGTGGGTGTTGTGGGTAATCAGTACTTCTCTGCTGAGCCGGTTCTGTATCGCGTTCTGGGTTTGGTTGCGTTGGGTGCTGGTGCTGCTTTCGTGGCGTTTCAGACTGCTCGTGGTCAGGCGTTCGCGGTGCTGCTGAAAGAGGCGCGCGTCGAGATTCGTAAAGTCGTTTGGCCGACCCGCCAGGAAACCATGCAAACCACTTTGATCGTGGTTGCAGTGGTCCTGGTGATGGCGCTGCTGCTGTGGGGTCTCGATTCCCTGCTCGGTTGGCTTGTTTCCCTGATTGTTGGTTAAGGGTGTCTCGTGGCTAAGCGTTGGTACGTCGTGCATGCTTACTCGGGTTACGAGAAGCATGTGATGCGCTCGCTCATCGAGCGCGTGAAACTGGCTGGTATGGAAGATGACTTTGGCGAGATTCTCGTTCCCACCGAAGAGGTGGTCGAGATGCGCAATGGTCAGAAGCGCAAGAGTGAGCGCAAGTTCTTCCCTGGCTATGTTTTGGTGCAGATGGAAATGAACGAGGCGACTTGGCACTTGATCAAGGATACGCCGCGCGTCATGGGTTTCATTGGTGGTACGGCCGACAAGCCGGCGCCTATCACTGAGAAAGAAGCCGAAGCCATTCTGCGTCGTGTCGCCGATAGCGGTGACAAGCCCAAGCCGAAGACTCTGTTCGAGCCGGGCGAGATGGTGCGAGTTGTCGATGGCCCATTCGCCGATTTCGGCGGCGTGGTCGAAGAAGTGAATTACGAAAAGAGCCGCATCCAGGTTGCTGTGACCATCTTCGGTCGCTCCACCCCGGTCGAGCTGGAGTTCAGTCAGGTCGAGAAGGCATAACTGACATAAGCATCCCTCACCCCGCAGCCTTAGGCTGCGGGGTTTTGTCGTCACTGGGATAAATGCGTAAGTAACCTCGGGGAGCCGTCAGGCGTTCGAACCCGAAATTGGAGTAGCTAATGGCTAAGAAGATTCAGGCTTATATCAAGCTGCAGGTTAAAGCCGGTCAGGCAAACCCGTCGCCACCCGTCGGTCCCGCTCTGGGTCAGCACGGCGTGAACATCATGGAATTCTGCAAGGCGTTCAACGCCAAGACTCAGGGCATGGAACCTGGTCTGCCGACCCCTGTGATCATCACCGTTTACAGCGACCGCAGCTTTACCTTTGAAACCAAGAGCACCCCGGCATCGGTGCTGCTGAAGAAGGCTGCAGGCCTGTCCAGCGGTTCCGCTCGTCCGAACACCGTCAAAGTAGGCACCGTTACCCGTGCTCAGCTGGAAGAGATCGCCAAGACCAAGCAGGCTGATCTGACTGCCGCTGACCTGGATGCGGCCGTGCGCACCATCGCCGGCTCCGCTCGTAGCATGGGCCTGAACGTGGAGGGTGTGTAATGGCTAAGTTGACCAAACGCCAAAAGGCCATCGCGGCCAAGGTTGAAGCCGGCAAGGCCTACACCTTCGAAGAAGCTGCCGGCCTGCTGGCCGAGCTGTCTGCCGTCAAGTTCACCGAGTCCTTCGACGTCGCTGTGAACCTGGGCGTAGATCCGCGTAAATCCGACCAGGTCGTACGTGGCGCCACCGTGCTGCCGAACGGCACTGGCAAGACCGTACGCGTTGCCGTGTTCACCCAGGGTCCGGGCGCTGAAGCTGCTCTGGCTGCCGGTGCCGACAAGGTTGGTATGGACGATCTGGCTGCCGAAATGAAGGCAGGCGATCTGAACTACGACGTGGTCATCGCTTCCCCGGACGCCATGCGCGTCGTTGGCCAGCTGGGTCAGGTACTGGGCCCGCGCGGTCTGATGCCGAACCCGAAAGTCGGCACCGTTACTCCGGACGTCGCTACCGCTGTCAAGAACGCCAAGGCTGGTCAGGTACGTTTCCGTACCGACAAGAACGGCATCATCCACACCTCCGTTGGCAAGGTCGGCTTCGAAGCCGCTGCGCTGAAGCAGAACGTGGAAGCCCTGCTGTCCGACCTGAAGCGTCTGAAGCCGTCGACCTCGAAAGGCATCTACGTCAAGCGCGTGACCCTGAGCACCACCATGGGTCCGGGTCTGATCATCGATCAGGCTTCGCTCGACGCGTAAGTGATTGGGCCGGTAGCCTTGAGCTGCCGGCTTTGAAAAATTGGGGTCCCTGCCTGGCGGGGGCTATCCAAGACCGTAGGTGACTCGCGTTTTAAATGTCAGGTTCGCCTGATGGCCTACGCAGATGGTGCTCCCGATTCGTTACCGAATCAGACACCAAAACGCCGCCGAACTCCGGTTCGGCGATACGGTAAAAACCAGGAGTAAACCCGTGGCAATTAAACTCGAAGACAAGAAGGCCATCGTCGCTGAAGTCAACGAGGCTGCCAAAGCCGGTCTGTCCGCTGTCGTGGCTGATGCCCGTGGCGTGACTGTCGGCGCAATGACCGGACTCCGTAAAGAGGCCCGCGAAGCTGGTGTGTACGTGAAAGTCGTGCGTAACACCCTGCTCAAGCGCGCCGTTGAAGGCACTCAGTTCGACGTGCTCAACGACGTGTTCAAAGGCCCGACCCTGATCGCATTCTCCAACGAACACCCGGGCGCTGCTGCTCGTCTGTTCAAGGATTTTGCCAAGGGTCAGGACAAGTTCGAGATCAAGGCAGCTGCGTTCGAGGGCAAGTACCTCGCAGCAAACCAGATCGACGTACTGGCAAGTCTGCCGACCCGCGACGAGGGCATCGCCCAGCTGATGAGCGTTATTCAAGGCGCCACCAGCAAACTCGCTCGCACTCTGGCGGCCATTCGCGACCAGAAAGAAGCTGCTGCTGCCTGAGGCGGCGTGAGCTCTTTCGAAATCAAACGTTTAATTTGATGGTCGCGTAGGCCGTCACCCCAATACAGGAATTGATAGTCATGTCTCTGACTAACGAGCAAATCATCGAAGCAATCGGCCAGAAATCCGTTATGGAAATCGTTGAGCTGATCAAGGCGATGGAAGAAACCTTCGGCGTTACCGCTGCTGCTGCTGCCGCTGCAGGCCCGGCTGGTCCGGCTGCTGTTGTTGAAGAGCAAACCGAGTTCAACGTTGTTCTGGTTGAAGCCGGCGAGAAGAAAGTCAACGTGATCAAGGCAGTTCGCGAGCTGACCGGTCTGGGCCTGAAAGAAGCCAAGGAGAAGGTTGACACCGCTCCTCAGGTCGTCGCTGAAGGCGTTTCGAAAGAAGCTGCTGAAGACGCCAAGAAGAAGCTGGAAGAAGCTGGCGCTAAAGTCGAAGTCAAGTAATTTCGACTTTGCGTCTCCAGCCCAAGCGTTGAGCGAAAGGCTGATGGCTGGTGGCTTTTGCCACCGGCCTTTTTCCGTTCTAGGTTGGCTGTTCAATAGCCGACCTGGAGCCGAAAAGATCCCGCCCGAGAGGCGGTCGCAAACCGAGGGTTTGCACGATTTTCTGGTCACCGCCGCCGGCGCTGGCCAAACAAGCAGGTGACCAAGCTGGGGAACGCTGATGGCTTACTCATACACTGAGAAAAAACGTATCCGCAAGGACTTTAGCAAGTTGCCGGATGTCATGGATGTGCCTTACCTCCTGGCTATCCAGCTGGATTCGTACCGCGAATTCCTGCAGCAAGGGGTGAGCAAGGAACAATTCCGCGACATCGGCCTGCATGCGGCCTTCAAATCGGTATTCCCGATCATCAGCTACTCCGGCAATGCCGCTCTGGAGTACGTCGGCTATCGCCTGGGCGAGCCGGCGTTCGACGTCAAGGAGTGCGTCCTGCGTGGCGTGACCTTCGCCGTGCCGCTGCGCGTGAAAGTGCGCCTGATCATTTTCGACAAGGAATCGTCGAACAAAGCGATCAAGGACATCAAAGAGCAAGAAGTGTACATGGGCGAGATTCCGCTCATGACCGAGAACGGTACCTTCGTCATCAACGGTACCGAGCGCGTCATCGTGTCCCAGCTGCACCGTTCGCCGGGTGTGTTCTTCGACCACGATCGTGGCAAGACCCACAGCTCGGGCAAGCTGCTGTACTCCGCTCGCATCATCCCTTACCGCGGCTCCTGGCTGGACTTCGAGTTCGATCCGAAGGACGCGGTATTCGTGCGTATCGACCGTCGCCGCAAACTGCCGGCTTCCGTCCTGCTGCGCGCACTGGGTTACAGCACTGAAGAAGTGCTGGATGCCTTCTATGACACCAACGTCTACCACGTGAAGGGCGAGAGCCTGAACCTGGAGCTGGTTCCACAGCGTCTGCGCGGCGAAATCGCCGTCCTCGACATCAAGGACGGCAGTGGCAAGGTGATCGTGGAGCAGGGCCGTCGTATCACGGCTCGCCACATCAACCAGCTGGACAAGGCTGGTATCAAGGAGCTGGAAGTTCCGCTCGACTACGTCATTGGCCGTACCACTGCCAAGGCGATCGTGCACCCGGCTACCGGCGAGATCATCGCCGAGTGCAATACCGAGCTGACCGCCGACCTGCTGGTCAAGATGTCCAAGGCTCAAGTGGTTCGCTTCGAGACCCTGTACACCAACGACATCGATTGTGGTCCGTTCATCAGCGACACGCTGAAGATCGACAGCACTACCAATCAGTTGGAAGCGCTGGTCGAGATCTACCGCATGATGCGTCCCGGCGAGCCGCCAACCAAGGATGCTGCCGAGACCCTGTTCAACAACCTGTTCTTCAGCGCCGAGCGTTACGACCTGTCTGCCGTTGGCCGCATGAAGTTCAACCGTCGTATCGGTCGTACCGAGATCGAAGGTTCGGGCGTGCTGAGCAAGGAAGATATCGTTGCCGTGCTGAAGACCCTGGTCGACATCCGTAACGGCAAGGGCATCGTCGACGACATCGACCACCTGGGTAACCGTCGCGTACGTTGCGTCGGCGAGATGGCCGAGAACCAGTTCCGCGTTGGCCTGGTGCGTGTAGAGCGCGCGGTCAAGGAACGTCTGTCGATGGCCGAAAGCGAAGGCCTGATGCCGCAAGACCTGATCAACGCCAAGCCGGTTGCGGCGGCGGTGAAGGAGTTCTTCGGTTCCAGCCAGCTCTCGCAGTTCATGGACCAGAACAACCCGCTGTCCGAGATCACCCACAAGCGCCGCGTCTCCGCACTCGGCCCAGGTGGTCTGACCCGTGAGCGTGCAGGCTTCGAAGTCCGCGACGTACACCCGACCCACTACGGTCGCGTGTGCCCGATCGAAACGCCGGAAGGTCCGAACATCGGTCTGATCAACTCGCTGGCTGCCTACGCCCGCACCAACCAGTACGGCTTCCTGGAGAGCCCGTACCGCGTGGTCAAGGAAGGCAAGGTCACCGACGAGATCGTATTCCTGTCCGCCATCGAAGAGGCCGACCACGTTATCGCCCAGGCGTCTGCGACCCTGAACGACAAGGGTCAGCTGATCGACGAACTGGTAGCCGTACGTCACCTCAACGAATTCACCGTCAAGGCGCCGGAAGACGTCACCCTGATGGACGTTTCGCCGAAGCAGGTGGTTTCCGTCGCTGCCTCGCTGATTCCGTTCCTCGAGCACGACGACGCCAACCGCGCACTCATGGGTTCGAACATGCAGCGTCAGGCTGTACCGACTCTGCGTGCCGACAAGCCGCTGGTAGGTACCGGCATGGAGCGCAACGTCGCCCGTGACTCCGGCGTCTGCGTCGTGGCCCGTCGTGGTGGTGTGATCGACTCCGTCGACGCTAGCCGTATCGTGGTTCGCGTCAACGATGACGAAGTCGAAACTGGCGAAGCCGGTGTCGACATCTACAACCTGACCAAATACACCCGCTCCAACCAGAACACCTGCATCAACCAGCGTCCGCTGGTGAGCAAAGGTGACAAGGTTGCGCGTAGCGACATCATGGCTGACGGCCCGTCCACCGACATGGGTGAACTGGCGCTGGGTCAGAACATGCGTGTTGCGTTCATGCCGTGGAACGGCTTCAACTTCGAAGACTCCATCTGCCTGTCCGAGCGCGTGGTCCAGGAAGACCGCTTCACCACCATCCACATTCAGGAACTGACCTGTGTGGCGCGTGACACCAAGCTCGGCCCAGAGGAAATCTCCTCTGACATCCCGAACGTGGGTGAAGCAGCTCTGAACAAGCTGGACGAAGCCGGTATCGTCTACGTCGGCGCCGAAGTCGGCCCAGGTGACATCCTGGTCGGTAAGGTCACCCCGAAAGGCGAGACTCAGCTGACGCCGGAAGAGAAGCTGCTGCGTGCGATCTTCGGTGAGAAGGCGTCTGACGTTAAGGACACCTCCCTGCGTGTGCCGACTGGCACCAAGGGTACCGTCATCGACGTTCAGGTCTTCACCCGTGACGGCGTGGAGCGCGACTCGCGCGCCCTGTCCATCGAGAAGATGCAGCTGGACGAGATCCGCAAGGACCTGAACGAAGAGTTCCGCATCGTCGAAGGCGCGACCTTCGAGCGTCTGCGTTCCGCTCTGGTTGGCGCTATCGCCGAAGGCGGCGCTGGTCTGAAGAAAGGCACCGCGATCACCGACGAGTTCCTCGACGGTCTCGAGCGTGGCCAGTGGTTCAAACTGCGCATGGCCGACGACGCCCTGAACGAGCAGCTGGAGAAGGCTCAGGCCTACATCTCCGACCGCCGTCAGATGCTCGACGACAAGTTCGAAGACAAGAAGCGCAAGCTGCAGCAGGGCGATGACCTGGCTCCGGGCGTACTGAAGATCGTCAAGGTCTACCTGGCCATCCGCCGTCGCATCCAGCCGGGTGACAAGATGGCCGGTCGTCACGGTAACAAGGGTGTCGTCTCGGTGATCATGCCGGTCGAAGACATGCCGCACGACGCCAACGGTACGCCGGTCGACATCGTACTGAACCCGCTGGGCGTTCCGTCGCGTATGAACGTCGGTCAGATTCTCGAAACCCACCTGGGCCTCGCGGCCAAGGGCTTGGGTGAGAAGATCAACCGCATGCTCGAAGAGCAGCGCAAGATCGCCGAACTGCGCAAGTTCCTCGCTGAGATCTACAACGAGATCGGTGGCCGTCAGGAAAACCTCGACGAGTTCTCCGATACCGAGATTCTCGAGCTGGCGAAGAACCTCAAAGGCGGTGTACCGATGGCGACTGCCGTGTTCGACGGCGCTAAGGAAACCGAGATCAAGGCCATGCTGAAGCTGGCTGATCTGCCGGAGAGCGGCCAGATGCGCCTGTTCGATGGTCGTACCGGTAACCAGTTCGAGCGTCCGACCACCGTCGGCTACATGTACATGCTCAAACTGAACCACCTGGTGGACGACAAGATGCACGCCCGTTCCACTGGTTCCTACAGCCTGGTTACCCAGCAGCCGCTGGGTGGTAAGGCGCAGTTCGGTGGTCAGCGTTTCGGGGAGATGGAGGTCTGGGCACTGGAAGCCTATGGCGCCGCCTACACCCTGCAGGAAATGCTGACCGTGAAGTCGGACGACGTGAACGGCCGTACCAAGATGTACAAGAACATCGTGGATGGCGATCACCGTATGGAGCCGGGCATGCCCGAGTCCTTCAACGTACTGATCAAAGAGATCCGTTCGCTCGGTATCGATATCGATCTGGAAACCGAATAACACGACGTGAATCGGCAGCGGGGCTAACCCAGCTCGCTGCCCGCTCCGCCAGGAGGAAAGGCCTTGAAAGACCTACTGAATTTGCTGAAAAACCAGGGTCAGATCGAAGAGTTCGACGCCATCCGTATCGGATTGGCCTCGCCTGAGATGATCCGTTCGTGGTCGTTCGGTGAAGTTAAAAAGCCGGAAACCATCAACTACCGTACCTTCAAACCAGAGCGCGATGGCCTGTTCTGCGCCAAGATCTTTGGCCCGGTCAAGGACTACGAGTGCCTGTGCGGCAAGTACAAGCGCCTCAAGCACCGCGGTGTGATCTGCGAGAAGTGCGGCGTTGAAGTGGCCCTGGCCAAGGTTCGTCGTGAGCGCATGGCGCACATCGAACTGGCCTCGCCGGTCGCCCACATCTGGTTCCTGAAATCGCTGCCGTCCCGTATCGGCCTGCTGATGGACATGACCCTGCGCGATATCGAGCGCGTGCTCTATTTCGAGAGCTACGTCGTGATCGATCCGGGCATGACCACCCTCGAGAAGGGCCAGCTGCTGAACGACGAGCAGTACTTCGAAGCCCTCGAAGAGTTCGGTGACGACTTCGACGCGCGTATGGGCGCCGAGGCCGTTCGCGAGCTGCTGCACGCTATCGACCTGGATCACGAGATCGGCCGCCTGCGTGAAGAGATTCCGCAGACCAACTCCGAGACCAAGATCAAGAAGCTGTCCAAGCGCTTGAAGCTGATGGAAGCCTTCAAGGACTCCGGCAACCTGCCTGAGTGGATGGTACTGACCGTTCTGCCGGTTCTGCCGCCGGATCTGCGTCCGCTGGTACCGCTGGACGGTGGCCGCTTCGCGACTTCCGATCTGAACGATCTGTATCGCCGCGTGATCAACCGTAACAACCGTCTCAAGCGCCTGCTCGACCTGTCGGCGCCGGACATTATCGTGCGCAACGAAAAGCGCATGCTGCAGGAAGCCGTCGACGCCCTGCTCGACAACGGCCGTCGCGGTCGCGCCATCACTGGCTCGAACAAGCGTCCGCTGAAGTCGCTGGCCGACATGATCAAGGGTAAGCAAGGTCGCTTCCGACAGAACCTGCTCGGTAAGCGCGTGGACTACTCCGGTCGTTCCGTAATTACCGTAGGCCCGACCCTGCGTCTGCACCAGTGCGGTCTGCCGAAGAAGATGGCCCTCGAACTTTTCAAGCCGTTCATTTTCGGCAAGCTGGAAATGCGTGGTCTGGCGACCACCATCAAGGCTGCCAAGAAGATGGTCGAGCGCGAGCTGCCGGAAGTGTGGGACGTTCTCGCTGAAGTGATTCGTGAACACCCCGTACTGCTCAACCGTGCGCCGACCCTGCACCGTCTGGGCATCCAGGCGTTCGAGCCGGTACTGATCGAAGGTAAGGCTATCCAGCTGCACCCGCTGGTCTGTGCCGCGTACAACGCCGACTTCGACGGTGACCAGATGGCCGTTCACGTGCCGCTGACGCTGGAAGCCCAGCTCGAAGCGCGTGCGCTGATGATGTCGACCAACAACATCCTGTCGCCTGCCAACGGTGAGCCAATCATCGTGCCGTCGCAGGACGTTGTACTGGGTCTGTACTACATGACCCGTGAAGCCGTGAACGCCAAAGGCGAAGGTCGTGTATTCGCCGACCTGCAGGAAGTCGACCGCGTATTCCGCGCCGGCGAAGCCTCCCTGCACGCCCGTGTGAAAGTGCGTATCAACGAGGTCATCAAAGACCGCGACGGCAGCATCACCAAGAACACCCGCATCGTCGACACCACTGTCGGCCGCGCGCTGCTGTTCCAGATCGTACCGGCCGGCCTGTCTTACGACGTGGTCAACCAGTCGATGAAGAAGAAGGCGATCTCCAAGCTGATCAACCAGTGCTACCGCACCGTTGGTCTGAAGGACACCGTGATCTTCGCCGACCAGCTGATGTACACCGGTTTCGCTTACTCGACCATCTCCGGTGTGTCGATTGGCGTGAACGACTTCGTCATCCCGGACGAGAAGGCGCGCATCATCGACGCCGCCACCGAGGAAGTGAAGGAAATCGAATCGCAGTACGCCTCCGGCCTGGTTACCCAGGGCGAGAAGTACAACAAGGTGATCGACCTCTGGTCGAAGGCCAACGATGAAGTGTCCAAGGCGATGATGTCCAACCTCTCGAAAGAGCCGGTTGTCGATCGCGAAGGCAAGACTGTCGAGCAGGAGTCCTTCAACTCCATGTACATGATGGCGGACTCCGGTGCGCGTGGTAGCGCCGCCCAGATCCGTCAGCTGGCCGGTATGCGTGGCCTGATGGCCAAGCCGGACGGCTCCATCATCGAGACGCCGATCACCGCGAACTTCCGCGAAGGTCTGTCGGTTCTGCAGTACTTCATCTCCACCCACGGTGCTCGTAAAGGTCTGGCGGATACCGCACTGAAGACCGCGAACTCCGGTTACCTGACTCGTCGTCTGGTCGACGTGGCGCAGGATCTGGTGGTAACCGAGATCGATTGTGGCACCGAGCACGGTCTGCTGATGACGCCGCACATCGAAGGCGGTGACGTCGTCGAGCCGCTGGGTGAGCGCGTACTGGGTCGAGTGATCGCCAAGGACGTGTTCAAGCCAGGCACCGAGGACGTCATCGTTCCGGCCGGTACTCTGATCGACGAGCAGTGGGTCGAGTTCATCGAGCTGAACAGCGTCGACGAAGTGGTCGTGCGTTCGCCGATCACCTGCGAAACCCGCTTCGGCATCTGCGCCAAGTGCTACGGTCGCGATCTGGCCCGTGGTCATCAGGTCAACATCGGTGAGGCGGTCGGCGTTATCGCTGCCCAGTCCATCGGTGAGCCGGGTACCCAGCTGACCATGCGTACCTTCCACATCGGTGGTGCTGCAAGCCGTACTTCGGCTGCCGACAGCGTCCAGGTGAAGAACGGTGGTGCGATCCGTCTGCACAACCTCAAGCACGTCGAGCGCGTGGACGGCAACCTGGTGGCGGTTTCCCGTTCCGGCGAGCTGGCTGTGGCTGACGAGTTCGGTCGTGAGCGCGAGCGCTACAAGCTGCCGTACGGTGCCGTGATTTCGGTGAAGGAAGGCGACAAGGTCGACGCTGGCGCCATCGTCGCCAAGTGGGACCCGCACACCCACCCGATCGTGACCGAAATGAAGGGTACCGTGACCTTCGTCGGCATGGAGGAGGGCATCACCATCAAGCGTCAGACCGACGAACTGACCGGTCTGACCAACATCGAGGTTCTCGATCCGAAGGATCGTCCGGCTGCTGGCAAGGACATTCGTCCGGCCATCAAGATGGTCGACGCCAACGGCAAGGAACTGCTGCTGCCGGGTACCGACGTTCCTGCTCAGTACTTCCTGCCAGCCAACGCCCTGGTCGGTGTGGCTGACGGTGCGCAGATCGCGGTCGGTGACGTTATCGCCCGTATCCCGCAAGAGACCTCGAAGACCCGCGACATCACCGGTGGTCTGCCGCGCGTTGCCGACCTGTTCGAAGCCCGTCGTCCGAAGGAAGCCTCGATCCTGGCGGAAATCAGCGGCACCATCTCGTTCGGTAAAGAGACCAAGGGCAAGCGCCGTCTGGTCATCACCCCGACCGATGGCAGCGATCCGTACGAGGAGCTGATTCCGAAGTGGCGTCACCTGAACGTCTTCGAAGGCGAACAAGTGAACCGCGGCGAAGTCATTTCCGACGGTCCGAGCGACCCGCACGACATCCTGCGTCTGCTGGGTGTCAGCGCGTTGGCCAAGTACATCGTCAATGAGATCCAGGACGTTTACCGTCTGCAGGGCGTGAAGATCAACGACAAGCACATCGAGACCATCCTGCGTCAGATGCTGCGTAAGGTTGAAGTCAGCGAGTCCGGCGATTCGTCCTTCATCAAGGGCGATCAGATGGAGCTCACCCAGGTTCTGGGCGAGAACGAGCGTCTGGCCGAAGAGGACAAGTTCGTCGCCAAGTACACCCGCGTGCTGCTGGGTATCACCAAGGCTTCGCTGTCTACCGAGTCGTTCATCTCGGCAGCGTCCTTCCAGGAAACCACTCGCGTCCTCACCGAGGCGGCGGTTACTGGCAAGCGCGACTACCTGCGTGGTCTGAAAGAGAACGTGGTCGTGGGTCGTCTGATCCCGGCCGGTACCGGTCTGGCCTATCACAGCGAGCGCAAGCGCAAGCGTGATGCAGACAAGCCGGTACGAGTCAGCGCCAGTGAGGTGGAAGCCGCACTGACCGAAGCGCTGAACTCCAGCGGAAATTGAGTCAAAGCCCCGCTGGTTCGCTAGCGGGGCTTTGCCTTGACTGGGGGTGTGAGTCTCTTTAGACTCATGCACCCCTAAATTTGGCAGGGCGCTGTGCTCTGCCATCTTTATTTGTGAGCGTCGAAAGACAACAGTGGAGCTAGTAGATGGCAACTATCAACCAGCTGGTACGTCAGCCGCGTAAGCGTATCGTCGAGAAATCCGACGTGCCTGCGCTGCAGAACTGCCCGCAGCGTCGTGGCGTGTGCACTCGCGTGTACACCACCACGCCGAAAAAACCTAACTCGGCACTGCGTAAAGTATGCCGCGTGCGTCTGACCAACGGTTTCGAGGTTTCCTCGTACATCGGTGGTGAAGGCCACAACCTGCAAGAGCACAGCGTCGTGCTGATCCGTGGCGGTCGTGTAAAAGACCTTCCGGGTGTGCGCTACCACACCGTGCGTGGTTCGCTGGATACCTCCGGCGTCAAAGACCGTAAGCAGGGTCGTTCCAAGTACGGTACCAAGCGTCCGAAATAAGGCCGCTTGAATCTTTATATTTAGTTGAGTCGATAAGAGTAAGGTCGGGCGCGGCTTTTGCCGAAAGTCCCGGGCTAACCTGAAGACCGTTTGAGGGCTTATCATGCCAAGACGTCGTGTAGCAGCAAAACGTGAGATTCTCGACGATCCGAAGTACGGATCGCAGATTCTCGCCAAGTTCATGAACCACGTGATGGAAAGCGGCAAGAAGGCCGTGGCCGAGCGCATCGTTTACGGTGCTCTGGACACAGTCAAAGCACGCAAGAACAGCGATCCCCTGGAGATCTTCGAGAAAGCTCTCGACGCCATCGCTCCGCTGGTCGAAGTCAAGTCCCGCCGTGTAGGCGGTGCTACCTACCAGGTTCCGGTCGAAGTTCGTCCGTCGCGTCGTAACGCTCTGGCAATGCGCTGGCTCGTAGACTACGCCCGCAAGCGCGGCGAGAAGTCCATGGCTCTGCGTTTGGCTGGTGAGCTGCTGGATGCTGCTGAAGGCAAAGGCGCTGCTGTCAAGAAGCGTGAAGACGTGCACCGTATGGCTGAGGCCAACAAGGCTTTCTCGCACTACCGCTTCTAATTCCGGCTCTACTAACCTTGCGAGGGCTTTATGGCTCGTAATACAGCAATTAACCGCTACCGTAATATTGGTATCTGTGCCCACGTTGACGCGGGCAAGACCACCACTACCGAGCGGATCCTGTTCTACACAGGTCTGAGCCACAAGATGGGCGAGGTGCATGATGGCGCCGCGACCACCGACTGGATGGTTCAGGAGCAGGAGCGTGGTATTACCATTACTTCTGCTGCTATCACCACCTTCTGGAAGGGTTCGGTTGGTCAGTACGACAACTACCGCGTAAACGTCATCGATACCCCCGGTCACGTTGACTTCACCATTGAAGTAGAGCGCTCGCTGCGCGTACTCGACGGTGCTGTCGTTGTGTTCTGCGGTACTTCGGGCGTTGAGCCGCAGTCCGAAACCGTATGGCGTCAGGCCAACAAGTACGGCGTTCCGCGTATCGTCTACGTGAACAAGATGGACCGTGCTGGTGCCAACTTCCTGCGCGTCGTTGGTCAGATCAAGAACCGTCTGGGTCACACCCCGGTACCGATTCAGATCGCCATCGGTTCAGAAGAGAACTTCGAAGGTCAGGTTGATCTGATCAAGATGAAGGCCATCTACTGGAACGAAGACGACAAGGGCACTACCTATCGTGAGGAAGAGATTCCTGCCGAGCTGGTAGAGCTGGCCAACGAGTGGCGCTCGAACATGGTCGAGGCTGCTGCCGAAGCTAACGAAGAGCTGATGAACAAGTACCTTGAAGAAGGTGACCTGTCCGTCGAAGAGATCAAGGCTGGTCTGCGCGCCCGTACTCTGGCGAGCGAGATCGTGCCGGCTGTCTGCGGCTCCTCGTTCAAGAACAAGGGCGTTCCCCTGGTTCTCGACGCCGTCATCGACTACCTGCCGGCTCCGACCGAGATCCCTGCGATCAAGGGTATTCACCCGGATCTGGCCGACAAGCCGAAAGAGGAAATCGCCGAAGGCGATTACGACGAGCGTCATGCCGACGACAACGAGCCGTTCTCGGCTCTGGCGTTCAAGATTGCTACCGACCCGTTCGTCGGTACACTGACCTTCGTGCGCGTCTACTCGGGCGTTCTGGAGTCTGGCCAGTCGGTCATCAACTCCGTGAAAGGCAAGAAAGAGCGCGTTGGTCGTATGGTGCAGATGCACGCCAACCAGCGTGAAGAGATCAAAGAAGTACGCGCTGGCGACATCGCTGCTCTGATCGGCATGAAGGATGTCACCACCGGTGAAACCCTGTGCGATCCGGACAAGCAGATCATCCTCGAGCGCATGGACTTCCCGGAGCCGGTGATTTCGGTAGCTGTAGAGCCGAAAACCAAGGCTGACCAGGAGAAGATGGGCATCGCACTGGGCAAGCTGGCTCAGGAAGACCCGTCGTTCCGCGTCAAGACTGACGAAGAAACCGGTCAGACCATCATCTCCGGTATGGGTGAGCTGCACCTGGACATCCTCGTTGACCGCATGAAGCGCGAATTCAACGTCGAGGCCAACATCGGCAAGCCGCAGGTTTCTTACCGTGAAACCATTACCAAGGACGCTGTCGAGATCGAAGGCAAGTTCGTTCGTCAGTCCGGTGGTCGCGGTCAGTTCGGTCACTGCTGGATTCGTTTCTCGACTCCAGACGTGGACGACAAGGGCAACATCACCGAAGGTCTGGTATTCACCAACGAAGTCGTAGGTGGTGTGGTTCCGAAGGAATACATCCCGGCGATCCAGAAGGGTATCGAAGAGCAGATGAAGAACGGCGTCGTTGCCGGCTATCCGCTGATCGGCCTGAAGGCTACCGTGTTCGATGGTTCCTACCACGACGTCGACTCCAACGAGATGGCGTTCAAGATCGCTGCCTCCATGGCGACCAAGCAGCTGGCCCAGAAGGGTGGCGGTAAGGTGCTTGAGCCGATCATGAAGGTAGAAGTGGTAACTCCTGAGGACTACATGGGTGACGTGATGGGTGACCTGAACCGTCGTCGTGGCCTGATCCAGGGTATGGAAGATTCGGTGTCCGGTAAGGTTATCCGTGCCGAAGTTCCGCTGGGCGAGATGTTTGGTTACGCTACCGACGTCCGTTCCATGTCCCAGGGTCGCGCTAGCTACTCCATGGAATTCTCCAAGTACGCAGAGGCTCCGGCGAACATCGTCGAAGCGCTGGTTAAAAAACAAGGCTAATCCCGCCCTTTAAGTAAGAGGTTTACTGTCGTGGCTAAGGAAAAATTCGAACGTAACAAACCGCACGTCAACGTCGGCACCATCGGTCACGTTGACCACGGTAAAACCACTCTGACCGCTGCTCTGACCCGTGTCTGCTCCGAAGTTTTCGGTTCGGCCAAGGTTGACTTCGACAAGATCGATAGCGCTCCGGAAGAGAAGGCTCGTGGTATCACCATCAACACTGCACACGTGGAGTACGATTCGTCCGTACGTCACTACGCGCACGTTGACTGCCCGGG
>NZ_JACKQK010000028.1:0-12452 GCF_014892995.1 Pseudomonas sp. EggHat1
TTGCACCACCTGGCCGGAACGGACACTCTCGGCAACTTGGTAAACGGACTTGGCCAGATCAACTGCAATTCGTTTCATGGCAGCTCTCCCATTCTTCAACCCTCAACGCCTTGGTATAGAACCGTGGCGTGGGGAGAGTCCATTACAGCATTCAAGTCGTTCGCTGCGCTCACTGGGACGGGCTAAAGCCCGCCCCTTAACCAAACGTTAGGTGCTTTCAGCATGAACCCAGAGCTCCACGAAGCTGTTCACGAAATAGTTCTGGAAATAGTTAATGCTTCTGAAATGGGCGACAAAAAAACTGAATGGGCGGCCTATCAAAAATTAGTTTCTATCTGCGAGAACAGTGAAAAATCTGGGCAACATCATCCCTTTCAATGGGAGACACTAGGCGACTTCACGCATGATCAAAATCTGGCAGTAAAATTTTATGAAAAAGCATTGAACTATGCTGTCGCAGCAGAACTTAATGAGTACGTTTCGTCAATCAGCTTGGCAATGGCTGAAGCACTTATTGACTTGGGTAATACCACTGAAGCTAGAATCTTTGCCGCCCAAGCCAATGAGGCAGCAGAGAAAACAGATGATTTAGAACTTAGAACTAGCGTTAGCGAGTTACTACTGCGGTTATCAAGCACCTAACAACTGGTATATGGACTCTCCCCACAAGTAGTGATTGCACTTGCCGTCAGCGCGGTTGTATCCGTATATCCGGCCTTCCAGGGGATGCTTGGCCTGGCTATTCTGCCGTTCGCGCAGCGGGGGCCAAGCGTTCAATCGATCACGGGGATCATCATTGTTATCGGCTTTGCTCCGCTGCAGGACTCACCTGTTCCGACAGTGCTGCCGCTCACCACAACCACAAAAACCATCACACCTTTCTGATTACCCCTGCCGTCAGGCGGGCTTTACTCTCTGCCAATTGCCATTGAAACGCCGCTCGTGGCACCACACCGCCCAGCAGATCCGCACCAGTTTGTTGGCCAGTGCTACGGCCGCTGTGATGCGGCCGATACCTTCTGCCGTCTGCACAGCCCAGCGCTGCAGCTGCGTCAGCTTTTCCTGCGTGCGTGCCTGGCAACGCTGGGCCGCCCCCAATAGTGCGCTGTGCCACAGGCTTCCATCACACACTCGACCAGCTCACCCTGCTCCTGTATATATCGCCGGAACGCCTCTCGGTTCAGYCGCTTGCGCTGCACCACCTGGCCGGAACGGACACTCTCGGCAACTTGGTAAACGGACTTGGCCAGATCAACTGCAATTCGYTTCATGGCAGCTCTCCCATTCTTCAACCCTCAACGCCTTGGTATAGAACCGTGGCGTGGGGAGAGTCCATTACAGCATTCAAATCGCTCGCTGCACTCGCTGGGACGGGCTAAAGCCCGCCCCTTAACCAAACGTTATAGGAATCGCTCTGCCTCTATGCACAACACAATAAAAAAATATGCACCAATACTTTTCCTTAGCACAGCCATTGTATCGAGCTTAAATTACTTTGCGTATCAAGCCATTATTCAAATTACCCAAGCACAAACCGGCACCATCCCAATAGATCTGATTTCAGAAATCATTACCACAATTGCAATTCATATTATTGCTCTGTCAGTCTTGCCATTAGCCCTGTCTGCAAAAAATAGAACGCTTACCGGTTACGTGGCTCTAATCATCCTAGGCGGGATTTATATAACCTATATGACTGGAATAAATGCGACGGGACCAGCAATAACCATTATCGCCTTTTGCTATTTGGCCCTTTACGGCTATTCAAAGGCTAAAAGCATTTACAGCCACTACCGAACCAAATAGAAAACGTGTTGAACTCCTATAACAAATTAATCAAACCGTTCGCCCCGCTCACTGGGACGGGCTAAAACCCGCCCCTTAACCAAACGTTAGGCATAAGAGCGCTATGGACATAAATGATCTACTGTCAGACCTTCTTCACCAAGCTTCTAGCCAACGAAACGAAGCGCTTCTATTTCACTTCGACTTTGAAACACTTGCTGTAAAAGGTGTGTTTTTCGCACGTTCAAAAACCTTGACCATTGGTATCAAGGAGAAAAATGTAGGCTGGCAGATAGATGTCTCAAATAGGGTTCTCTCAAATCTGATTCCTAATGAGGCTTATACACAAATAAGTGCCGTATTAAAGAACGAAGACGGGAAGTACAGCAATCGCCCCTTCTTCTTAAAGCTGAAATCCTCCCTTGCAGAAATTGCCGCCTCACCCCAACCGCTCTCACCAACCGATGAAGAAATAAAAGAGCTTATCCGGGCATGTAAAACCAAAGATAAAAAATATGATTCGGAAGGTGAAAAACCATTTTTTGACCATTGGCGCAGAGTGCCTCCAAGCAACGAAAGCAAGAGAAAAATTCAACGTTATTTTGGTGTAGATGTGAAAGAGGCGTGTTATAAGAACAAAGTTACAGCCGTTTGGTCTGCCGAAGCAAAAGATAACAGCCTATTATTCTTAAACCCGCAAAGTGCTACGCGGGAAATTGAAAATGCCTAACATGGCGCTCAACCTCGCTCCTTTCAGTCGCTGGACGCTGCACGATAAAGCTGCGCAGCGCCGGCTAGCTCTACGTTAGCGCTACTTCCTTGCATGGAGAACCATATGTCTCACACAACAATTCGTTTTACTGTGCGTAAGAAAGGCGGCCCATCAGCAGGCAAAACCTTGGAACAATCAGTAGCTGAATTTAATTGGGAAAAATTCAAAAACACACCAAACGCTGAAGCCTTTGTTAAAAAGGCCTATTTTGCCGCAGCTCAAAAGTTAACCCGCGAATTACATGAGAGCAAGAGTCAGACGGAGGAACATCACCTTCAAACAATGGAAAGTCTTATTGCAAGATCTCTAAAATTCACCAAGACCGAAATTCAGGACTGGTGCGAAAGTAGAGAATGGGGAAGAGTAACTTTTAAAGCAGACGCAGAAAAAGCCATTGGCATCCTGAAAGAGAATCTCCCAAAACCATCATCATCAGAATTTTGCTTCCCAATCAACTTACGTGAAAGGGCAGCCGAAATAATTGCTGAAGTGGCAAATGCAAAACTCGACCCTATAGCCGATTATCTTTTTGTTAAATTATCTCAAAAATCAAAAGACGAAATAGCACTTGACGACCTATAAGCACTAACAAATATATATGGACTCTCCCCACAAGTAGTGAGCAAAGCTTTGCTTTTGCACCTGTCGTCAGCGCGGTTGCATTCGTATACCCGGCCTGTTTTGGGCTTTTCCGCCCTGGCCATTCTGTAGCTCGCGCAGCGGGGGCCAAGCGTTCAATCGATCACGCGGATCATCATTGTTATCGGCCTTGTTCCGCTGCAGGATCCGCGAACTTTCTTGGGCTCCCGCCTTCGCGGGAGTGACGATAAGTGGCTTTTTCAGAACATCCTTAGAGAGCTTGGACTATCTAGAGATCAGGTACTTAGACTTATTCGAATACCTAAGTAAAATCTGAAATAGTCGCCATTCCCGTACAGCCGGGAATCCAGAAGCTATTTAGCACCCGGGTTCCAGCCTACGCGGTGTGACGGCACATGGTTTTTCAGAATTACCCTAAAGAAAAAACATAGCCAAATGATTCAAATCGCTCCCTGAGACGGGCTAAAGCCCGCCCCTTGGTCAACCGTTAGGCTAATCAATCAGGGAAATATAATGAGTCAATGCTATAAACCAGGTGATTTCAAGACGTACTTTAACGAGAACATGAAAGATTTGGGACTACCCGTTCCTCAAACACTATTTGACAATCTCAATGCAGCCGTAGCGAATGCCGGACTTGTTTTGGACGCTCTAGAAACATTAGGTACGGGAGCGACAATGGCAGAGGTCATTAAAGCAACGACCGGGCTGGAGAAATTTAAAGTCGCAGCTTCGCTGGGGGCTTCATTTTATGTTGGGGCCGTCATTGGCAGTATCGCTGTAGCAAGCGGGCGCTCAGCAGGTTGCGGCAACAGAATGTCAGATATGTTTGTGTTTCTTCATCAACACAACCTTGCGTTTGATGGCTGGAACTCGTTTTATGCTCGCAACCCGGAAACATTGGACAAGAGCAGTAGGTTCAGAGTCGCCTATCGCTCCAAGGCCCTGGTTGGGAGTGGGGTCTACGCCTGATGAAAGACACTTTAATTTTATTGGTAGCCGCTTTAGTCTGCGCGGCTTTGTCGTGGCTGTTTTTCGCTCACTTTCAAAATAGCGCCTTCACCATCATGCTCGCTATATTTGTCATTGCAATTCTAGCGAAGCCACTCTACAAGCAATACCGAGACAGGGATAAGTAGCCTGACTGCGCCCGACGTCTTCGCTTTGCGGCTATGCTCTCCCCCGCTCATACCAACAAGGACGTAAACGTCGATGGACTTCATTGCACGCAATTTCAGATGGCTGATGCTGCTATCCGGCGTTCTCACGGCAACCCTGTTCTACGGCCTGTTCGCCCCGCAGGAGGCGCTGCAGTCGATGTTTGGCGCATCCTTCGATGGGCAGTTGCAATCCCTGGTCGTTCGCAGTTGGTCAGCGCTGGTCGGGTTAATGGGCGTGCTGCTGATCTATGGCGCGCTGAGTCCGAAGCATCGGGTTCTCTGCGCCGTCATTGCTGCGCTGAGTAAGGCCATCTTCGTGTCGCTGCTGCTGATCCATGGCCAGGATTACCTGGGCAAGGCCGCGCCCGCCATCGCCCTGGATCTGCTGGTGATCGCCTTTACCCTGCTGTTCCTGCTGGCCGTGCAAAAGCGGCGCAGCGCTTGAGGCGAGCCCCATGAAAATGATCAGGCATATCCTCTGGCTGGACTGCATGGCCGCTGCGAGCGCGGGCGTTGTGGTTCTGTTGCTGGCCCCCTGGTTGAGCGGCTGGTATGCCCTGCCCGGCGAGCTGCTGAGTTTCATCGGCGCGGTCAATATCGCCTACGCCTGCTTTTCCTTTTCGCTGGCGATTCGTGTGCGGCGCGCCGAAGCGCTGATCAAGCTGCTGGCAGTGGCCAACGGATTCTGGGCGTTGGCCTGCCTTGGCATCGCGACGACCTTTGCCCCGGTCATGACGCTAGCGGGGTTTTGCCATGTGCTCGGCGAGGCTGCGTTCGTCGCAGGCCTGGGCATGCTGGAGTGGAAATGGCGCAGGCAGTTGCTGGTGGCTGGCGAACAGGGCGTTTCGACTCAGCCTGTCGCGGACCAGTAGCCGTCACAGGTATTCAGGCGAAGGTCCGGCGATGGCCGCTCAGGCCATCATCAGCGCTATTCGTCAGCGCTG
The DNA here is from genome assembly GCF_014892995.1 of Pseudomonas sp. EggHat1. Taxonomy (NCBI): domain Bacteria; kingdom Pseudomonadati; phylum Pseudomonadota; class Gammaproteobacteria; order Pseudomonadales; family Pseudomonadaceae; genus Pseudomonas; species Pseudomonas sp. EggHat1. The sequence goes on from NZ_JACKQK010000028.1 coordinate 5,262, forward strand.
TGAAAGCGGTTCTTGCCCGCGTGCTTGGCCGCGTACATGGCCTGGTCCGCACGTTTGAGCAGGTCCTGGCCGTCTTCGGCGTGCAGCGGAAACAGAGCGGCGCCCACGCTCGCCGATATCCGCACCATGCTGCCGTCCAGATCGAATGGCTTGGCCAGTACATCCAGCACCTTGAGCGCCACCGTTTCGCAATCCTGACTGCCGTGCAGATTGCCGAGGACGATGCCGAACTCATCACCGCCGAAGCGTGCGACCGTGTCGGTGCTGCGCACACAACCTTCGAGTCGTCTGGCGGCCATCTGCAGCAGGCTATCGCCGGCCGCATGACCGTGGCGGTCGTTGATTTCCTTGAATCCATCCAGGTCGATATAGAGCACGGCGCACAGCTGCTGCTGGTCGCGCACGGACTCCAGCGCCTGGTCGAGCCGCTGGTGGAACCTGACGCGGTTGGCCAACCCGGTGAGGGCGTCATGCTCGGCGTCATGACAAAGGCGCGCTTCCAGGTGCTTGCGCTCGGTGATGTCCTGCGTGACCAGCACCAGGAACTCCGGGTGACCCTGGCGATTGCGGACGACGCTCGAGGCCTCGCATACCCAGATCAGCGAGCCATCCTCACGCCGATAGGTTTTCTCGATTTCCGGGGAAAGCGCACGTGCCTCGCTGACCAGTTGCTCGCTCAGAAAGCTGCGGGCTGCGGCAGCGACTTCGGCGTCGCTCAGGTCGAAAATGTTGGCGCCTTGCAGCGCCTCGGGCGGGCGCCCCAGCATGCGCGCGAATTTCTCGTTGACCCGCAGTATCCGACCCTCGGGGCTGATGTGGGCGATACCCATGGCCGCCTGGTGAAAGGTGGCGCGAAACAGTGCTTCGCTGCCTTGCAGGGCATCGGTGGCCGCACGTTGGCGAACCAGCATTAGCGCCAGCAGGCCAACGAACAGCATGACCACCAGGGTGACGCCAACTGCGGCCATCAGGTAGGTGGAGCGCCGCTGCAAGGTCGTGCCCATCTCCTCGTCGTAGGCGGTGGCCACGGTAATCATCAGTGGATAACCGCTCATGGTGCGGTAGCTGACGATACGGGCGACGCCATCGAGCGCCTCGCCACTGTCGTGGAAATCATCGGCGCCATGCAGCTTTTGCCGCTGGAACCAGGCCAGTGACTCGGCACCCAGGCCAAATTCGCTGCGTGCGCCGATCTTGCGCGCCCGTATCACGCCGTCGAGGCCGGCGAGCTCCAATAGCCCCTGCGGGCCCAGATCGACCTGCTGGAAGAAGCGCGTGACGTCCTCTGGACGGACGGCCATCACCACGACGCCGGCGAAGCTGCCGTCATCGCGCTCGATACGCAGCGACATGGGGATCAGCCAACGCCCGGAGACTCGCCCGAGTACCGGCTGATTGATGAACAGATGATCGATACGAGCATCGCGCTGCGCCGTGAAGAACTCGCGGTCGGCGTAGTTGACCGGGCCGGTGTTCTGGCTGCTGCTGACGATATCGCCCTGCTCGTCCACCACGCTGACGATGGTGAACATCTCCTCGCGGATTACGCCCTCCTCGACCCAGCGGCGCAGGTCGATGGCCTTGCCCTGCCGGCGGTACTGCTCGCGCACGAAAGCCGCCACCTGCTCGGCCGCCTTCAGCGCGCGGAACACCTGCTGCTCGAAAGCGATGGCCAGGCTGGAGTTGGCTTCCATTTCCGCAGCCAGCGCCTGCTCACGTTCGAAGGCGATGCGTTGCAGGGTGATCAGCCAGACAACGGCAACGAATACGCTCGCCAGAACGATCAGCAGGTTCAAGGGCGTTGCGATTCGAGGGCGTCGAGCGACGGCGTCATGCGCGTCAATCGGCGTGCTGGGCGGGGTCATCGCCTTGTTCTCCAAGCCATTCACGGGCGGGCTGTTTCTAGTTTCGAGGGCAAGGGTCTGTTGCCCTTTGGTTCAGCGTCGCGGGGCGTGATCCATCGCCTTGCGTTGAATCATAGGCATTGTTGCGCCACTGCGCTGCCATCATGCGGTAATGGGTTTTGCCCGAAAATCGAGCTTGCGGCAGACTGACGACCGACACTACACCTCAGCCACATCACTTCGAGCCGAGCGGTATCCGCACGGCTCCTGCTCAATTTCTTCGACAACCGCCTGCCTTCGAGGCCCGCCTTGGAAACCACGGTCTTTCTCGCCGTCATCGCCGCCGCTGCCCTGCATGCCGGCTGGAACGCTCTACTCAAGATTGGTCTGGATCGCTTCCTCACCGCCACGCTGATTCAGATCGGTGCCGGCCTGGTGGCACTTTGCGCCCTGCCGCTGGTGGCGCTGCCACAAGCCTCGGCCTGGCCGTGGATCGCGCTGTCGGCGCTGCTGCACATCGGCTACAACTTCTTTCTCGCCCGCGCCTACCAGTACGGCGACCTGGGCCAGGTCTACCCGATTGCGCGGGGCAGCTCGCCGCTGATGGTCGCCCTGCTCTCGCTGCTGCTGTTGCATGACGGGCTCAGCGCCCTGCAGTTGCTGGGTTTGCTGGTTCTGGTGCTGGGCATCTGGCTGATGGCGCTGCGCGGCGGGCAGCACAAGGCGCCGCAAGGGGCGATGCTGGGCTGTGCGTTGATGACGGCGCTGTTCATCGCCGGCTACACCCTCAGCGATGCCATGGGCGCTCGCAGCAATGGCGATGCGCTGAGTTATTCGCTGTGGCTGTTTACCGTCAACGGCGTAGTGATGGCGGCGGTATTGGCCATCAGCCGTGGGCCGCGCGCCTTCCTGCAGCTGGGCCCGCACTGGCGTGGCGGACTGGCCGGCGGGGCGATGTCGATGGCGGCCTACACCATCGTTATCTGGGCCATGACTCAGGCGCCGGTGGCATTGGTTTCGGCCCTGCGCGAGACCAGCGTGGTGTTCGCCGTGCTGCTGGGGGTGGTGCTGCTCAAGGAAAGATTGCGACCGATTCGCCTCGTGGCGTGTGCGGTGATCGCGGCGGGTGTGGTGGTGATGAAGTTGGCGTGAGGGTTTGGCGTTGTAGCAGGTGGTGGGCTGAAGCCCACCCTACCCGACTGCTGGATTGCGAGAACACGACTTGGTGGGCTGAAGCGGATCGCCGCCCGGCCCACCCTAGAATGTCATAGCGCTGTTCGCCCTCCCTACTCAGGTCGCTGCAATCATCCTGAAAGCTGACTCGGCATTCTGATCGGGAACCCCAGACCCGCTTTGCAGTTCTGTTGATCAACGGGTGCTGAATCGTTGACCGTTTTTTCGTCACACGCTGCCTGCATGCTGGCCGGGCTGACCGTCTGGACGCACGAGTTTTTTGCCCGCCAGACGCGGCTTGCGGCACACTAGCGCCCTTCCCGAGCCACCGCTCGTTTTGCCATACAAGCAGAGTCCGTATGACCCGTTCCCCCTTCCGCCGCCTCGTCTTCGGATCGTTGCGCCGCCTGCTGTACCTCTGGGTACGCTCGGAAACCATCAACCAGTCCGCCTTCACCCTCAAGCTCGACCGCAGCAAGCCGGTGTTCTATGTGCTGCAGCAGCCGTCGGTGAGTGACCTGGCAGTGGTCGACCGCGAGTGCACCAAGGCCGGCCTGCCGCGCCCGGTGCTGCCGGTAGCGGTCGGGGAACACATCGAGCCCGCCGCCTTTTTCTACCTGACGCCGGAGCCGGACTGGTTCGGCCGCCAGGACAAGCGCGGCATTTCGCCGACCCTCGATCGCGTGGTCACCGCCCTCAGCCAGCATGCCGTGGATGACGCACAGATCGTCCCGGTCAGCGTGTTCTGGGGCCAGTCGCCGGACCGCGAAACCAGCCCCTGGAAACTGCTGTTCGCCGATAGTTGGGCGGTGACCGGGCGCCTGCGCCGGCTGGTCAGCATCCTGATCCTCGGGCGCAAGACGCGTGTGCAGTTCTCCACGCCGATTCACCTGCGCGAGCTGGTCGAGCAGGACAAGGGCCAGGAGCGCACGCTGCGCATGGTGCACCGCATCCTGCGCGTGCATTTCCGCAACCAGAAGGCCGCTGTGATCGGCCCGGACGTGTCGCACCGGCGCAACCTGGTCAAGGGCCTGGTGCATGACCCGATGGTGCGCCAGGCGATTGCCGAGGAAGCCGAGCGCGAGAAGATCAGCCTGGAGAAAGCCGAAGCCCAGGCGCTGCGCTATGGCAACGAGATCGCCTCGGACTATACCTACACGGTGATCCGCTTCCTCGAACTGGTGCTTTCCTGGTTCTGGAACAAGATCTACGACGGCATCAAGGTGCACAACGTCGAGGGCGTGCGCGACATCGCCCAGGGTCACGAAGTGATCTACGTGCCCTGCCACCGCAGCCACATCGACTACCTGCTGCTGTCCTATCTGCTGTTTCGCAATGGCCTGACGCCGCCGCACATCGCCGCCGGCATCAACCTCAACATGCCGGTGATCGGCGGCCTGCTGCGCCGTGGCGGCGCCTTCTTCATGCGCCGTACCTTCAAGGGCAACCCGCTGTATACGGCGGTGTTCAACGAATACCTGCACACCCTGTTCAGCAAGGGTTTCCCGGTCGAGTACTTCGTCGAGGGCGGCCGCTCGCGTACCGGGCGCATGCTGCGGCCGAAGACCGGCATGCTGGCCATCACCCTGCGCAGCTTCCTGCGCAGCAACCGCCTGCCCATCGTCTTCGTGCCGGTGTACATCGGTTACGAGCGCGTGCTGGAAGGCCGCACCTACCTGGGCGAGCTGCGTGGCGCGAGCAAGAAGAAGGAGTCGATCTTCGACCTGTTCAAGGTGCTCGGCGCACTCAAGCAGCGCTTCGGCCAGGTCTCGGTGAACTTCGGCGAGCCGATCAAACTGGCAGAGTTCCTTGACCAGCAGCAGCCCGGCTGGCGTGAACAGGAGCTGGGCCCGCAGTACCGCCCGGCCTGGCTTAACGACACCACCAACCGCCTGGGCGAGCGCGTGGCGCGTCACCTCAACGAAGCGGCGTCGATCAACCCGGTCAACCTGGTGGCCCTGGCGCTGCTGTCCACCAGCAAGCTGGCCCTGGACGACCGCGCCCTGGCCCGTGTGCTCGACCTGTACCTGGCCCTGCTGCGTGCGGTGCCCTACTCGCCACACACCACCCTGCCGGAAGGCGATGGCGCAGCGCTGATCGAGCACGTCAAGGGCATGGACCTGCTGGCCGAACAGAAGGATGCGCTGGGCAAGATTCTCTATCTGGACGAGCAGAACGCCGTCCTGATGACCTACTACCGCAACAACGTGCTGCACATCTTCGCCCTGCCGGCGCTGCTGGCGAGTTTCTTCCAGAGCAGCGCGCGGATCAGCCGCGAGCAGATCCTGCGCTACGCCGGCGCGCTGTATCCCTACCTGCAATCCGAGCTGTTCATCCGCTGGGAACAGAGCGAGCTGGAAGGCGTGATCGACCAGTGGCTGACGGCATTCGTCGAGCAGGGCCTGCTCAAGGTCGAGGGCGATGTGTACGTACGCCCGGCGCCCAGCTCGCGCCAGTTCGTGCTGCTGACCTTGCTGTCGCGCTCGGTCGCGCAGACCCTGCAGCGCTTCTACATGGCCATCGCCCTGCTGCTCAACGCCGGGCAGAACGCGATCAGCGCCGAGGAGCTGGAAGACCTGTGCACGGTCATGGCCCAGCGCCTGTCGATCCTGCATGGCCTGAACGCGCCGGAGTTCTTCGACAAGAGCCTGTTCCGTCACTTCATCCAGAGCCTGCTGGATCAGGGCGTGCTGCGCCAGGACGAAGCCGGCAAGCTCAGCCATCACCCGCTGCTCAGCGAGCTGGCCGAAGGCGCCGCCAAGCGCGTGCTGCCGGCGGAGATTCGCCTGTCGATTCGCCAGGTGGCGCTGGATCGCAACGAGGATGAGCCGGCAGCACCGTGATTGCTATTCGTAGGGTGTCGCGGGGCCGCCCAGGTCGTGCGCACCTTCGAATCGCCGTAGCCGCCGGTGCGCACGGCGCACCCTACACGTGTCACGTCAGCTCCGTAGGGTGGATGTCGCTTTTTACATCCACCCTGGCGCCGGCTCGAGATCACCAAACGAACCTGTCACGGCTTTGGCAGTCAGTCGATAGACCACACACCGGCAGGAGGCCCAGGCCATGATCGATTCCCTGATGTTGAGCGCTGCACGCATCACCACATTGGCTGCTGGGCAGATACTGACCAACGCCAGTGGTTTTTTCTTCCTCCGGGATCAACGGCTGTTCCTCGTCACCAGCCGTCACGTGGTGCTCGACGAGCCGAGCGGCCATCAGCCGGACAGCCTGCAGATCGAGTTGCATACCGACGCACACAACCTGGCCAGCACCGTCAGCTTTTCCATCCCGCTGTATGACGGCGAACAGCACCTGTGGCGTCAGGGTATGGATGGCGCGGGCGAGATCGACGTGGCGGTGATCGAGCTGGATCAGGCCGCCCTTCCCAACAACGGTGCTTACCAGGCCTTCACCCCGCAGCACCTGCTACAAGCCGACGAGCATGTGGAGATCGGCTCGACGTTGCTGGTAGTGGGCTTCCCGCTGGGCTTTCAGGACACCCTGCACCGCATGCCGGTGGCGCGTCATGCCGGGCTGGCGTCGTCCTTCGGTCTGCGTTTCCACGGGCTGGGCTACTTCCTCACCGACGGCCGCACCCATCGCGGCCTGAGCGGCGCGCCTGTGGTCAAGCGCGCCGGCGTCGAGGGCGAGTTGCCCTGGAAATTGCTCGGCATCCATTCCACGCGCCTGTTGGGCAATCGCGACGAGGATCAGGACGAAGCCCTGGGTCTGAACTGCACCTGGTATGCCGATATCCTGATGACACTGACGGAATGATCACCCTGCCCGTAGCCCGGATGTAATCCGGGGGAAGCGCCCGCTACCCAGTCGCGGCTAAAGCCCCTCCCACAAATGTCCCGCGTCTGTGGGAGGGGCTTCAGCCGCGCCAGCCTTTGTCATGTGTTCGAAAAGCCCCCGGATTCATCCGGGCTACGCATGGTTTGCGAGCCAATAAAAAAACCCGGCACAAGGCCGGGCGCAGAGGTAGACGCGGTAAAGACGGTTATTCAGCTCATACCCAGCCAGTTCGGCAGCGCCAGGGAAACGGCCGGGATGTAGGTAATCACCATCAGGAAGCTGATCAGCAGCATCAGCCATGGCAGTGCAGCGCGGATCACCGCCGTCAGCGGCATGCCCGTGACCGCCGAGGTGACGAACAGGTTCAGCCCCACCG
>NZ_JACKQK010000029.1:0-10158 GCF_014892995.1 Pseudomonas sp. EggHat1
GTCGTCGCCTGCATGCGGAAATTGCTTACCATCCTCAATGCGATGCTCCGTGATCAGGCTCATTTCAGGCCTCAAGTGGCTTGACGCTGAACACGGTTGCTCGCCCGTGAGGGGCGAAACCAAGACGAAAGATCGACACGCCAATGATCCTTGCCCGGATATGAATAGCGCTGCACGCAGAACACACAAACTTGCCAGTCCGGTGCCAATCTGCACTTGTCCCAAAACTATGCGAAGAGCCTAAAAAAACCGGCGGACGCCGGTTTTTTCATGGGGTTCGATCGCTGCGCAGAGGCTCACTGATCGAATTCGTCCCAGCCGCCCATTTCCTTCCAGCGATTGACGATGCCGCAGAACAGTTCGGCGGTCTTCTCGGTGTCGTAGCGCGCGGAGTGTGCTTCCTTGCCGTCGAACTCGATACCGGCAGTCTGGCAGGCCTTGGCCAGCACGGTCTGGCCGTAAGCGAGGCCGGCGAGGGTCGCGGTGTCGAAGCTGGAGAAGGGGTGGAAGGGGTTGCGCTTGATGCCGCAACGGGCTACCGCGGCATTGAGGAAGCCGAGGTCGAAGCTGCTGTTATGACCGACCAATATCGCGCGCTTGCAGCCAGCCGATTTGATCGACTTACGCAGGCCCTTGAAGATTTCGCCCAGCGCGTGCTCCTCGCTCACTGCCATGCGCAGCGGGTGGTCGAGCTTGATGCCGGTGAATTCCAGCGCGGCCTGCTCAATGTTGGCCCCTTCGAAGGGTTCGATGCGGAAGAAGTGGGTGTGATCCGGGTAGAGGAAGCCGCTCTCATCCATGGCGATGGTGGTCGCGGCGATTTCCAGCAGGGCATCGGTGGCGCAGTTGAAACCGCCGGTTTCCACATCCACCACAACCGGCAGATAACCGCGAAAGCGCGCCGCCATGGGCGTGCGCGGGCCGGACGGCAGGCTGGGTTCGAGTTCGTCGTCGTAGTTGTCTTCGCTCACGCCTGGGCCTCCAGCAATTTCCAGCGCAGGGTTTCGCCGGCGCGCAGCGGCACCACGCTGTTGTCGCCCAGCGGCAGGGTGGCCGGCACGGTCCACTCCTCGCGCACCAGGGTGATGGTGTCGCTGTTGCGCGGCATGCCGTAGAAGTCCGGGCCGTGGAAGCTGGCGAAGGCTTCCAGCTTGTCCAGCGCGCCGCGCTGTTCGAAGGCTTCGGCATACAGCTCGATGGCCGCATAGGCGGTGTAGCAGCCGGCGCAGCCGCAGGCGGCTTCCTTGGCGTGCTTGACGTGCGGCGCCGAGTCGGTGCCGAGGAAGAACTTGGGGTTGCCGCTGGTGGCGGCGTCGAGCAGGGCTTCCTGATGCACGTTGCGCTTGAGGATCGGCAGGCAATAGAAGTGCGGGCGAATGCCGCCGACCAGCATGTGGTTGCGGTTGTACAGCAGGTGGTGCGCGGTGATGGTAGCGCCGACGTTGGCCGAGGCGGCCTCGACGAACTGCACCGCGTCACGGGTGGTGATGTGCTCGAACACCACTTTCAGCGTCGGGAAGCGCTCGACCACACGGGTCAGGTGCTCGTCGATGAAGGTCTTCTCGCGGTCGAATACGTCGATCTCGGCGCGGGTCACTTCGCCGTGTACCAGCAGCAGCATGCCGACTTCGGCCATCGCTTCGAGTGCCGGGAAGATCTTGTCGATGCTGGTCACGCCCGAGTCGGAGTTGGTGGTAGCGCCGGCCGGGTAAAGCTTGGCCGCATGCACGAAACCGCTGGCCTTGGCCGCTCGCACGTCTTCGGGGCTGGTGTTGTCGGTGAGATAGAGCACCATCAGCGGCTCGAAGCGACTGCCCGCTGGGCGCGCCGCGAGGATGCGCTGACGATAGGCGTCGGCTTCGGCGGCATTACGTACCGGCGGAACCAGGTTGGGCATGATGATGGCGCGGCCGAAAGTGCGCGCGGCGTCGCCGACGGTGTGTGGCAGCACCGCGCCGTCGCGCAGGTGAATGTGCCAGTCATCGGGACGCAGGAGAGTCAGGAGGTCGGACATGGAGGCTTCCAGGCGGGTAAAACGTGGCCGCATGGTAACTGAAAAGCGCCTGTTCGCGCTCGCGGCGACGCGACAATTGCACGCAGGGGGTCAAGTTTCCGCGCGCCTGACCGATACCCCGTAAGAATGCCGTGAACCGCCGTGGAGTCGACCGTGCGTGCGCCCAATTTCCTTCTGATCAGCCTGCTGGCTGGCATGCCTTTGTGCTTGCCAGCGCATGCCATCAGCTTCCAGACGCGGCTGGAAAAGGTGGAGTGGACGGTTGAGGGTGATCAGTTCGAGTGTCGCCTGAGCCAGCCGATCAGCAATTTCGGTAGTGGCGAGTTCGTACGCCGCGCGGGTGAACAGGTCACCTTTCGTCTCAAGGCGCGCGAGCGCTGGATGGGCGCAGGTTCGGCGACCTTGCTGGCGGCGGCTGCGCCCTGGCAGCCAGGGCGCGGCGACATCAACCTCGGCGTGGTCAGCGTCGGCAATGGTGAGGTGCCGTTCAACAGCTCGCAGGAGCAGGGTTCGCGGCTGCTCACCGGTTTGCTCGAAGGGCGCAGCCCGCTGGTACGTCATCGCACCCTCAGCGGTGGCGATAATCTGGAAGTGCGTTTGCTGCCGGTGAAGTTTCACAAGGCCTATGACGATTACCAGGCCTGTATCGCCAAGTTGCTGCCGGTCAATTTCGATCAGATTCGCCAGGCGCAGATCGGTTTCCCGGGGGGGGGCATCGATCTCGATCCGATGGCCAAGGCCAAGCTCGACATCATCCTCGACTTCGTCAAGGCCGACCCGAGCATCAACAGCTTCCAGATTGATGGTCACGCCGACAACAGCGGTAATCGTCTGACCAATCGCGACCTCTCACGCCGTCGTGCGCTGGCCGTGCAGGAGTATCTGGTGGCCGGTGGCGTAGCGGTCGAGCAGATCACCATGCGCTTTCATGGCGAGCGTTACCCGCTGGTGCCAAACAACAACGAAGCCAATCGCGCCAAGAACCGTCGTGCGACCCTGCGCCTGGATCGCGTGCCCGCTCCGGAAGTCCCGGTACAGAGCGAACCGCAAGCCGTTCCACCGAGCCCCCCGGTCGATCCGGCCGGAAGTACGCCCTCCTGAGGCAAAAACGCCCATTCTCGCCGTCGCTTCGTCGTCACAAGCTGTCGCGCCCCTGTAAATTGCCCCGCAGGGTCAGTAGAATCACCGGTTTTATCGTACAACCCGTGGAGTGATGGCATGGCGGACGTCAAAAAGGTAGTTCTGGCCTATTCCGGTGGCCTGGACACCTCGGTGATCCTCAAGTGGCTGCAAGATACCTATAACTGTGAAGTGGTGACCTTCACCGCTGATCTCGGCCAAGGCGAAGAGGTCGAACCGGCCCGCGCCAAGGCTCAGGCGATGGGCGTCAAGGAAATCTACATCGACGACCTGCGCGAAGAATTCGTCCGTGACTTCGTCTACCCGATGTTCCGCGCCAACACCGTCTACGAAGGCGAGTACCTGCTGGGTACTTCCATCGCCCGTCCGCTGATCGCCAAGCGTCTGATCGAAATCGCCAACGAGACCGGCGCCGACGCCATCTCCCACGGTGCGACCGGCAAGGGCAACGATCAGGTGCGTTTCGAGTTGGGCGCCTACGCGCTGAAGCCAGGTGTGAAAGTCATCGCCCCATGGCGCGAGTGGGACCTGCTGTCGCGCGAGAAGCTGATGGACTACGCCGAGAAGCACGCCATCCCGATCGAGCGCCACGGCAAGAAGAAGTCGCCGTACTCCATGGATGCCAACCTGCTGCACATCTCCTATGAAGGTGGCGTGCTGGAAGACACCTGGACCGAGCACGAAGAAGACATGTGGAAATGGACTGTCTCCCCTGAGGCAGCACCGGATGCACCGACTTATATCGAGCTGACCTACCGCGCCGGCGACATCGTCGCCATCGACGGCAAGGCCATGAGCCCGGCTACCGTACTGGCTGAATTGAACCGCATCGGTGGCGAGAACGGCATCGGCCGTCTGGACATCGTCGAGAACCGTTTCGTCGGCATGAAGTCTCGTGGCTGCTACGAGACGCCCGGTGGCACCATCATGCTCAAGGCCCACCGCGCCATCGAGTCGATCACCCTCGACCGTGAAGTGGCGCACCTGAAAGACGATCTGATGCCGAAGTACGCCAGCCTGATCTACAACGGTTTCTGGTGGAGCCCGGAGCGTCTGATGCTGCAACAGATGATCGACGCGTCGCAGGCCAACGTGAACGGCGTGGTACGGCTGAAGCTGTACAAGGGCAACGTCATCGTCACCGGCCGCAAGTCCGACGATTCGCTGTTCGACGCCAATATCGCGACCTTCGAGGAAGATGGCGGCGCCTACAACCAGCAGGACGCCGCGGGCTTCATCAAGCTCAACGCCCTGCGCATGCGCATTGCCGCAGGCAAGGGCCGCAAGCTGGTCTAAGCTGAGTCACCTGCGCTACAAGGACCCCGGCCATGTGCCGGGGTTCTGCTTTCTGGAGGAGTGACCCCATGAGACTGCTGCACACCATGCTGCGCGTCGGCGACCTGGACCAATCCATCGCCTTTTATACCGAAGTGCTGGGCATGACCTTGCTGCGGCGCAAGGACTATCCGGACGGACAGTTCACCCTGGCCTTCGTCGGTTATGGCGACGAGGCACACAACAGTGTGATCGAGCTGACCCACAACTGGGGCGTGGACAGCTACGAGCTGGGCACCGGCTACGGCCATATCGCCCTGGAAGTCGAGGACGTCTACAAGGCCTGCGAGGACATTCGCAGTCGCGGCGGCAATATCACCCGCGAGCCCGGCCCGATGAAGCATGGCAGCAGCATCCTGGCCTTCATCGAGGACCCTGACGGCTACAAGGTCGAGCTTCTGTCGCCCAAGCGAAGCGATTGACAGCTGGAAGTCTTTGTAAGTAAATGCTTACAGAGATAGTGGCTATTCGCCGATCGGCGAGGTGCTCCATGATGGCTGATCCCAAGGCCTTGCGCCTTATTCACGTGGTTCAGGAGCTGTCGATGGCGAAGGACGTGGACCGTGTGGCGGAGATTGTCCGCAGCGCGGCCCGCGAGCTGACCGGGGCCGACGGCGCCACCTTCGTTCTGCGCGATGGGCAGCAATGCTTCTATCGCGACGAGGACGCCATATCGCCCTTGTGGAAGGGCCAGCGCTTTCCCCTGAGTACGTGTATCAGTGGGTGGGCCATGCTCAATCGTCGCGCCACGGTGATTCCCGATATCTACGCTGACTCGCGCATTCCCCATGAGCTGTATCGGCCTACGTTCGTCAAGAGCCTGGTCATGGTGCCTATCCGCACCCTGGAGCCGATCGGCGCCATTGGCACCTATTGGGCGGAGTCTTATCGGGCCTGCGACGAGCAGATTCAGCTGCTGCAGGCCTTGGCCGACTCCACCTCGGTGGCCTTGGAGAATATCCAGGTCTATGCCGAGTTGGAGCAGCGCGTAGAAGAGCGCACGGCGCAGCTGGCCGAGGCCAATCGGCGACTGCAGGGCGAGGTGCGTGAACGCCAGCTGGCCGAGCAGGCGGTGCGCCAGCTGTCGCTGACTGATGAGCTGACCGGGTTGTACAACCGTCGTGGTTTTCACCTCCTGGCCGAACGCGAGCTGCGTACGGCGCAGCGGCGCAAGGGCCGTTGCCTGTTGTTGTACGCCGACCTCGATGAACTCAAACCGGTTAATGATCGCTTCGGCCATGGTGCCGGGGATCGTTTGCTCAGGGCGGCGGCCGAAGTGCTCAAGACCCAGTTTCGCACTACAGACGTGATCGCTCGACTGGGCGGCGATGAATTCGTCGTGCTGGCCAGCGACTACAGCGACAGTGAAGAGGTGCTGCAGCGTCTGGAGCAGGCATTGCTTAGCGCAGACGGCGGAGCCGGTCAGAGCCTCTCGATGAGCATGGGGATCAGCGAATCGTCGCTGAATCCCGATGAGGGACTCGACAGCCTGCTGGTGCAGGCCGACGCGGCGATGTATGCCAACAAGTGTGCACGCCGCGCATTGCGCGCTGTCGGCTGATGCAAAAAGCCCCGCTTGCGGGCGGGGCTTCTCGTTGCGGCGCGATCAGATATCGAAATCGTATTCGGCCAGCTGTTTGTGCAGGCGACGCTCTTCGAGGAAGTTGTCGATGATACGGCGCTTGGTCAGATTGGTCTTGGCGACCTCTACCACAGGCTCGGCATCGTCCGATTCTTCCGCGACAAAGTCTTCGTCCAGCTCGAGGTCTTCTTTGTCAGTGCTCATCTATTCCACTCCAGGCCAGTTACCGGGGCCGTTTGCGCACCTTATAGCGGCAAAAATTGAGCGGGTAAAAAAGATTTTTTCAATCAGGAGATCGTCGGATTCTATGGCCGATCAATCATCGGAAGTCTTGGCCTTGTACTCGCACAGATCTTCGATGCGGCAGGCGCCACAACGTGGTTTGCGCGCGGTGCAGACGTAGCGCCCGTGCAGGATCAGCCAGTGGTGGGCGTCGAGCAGATAATCCTTGGGCACGAACTTGAGCAGCTTCTTCTCCACCTCGACCACGTTCTTGCCCGGTGCGATGCCGGTGCGGTTGCTGACGCGAAAAATATGCGTGTCCACGGCCATGGCCAACTGGCGGAAAGCGGTGTTGAGCACCACGTTGGCAGTCTTGCGGCCGACGCCGGGCAGGGCTTCGAGGTCTTCGCGGTTGTCCGGCACCTGGCTGCCGTGTTTCTCGATGAGGATGCGGCAAGCCTCGATGACGTTCTTCGCCTTACTGTTGTACAGGCCGATGGTCTTGATGTATTCGCTCAAGCCCTCCACGCCCAGGGCGTAGATCGCCTCCGGCGTATTGGCGACCGGAAACAGCTTGGCCGTGGCCTTGTTGACGCTGACATCTGTGGCCTGAGCCGACAGCGTCACCGCCACCAGCAGTTCGAAGGGCGAGCTGTAGGCCAGTTCGGTTTTCGGCTCGGGGTTGTCTTCGTGCAGGCGGCGGAAGATTTCCAGGCGTTTGGCTGCGTTCATGGCTCAGGGCTTCAGGCGTAGCCCGGATGCAATCCGGGGCAGGTGGTTTGGGCATTCCCGGATTACATCCGGGCCACGGTCGCTCGCTTGTGGCGTCATTCGATCACGCCGGTGACCCGCACACGACGGCTCTGTGCTGGCGCCTCGGGGGCGACGGCCTTGGCGCGTTCGGCGGCGATCTGATCGATGCGGTTCTTGCCGGCGATCAACAGGCCCAGCACGATGAAGGCGCCCGGCGGCAGGATGGCCAGCAGGAAGCCCCGGTAGTCCTGCACCAGAGTGAGTTTCCAGTCGGCGGCAATCGGGCCGAACAGCAGGTGCATGTTGGCCAGCAGCGCGCCGGTGCCGAGCAATTCACGCACGGCGCCGATCAGCACCAGCACCAGGCCGAAGCCCAGACCCATCATCAGGCCGTCATAGGCAGCGCGGGCCGGATCGTGTTTGGCGGCGAAGCCGTCGGCGCGGCCGAGAATCACGCAATTGGTGGTGATCAACGGGATGAAGATGCCGAGGATCTGGTACAGCTCGTAGGTGAAGGCCTGCATCAGCAGTTCTATGCAGGTGGTCAGTGCGGCGATGATCATGACGAAGGCCGGCAGACGCACGGCGGTGTTGACCACGCCGCGCACCAGCGATACGGCGGTGTTCGAGCACACCAGCACCACGGCGCTGGCCAGCGCCAGGCCAAGGGCGTTGACCGTGGAGTTGCTTACCCCGAGCAGCGGACACAGGCCGAGCAACTGCACCAGTGCCGGGTTGTTCTTCCACAGGCCGTTGAGGCTGATTTCGCGGTAACTGGTCATTGCTCGTCCTCCGCCAGGCCCAGAAGCTGGGCGCGGTGCTTGTCGAAGTAGCGCAGGGCGCCGTGCACGGCCTTGACCACCGCGCGCGGGGTGATAGTGGCACCGGCGAACTGGTCGAAGTCGCCGCGATCTTTCTTCACCGCCCAGCGGTCTTCACCGGGGTCGCTCAGGGACTTGCCCTCGAAGCTGCGTACCCAGTCGCTCTTGGCCAGTTCGATCTTGTCGCCCAGGCCCGGTGTTTCCTTGTGGCTGAGCACGCGCACGCCAGCCAAGCGGCCATCGGCGAAGATGCCCACCAGCAGGTGGATGGCGCCGCTGTAGCCGTCCGGTGCGGTCACCGGCAGGATCAGTGCGCTGGACTGGTCGCCTTTCAATGCCAGGTAGGCCGACTGTGGGCTGCGGTGGCCCAACTCTGGAGCGTTGAGTTCGATGCGGTTGTCCAGCAGATGGTTGTCATAGCTGCCGACCGGCAGTATTTCGGCCAGCGCGCGCACCTGGGCCTCGCGTTCGGCTGCGGCGATACGCTCGGCAGTGCCCTGTTGCAGCAGGGCAACGCTGCCGACGGTGCCGATGGCGAACAGGCCGAGTACCAGAGCGTTCTTCAGCATCGAGCGGCTGATTTCCGGCAGCATGTTCATTCTCCCAGCTTGAAGCCGCTGTTGGGCTTGCGGTGGCCGTAGCTGCGCGGCCGGGTGTAGTAGTCGATGGTCGGCGCCGCCAGGTTCATCAGCAGCACGGCGAAGGCCACCGCGTCCGGGTAGCCGCCCCAGGTACGGATCACGTAGACCAGCACGCCGACGCCGATGCCGAACACCAGGCGCCCCAGGTTGCTGGTGGCACCGGAAACCGGGTCGGTGACGATGAAGAAGGCGCCGAGCATGGTGGCGCCGGTCAGCAGGTGGAACAGCGGCGAGCCGTTGGAGTCCGAGCCGCTGCCATTCCAGAACAGCAGGCTCATGACGAACAGCGCGGCGAGCATGCCCAGCGGCGCGTGCCAGGTGATCAGACGCTTGTGCAGCAGGTACAGGCCGCCAGCGAGAAACGCCAGGTTGACCGCCTCGCTGCCGGCTCCGCCGAAGTGGCCGAAGGCTGCATTGCTGGCGTGTAGTTCGTCGATGGTCAGGCTTTTGTTGACCTTGAGTGCGTCCAGCGCGGTGGCCTGTGCCCAGCCATCGGGGAGATTGGCAATGCCGAGTATGTGCTTGAGGCCGTCCAGCGCGGCGACGCCATGCGGGGCCGGCCAACTGGTCATCTCCACCGGGAAGGAAATCAGTACCACCACGTAGCCGACCATGGCCGGGTTGAACGGGTTTTGCCCGAGTCCGCCATAGAGCTGCTTGCCGAAGCCGATGGCGAAACCGCAGGCGACCAGGGTCAGCCACCAGGGCGAATAGGGCGGCAGTGCCAAAGCCAGCAGCACGGCGGTGACCAGGGCGCTGTAGTCCTTGAGGAAGAACGCCAGCGGGCGCTGGCGAGCGGCCAGCAGCGCGGCTTCGAAGCCCAGCGCGCAGAGGCAGGCCCATACCAGATTGAACAGCGTGCCGGCGCCGAACAGCCAGGTCAGGGCGAGGATGCCCGGCACGGTGGCCAGCAGCACCTGCAGCATGACCTGCTGGGTACGGTTGCTGCCTGTGGCGTGGGGCGATGTGATGCGGGGCAGGGCCATCGGCGCTCCGGTGGTTCTGTTACTGCGCTCGTAGTGATCGCAGTTGGTGTTCATTCCCCGGATTGCATCCGGGCTACGGTTGTCTGTGTCGCCCGGCTGTTCCGGCGCGATGGGTTTCTTTTGTAGCCCGGATGCAATCCGGGAGAGGCGTTACGGCTGATATTCCGCCAGCTTGCGTTCGGCCTCGGCCAGGCGTGTACGTGCCTGCTCCAACGCATCGGCTGCGGCGTTGTCATCACGCTCCAGCTTGCGCAGATCGGCGCGGGCGAAGGCCACTTCGGTTTTCAAGGCTTTCAGTTCGGCATCCACGCCGGGGCGTTCGCTGCGCACCAGTTCCGGCGCCGGCTTGCCCGATGCCGCTTCGGCAACATGCAGGGCCTGTTCGGCAGCGGCCAGGGCGTCGCGCAATGGTTGCAGCGTGGCCTCGTCGTTGCCGGCCTTCTCGGCCTTTTTCAGCTCGGCACGTTTCATCGCCAGCTCGATCTTGGCCTTTTTCAGGGCTTCGTCGCCCGCAGGTTTGGCAGTCGGCGCAGGCGCCTGGTTTTGCAGATCGGCCAGGGACTTCTCGGCTTCTTCCAGCTGCTGACGCAGGCGGGCGATTTCGGCCTGCTGCTCGTCGTCAGGGGTTTCGAGCTTCTCCAGCTTGCGCAGCTGGGCCTTGAGC
>NZ_JACKQK010000003.1:0-387634 GCF_014892995.1 Pseudomonas sp. EggHat1
GCCCTGGCCAGCGGGCATCCACCACGCGGCCGACGATGGTGCAGTTGCCGTTGATCTCGATGGTTCGGTATGTCGGGTTCAATGGGCGGAAGTACTTGCGGCC
The DNA here is from genome assembly GCF_014892995.1 of Pseudomonas sp. EggHat1. Classification (NCBI taxonomy): domain Bacteria; kingdom Pseudomonadati; phylum Pseudomonadota; class Gammaproteobacteria; order Pseudomonadales; family Pseudomonadaceae; genus Pseudomonas; species Pseudomonas sp. EggHat1. The sequence continues at coordinate 104 of NZ_JACKQK010000003.1, forward strand.
GCTGTCGAGTATCAGCTGCTTGAACGTGGTTTCCCCTGTGTCGAGCAGCTTGCCGACGTAGAATTTTCCGTTGATCAAGTCCATCTCTGGGCGCACCAGAATCAGCATGCCGTCGGGGAAGGTGATGCCATTGGGGCTGGTCATCGAGTCGCCGCGCACTTTCAGCCAGAACCCGTGGGCGCCGGCATTGACCGATGATTCTTCCCAGCTCTCGCCGTCCCCTGGTTGGAAGTTATCCGGGGCCTCGGCCCATTCGCCGGCCTGCACCCAGCTAATCACTGGGTAGCTGTAGGTCCGGTAGGGTTGACCGGCCGGCTCGACGTTGGGGCCGTAGGCGCCTCGCCGCTCGCCAATGCTGTCATGGCGCATGGGCTTAATGCCGTACTCCAGCCATTCCGGCCGCACGTTCAGCCATGAGCACAGCGCCAGTAAATTCTGACCAGTGGCTGCTGACTCACCTTTGAGCCATTTGCTAACGGCTTGCGTCGTGACCTTCGCGCCGCGCTTTATCAGCTCGGTACGAATATCCACCCCGCGCCCGTGGGCGCGCACCTCAGCTTCGTCCAAAGCAAGGTTCAGCCGATCGGCAAATTCTTCTTTGCTGCGTTCTCTATCAACCATCGATTGATACTGCCACGCGCCTTGCGCAAGAGTCAGTTGATGTTTAATATCAACCGCGAGTTGATATGAGGTGCCTACCATGCTTCGCCTTGAGGATTTTCCCAACGCTGTTGCGTTTGCTTTCGAGGCCGCTGGCGGTATCGGTGCTGCGGCGAAAGTTTGCGGGCGCAGTTATCAGGCCCTGAATAAGTGGCGCCAGGCTGGCGTGCTGCCGCGTACCGAGTACACCGGCGAGACGCGTTATGCCGAGCTGCTGGCCAAGCGCGCTGCTGAACTGGGCAACGCTTTTTCGCCTGAGGTTCTTTTGCAAGCTGCTGCCCCAAGGAAACAAGAGGCCGCCTAAGAGCAACAAACCTGACGCCTCGGCGGCAGGTGCAATAGAGGCGGGAACACAGGGCGTCCACTCACCAAGGTTTCGGCCCTGGTTCCCGCGGTCCGGAGAACGGGTACCACCCCTGATCTCCTCAACACTCGAGGCGCCTGCCCACAGCACGTAAACGGGCGCACTCGACTGCTGTAGGCGTATGGTGCGGCAGTTGCCGAGCCGGCGTCTATGGTAGTGAACAGGGTTTAACTACCAATGAGCACTGCAACCGTGTTTGACCAGGGCCCGCAGCGCGCCCTGGAAGAGGCAGTCGACCTCGATTGCCGCGAGTATCGCGGCGGGCACACCGCCGTTTGCGCCCTGTTGGGTGAAGCCTACGGGCCCTTCCAGAAACGTCTCTCTACTGCTTACCCCGACCATCACCTGCGCGCGTGCGACCTGGCCCGCGTGGTGGAGCTGGTGCGCGGCCCAGCCGTGCGCGAGTGGTTCGAGCAGGTGTATGGCGTGGCCAGCTTTGCGGTGCAGCCGGTTGAGGCCAGCCGCGATGCCATGTTGACGATGGGGCGCTTCCTGACCAAGCAGGCCGGCTATGTGAGCGCCGTGGCTGAGGCCGTTGACGATGGCGTTTGGACGGACGCCGAAGTGGCGGCCCTGGAGGAACACACCTGGGCGGTGATCCGCAAGATGCTGGGCATCCTCGAAGGTGCCAAGCAGGCGGCGAAGCGTGGGCAGGAGGTGCCGTCATGAGCGACTTCCATGGGGTGGTAACGCTGGTTGCCGCCAAGGAACATGCATGCTGCGAATGCCATAGCGTTATCACGAAGGCTAGCCAATACGATCGAGACTTTGGCGCGATGGATGGCCGGGGCTTCTCCTATAAAACCTGCCTTCCGTGTGCTTCAGCGCGCGAGTGGCTTGATAAGAAATTGCGGCAGATGAACTGCCTCAACGCTGATGAAGGGATCAAGTTTGGTGACCTTCATTCTGAGCTAGTGGAGTTCGCGAGTGAGGAACGTTTTCTCGGAGTAGAAAGCTTGCGGCTTCTGCTGGATATCGCTCAGCGCCGCAATGATGCGGGAAAGTTTCAAGGGGAAGGTTCATGAACCGCCCAGCCCTGCGCGCCAAGCTGCGCGGCAAAGTGAATCAAGCGGCCCGGCGCCTGCGTGAGCTGCACGCGATGCGTGATTGGGCAGGTATCAAGGTTGCCCTGCAGGACTACTGGCAGGCGGCCAATGCGTCGAGGGCTGCACTGTGAAGGAGCGCCCGATTCTGTTCAGCGGCCCGATGGTGCGGGCCATTCTTGAAGGTCGTAAGACGGTGACACGGCGGGTTATCAAGCCGGTACCTCAGATGGTAACTGACCGAGCAGCTGTTACTTGGGAAGGCGACCCAGCGGTATTGCTCCGGTTGCTTGAGCAGAACGGCCGTAAGTGTCCTTATGGTCAGCCTGGTGATCGGCTTTGGGTGCGTGAGTCGTTCACCGATCTTCGCGGCACGGGGATTGAGCATCGCCCTGATCCTGCTGGCCCGTTGCAGCGCTATGCGTTCGCGGCTGATTCTCCGCCCGGATCATACAGCGATGACGCCAGGAAAGACTTCGGCATCAAGTGGAAGCCAAGCATCCACATGCCTCGCGCCGCCTGCCGCATGCTGTTGGAGATAACAGCCGTGCGCGTCGAGCGCCTGCAGGATATCAACGAGGAACAAGCCGTCGCGGAAGGAGTTGACCGTCCAGAGAACATCCGTAATGTCGATGTTTGGGATGGTGCCGAGCGTGAGCTGTTCAATGCGATGAACCAGCCCCGTGACCGCTTCAAACGCCTCTGGGCGGACATCAACGGCGCTGAGTCATGGGATGCCAACCCCTGGGTATGGGTCGTCGAGTTCAAGCGGGTGGAGGCGGCCAGTGTCTGACAAGATCCCGCTTTCCCTTTCTGAGCTGCCGTTGCTGCTGCGTTTTATCCCGGCGGATAGCCGGGAGACGTGGGTGGCGGTCGGCATGGGCATCAAGGCCGAGTTTGGCGAGTCGGGCTGGGATGCCTGGAACGACTGGAGCCAGAGTGGCACGGGCTACAAGCTGGCCGATGCGAAGTCGGTGTGGAAGTCGTTCCGCAAGAGCGGTACTGGCCTGGGTTCGGTGATCAAGCTGGCTCAGGACAACGGCTGGACGCCGGAAAAGAAGGAACTGACCGCCGAGCAGAAGCGCCAGTTCGCGCGCGAGCAGGAGGCTCGCCGGGCGAAGCGTCAGGCCGAGATCGAGGCGGACGAAGCCTTGCTGGCGGTGATGCGTACCGCCGTGGCCGGTGCCTGTCAGCGCATTTGGGCTGAGCATGCCAGCGAGCAGGGCACCAGCCCGTATCTGGATAAGAAGCAGGTGCAGGCCTGGGGCGTGCGCTTTATGGCGCGCACGGTGGTGCTGGAGATCGACGACCAAGAGCAGCGCTGCCAGATCTGGGAGGGAGAGCATGCTCAGACCTTCCTGAAGGCGGTGCCGAAGCCTCGGCCGGCGCATCTGTCGATGTTGGTGTTCAAGCGCGGTGACCTGGTGATTGCGCTGCGCGATGAGCAGGGCTTGATTCAGTCGCTGCAGCAGATAAACCCGCAGGGCAACAAGTTGTTCCCGCGCTACGGGCGTAAGGCGGGTTGCTTCCACGTGCTGGGCGAGCACCTGGCCACTGATGTGATCGGCATTGCTGAGGGTTACGCCACGGCGGCCAGTTGCCTGGAGGCTGCCGGCTGGCCGGTGGTGATGGCGGTGGACTCGGGGAATATGCCGGCAGTTGCCAGGGCCATCCGGGCGAAGCACCCAGCGGCGCGCATTGTGCTGTGTGGTGATGATGACCCGACCAAGCCGGGCAACCCTGGGCGCACGAAGGCTGAGGCCGCTGCGCTTGAGGTTGGAGGCGTGGCGGTTTTCCCGGCCGGTGGCCATGGCAAGGATTGGAATGACCTGCAGGTGGCCGAAGGGCTGGATGCGGTGCGGGCGCAGTTGGTGGCGGCGCTGGAGTTGGTGCCGGCTGTGCATGCTGCTGCGAATGATCTTCCCCCGGCCCCATCTGGTGAGGCCGCTGCGGCGGCCGCTCCTGCATCCGAGGGGGGCGGGGAGAGTGGTGCTGACGCTGGGCAGAAGGTTTTCCAGCGCTACGCGTTGATCGAGGGCACGACGAAGGTTTTCGACCTGTACAAGCGTGTGGCGATCAAGCGCACGGCGTTCGAGATGCTGGTGACGAAGCCGGTGGCGAAGGCATGGGCTGAGCGTGAGGACAAGAAGTGCATTGCTGAGGATCAGGCTCAGCGCTTGATCGATCAGGCGAAGCTTAAGGGCAAGGCGAAGGCTGAGGCCGGTGGCGGTATGTCGCCTGTCGAGCGCTATGTGTACATCGATGGCACGCAGGATATATGGGATGCGCAGAAGCGTCGGCGCATTCCGGTGGCGGCGCTGCGGGTGGCGTTGGGCGATGCCTATACGTTGTGGCTGAACAGCAGCGAGCGGCGGGAGGTGGATCAAGACCATCTGGTGTTTGACCCGACGATGAGCCTTGACCCTGCGGTGTATATCAACACGTTCGAGGGCTTGCCGCTGACGCCGGCTGAGGACTTCTCGAAGTGCCGGGCCATCCTCGAGATGGTGGACTTTCTGTGTAACGGCGATGCGGATGCGCGGCATTGGTTGCTGTGCTGGTTAGCGCTGCCCTTGCAGCAGGTGGGCACGAAGATGGCCACCGCCGTGTTGATGCACAGCACGATGGAGGGCTCGGGTAAGAGCTTGTTGCTGTCGGACATCATGCGGCCGATCTATGGCGCCTACGGGGCGACGGTGGGGCAGACGCAGCTGGAGTCGCAGTGGTCGGCGTGGCAGTCGAGCAAGCTCTATGGCGTGTTCGAGGAGGTTGTCAGCCGCGACCAGCGTTACAACCAGGTCGGGAAGATCAAGCACATGATCACCGGCAAGACGATGCGCATCGAGTCTAAGTTCATCTCGGGCTGGGAAGAGGCGAACTATATGAACGCCGTGTTCCTTTCCAACGAGATCATTCCTTGGCCGATTGCTGAAGACGACCGGCGCCTGCTGGTGGTGTGGCCGGACTGGACGCTGCAGGGCGAGCTGCTGGCCAGGGTAATTGCTGAGAAGGATTCAGGCGGCATCGAGGCCTTCTATGGCTATCTGTTGCAGTACGACCTGGGCGAGTTCGACGCGCACACACGACCGCCGAAGACGCCGGCCAGGCAGCGCTTGGTGGAGCTTTCGAAGGCGAGCTGGCAGACGTTCCTTTCTGAGTGGCGCCTGGGCTACCTGGGCGAGTTGTGGAAGCCGTGCGTGAGCAGCGATCTGTATGCGCTGTTCCTCGAATGGTGCAGCCGGAATAAGGAGCACTCGCTCAGCCATACGAAGTTCAGCGGCTTCATCGCTACGCAGGTGGATAAGGCGAAGGGCGTGCCCTGGTACGACGGGAAGCGCCGGGCCTTTGCGGCTTTCTTCTTCCCGCAGGAGGGTGTTGAGGAATCTTCCCCGCCCCCATCTCTGGACGCGTTCGCGTTGGCCAAGCAGGTGGAGGAATGGCGCAAGGCCGCGCGTACTGCGGGCTGGAAGGTTGATGAGTGGGATCACGTGAAGGCGGATCCGGCATGACGGCGCGCGTAAGTGTGTTGGGTGTGTTGGCACTGTGTTGGCGTGTTTCGCTCAACCCAACACAGCTACAGGCCGCATCGTTGCTGGTTTGCTGCGCAAGTGTGTTGGGTGTGTTGGGTTTATCGCGGGCGCGCGTGTGTGCGGGCGCTTTTTTGTTCATCTGCTGCGAGGCATTCCGTTAGCTGTTGTTTTTTCTTCATGCGCGAGAGAACTCAACACACCCAACACACCCAACACACTTTTATTAATTCATTGATTTATATGGGTTTTAAGTGTGTTGAGTATGTGTCGGGTTTGGCGGTAGGTGTGGCGGGTTGGTTTTACAGGGGATCAGTGATGAATGAACGTATCGAGGGGTTGCTGGTGGACTGGGGCGAGCAGCGTCGCCGCCGTGGGCTGATGGGTACTGGTGTGAGCCCGCTGGCTGGGCTGATCGAGTGGTGTGGGGCGCCGCCGCGTGGTGAACCGAGTTCGGTGATCCTCACCGGTGGTGCAGGCATGGGCTATGCCGCCAGCCAGGTGGACGCTGCCCTGGCTGCCATGGAGCGCCGTGGCGCGTTGCTTGATGAGCAGAGCAACGCCAGCCCATGCCTGGACTCGCTGCTGGTGCAGTTGGCCTATGCCCGCTACCTGGCGCAGAAGCCGTTGAGCGAACAGCTGGTGGTGGCGCGTTGTGCCAAGAGTGCGTATTACGAGCGCCTCGATGCGCTACATACGGCTGTTGAGCGTGAACTAAAGGTGCGGTTGAAGCGGTCTGCGTGATGACCGTTCGTCGGCCTTAAGGCGTCGTAGGGCGTCAGTGAGCGCCGTAGAGCGCAATAGAGCGCATTTGCTGATATCCGGTTGCAGGGGCCGGAATCGAACGGTAGAAGGTTGGCAGGATTTGATAAATCCGCCTGATGCCAGTGGCTGTGCTGGCTCTGACCGAGCCCCCTGTCTCGGTCATTCAAAGCCTCGCTTACGCGGGGCTTTGTCTTTTCTGGCTGGTGCTGCTGTGGCAGGGAGCATCGGCATTTGCCCGTGGCACGCGGGCCTTTGTATTCGAGGTGAGCATGCAGAACGAAAGCCAGACTCTTGCCGACGTGCCTCTGTTGCTCCTGCTGCTGGTTGCTGTGGCTGGGCTGGTCGGTGAGATGCGCCAGGCTGATGTGCCGGGCGTGACCACTGGCGAGATCGTGCGCCGCGTGATGCTGCGTTTCGGCTCTAGCGCTCTGTTCGGCATGGCCTCGCTGATGCTGGCTATGTGGTGGTGGGGCAATCTGATGCTGGCCGGTGGTGTCGGCATCATCGTTGGCCTGTTGGGCGCCGACATCGCCGGCGCACTGTATACGCGGTATGCAGCGAAGAAGGCGGGCATCACGCTGCCTGGTGGTAGCTGATGGCCAACCATGCGCCTCGGCCATGCTGTCACCCTGGCTGCAGTCGGCTGGTGGGTAACGGCAGCTACTGCGCTGAGCATCAGCAGTTGGCTGACCAGCGGCGAGCCTCGCAGCTCAAGGGCGCGAACAAACGCTACAACCGCACGCGGGATGAGTCGGACAAGTTCTACAGCACCGCAGCATGGCGGCGCTTTCGCGATTACATCCTGATCACGCGGCCACTCTGCGTTGACTGCGAGGCTGAAGGGTTGGTGGTGCCGGCCGTGGTGGTCGACCACCTCAAGCCCTACAAGGAACGCCCGGACCTAGGCCTCGATGAGGCCAACGTGCGCGGCCTCTGCCGCCCCTGCGACAACCGCCGCCGCCACGACCGCCGCGGCCGCGACTGAAAACCACGCCATGGGGTAGGGGGGATCGAAACTCTACCGAATCCGATCTCCGAACGACGGGGGGAGCCAAGTTTCGCGCGTGGGTGAAATTCAAATAGGGGGGGGGGTCAAGAGACCGCCCTTTATGGTGACCCCGATGAACACGGCTTTCCCGAAAGTGATCGAGGGCGGCCTGGGTGATGAGCCGGCTGTCGAGGTGATCGCCTCCGAGATCCCGGACGCGCCGGTCAAGCTGTCGGCCAAAGAGCGCAAGCTCTGGGAGCACGTCACCTCGGCCCTGAAAGAGTACGGCCTCATCCACCGCACCGACGGCATGCTGATGACCATCATCTGCAAGACGTTCGTCGACTGGGTGGCGCAGGAGGAGTTCCTGCAGGCGCTGGTTAAGGAGAAGGGCAGCTACTACGTCAGCACGCCCAACGGCTACCAGCAACCGCACCAGGCCTACTACGTGGCCCGCGACAAGAAGCGTGAGCTGCTCAAGTGGTTGCCCGAGGCGGCGTTGACCATTCCCAGCTTCCACAAACTCAAGGTCGAGCAGGGTACGCCGCAGGGCGACCTGTTCGGCACTGACCCAATCGAGCAGTTCCGCCAGCGCAAGCGCGAGATGGGGCTGCGCGCTATCCCTGGTGGCAAGCCTCATGGTGGAGACGACTGAGCGCCTCTTCGACTGGGACCTGTACGGCCGCCAGGTGATTGCCGGCGAAATACCTGTCTGCAAGTGGACGCGTCTGGCCGTCGAGCGCCATTACCGCGATCTGCAGACCGGCCACCAGCGTGGCCTGTGGTTCAGCGAGGAACACGCCCAGCACGCGCTGGAGTTCTTCCTCTACCTGCGCCACTCCAAGGGCGAATGGGCCGGGCAGCAGTTCGTGCCGTCCCTGTGGCAACAGTTCTGGATCGCCCTAGCGTTCGGCTGGATGCGCGCCGATGGCACCCGCCGCTTTCGCCGGGTTTGGGAAGAGGTGCCGCGCAAGAACGGCAAGAGCACCAAGCTTTCGGGCGTTGGCCTCTACCTGTTCCGCGCTGACGGCGAGGGTGGCCCCGAGGTCTACACCGCCGCCACCAAGCTGGACCAGGCGAAGATCACGCACGACGAAGCCGTGCGCATGGTCAAGAGCAGCCCGCACCTCAAGCGCAGCATCAGCGACCGCCGAGGCGAACTGTTCGTGCGCGGCAAGGCGGACGTTTTCAAGCCGCTGGGGCGTGACAGTAAATCGCTCGATGGCCTCAACCCGCACGGCGCCATCTTCGACGAAGTGCACGCCATGCCGGACGCCGGCATCATCGACGTGATCCGTTCCGGTACCGGCGCCCGTCGCAACTGGCTGATGTGGATGATCACCACCGCCGGCATCAACCTGCGCGGGCCAGGCTTCGACCTGCACGGCTACGCCGAGAAGGTGCTCGAAGGCGTGTTCGAAGATGACGAATTTCTCGCCATCATCTACACCGTCGACGACCCTGAGAAGTGGCAGGATCCAACCGAGTGGCAGAAGGCCAACCCGAACTACGGCGTATCCGTCTACGAAGACGGCCTGCGCGAAGCCTGCAACAGCGCCATCCGGTTGCCGTCCGAACAGCCCGAGTTCAAGACCAAGCGCCTGAACATCTGGCTATCCGGCGGCGCCAAGTGGATCGCCCTGGCCGACTGGCGCGCCTGCGAGGACAAGAACCTCAAGCTCGAAGACTTCGCCGGCAAGCGCTGCTGGATCGGCCTCGACCTGGCCGAGCGCCGCGACATTGCTGCCGTGTGCTACGTGTTCCGCGAAAACGGCAAGTACTACGTGTTCTGGCGCTTCTACCAGAACGAGTACCAGGCCAGCCTGCCGGAAAACCGGCACTACCAGAAATGGTCGGATGCCGGCTTCCTGCACATCACCCCGGGCAACGCCACCGACTTCGACGTGATCGGCGACCAGATCGCCGGCCGGCGTGCTGAGCACAGCAACGAGGTGATCGAGAAGCCTGGCGACCTGCAGATGTTCGCCGTGGAAGAGCTCGACTATGACCCCAAGTTCGCCCCGTACTTCGTCAAGAAGTTGATGGAGAAGGGCGTGCCGGCGGTGGAGATCGGCCAGAACCCCAGCACCTTCACCGCCCCGATCATCGAGGTGGAGAACCTGGTGCTGACCGGCAAGCTGGTGCACGAAGAAAGCCCGGTGATGGACTGGATGATCTCCAACGCCAAGAAGCTCACCAGCAAATACAACGGCTTGAGCCAGATCGGCAAAGACCGCGAAAGCGAAAAAATCGACGGCGTGCTGGCGATGCTCATGGCGATTGCCCGGGCGACGGCTGCCGAGTTTGAAGAGCCGAAAGGCGACATCGACGACTTCATTTCCAACCCGATCATCGTCGGGTGACAGGTGCCAACCATGAATACCGGCTTGCTGATCTTCCTGATGTGTTCGCTGCTGGGGCTCGGCTTGCTGGTGGCTGGTGTGTTCGTCCTGCTGGGCATTGGCTGGGCATTGCTAGCTGGCGGTGTGGCGTTGTTGGTGATTGCCGGCTTCATTCGCAAGGGGCTGACCAGTGACTAAATCCTTGAAAGCTGTGCTCGGCCAAGCGCTGGTGCGCTCGGCGGAACCCGGGCTGATCAAGTCGTCGCTGGCGGGCTTCCTGGGGCAGACCATCAAACTGACCACGGGCGACTTCTGGCAAGCCTTCTACGGTACCGACTCGGCATCCGGCAAGACCGTCAGCCAGCAGACTGCGCTGCAGGTATCCACCGTATGGGCCTGCGTGCGCTTGATCGCTGAGACCATCGCAACGCTGCCAATTGCGCTGTATCGCCGTGGCAGCAACGCCGCCGAAGTGGCTGACGGGCACCCGCTGCACGACGTGATCAGCCGTCAGCCCAACGCTGAGCAGACCCCTGTCGAGTTCTGGGAATGCGTCGTTGCCAGCCTGCTGTTGCATGGCAATGCCTTCCTGCTACCAACGCGCTCTGCCGGCCGAGTGATCGCTCTGGAGTTCCTGCTGCCGCAGCGCATGAGCGTGCGGCGCCTCAGCTCGGGTGACATTGAGTACACCTACGTTGACCTCAACGGCCTGCGCCTGGTGATGCGAGAGGGCGAGCTAATCCACATTCGCGGGTTTGGCACTGACCCCTTGCAGGGTCTCAGCCCGTTGGCCATGGGGCGCAACGTGTTCGGCGCTGCCATGGCTGCCGACGAGTCGGCGAGCAAGATGTTCGCCAACGGCATGAAGCTGGGCGGCGTGCTTTCCACTGACCAGGTTCTGAAGAAGGAACAGCGCGACGAGATCCGCGACAGCATGGTGCAGCAGTTCACTGGCGCGGTGAACGCCGGTAAGACCATGGTGCTTGAGGCTGGCATGAAGTACCAGCAGGTCAGCATGACGCCAGAAGACGCGCAGATGCTGCAAACGCGCGGCTTCAACGTCGAGGAAATCTGCCGTTGGTTCCGTACCCCTCCGTGGATGGTTGGCCACTCGGCGCAAGGTGCAACCAAGTGGGGCTCCGGCATGGAGCAGGAGATGATCGCCTTCCTGAGCTTCACCCTGTTGCCCTGGATGAAGCGCATCGAACAAAGCATCAACCGCTGGCTGCTGGAGCCGGGTGAGCGCCGTGAGTACTTCGCCAAGTTCAACCCGGAAGGCTTACTGCGCGCCGACAGCGCCGCCCGCGCGGCCTTCTACAGCTCCATGGTGCAGAACGGCATCTACACCCGCGACGACTGCCGCGAGAAAGAAAACCTCCCGCGCCGAGGCGGCAACGCCGACGCGCTCACCGTGCAATCGAACCTACTCCCCATCGACAAGCTCGGCGGCGACAGCCAGGGCCAGCAGGCACGAAACGCTCTGATCGACTGGCTGAACGAAGACAAACCGGAGAACCCCGAATGAACCGCAAGTCGGCTGCCCTGAAGATCAGGGACTTCGATCTACACGTGAAGGCTGTCAGCGATGACGGCCTTTTTTCTGGCTACGGTTCGGTGTTCGGCGTCGTCGATTCCTACCTGGAAATCGTCGCGCCCGGTGCCTTCACCGAAAGCCTGGCCGAGATCGCCGCCAAGGGGCGCCCCGTGCCGGTGCTCTGGCAGCACCGCAGCGACCAGCCGGTAGGCGTCTGGAAGAACCTCAAGGAAGACGACCGCGGCTTGTTCGGTGACGGCCAACTGATTCTGGATGGCGTGCCGCGCGCCATCGAGGCGCACGCGCTGATGAAGGCCGGCGCCGTGTCTGGCCTTTCCATCGGCTACTACGTGCGCGAGTCCAGCCGCGATGAAAAGACCGGCGTGCGCACGCTCACCAAGCTGGATCTGGTCGAGATCAGCCTGGTGACCTTCCCGGCCAACGACGATGCGCGCATCGACACCATCAAGTCGAAGCTCGCCCATGGCTCGCTACCGAGCCTCCCCGAATTTGAGCAGCTCCTGCGCGAGGCAGGCTTCTCGAAAACCCAGGCTGCGGTGATCGCCAATCGCGGCCTGAAGCATCTGCTCCGGAGTGAGTCCGAGGGCGAACAGGCGGAACCCGACGGCATCAAGGCGCTGAGCGACCGGCTCACGCTTGGCCTGTCTCTTCCACAATTCTGAGGACTACTCAATGCACAACGCACTCAGCAACACCGCTCGTAACGAGCACAGCCGCCTGCAGCGCAAAGAGCGCGCGGACGATCAACTGGAACTGAAATCGGTGATGGAAGCGCTGGACAAGCGTGACGCCGAGATCAAGACCTTCGCCGAGAAGGCCAGCGAAGAAATCAAACAGCACGGCAAGATCCTGGATGACACCAAGACCGTGCTCGATGGCCTGGTGAAGTCCGGCCTGGGGCTGCAGGATCGCCTGCAGGAAGTCGAGCAGAAGCTCGCTCGCCGCTTCTCCAGCAACGACCCGGCCGGCGCCAAGTCCGTCGGCGAGCAGTTCAGCGAAACCGACGACCTGAAGGCGCTTGCCGAGAAGGGCCGTGGCATCGCCCGCATGAACCTCAAGGCGGTGACCAACATCACCAGCGCGACCACCGGTACCGGTGGCGTGGGTGTGGCCATCGAGCCGACTCGCGTGCCGGGCATCATCACCGCGCCGGAACGTCAGTTCACCATTCGTGACCTGATTATGCCGGGCCGCACCGGCTCGAACGCCATCGAGTTCGTGCAGGAAAGCGGCTTCCAGAACATGGCAGCCATGGTCGCCGAGGGTACTGCCAAGCCGCAGTCCGACCTGTCGTTCGAACTCAAGACCACCACGGTCAAGACCATCGCCCACTGGTTCCGCGCTTCCAAGCAGGTGCTGGCCGATATCCCGCTGCTGCAGAGCTACATCAACGGCCGCGCCATCTACGGCCTGAAGTACAAGGAAGAAGAGCAGCTGATCGCCGGCGACGGTACTGGCCAGAACCTGCTGGGCCTGATCCCGCAAGCCACCGCCTTCGACGATGGCCTGCGTAAAACTGGCGACACCAAGATCGACACCCTGCGGCGCGCCATCCTGCAGGTTCGCATCGCCGAGTACCGTGCCAGCGCCATTGCGCTGAACCCGATCGACTGGGCCGACATCGAGCTGCAGAAGGATGACAACGGCTCGTACATCTGGGTGAACGTGCAGGAAGGCGGCACCCAGCGCATGTGGCGCCTGCCGGTGGTGGACACCAACGCCGTGCCGGAAGGCGAGTTCCTGGTGGGCGCGATGAATATCGCCGCCCAGGTGTTCGACCGCGAGGATGCAGCGGTGGAAGTCTCGACCGAGGACGGCGCCAACTTCCGCGAAAACATGGTCACCATCCGCGCCGAGGAACGCCTGGCACTGGCGGTGTACCGCCCCGAGTCGTTCGTGCACGGCGAGTTCGAAGCGCCGGCTGGACCCTGATCAGGAGGGCGCCCAGGCAACTGGGCGCCATGACCCATGGCTGATGTGAAAGTGAAGACCCTCAAGGGGTTCAATAACCAGGGCGTGTATGCCAAGCGCGGCAGCACTATCAAGGTGTCGGTTGAGCGTGCCAAGGAATTGGCGCTGCTCGGCCTTGTCGAGGAGCCCAAGGTGGAAAAAGCCAAGGCTGAACCTCAGAACAAGCAGGCCAGCAAGCCCGCCAACAAAGCGGCTGCCAAGCCGACCGAGAAGAAACCCAACGAGTAGGACGCGCATCCATGTCTGTGCCAAGCCTTGAAGACTTCAAGCGTCATCTGCGTATCCGGCACAGCCAGGAAGATGCCGACCTGGAAGAGAAGCTCGCCGCCGGCATCGAGCAGGCGGCTCAATTCATCAACCGGCCCATTCCCTGGCTGGCTGCCGAGCAGCCGGAAGAGGGTGGGCCGGTTTACGCCGATGTGCCTGCGCCAGTCCGCGCCGCCATTCTGATCCTGGCTGCCGAACTGGTGGCCAACCGCGAGCAGGGTGTGGTCGGCACCATCTACACGAAGATGCCGACAGCGGAAAACCTGCTTTGGCCTTACCGTGTGCAGTTGGGGGTTTAGATGCGAGCCGGCCAACTCTCTACGCCCGCTGACATCCTCCGACTCAATACCGACCTGACGGTGAGTGTCCTCGACTGGGTCTGGGTCGGCATTCGCTCCAAAGAATCCACCGACGCCCCAGCCCATACCGGCCTGCGTGCGCCGGCCAAGGTCACGGTGCGGGCCTGGTGGGATGAGCGGCTGCAGGCTGGGCGCTACCTGCGCGGCGATGGGCGGCTGTTGCTGATCGACGACGTGCGAGACTTCACCGGGCAGCGTGCCGAGGTGGCCATCACCTGCAGCGAGCTGGTCGGCCAGGCCGGGGAGTACTTGCCCGCCGATGGCGCGCCGCGTTGCTGCCGAGTGCACCTGACGCATGAGGCGCCGTATCGCGATGAGCTGGGACAGGTGACCAGCTACATGACGCGGGCTGAGGTGGCGATTATCGAAGTAGGGCGCCCGCAGGCAGGGGACCAGCTGCGCGTGGAGGGCGACCTGTATTTGGTCGCCAACTACGCCGACGATACCGACGACGGGGTGGTGAGGGGCTTATGGCTACTTCCGGTGGATTGAAGATCGGTATTCGCCCGGTAGCCTTTGATGCTGCAAAGCGGCAGTTGGCGTCCATCGGCCGGCAGATTGAGCCAGTGCTGCGCGGTGCGCTTGATACCACAGCATCAGACACGCGGCAGCGGCGCTATACGCCGATCATCGCCAAGATGTTCAAGGGGCGCAGCTGGGTCAACAAGCGCATCGTGGTCAAGCGCGTGAACGTGCGCAAGGGACGCTTCGATGCGCGCCTCATCCCCAGTTCTGCCGGGGTATACGTCACCGAGTACAAGCGCTGGGGCTATCAGGCCATCGACGCCACGCGGGCGCGGATTCTTGTGGGCAGTTTCAAGGGGCACAAGGTAGCCGCTGGCTTCGTCAACCCCTCCAGCTTTGCCAGGCAACCGCTGGCTACGCGTAGCAGCGTCACGCGGATGGTCAAAAGCCGTGGCGGACAGTTCACCTACAGCTACGGTACCGGCACCCGGAATGGCCTGATGCCGGCCATGGGGCCTTCCGTGGCTTGGTTCTTCAAACAACTCACCACGGTGACCACCGTGCGCTGGGTCAACAAACGCCTCGAGCAAGAGTTCCAGCGGCGGATGCGCCGTGAGCTGCTCAAGTACAGCAGGTAACCCATGGCCCTTTTCCCCAACGTGGCCGCTGTGACAGCGGCCGCGAAGGCGCGGCTTGAGCTGATAAAGCCAACTGCCGGCTTTTACACCGACGTGCAGGCCGTGTTCGTCGCGCCTGAAGTGGCGAAAGACAACGCGCCCCACATGCACGTGCTGCTGCGCGGCGGCAATGACCGGCTGATCGGCTGGGCCAGTCCGCAAGCCATTCGCGTGCGTGAGTACGAAATCGAAGGTGTGTTCAAGAAGACAGCCACCGAACAAGACATGGCCAACTTCCACGTCGATGTGCTGCGCGCCTTCGGCATTGGCCAGGACCTGCCCGAACGCAAGTTCCCCGGCCTGCTCGATGAGGAAGGCGACGAAGCCGAATACCGCTGGGCGGTGAAAGGCGAAACCACCCAAAGCATCACCATCCGTCTGGGCATCCAGTACGTCCAGACCTACAACTGACGGCCGCCGGCCAGGAGAAACCCATGCTGCATACCCAACTGTTCCGCGGCCCGACCAAGGTTGCGGCCTATCCGACTCGCGTCTTCGAAGAGCTGTTCAAGCTCCAGAACGTGACCGTGGAGCCGGAGACGACCGAGATCACTATTCAAGACCCGACCCGTATCGGCTTGCCTGAACTGGACGGCGTGACCTCCACCACGGCGCTGAACTGCACCGGCGAGGCCGTGAACTTCACCCCGGCCGCGGCGGCGGTGATCTTGTACGGCTCCACCGAGCGCGTGCCGAGTGGCACCGTGGCAGCTGAAGAACATGATGCTTACGTCGACCGCACCATCATGCTGGCTAACCTGCCGCTGGTGGTCAGTGAAGTGACTGGTGCTGGCGGCACACCGGTCTATGAACGCGGCATCGACTACGCGGTAACTCCGGGTGGCATTCATGTGCTTCTTGGTGGTCAGTTGGCCGATGACATCAACGCTGAGGCTGCCCCCAGCGATGGCGGCCTCAAGCGCTTGCCGATCGAGGTGGATTACACCTACCCAACCGTCGATGTGATCAGCCCGTTCGTGACTGGCCGCAAGTTCTACCGCGTGCTCTGGGAGCAGGTGAACGAAGCCGGCGACGGCGAGAAGCGCCGCACTTTGGCCTACTACGTGCGCATCAGCCTGAATGGTGGCCTGCCGCTGAACCAGGGCGCCGAGTTTGGCGTGATCCCGGTGCAGCTGCGTATGCTGCCCGACCCGAACATCATCGATGTGGGCGAGGCTGCCATCTTCAAGATGGAAGTGCAGAACACCGACGTGGTGTGAGGCTCTGCCAAGGCCGGCCTGTTTTCAAGGATGCTGGATGGTGCTAGCGTATTGCCAAATCCGTCACGGAATGGAGTCCACCATGGCCAAGTACTTCGCCCTTATCCTGCTGCTGCTCGCAAGCCAAAGCATGGCCGCGACCATCTTCCGTTGTGTGGATGCGAGCGGCAAGGTGACTTTCACCCAGCAGAATTGCCCCGATCAGCATGGGCTTGATGCTGTCGTTTCTGCCTACAACCAGCCGCCTTCTGGTTCCAGTGAGCCTGTAAAAATGGCTACGACAGAGGCGGGTTCAGCATCTACTGCCGCCCCTGCACGTAGCAGCGCGTCTAACTCTTCTGTAAGCATTGCTGGTTCGAACAGTGGCGGCACTGGGTGCTCTACTGGTCTTTCCGAGCAGGACTTGCGCAAGGCCAAGGTTCAGGGGCGAGTGGTGCCGGGCATGAGCAGGAAGGACGTGGAAAGCATGTACGGCACCCCAAATGGCGATAGTGCAGCGGGTGCAGGGACCAGCACCTACTGGAACGACAAGTACGTAAACGCCACGAGCGTAAGCTTCGATGGCAATGGCTGCGTCAGGAGCAGCTACATGTCTGGCTCTCGAAAGAAATAGCCAGGAACTGATTAAGAAAACCCGCTTCGGCGGGTTTTTTATTGCCCGGAGTTTTTATGTCCGATCTGACGATTCTGATTCCCGAGCCCGAAGTGGTGCTGCTCGGGCGCAAGAAGGTGAAGTTGTACCCGGTGCGGCTCAAGGATTTTGAGCTGTTCGGCAAAAGCGCCCAGGCGGTGATGGGTTTGATGGGGGCTGGCAGCGTTTCGGCCATCAACAACTACGCCGTGCAACATGCTGGTGAGCTGCGCAAGGTGTTGCGCGCCACCACGAGTCTGAACCGCTTTCAGCTCTGGCTGCTGTCTGCGCCTGTTGCTGCTCAACTGATAGTGCAGGTGGTGCGGGCGAACGCCGGTTTTTTCGGCGAGGCCCTGCCGGTGATGGCAAGTGCGCTGGCTGGGCTGCAGTCGCCCAACGCCTGATCGGGGCAGGGCACCAATGGGGCGACATGCGGTGCTATACGCTTGGCCAAGTCGAGGCCTTTCTTGCTGCAGTTGATGGCGAAGAGAAGGCCGCAATGCGGCGGGCATTGATCGTAGCCCGTGGGGCGCAGGCGAAGCCGGATGCATTCCGGAAAATGTTGCGGGAGCTTAATGCATGAGCCGTGTACGAACCCAGCTGGTGATCGACGGGAAGAACAATTCGAAGCAAGCCTTCGATGAGGTGCGCAAGGATCTCGACTCGCTCGACAAGCGTATTGCCCAGGCTGGGCAGGCTGTAGTTGGTTACCTGAGCGTGCAGACGCTCGTTGGGGCGCTCCGTACTATCGCCAGCACCTCTGATGCGTGGGTCGAGATGACTGACCGCATCAAACTGGCCACGCGCAGTGATGAAGAGTACGCCGAAAGCTTGGATGCACTGCGCAAGATCAGCGACCGCACCTTCACCAACATGACGAACAACGCCGAGGTTTACATCAACTCGCTGTCCGTGTTGCGTGAGCGCGGGTTCAGCAACCGCGAGGCTTTGCAGTTTACCGAGACCATCGGTCTCGGGCTGGTGGCCAGTGCCGCCAAAGGCGAGCGTGCCACCCAGGTGATCAACCAATTCAGCAAAGCCTTGCAGCAGGGCAAGCTGCAGGGGGATTCCTTCAATGCCATGGTTGAGAGCGCTCCGGCGCTAACCGATGCCTTGGCGCGAGGCTTGGGCAAGACGCGTGAAGAGCTGGCCAGGATGGCCACCGATGGCAAGCTGACCACGGATGTTTTCGTCCCTGCGCTGCTGAGCCAGATGGATAGCTTGGGCAGTGCGGTTGATGGCATGAACATTACCGTAGGCGATGCCCTGACCAGACTGCAGAACGCCTGGAATGCGGCGATTGGCGGCGCTGATGTATCGCCGCTGGTTGAGGCGATTCAGGAGGTCACCAAGACCGTGTCCGACCCTGCTGTGGTCGATGGCATCGTCAAACTTGCCGGTGCTTTGGTGACCCTTGCTGAATGGACGATCAAGGCTGGTGCCAACACTGCCACCCTGGGGCAGGATCTCGGCTACATCGCCGCTCGCCTCACAGGTAACGTCGACGAGATCAGCCGAGCCGAGAAGGAGATAGAAAAGTTTCAAGCGGCTGCTGATGGATTTGGCGTGCTTGACCTGTACATGACTGATGAGCAGATCAATCAAGGCTTAGCGCAATGGAAGGCTTATCACGCCGAGCTGCTGCGACAGCAAACAGGTTTCACTGAAGAACAGCGGAAAAATGCCGAAGAGAACAGGAAGCAGCAGGATGCTTCTCGTGATGCTGATTTGGCTGGTTTTCGCCAATACACCGCTGAAATTAAACGTCTGCAGGGTGAGACGGTAAAGGCCACGCAAGACGCCATCAAGCAGCAGGTGCAGGCCGAGAAGGCCGCGCAGCGCGACCTGGAGAAGGTGCGCGATGATCGCCTGAAGATCGAGCAGCGCTATCAGCAAGCCATGACCGAGATCATGTCGGGCGGGCAGGGTGAGCCGAGCTTGATCGACTTTATGTCGCTTCGAGGAGCTGCGCGCAATGCGGTCAGCGCCGGTGACGCTGAGGGCGCTCAGCGGCAGGCGCAGGCTGCGTTGCAGGTGCTGCGCGATCTGGCTGCGGCCGGGGAGAGCACGGCGGGTTTCTCGTTCTTTATTCGCGAGCTGCAGGAGATTGAGCTGGCAGCAAACGATATCGAGAAAACCAGGGCTGAAGACAAGATCACGGCAATTGGCGTGAGCATCGCGGCGCTCAAAGATCAGGCCAGTCAACTGGAAGGCATGCCCGTGAGTGTTACGGCTGATGAAGCCAGCATTGAAGCGGTACGTGCGCAAATTCAGAGCCTGGCCGCACAGCTTGGCAGCACTGAGATTGTGCTGCCAGTAAAGGTGAGCCTGCCGGGTGAGCCTACTTCGGGCATCCCGGGCTTCGCCACCGGCACCAACAGCGCCCCGCCAGGCATGGCCTGGGTGGGCGAGCGCGGCCCGGAATTGGTTGTTTTCGGCGGTGGTGAGCGTGTACTCACTGCGGCAGCTTCGCAAAATCTGATGAGCCGCATGCAGGGCTTGGCTGTGCAAGACCTGGCCGGTGGGTCGGCCGCTGAGCTGGCTGCCTCCGTACCCGGCGCCACCCCTGGCCGCGACCTTGGCCGCGTGACCCTCAATGTGGAGGGGCAGCGCTACGAAATGCTGGCAGAGCCACAACCGTTCGAGCAGATCCTGCGCCGGCAGCGCGTGAAGTTCGGCCGCCCTCGGAGTTGATCCATGACTGTAACCAAGCTGACCCTCGGTGGCGTTGCCATCGAGGCAGAGAAGGGTGCGCCCGTACAAAGCTATGCCCCGCTCGGTGATGGGGTGATTCGCTACCGCAGTCGCGGTCGGCCGGTGAAGTTTCGCCACTGGACGCGGCGTATGTCCGTCAGCGTCAGCGGTTCCGGAATTCTGCCGCCTGGCCTCAGTGGACTGAACTATGACGAACCCCTTGAGCTGCGCTGCACCAAGCCACTGAGCATCAGCACTGAAAGCCTGACCACCACGCTCACGACTGACGTGCGGCCGGACCGTGCGCCCTGGGCGTTTGCCTATGTAGATGACCGCTGGCAGCGCAGCCCGGTGAGTGCGGTAGGCCGTGCGGTGACCTTTACGGCAGTGGCTGGTGCTACGGCGTATCAGGTGTGCTGGATGCCGGTGCTGATGGTGTTCGTGTCGCCGCCGGATGAGTCGATGACTGATCGCCACGAGTGGTCGTTTACTGCTGAGGAAGTCTGAGCATGATCAACGGCCTACTGATCAACGGCGCGCCGATCAATGCCGGGAGCATGGGCGGCGGGGCCGAGCCGGTAACGGTGGCGCCGCGTGACAGCATTCTGTGGGATGTGCGCGCGATGCTCGCCGGCGAGGATGTGAGCGAATTGTTGACGGGTACGATCCGTGTTGAGCAGGAGCGCGGCGCAGCCAGCTTGGCTGATTGCGAGTTGCTGCTCGACCCCGGCCCCATCGACCCGACCTGGTACACCGGCAAAACCTTTGCGGTGTACTACAAGGAATGGCGTGACGGCGCGTGGCTGGAGTACCTGCTGTTCGACGGCTGGGTGATTCGCCCATCGTTCGAGCCGGTAGATAGTGTAATCGCGCTGGAGTGCAGCGACCGCCTGCAGGATGCCATCGAGGCGCTGAGCATTGCCGGGGTGGATGCCCTGGTGGGCGGTAATTGGAGTGCGGATCTGTTCGAGGACCCAGTCGGCCGCAGCCGGTGGGACTACGCGCAGGAGCGTATGAGCAGCCGCGCTGCCAGCCTCAACCGCCTGCCCGGTGGCGAGCTGGTGGTAACGCCCTGGGCGGCCACGGCGCCGGCCTTCGTATACGGCGATGGCGTTACGCTCGACCGCAGCCTGGCCTGGAGCCCGGTCGACCTCGATGAGCGCGTGAACGTGGTGGAGGTGGACGCGTTGTGGCGCTACCCGAAACTGCGCGAGCGCCGCGACAACTTCAACTGGCAGCACCCGAACCTGAGCGGCCTGACAGGCATTGGCGGGTTCTGCGTGTGGCACCTCGAAACGACTGAGCTGCCCGATATACCCATGATTGAGGAGGGCACGACCGGCGCGGGCTACGGGGCAATCTTCAACTCTGAGTGGTACCGCCTGCCGCTGACCGTGACAGACGGCACGAACACCGGGCAGTTCTGCGACCCGCAGTTTGTGTGGATCAACAACTACGCCGACCTGCTGCTGGGCGGCGCCTGGGCCGGTGCGCGGCGCTGGGTGCAGGCTGTAACCGAAACCTACGCACTGCGCGTCGAGGCGCCGGGCAGCATCGCCGCCGCCGGGGAAGTGATTCGTCGTGATCGCGTTGCCGTCGACAGCTCCGATCAGGAACGCGCCGAGACGTTCGCCGAGCCCGGCTGGAAGGGTCTGGAAGCCGGCGGCAGCTATGACGCCGTGGGTGACTGGGTGGTGAACCTGCGCGAGCAAAGCCGGTGGCAAGCCGCGCTGGTGTGCGCGGTGGCCATGGCGCGCGTGCAGATACTCGCCGCGCACCGGGGTAACCGGCTGAGCTTCGACGTGCCGACAAGCGACGCCATGGGCGTGACGCTGCAGCAGACGCTGCGCGTTGAGGACCAGCGCTGCCGCTGCGAGGCGCCTGTATGGCTGCTGACTCATGAGCTGAGCATCGATGCGCAGACGGCGATCACCACTATCACCCTCGGCGTGAGCCGGGGCGGTGGCGACGTGACCGACCCGATTACCGTGCCTGCGCCGCCGGCTGTGCCAGCCGGACCCGGGCGCGCCTCCGCGCGTGACCTTGTGACGCAACTCGGCGGCCGGCCTGACTCGCCGGAGTTCGACGAAACCCTGATGGGCTTCAGCGGCAACTATGACGTGCCATTCCCAGGCTCTGAGCAGTACCCGCGCGACTTCCGCGTCGAGGCGCCGGAGATTGACGAGTACCACATCGACGAACTGGATCTGAGCACGGCCGCCACCTACCGGGTGGCCGTGCCGCATGACCTGCTGGAGTTCACATGACGCTCGCTGACGAACGACGCGCCATCGCCCAGGGCATGGCCGCAAGCCGGGCCGCAACCGGCGCCGATGAGCGCCGCGCGATCGGCCAGCGCCTGGTAAATGAGCGCCGAGGGATCAAGGAAGATCTCAACGCCCTGGAGAAGTCCCCGCGCAAGAATGCCCAGTTGCCGCAACTGGAGCGGCGCGGCACGCGCGGGCCGGCGGTGGGGGTGGGGAGTTGGAACCCGAACCGGGTGCCGTCCTCCGGCGGTGGTGGCGGCCTTGTGAGCCCCATCACTGAAGTGTCGCGCACCTATCACCCTGATCGGTTGGTGTGGTCAAGCGAAGGCCTGGTGGCCTTCACGCGCAAACCGACCAATGAACTGCTGATGCAGGACGCCGAAGGCACGCAGGAAACGAGGGTCTTCCTCAATGCTCCGTGAATGGCATGACGACGAGATCGTCGCGATTGGCTGGCCGTGGCATGGGCGGGTGGTCAGCCTTGGTGGCGTCAGCACGCTGGAACTGGCCGGCGGCGGCAGCATGCCGCTGCCGAGGTTCAACGATGCCCGCGCGGTTACGTGGACGTTTGATATGGGCCGCCCGGACATACCTGACCCCGTCGTAGAGGCGGCCGGTGGTGCGTGGTGGGGGCGGGCGATCATGCGGGATGGGTATTTCTGGTCCGGCCTACGGCCTGATGGTAGCGGCTTCTTCACAACCGCCCGGCGGATCGTGCCGCTGTGGTGGGAAGAGGATGATGAACCGGCAGCGCAGATCGTCGACTACCCCATTTTTACCGACACGTTCACCCTGGGTTGGCGTAACGCAGATGGCGTTCAGCAAAGCGTCACGCGCTCCTGGTCTCTCGCAGAGCGCGGCCAGGGCACGGACCAGCCGTTGTGCGCCGCAAAAAACACGACCGGTGAGTGGCGACTGGTTGGCCAGGCCGCAGACTACAGCGTCAGATGGTCGTTCATGGGCGCCCATAAAAACCGCATGCTGTTTGCGCTCAGCCTGCTGGCCTTCGGCGGCGTTGGCCTGCCGCACCCAACGGGCACGGCGCCAGGCTCTTCGCCTGGCGGCGCTCCAGCCAGCTACTGCGGGCTGGTGGAGGTGATAGTCGACAAAGCCCTGTTTGGCCCGACCGGCGATCCCTTGGAGCATCTGAACATCAACCTGCTGGAGGATCGCGAAACCGCGCTGGGCAACCCCACCTATTCGCTCATCGATACAACAGCGCCTGGCGGCGGCAGCCGTAACCGTGACGAAGAGACCGAGCAAACCTCTGCGCTGCTCACGGCCTGGTATGACAACGCTGGCACCGTGCGCACAGCGCGTTACAGCCGCCGCCAGGTCGCAACCTACGACTACGTTTCAACGGCCGTGGATGACCGCCACTGGGATCTGACCCGCAGCACCGAGTTCGAGTTGCTGTACGGCGGCAGTGTGGTTGACGAGCACTCACTGAGCGAGCAGCTGGAGATAGACCAGGTAGGCGCCACGCTCACCGCCACGCGCACGGTTACCGAGAGCGGGCTGCCCGATGACGTCGCCACCTGGACTGGCACCTACGCCGGCGGCAGCGGCATCGAGCCTGACCCGTTTGCGGTGTTTCGCGCCGGGCAGGGGTTGGTGATGGGTTCGGTTGCCTACATCCTCACCCTGCCGGGTGAAGGCAACGTACTGCGCGAGCAGGACGTGCGCCTCATGTGGTTGGTTGCGCACTCCAACAACGTGGCCAGCCTGTGCCGCTCTCGCGAGCCGTATGACTACCCGGGCGGCGGTGACCTGATGCAGGTCGAGGCCTACTCCGGCCCGGCAATCGGCCCAGCCGGCATTGTGGCCAGCAGCATGAGCCGCACTCTGGACCGCCCGCGCACCGTGGTTGGGCCGTTTTATCGAAGCTTTTTCTCCGAGGTCGGGCAGCGCTGGGTGAATGGCACAGGTAACCCGGTAACCGGGCAGATCGTGCGCGCAGACGACTACTACGGGTGGCCGGGCGGCTACCCGCAAATCAGTTGGGTATAGAGGCCTCACATGCAGAACTTCATCAACAACTGGTGGGAGCCGGTAGAGCTCGCGCCCGGTGTGACTGTGCTCGACGTAGCCCTGGCCAATGGCACTTATCGGCTGACGTTCAGTGATTTCGTGGGTCTGGCTGCCGAACGCTGGGAGATCGCCGAGGCAGTGGTAGTCAGCGGCTCGGCCACGCTCACGCGCGGGCTCGAGGGCACGCTCGAGCAGGACTGGCCCGCTGGCAGCGTGATGTACATCGGCGTAACGGCGGGATTTTTGGAGGGGCTGCAGCCGGCAATCGCCGCGCAGCAGGTGCAGATCAATGACCTGATCACACGCGTGGCGGCGCTTGAGGCTGGCAGCGGCAATGCGCTGGCCGATGTTGACGGAGAGTTGCTGGCTGACAGCGACGGCGCAATTTTAACCGCAGGAGATTACGAATGACCGTACAGCACGAATACCGGGGCTCCGGCAGCCCCGTTGGCACAGTTCTGGCGCCGGTGAACTCGCATTACCTCGACCTCACAACTGAGGAAACCTGGTTCTGTGTGTACAGCGATGTGGATTCGTCCAGATGGCGCCGTATGGCTGTTGGTGTGCCTATCGAGCTAGGTTCCGGCACTGTGACGCTGCTCAATGAATACATCCGGCAGAGCGAGATGATTCTGCAGGCCGGCACGCTGGTGCAGTTCGAGTTCGGCGGCCCGATCTACTCAAACGTCGCCTTGGGCGGCGAGATTCTCTCGTTCACCGCTGCAAGTCTCAGTCACATGAAGTTGGAGCGCGTTGACGCTGGCGGCTATCTGCTCATCGTCACCCCCCTCACCGAATACAACTGAACCCACTCGACTCGGAGTAGCCAGCCATGCAGCCGGCCTGCCTAGACCTGCCCATCGTTCCGGGCGCGACAAACCGCAAACCGCTTTACCTGCTGCAACCCCGCTGGGAGCGCCGCGCCATCGCCGAGGTGCAGAAAACTCCATCGCTGCTGCTGACCGTGCCCGGGCACGATCTGCCGGGCGAGTGGCCGTGCTGGGTGGAGGGCGTTAGCGGCTTCACCGCACTCAACCGCCAGCCGCCGCAGCAAGCGCCGTGGRTAGTCGGTGTGGTGGGTGACGACACGGTGGAAATCAACGCACTCAACGGCGCCGGCCAAAACGCCAGCGGCGGCTGGCTGGTGTATCAGCAGGGCGTCGACCTGGCTGATGCCACTGCTGTGCTCACACTCGCCGGCCCCGACTACAGCCTGCAGCTGACCACCGCCAACGGTGGCCTGCAGGTGCTTGGTGTGGGCCAGCTGAACATCGTGCTCACCCCAGCACAGAGCACCGCCATCCCGCTCGACGGCGTGACCTACACGCTGGATATCACCTGGAGCAACGGCGACGTAGACCGCTGGCTCGACGGCCCCGTGACCGTGCGCCGAGGAGTTGCCCATGGCTGCTGCACCTGATGTCATCGTCGCTGGCCAGCCATTCGTGCTGGTGCACGAGCCAGTGGCCGCGCCGGCCATCGTCGTGGCGGCAGGGAGGCAGGGGCCGCCAGGGCCGCCGGGAGATGGGAGTGCGTTAGGCGCATTTGAATTTGCCTTCGGAGATGCCTCAACCCGGCTGCTGCACACTATTACAAAGCCAAGCCTGCTGGCTTCTGTGCAGTTGATCATCACCACTCCTTTCAATGGCGAAGGCGCAGCGCTGCGGATACGCACGCAAGCCGGTGTCGTGCTGCTCGACAGTGATCAGGTGGCACCTGACTTCGCCGCCACCTACGAATCAACGCCTGGTGCCTCGCTCGCCGCCGGCACCGGAATCTATCTCGAAATCACCCCAGGTGCCGGCGCAACCGCCGGCGCTGGCTTCGTTGTGCTCAACCTGAACTGAGGTAACCATCATGCGCTTTCTCGACCTACGCGGCACGCTCAGCACTCTTTTTCGATTGGGCCTCAACGGACTGCAATTGAAGAGTACGGGAGGCAAAATCCGTGCGCGCAACGCCGACGACACCGACGACGTACCGTTGGTGGGGAGTAGCATCCAGGCCAGCGGAGACAGTCTCACCCTGAACGAGGGTGCGGCGGAAAGCGGCGCGGACTGGACGATGACGATCAGCCGGCCGGACGCCGGCATGACGCAGAACCTGACGTTCAAGATGCCGCCGAGCTATGGCACTGCCGGTTTCGCGCTGGTCACCGATGGTGCAGGCAACCTTTCGTTTGCCTCGTCGGCAGCCGCTACGAACCTCGAGGCTACCGACACTACCGATCTTGAGTTCGACTCGATCGGCACCGTGAGCATGTTCCAACTACCCGCTAACGCTGTCGTGCGCAAAGTGGCGATCGTGATCGACGAGCCGTTCGATGGCGCTCCGTCGGTATCGGTTGGTGTTTCCGGTGAACTGTCGCGATACATGGGCAGCACTCAGGTCGATCTTAAGGCGGCGGCTGGCACCACGTTTGAGGTGGACCCTGCCACCGCGGCGGTAGGTACGCCCCAGGACTTGATCGCGACCTACAGCGCTGGCGGCGCGACGGCAGGTGCCGCGCGTATTCTGGTTTCGTATGTGATTCCGAGCTAACGCCATGCGGTGGCTAAGCGACTTGGCAGGTAGTATGCGGACGACGTTCGGCGTCGGCCGCGCTACGATAAGTTCGGCGGGGGTGACAGTTCCCCGGACCGTCTCTATCCCCGACAAGACAGGGACAATAGCGCTGGCGGAAGATCTACCAGCCGATGTTCTCGCCGTCATACTGTCTGGATTATCGAACAGTTCGGAGTCTTCTGTAGTAAACACTGACTCGATACTTGCCGCTATCGGGAAGTTACAACAACGCTCACTACGTGGAATTCCCTACGCGGCCAGTACTGACTCTGTAACCCTATTTGGAGAACTTRCCGGCCAGGGTTGGGCGCCGAGAATTTATGGGGCAGGGGCGGGTTCTCGGCAATCGGACCACCCAGATGGACAAACCGCTGTAGCGGTAGGCAACGGAGTCGCGAACTATTACTGGGTTCTGACGCTTGGTTTCGGAAGTTTGAACTTGTGTCAGTTTGCGTTCCCGTATCTGAGCGGTGCGGACAATGCTCGAGCAACGATTAAGTTTCGCTGGAGATACGGTGCAGCCCCAGGCACTTGGACGCTATGGGATAGTATCCCTCGAAGGTCGGCCTTCGCTGCCGCTCAGTTTTCGGGGATATTTGCCTCTGCCGCCGAGGGCAGTGTGGGCAACACATGGAAGAAAATCAGGCCAGCTTCTACCGATTTCGATGGCATCGGCGGCGTGCTCCAAACTGTAAGCTCCGAACCTACTGGAGTCCTGCTGCTGCCTTCTGCGGGTATATATGAATTGTCCGCTCAGTTGTACCCAAGCGCACCTGCAAACTCATCCGCAAAGATAAGTTTGTACTTGGGTTTGATTGATCATGGACCTACGGGCGCTCTTGATTCGCTTTTGAAAGTTGCCAACCAGGAGTTCCCCGGCGGGCAGCATCCCTCGGTGTCATTGACGAGGATGGTGGAGATATCCGCTGCGCGGCAATACTCGTTCAACTGGTACTTCCTCGATGGCGCCGCTGTTACCAGCACGATGGTTCTGCCAACTGAAAGCGTTTATTCGCAAGTTTCGGTTAAGAGACTTGCCTAATGCACTATCGCTGATAGGGCTAGCCAGTAGTGCTATTGGCGAGCTGTGTGGCTGGCTCAGGGTGGAGTAGGGGCAATGCGTCAGGCATTACCCCGTGCCTGCTCGAGCAGCTCCGAACGCAGAATGCTGACGGACGCAGGTGCATCGATCCCGATGCGTGCTCGGGTGCCGTGCCGGCCGATATCGGTCACGGTGATGGTTATGCCGTAGCGGACCAGCTCGAGGATGGCCTGGTCGCTCATGTTCTCGCCGAACAAGATGCGTACCGCCTGGCCCTGCTTCCGTTCAATCACTACTCCCATGTCGCGCTCCGTGCTGATCGTTGAACCACGAGCGTAGATCATTTCCACCCTGCCCGCCGAGTGCGGGCTTTTTTGTGCCTGGAGAAATCATGACCCAACGTGAACAAGACATTGACGTGCTGGCCCGCACCATCTGGGGCGAGGCGCGCGGCGAAGGGCAGGGCGGCCAGGTCGCCGTGGGCTGGTGCATCCGCAACCGCGTCGAGATGGACCTGCACAACGACGGCAAACCGGACTGGTGGGGCGAAGGCTATGCCGGCGTTTGCAAGGCGCCATGGCAGTTCAGCTGCTGGAACAAGAACGACCCGAACAGCCCATACCTGCGCGGCGAAAAACCGATCCCGGCGGCGCAGTTCATGCAGTGCCGGGAGGCTGCAGTGGCGGTGATCGACGCCCACGAGCCTGACCCGACTGGCGGTGCCACGCACTACTACTCGACCACCATGAAGAAGCCACCAGCCTGGGTGAAGGGCGCCACCCGAACCTGCAAGATCGGCCGACACATCTTCTTTAAGGACGTGCCGTGATGGCCGCCTTGCTGAAGCTGGTCCCGTCCTGGGCCTGGCCGTGGATCGCTGGGGTGGTGCTTGCGCTGGCGGTCGGTGGCGGCCAGCAGCTGCGGGTATTGGCAGCGCAATCTGCAACTGTCGTCGCCCATGCCGCAAAGTCAAAGGCCCAGGCCGACCTGGCCAACTACCGCACGGAAGTGGCTGAGCGTGATAGGCGCTCGGCGATAGCGTCGCAGGCAGAAACCCAGCGCCGGCTGGCCGCCGACGAACAGAACAGGAAGAAAAACCATGAAGAACTTGAACGGGCTCAAGCTGATGCTGCTGCCGCTGATCGCGTTGCTGGCGGGCTGCGCGCAGAACTCAACCGAATACGTGGACTTATCGCCAGCTATTCCGGCACTCCCGATGGAAGCCAGGCAGGGCGAAGCACGGCCGATCTGCTCGCCGACCTGCTCGAAGAAGTGGAGCGAGAAGGCCGAGCAATGGCAGCAGAAGCTGACCGGCGTGGAGTAGCTGGTGCGATGTGTGAGCGGGCCTATGAGGGGGTGAGAGGCGGTAGCGGGTAGGCTGTTTTTCGTTTCCGCATCGCTTCATACGCCCCGCATGCCTAAAGGCTTGCAGGCAATGAAATTTTGCGTTGTTGCGGAAATCAATATGCCGTAAGATTATGAAAGGCTTAAGCTTTAGGTCGGATTGCAAATCCGTGAACGCCGGTTCGATTCCGACCTCAGCCTCCAATCTAAAAGGCCTCGTAGATCCATGATTTACGAGGCCTTTTTCATTATCCCTGATGTGCTTTTGCATACCTTGCGAGGACAGGGAGGGCTGTATATAGTCCGGTCCTTCGCACAGCGCTACCGCCCGAATGGCGAAATCGGTAGACGCAGGAGACTTAAAATCTCTCGCCAGCAATGGCGTGCCGGTTCGAGTCCGGCTTCGGGCACCATTTAAATCAAGCGCTTACGAGTTTTTTCGGCGGCATGGCTTGGTCCGCAATCCTCGCATTCATCCGCTATCGATCTGATCAGTAAGCAGTCGATCGGCGTTACTGCCAGCAAGCATGTCATGGAACGTCCCTGCCACGGATGATCACCCGTCAAGCCGGCCTGGTCTTGGCTGCCGGTTGCAACGTGGTGTTCAAACCTGCCCCGCAAAACCCCATTCTCCGCGTCCACCTTTCAAGCCAGATACTTTTCTTGACTTCTAGCCTGTAAGGCGCAGACTTTGTCAAGTATTGCAACAATCCCCTTGGGCTTGGCTGGATTTGGTTTTCCGGCGCTTGTCATGCCGCGCTTGCCGTTCGATTGGCTAGGCATGCTGAAGCTGGCGTTGGATATTCAGGAAACCGATGCAGCACAGGATTTCCCTCGACGGTCCCGGTGTCGAGGAAAAGGCGATCCAGATCACGCCCGACAACGACGTGCCGATGGTGCGAGGTGAAAGCGCCAAGAGCAAGAGAAGAGCGAAGCGGCTTTTCTCGTGTCGAATTTTCCTACGGCAGTTTCCAGTGTGCACTGAACCTGCCCGACGATGCCAACCAGGATTCGAAGCGCGAAGCAAGTGCACCGAAGCACGGCCGCTCGATTCCGATTGAAGTTGAGACGGATATTCCATTGCGGTCACCACGAAGTCCCACCAGGGGACGAGGTGCCGCGGCATGCCGCACCTCGTCATCTCAATGACCAAGGAGCGTCCGCATGGCCAGGAAGCAATGTCAAATCTGCGGCCAACCCGCCACCGCGCGGGTGGAAGCCAATCTCAATGGTCGCCTTACTACCATGCTGTTGTGTGACGACCACTACCGCCAACTGGTGCGTCAGCAAAAACGCACCATTTCCCCGCTGGAAGCCCTTTTCGGCTCGCGCAGCGGCTTGTTCGAAGATTTTCTAGGCAGCGATTTCTTCCGCATTGGAGAGGAATCGGCACCGGCTGCAGCCGATGCCGATGAAGTGGTCGATGCGTCGTTTGGCGAACCAGCCTCCACAGGTTCTGGCACGCCGCGCCGTCGCGGTAGCGGGTTGGCCAGCCGCATCAGCGAGCACTCCGAGGCCCTGTTGCAGGAAGCCGCCAAGCATGCCGCGGACTTCGGTCGCTCCGAAGTCGATACGGAGCACCTGCTGCTGGCGCTGGCCGACAGCGATGTGATCAAGACCATCCTGAGCCAGTTCAAGATCAAGGTCGATGAGCTCAAACGCCAGATCGAAGCCGAAGCCAAGCGCGGCGACACGCCGTTTGAAGGCGAGATCGGCGTGTCGCCACGGGTGAAGGATGCGCTCAGTCGCGCCTTCGTCGCCTCCAATGAATTAGGACACTCTTACGTCGGGCCCGAGCACTTCCTGATCGGGCTGGCCGAAGAGGGTGAAGGGCTGGCCGCCAACTTGCTGCGCCGCTATGGCCTCACGCCGCAGGCCCTGCGCCAGCAGGTCAACAAGGTGGTCGGCAAAGGTGCGGAGGATGGCCGCGCCGAGACGCCGACCAATACGCCGGAGCTCGACAAGTATTCGCGCGATCTCACCAAGATGGCGCATGCGGGCAAGCTGGACCCTGTCATCGGCCGCGCGCAGGAAATCGAAACCACCATCGAGGTGCTGGCGCGGCGCAAGAAGAACAACCCCGTACTGATCGGCGAGCCTGGCGTGGGCAAGACCGCCATCGTCGAGGGGTTGGCACAGCGCATGGTTGCCGGCGAGGTGCCCGAGACGCTGCGCGACAAGCGCCTGGTCGAGCTGAACATCAATTCCATGGTGGCCGGCGCGAAGTACCGTGGCGAGTTCGAGGAACGCGTGCAGAAGGTGCTGAAGGAGATCTCCGAGCACCAGGGCGAGATGATCCTCTTCATCGACGAGGTGCACACCATTGTGGGCGCCGGCCAGGGGGGTGGCGAAGGCGGATTGGATGTGGCCAACGTCTTCAAGCCGATGATGGCGCGCGGTGAGCTGAACCTGATTGGCGCGACCACGCTCAACGAGTACCAGAAGTACATCGAGAAAGACGCCGCACTGGAACGGCGCTTCCAGCCGGTCATGGTGCCCGAGCCAACGGTGGCGCAGACCATCATGATCCTGCGCGGCCTGCGCGATACCTTTGAAGCGCACCACAAGGTCAGCATCACCGAGGACGCGATCATCGCGGCCGCCGAGCTGGCCGATCGCTATGTCACCGCGCGCTTCCTGCCGGACAAGGCCATCGATCTGCTCGATCAGGCTGCTGCCCGCGTGAAGCTGTCGGCGACGGCCCGCCCCGTTGCGGTGCAGGAGTTGGAGGCCGAACTGCACCAGTTACGCCGGGAGCAGGACTACCTGGCTTCCCGCAAGCAATACGACAATGCGGCGGAGGTCGGCAAGCGCATCGAAACCAAGGAAGCCGAACTCAAGACGCAGGTCGAGGACTGGGAACGCGAGCGCGGCTCGGGCAGCGCCGAAGTCAAGGCGGAACACGTGGCGCAGATCGTCTCGCGCCTGACCGGCATCCCGGTCAATGAGCTGACGGTGGAGGAGCGCGAGAAGCTGCTGCACCTGGAGCAGCGGCTGCATGAGCGCCTGGTGGGGCAGGACGAGGCGGTACGCGCTGTAGCGGATGCGGTGCGGCTGTCGCGCGCGGGTCTGCGCGAAGGCAGCAAGCCCGTGGCCACGTTCCTGTTCCTGGGCCCAACCGGCGTCGGCAAGACCGAACTCGCCAAGGCGCTGGCCGAATCCATCTACGGCAACGAGGGCGCCCTGTTGCGCATCGACATGTCGGAGTACGGCGAGCGTCATACCGTGGCGCGGCTGGTGGGCGCTCCGCCGGGCTACGTCGGCTATGACGAAGGCGGCCAGCTCACGGAGAAGGTCCGTCGCAAGCCTTACAGCGTGCTGCTGCTCGACGAGATCGAGAAGGCCCACCCCGACGTCTACAACATCCTGCTGCAGGTGTTCGACGACGGGCGGCTCACCGACGGCAAGGGTCGCGTGGTGGACTTCACCAACACCATCATCATCGCCACGTCGAACCTGGGATCCGACATCATTCAGCGCCGGCTGAAGGCGCGCGGAGCGGCCGGCGAGGAGTACGAGAAGGCCAAGACAGAGGTGATGGACGTGCTGCGCGGGCACTTCCGCCCCGAGTTCCTCAATCGCATCGACGAGATCATCGTCTTCCATGCGCTGGGCAAGGAGGAGATCCGCCACATCGTCGGCCTGCAACTCGATCGCGTGGCGCGCAATGCCGCGAGCCAGGGGGTGACGCTGACGTTCGAAGGGACGCTGGTCGATCACTTCGCGGAAGAAGGCTACAAGCCCGAATTCGGTGCCCGCGAGCTCAAACGACTGATTCGCAGCGAGCTGGAAACGGCACTGGCGCGCGAGATGCTCGGCGGTGGCATAGGCAAGGGCGATCACGCCCGTGCACGTTGGGGCGACAAGGCGGAGCGGGTTGCCTTCGACCGCAAGCCAGCCGCTCCGGCCAGCGCCGAAGCTCCACCTGAATCTGCGCAACCGCCTGACTCGTCCAAGGAGTCGAGCAAGGGGGCGCGCAAGAAGAAGTCCGAAAGTGGCAAAGCTTGAAGCACGGGGCTGCCCTAATCCTGAAAGTGTGAGACGGGCGGCCCGTATGTTCTCTTTGGTGCGCCGGGCATCTTTCGGCTCGAGCCCCGCCCATCCAGGTACGACCTTACTGTGCGCGCGTAGTGGAGTACCCCAGGCTGCACGACATCCTGTCGTGACGACCTGGTGGGCTGCCGACATCACTTGCGACATGTTCACGCGCTTCGACATGGACGAAGGCCTAGAGGCACAGCGACCGCGATTTCTCGTAGGACTGGCCTGTTTCTGAAGGAGTGGCACATGAACAACAGCAATCAGACCGGGACGACACTCGAACGACTCCGTCGTGACTGGGCGGTGATGACGTTTTACGAACGCTTCGAGCAGGCCGTCGCCATCATCCTTTCAGCGGTGATGGCGGTGATTATCGTGGTGTCTCTGGTGCAGCTGATTCAGATTGTCTTCAGCTTGCTGATCATCGATGCATTCAATCCACTCGACCACAAGATCTTCCAGAGTGTGTTCGGCATGATCATGACGCTTCTGATCGCGATGGAATTCAAGCACTCCATCGTGCGCGTGGCCCTGCGCCGTGACAGCATCATTCAGGTCAAGACGGTCATCCTGATCGGGTTGATTGCGCTGTCCCGCAAATTCGTGATTCTCGATCCCGATGTCGGCCCGGCCAAAGTCGCGGCGCTGGCCGGCGCCACTCTGGCCCTGGGGCTGACCTATTGGCTGTTGCGTGAGCGCGATGACCGAATTGTCTAGAACGCCATGCCTGACAGCAAGTGGCCCACGCCACAAACGTCGAGTCTGGTCACGGCATCGCTTGCGTAACTGCCTGAAAACAGCGCTACCGGTTTGGACTTCGATCAGGATCGCCGCACTCGCCGTCGGCCTTTTACTTGGCGAAAGGGGACTGCGGGGCACCCTGCGAGCAAGCCGATTCGTCTTGTCATTCGAACCGGTGGCGGCTAAAGCGCTGACGCTGAGGTTGTATGCCACGCATGCCATCCAGTCGGATGAAACACCCGAAATCGAGGGTGTACGAACGTTTACTGATACGGACTGAGGGTCAAGGCTATGGCCGCTGAAGACAACGCAGGGCAATTATTGGGTGTCGTTACGTTGCTCGCTGCGGCCGTGGTGGCAGTGCCGCTGCTCAAACGCATCGGGTTCGGCTCGGTACTGGGCTACCTGACGGCGGGGATGATGATTGGTCCCTTTGGACTGCAACTGATCCATGACCCCCACACCATCATTCGGGTGGGCGAGCTGGGTGTGGTGATGTTTCTTTTTGTGATTGGACTGGAGCTGAAACCCTCGCATCTATGGGCGCTACGTGGGCAGATCTTTGGGCTGGGCAGCCTGCAGGTGGTGGTCTGTGCTGTTCTGCTCACCTTTGTCGGTATGGCCTTTGGTTTCCCCTGGCAGGTGGCGTTTGTGTGCGCGGCCGGTTTTGTACTCACATCTACGGCCTTGGTTATGCAAGTCCTCTCGGAGCGCGGTGACATAACCGAGCCGAGGGGGCAGCGTATCGTGTCCATTTTGCTGTTTGAAGACCTGTTGATAGTGCCGTTACTGGCGGTGGTGGCATTTCTGGCGCCCACTGAATGGGTGCATGAACCCACGTCACCGCTTTGGCAGCGTATCGGTATCGCCGCCTTGTCCTTGGGCGCACTGGTGGCCATCGGATTGTGGCTGCTCAATCCGATGTTTCGGGTATTGGCCCAAGCCCGGGCGCGCGAGGTGATGACCGCCGCCGCGCTACTGGTGGTGCTGGGGGCAGCGCTGCTGATGGAAATCGGCGGGCTTTCAATGGCGATGGGGGCGTTCGTTGCCGGCGTGCTGCTATCGGAATCCACCTTCCGCCACCAGTTGGAGGCCGACATAGAGCCGTTTCGCGGCCTGCTGCTGGGGCTGTTTTTTCTTGGCGTCGGCATGGCGTTGGATCTGCAAGTGGTGGTCACGAACTGGATGCTCATCACCTCTGGTCTGCTGGCGCTGATGTTGGTCAAGGCACTGTGTATTTATGCGGTCGCGCGCCTTGCAAAGAGCTCCCATGGCGATGCGCTGGATCGTGCAGTGCTTATGGCGCAGGGTGGAGAATTTGCTTTTGTGTTGTTTGCCGAGGCGCTCAAGCTCAGGGTCATCAGCCCCGAAGTCAACGCCAATATGACGGCTATCGTGGTGCTCTCCATGGCCATTACGCCGGTTGCCTTACTGCTGTACAGACGTTTTGCCCGCGCGCAGAGCGTTTCCATGGACGGTGTGGAGCCCGCACATAATCTGCAAGGCAATGTACTCATCATCGGTTTTGGCCGCGTGGGCCAGATTGCCTGCCAGGCACCGCTCGCTCAGGGAGCGAAACTTTCCATTATCGAGATAGATCCGGAGGTGATCCGCGCCGTGGAGCCCTATGGTTTCAAGGCCTATTACGGTGATGGTGCCCGCCATGAAATATTGCACGCTGCCGGTGCCCATCACGCCCGCGCCATCATCGTTTGTGTGAACGACAAGAAAGCCGCGACACGCATAGTCGAAAGCACGCGGCATTACTGCCCGCAAGTGAAATTGCTGGTGCGTGCCTTTGACCGCGAGCACGCGCTGGAGCTGGTCAAGCACGACGCCGACTACATAGTGCGGGAAACCTTTGAGGCCGCCCTGCTGCTCGGCCGTCAGGCCGTGCTGACGCTGGGCGCGTCTGAGCACGAAGCCGACGCGGTAACCGAGGAAGTGCGCATGCGCGATGCCGAACGTTTTGCCCTGGAAACAGCGGGTGGTCTATTTGCCGGGCGAGCGTTGGTACTGGGAAACATCGAGCATATCGAACCGCCGAACCAAGAAGCGCGGGACGCCCAATGAGCACTCATCCGGGATCGTCCAGGTCTGTCGCCGTCGACCGTCTCGCGCTGTATCGCTGCCGTGCAGCAGGGGCAACTGGTGACCTCGCAACGCATCGCCTCCGGACCATTGCAAACGCCCCGCGCGGAGCTTCAGGTGGCCTTGATAACGCTGATTTGATATCCGTCCGCAAGGATTTCTTTCAGCTCCTCAACATCTTTCGAAATAGGTAGGAGGGCGCATGTTCACTCCGAATTCCATTCCCTATCAGCAACAACCTGGCTTTCAGCGCACATACCGCCAAGGCCGTCTGACCTTGGGTCTTTTCTTCCCCCTCGAAGCCTTTGCCGGTGATACGCCGAGCATGCTCGACCAGGTGAGCCTGGCCCAACGTGCCGACAGGCTGGGTTTCTCTGCCCTCTGGTTTCGCGACGTGCCGTTACGCGACCCCAGCTTCGGTGATTCGGGTCAGGTCTTCGACCCTTGGGTCTACCTGGGTTTTATGGCGGCACACACACACTCGATTGCGCTGGGCACCGCCTCGATCATCCTGCCAATCCGCAATCCTCTGCACACCGCCAAGGCCGCCACCAGTGTCGATCAGCTCAGCGGTGGCCGCCTGTTACTCGGTGTGGCTTCCGGTGACCGGCCGGTGGAGTTTCCCGCATTCGGTGTCGACCCGGAGCGACGCGACAGCCTGTTCCGCGAATACCTCGAGGTCTTTCGCGAGGCTCAGCGCAGCAGTTTCATGCCTTTGACCTGGTCCGGCGGGACGCTTGAGGGTGCGGATCTGATTCCCAAGCCGACCACGGCGGAAATTCCTTTCTTTGTCACCGGCCATAGCCGCCAGACGCTGGAATGGATTGCCCGCTACAGTCATGGCTGGATCAGTTATCCGCGCGCCCCGAAGACGCAGCAGCTGATTGTCGAGAACTGGCGCACTGCGGTTCGTGCCGAATGCGGTGAGCTGTTCAAACCATTCACCCAGTCGCTATACATCGACCTGACAGATAACCCGCAGACACCACCACGACCGATCCACCTGGGCTATCAATTAGGGCGATATCACCTGATCTCGTTACTGGAAAGCTTGCAGGAGATCGGGGTTAACCATGTGATCGTCAATTTGAAATACGGCCAGCGTTCCGCGGGCGAGGTTATCGAGGAGCTCGGTCAGTTCGTTCTGCCTAACTTCGTCCTGTCGACATGAGGCAGCATGGTGCTGGATAGCGACGGCCCACGTTTTCTGTTCGGTCACTGCACCGTACGTGGACCGGCAACCTGGCAGCCACGACGGCGCTGGGCTTGACCGAGCCGAGCAGCGCAACCTCGACGAACGCCCTTGCCCGTTTTTCGCGGCTCAAGTGTTTCCCGCCATTATCTTATTGGCGGCACCTTCCTTCCTCGCAGCTATCGGACGTAAAGCTCTGCAACCACTCCCGTGGTTTGGCCAAGCTGATCTCCAGTCTTCAGGATGCCTTCACCCGATTCAGCCATGTCGGTGCTTACTTTGCCCGTAGATCGCGTAGGTGAAAGGCTGTTTCTGCTACCTTTCCGGCCTGTCTTTCGAAGCCTTGGTCCTGTGCAGTAGCGGTGAATTCGTCCATGCACAGGGTGTCGCCTGGGCGCTTTGCATCGGATAAGCCAAGTCCATGGCATCCCAGACGCTCACGCAATGCAGTCGTGATTGCATCCGGCGGATGGCATTGATTCGTGGGCTAAGCATCCATTCGCTTTGATTTCCCCATTGGTTCGGTATACGTTACATACAATATAAATTGTCGCGTATACAGAACATGGACTATTCCCTCATCACGCTGCGACTTGGTGAGCAGCTTCGGCAGCGCCGTCTGAATCGTGGGTTGACGCAGGCAGCGCTCGCTTCCCTAGCGGGCATCACCCGTCAGAAGGTTATCGCCATCGAGAAGGGCGACCTCTCGGTGGGAATGGTTGCCTACGCGCGGGTGCTGGCAGCCCTCGACTGTGAGCTCAACGTGGTGCCGGCAGCCATGCCCACGCTGGACGAAATCCATGGAGTATTCGACTGATGACGGCCGTGCTGCAGGTTGCAACGCCTGAGGGTGACAGTGGGAGGATTCTTGCCAGCGCCGGAGACTACCTCTTCCGCTACCACGAAAATATCGAGGCAAAGGCCGCGATCAGTTTGCTGATGCCGGTGCGCTTCGACGAATACCGCCATCGCGAGTTGCACCCAATCTTCCAGATGAACCTGCCGGAAGGCTACGTCCTGGAACAGTTGCGTAACCGCCTGGCCAAGGTGGCGAACGTTGACCCGATGTTGTTGCTGGCTCTATCTGGTAGCAGTTCGCCCATCGGACGGGTGGCAGTCAGCTCGCCACAAGTCGATGAGTTGCTGGCGCGCCAGCAGTTCCCTGGAGAAAAGCTGGAGGAAATCCTTGCCTGGGACGGCGCAGAAGATATTTTTGCCGGCCTGGTGGATCGCTACATCCTGCGTGCAGGTATATCAGGTGTGCAGCCTAAGGTGCTGGTTCCAGAGCATCAGGATTCCACGCCACAGCGCTTCACCTCGAAAACCTCTGACCTGATCATCAAGAGCGGTCGGGATGAGTTTCCGGGGCTGGCGATCAACGAGTTCCTTTGCATGTCAGTGGCGAGGGAGGTGGGCATCGCTGTGCCGGAGTTCTACCTCTCCGACAACCGCAAGCTGTTTGTCATGCGCCGCTTCGATCGGGATCAGCAGCTCGACCCCATCGGGTTTGAGGACATGGCGGCATTGATGGGGCTGGCTGCAGAGCAAAAGTACAGTAAGAGCTATTCCGCCATCGCCAAGGCTATCCGTCTGTTCTGCCCACCCGAGCATATGCAGAGTTCACTGGCGCAGCTATTCGCGATCGTAACCTTGAGCTGCATAGTCGGTAACGGCGACGCCCATCTGAAAAACTTCGGGCTGCTGTATTCCGACCCCACTCGCCGCGATGCACGGCTCGCCCCGGCGTACGACATCGTCAACACCACCGCCTATATTCCAGGGGATGTACTGGCGCTGGACCTTGTGGGCAACAAATCGCTCTTCGCGTCGCGTCAAGGGCTGTTGGACTTCGCGCAAATCTGTGATGTGGTGCGGCCAGAAGAAATAATCCGTGGACAGCTGAGCGCGCTGGAGCAGGTAATGGCGCGCTCAGGTGAACTGGCCGAGCAAGCGCCGCATGTGGTCGCGGCAATCAGACAGTGCGCTGAGCCGTTCATGAAGACCTTTGGCTAGCATGCTGACAGTTCCGTTGCAGTGAATCGGAGACGACTCTCGGACTTGATCGAATAGCTGCAAGACCGAAGTTTTCGAGACGTGCTGTTTTCCAATTTCCCGCCCTCGTCACAATGACGAGTATCTGGATGTACTTCTGAGCCCTCAAGGCTTTACGGCCTTGAGGGCTTCTTTCCTTTCGTAGCCACTCTTGCCTGCCAGGCGCAGGGGCGCAGTCTGTGCCGGCGCCTGTGCTTCTGCCATTGGCAATATCCATGGTCACTATCGAGAGCACTGATTTCTGTCCGGCGAGGCATCGGCCTAATGTTGAGCCCAACAGAGCTTGAGTTGGATTGGAGGTCATGATGTCCCGTATCGATGTGGTTTCCCTGGTGGGTAGTGCCGTACCGGCTGAGCTCAGGTCCGACGGCCATATGGCTTGCTGGCTGGTGATGGTAGACGGCCAGCCCAAAGCCGGTCCCTTCGCTTCTCGTGAGGCTGCGCTGGCTTGCCAGGCGGTCTGGATGCTCAGCAGTGCCATTCGTCGTGAGGGCGACTCGCTGCTGGCCTGATTCACTGTTTTACCCCGCGCTCGCTCCAGCGCTCCCCTTGGCCCGCCTCTGGCGGGCTTTTTCTTGCTCGCTGGTTACAATGACGATCATTTTCTGAAGGGGCGCAGTGTGGCCAGGTGGGACATCTTCTGCAGCGTGGTGGACAACTACGGTGATATCGGCGTGACCTGGCGGCTGGCCCGGCAATTGGCGGCCGAGCAGGGGCATGCGGTGCGTCTGTGGGTCGACGAGCTGGGTGCCTTCGTACGCTTGTGCCCGGAAGCCAGTGTCGATGCCGAATGCCAACGCTGGAGCGGTGTCGAGGTACGCCGGTGGGCGGAGCCGTTCCCCCTGGTGGAGCCAGCCGAGGTGGTGATCGAGGCCTTCGCCTGTCAGTTGCCGCCTTCCTATATTGAGGCGATGGCGACCAGCGGTACGCGCCGTTTGTGGCTGAACCTGGAATACCTCAGTGCCGAGGATTGGGTCGCTGGTTGTCATGGCTTGCCATCGCCGCAGCCAGGAGGCCTGCAGAAATTCTTCTTCTTTCCTGGGTTCGTGGAGGGCACGGGCGGTTTGCTGCGCGAGGCCGATCTGCTGGCGCGGCGGCGCACCTTTCAAGCTGACGGGCAGGCGCAGCAGGCTTTCCTGCAGTCACTCGGCGTGGCACATGAAGCGGGGGCGCGGCTGATATCGCTGTTCGCCTACGAGAACGCAGGTCTGGCGGGATGGCTGGATGCACTGGCAGCCGATCCGCAGCCGACGCAACTGCTGGTGCCGCAGGGCAAGATTCTCGCTGACCTGCAGGTCTGGCTTGGCGGGGAGCTACTGGCGCCGGGTGATCACGGCCTGCGCGGTAATCTGCTGATCCATGTGCTGCCCTTCGTTGCCCAGGATGACTACGATCGCCTGCTGTGGTGCTGCGACTTCAATGCGGTACGCGGTGAGGATTCCTTCGTCCGCGCGCAATGGGCGGGGCGGCCGTTGCTCTGGCACATCTACCCGCAGGAGGAGCGGGCGCACTGGGACAAACTCGAGGCGTTTCTGGCGATTTATAACGCCGATCTGATGCCTGAAGCCGCTGCGGTTCAGGCTGAATCCTGGCGGGCATGGAATAGCGGTGAAGGGATGGAAACGGCCTGGCCTGCGCTTCTCGAGGCTTGGCCAGTACTGCAGCGACATGCCGAGCAGTGGTGCGATCAGCAGTCCGCTCGGGCGGATCTTGCCACGACGCTGGAACAGTTTTACCTAAATTGGCTATCATACGCGGCCTAGATTTCTGTACCTCCCGCATATTTCGGATATCCGCATGAAAACTGCACAAGAAATGAGAGTCAACAGCGTGGCCCTGATCGATGGCCAGCCGTGGCTGATCCAGAAGGCCGAGTTCACCAAGTCCGGTCGTAACAGCGCCATCGTCAAGATGAAGCTGAAGAACCTGCTCAACGGTTCCAAGACCGAGACCGTCTACAAAGCCGACGACAAGATGGAGCCGGTGATTCTCGAGCGCAAGGAAGTGAACCTGTCCTACATCAGCGGTGAGGACTACGTGTTCATGGACCCGGAGTACAACTCCTATGAGCTGCGTTCCGAAGATCTGGAAAGCGTTCTGCCGTTCATCGAAGAAGGCATGAGCGACGTTTGCGAAGCCGTGTTCTTCGAAGGCAAAGTGATCTCCGTTGACCTGCCGACCACCATCGTGCGTCAGGTTGTCTACACCGAGAACGCTGCTCGTGGCGACACCTCCGGCAAGGTCATGAAGCCTGCCAAGCTGCGTAACGGTACCGAAATCAAGGTTGCCGAGTTCGTCGACATCGACGACTGGATCGAGATCGACACCCGCGACGGTTCCTACAAGGGCCGTACCCAGGCGCCAGCCTGAGCTTGAGCTGCACGAGAAACCCGGCCTAGGTGCCGGGTTTTTTATGGCCGTCACGCGGCGGTTTTCGTGGTACGCGTGGCGTACCCTAGGGTCATGATCTTACTGCTGCGGGATGGCCAGGCTTGTCTGCAGCGCCTGGTCCCAGGGCGGCGGAAAGCCGAAGCGCTGCTTCAGGAAGCTCAGCAGCAAGCGCGTGCGTGGGCTGGCTTCGCGCTCCAGACGCAGGGCGTAGATGCTCACCGGCTCGATGGCCGGAAGGCCCTGTTCGCAGAACAGTGGGATCAGCTCGCCGCGCTGCAGGTGCTCACTGCTCATCCAGGTGGGCAGGTGGGCGATGCCAAGGCCGGCGAGGGCGCTGAACAGCAGGGTTTCGGCGTTGTTGCTGGTCTGCCTTAGGCGCTTGGGCTTGCACAGCTGCAGCTTGCCATCGACTTCGAAGCGCCAGGCGTAGGGTGGCGCCAGGCTGTCCCAGTCGAGGCCGTCGTGCTGTTCCAGCTCCAGCGGGCTGCGTGGGATGCCGCGTCGGCGCAGGTAGTCCGGGCTGGCGCAGACGATGCGAGTCATGGAAGCCAGGGGCGTGGCTACCAGGCGACTATCCGGCAGTGGGCCGATACGCACGACGATATCCACCTCGCCCAGGTGCTCGCCCTGCAGGTCGATGAAGCTGTCGATCAGGCGCAGTTGTACGTCCAGGCCAGGATTGGCGCGCAGGAACTCTGCAATCGCCGGGGCCAGGTGGCGCCTGCCGAAAGGCGAGGGGGCGTCGATGCGGATCAGGCCTTCGGGTGCGCTGCTCAGTGAGACCGCTTCGGCGCGCGCCAGGTGAAGCTCGGCGAGGATGCGCCTGGCGCGCTCGGCGAATGCCAGACCGGCCGGAGTAACGCGCACCGCGTGGGTCGTGCGGTTGAACAGGCTGCTGCCCATGGCGCGCTCCAGGGCGTCAATGCGCCGTGCCACTGCCGAAGGCGTGAGCGGATGGCGCCTGGCCGCAGCGGAGAAGCTGCCGGTTTCCAGTACGTCGAGAAAGAGTTCCAGTTGGTCGGTCAGTGCATCGGGGTTCATGGCAGCCTGTTTGTGCGGGGTAAGCAAAGCCATTGTGCGTTGCTGTGCGTTTCCGCGCTAGCCGCGACTGATTAACATGCGCCCACTGTCTGGAGGTGTCATGAATCTGTTCGACCTGTTGCTGAATCTGTTGCTGGGCCTGGGTCTGGGAACATTGGGCGGCTTGTTCGGCATCGGTGGTGGGCTGATCGCCATTCCGGTGCTGGGCATTGTCTTTGGGCTGGATCAGCAGCTCGCTCAGGGGACTGCACTGGTCATGGTGGTGCCGAACGTGATGCTGGCGATCTGGCGTTACCATCAGCGCAATCGCATCGATCTGCGCTATGCCCTGCTACTCGGCGTTACCAGCTTCTTCTGCGCCTGGCTGGCCTCGCTGTATGCGGTGGAGGTGGATTCGCGCACCATGCGCTGGGCCTTCGTCGGTTTTCTGCTGGCCCTGGCGGCCTACAACTTGCTGCGCATGCTGATGGCTCAGACGCCGGCCAGCGGTGAGCTGCGTCATCACTGGGGTTGGTTTGGCGTGCTGGGCGGGGTGTCCGGTGCGATGGGCGGGCTGTTTGGCGTGGGCGGCGCGGTGGTGGCGACGCCGGTGCTGACCAGTGTGTTCGGCACCACCCAGGTGGTGGCGCAGGGATTGTCGTTGTCGCTGGCGCTGCCCAGTACCGGGGTGACGCTGTTCACTTACGCGCTGCACGATCACGTCAACTGGTGGATGGGGGTGCCGCTGGCCATCGGTGGCCTGCTCAGCATCAGTTGGGGGGTGCGCCTGGCGCATTCGCTGCCGGAGCGTCTGCTGCGCAGCCTGTTCTGCGGCTTTCTGCTGCTCTGTGCGCTGCTGCTCGCGCTGGAGTCGGGTGGCCGCCTATAGGCGAAAACCTTCGACGATATGCTCGGCCAGGCACTCGGTAACCGGTGACTGGCTGCTTTCGTTGCGCAACAGCACGATACTGGTCAGTGGCAGCAGGGGCAGACCTTCGGCTTCGCCGAGAGTGCGCAGATCCGGCGTGATCAGGCTTTGCAGCTGCGCAGTGACCGCGAGGCCCGCGCGCACCACGGCGAACAGCGCCGACAGGCTGGGGCTGGTGTAGGCGATGCGGTAGGGACGACTCATCGCATCCAGCGCGTTGCAGGCCCATTCCCGGCAGAAGCAGTCGGCGTTGAACATGGCCAGCGGCATGGGGTTCTGTTCATGCGGGTCGAACCCCTGGGCCACGGCCCAGGCAAAGCGCTCCTGGCGCAGCAGTTGGCCGATCTCCTTGCCGGGCTGGCGGGTGACGATGGTCAGGTCCAGATCCTGGCGTAGCAGCAACTGGCCGGAGGGTTCGCAATGCACCTCCACCTGCACCAGCGGATAAGCCTGGGCAAAGCGCGAGAGAATCTCCGGCAGAAAACGCATCACGTAGTCGTCCGGCGTACCGATGCGCACGGCGCCGACCATGTGCGGTTCGCGCAAGGTGTTGAGCACCTCGCCATGCAGCTTGAGGATGCGCCGCGCGTAGCCCAGCAGCACCTGGCCCTCGGGCGTCAGCCTTACCTGGCGGCCATCGCGCTCGAACAGTGGGCGCTGTACCACGTCTTCCTCCAGCCGCTTCATCTGCATGCTCACGGCCGATTGTGTGCGGTTGACCGTTTCCGCGGCGCGGGTGAAACCACCGGTGTCGGCGATGGCAACGAAGCTGCGCAGCAATTCGGTATCAATACTGGGGTGGAAGGCCATTCATCAATCCTCGAGATGGATTCCATAAGAAACATTCGTTTGATTGATCTTAAGCGTAACCCGACACTGGCGCCAACCCCACAAGGAGGGCGAAAAGATGAAAGGTCAGAAAGGTTACGCGTTGGCTCAGGCCATCCACTTCGAACGTCTGCCATCACTGGCCGGTATGTGGCGTATGCTGCGGCGCTGGCGTCAACTGGCACGCGAACGGGGGCAACTGGCGCGGCTGGATGATGCTGCACTGAAGGATCTGGGGCTGTCCCGGGCCGATGCGTTGCAGGAGGCCGAACGGCCGTTCTGGGATGACCCGTTGAGAAAGTGAGTGACACATGACAGGAGTTGCTGAATGACCGCGGTACGCAAGGGCGCCGATTTTTTCCTGTTCCAACTGATGCTGCTGCTGTGCGCCATCTGGGGCAGCCAGCAGGTGGCGATCAAGCTGGCGGCGGACGATATCGCGCCCATGCTGCAGGTGGCGTTGCGCTCGGGCGTTGCCGCGCTAATGGTCGGCCTGCTGTTGCTGTGGCAGCGCGGTTGGCGCGAATGGGTCAGTTCAACTTGGCTGGCCGGGATCCTGGCCGGCGTATTGTTCGCGCTGGAGTTCTTCTTTATTGCGCTGGGCCTGCGCTACACCACGGCCTCGCACATGGCGGTATTCCTTTATACGGCGCCGATTTTCTCGGCGCTTGGCCTGCATCTGCTGTTACCCAGCGAGCGCTTGCGTCGCCTGCAGTGGCTGGGTATCGCG
Source organism: Pseudomonas sp. EggHat1 (assembly GCF_014892995.1). NCBI lineage: Bacteria > Pseudomonadati > Pseudomonadota > Gammaproteobacteria > Pseudomonadales > Pseudomonadaceae > Pseudomonas > Pseudomonas sp. EggHat1. The sequence continues at coordinate 44,895 of NZ_JACKQK010000003.1, forward strand.
CTGTGTTTCGGCGGTGTGGTGATGGCCTTCGGTGTGGGCGGCAACTGGGCCCAGATCGATCGCAGCATGCTGCTCGGCGATGCGCTGGGGCTGTGCGCCGGCATGGCCTGGGGCGCGACCACGGTCGTCGTGCGAGGTTCGCGATTGTCCGAAGCGCCGGCCGGGTTGACGTTGCTCTATCAACTGGCGGTGGCGTTCGTGCTGCTGCTGACCTATGCGTTGGCGGTAGTCGACCTGTCCCAACTGCGCTGGACCCCGATTGCCATCGCCAGCATCCTGCTGCAGGGCGTGGTGGTGTCGTTCTTCACCTACCTGGCCTGGTTCTGGCTGCTGCGCCGCTACCTGGCCTCGAACATGGCGGTGTTCTCCTTCATGACCCCACTGTTTGGCGTCACCTTCGGCGTGCTGGTGCTGGACGAGCCGTTGACCCTGAACTTCATCATCGGCGCAGCGCTGGTGCTGTCGGGCATCACCCTGGTCAGCAGTGAGGCCTGGTTGCGTCGCCGTCTGGCCGGCTGGCGTGGTTTGCCACAGCAACCCTGATCATTCATCTGCATGGAGGCTGGAAATTGTCCGCTTATCACTTGGCCCAACTGAACATTGCCTGGATGAAGGCGCCGCTGGAGTCGCCAGAGATGGCTGACTTCGTCGCCAATCTGGAGCGTATCAACGCGCTGGCCGAAGGCTCGCCTGGCTATGTCTGGCGTTTGCAGGACGAGGCGGGTGACGCGACGGCGATCCGTCCGTTCGGTGACGAGGTGTTGGTCAATATGTCGCTCTGGCAGAACGTGAAGTCGCTCAGCGATTACGTCTATAAATCGGCGCATACCGAGATGCTCAAGCGCCGCCGCGAATGGTTCGAGCGTGTCGAACAGGCGCACCAGGTGCTGTGGTGGGTGCCAGCCGGGCATCGGCCGAGCGTGGTCGAAGCCGCCGAGCGCCTGGTGCATCTGCGCGAGCATGGCGCGACGGCACAGGCCTTCACCTTTCGCCACGCCTTCGCCGCGCCAGCCTGATAGGCTGAGTCGCCATGACGCTCTCACTTTCTCTCGCCGAAGCCCGCCGCCTGGCCCTGGCTGCCCAGGGGTTCGGTCGTACGCCACGCGGCGCCATAGGCCGCAAGCAGCTGCAGGCGCAGATCGAGCGCCTTGGTGTGTTGCAGATCGACTCGGTCAATGCCCTGGTGCGCTCGCACTACCTGCCGGCTTTTTCCCGTCTTGGTCATTACCAGGCCGAGCACCTCGATGAACTGGCCTGGGACCGGGCGCGGCGCAGGCGGCTGTTCGAATACTGGGGGCACGAAGCCTCGCTGATGCCACTCGAGCTTTATCCGCTGCTGCGCTGGCGAATGCGCCGGGCTGCGGATGGGCAGGGCATCTACAGCCAGCTGGCGAAGTTCGGTGTGGAGCGGCGCGATGCGATTGACAGCGTGCTGCAGGCCGTGCACGAGCGTGGTGCGCTGGGCGCCGGCAGCCTTTCCAAACGAACCGAAAAGGCTGGCCCTTGGTGGGACTGGAGCGCGGAAAAGATGGCGCTGGAATGGCTGTTCGCTGCAGGTCTGGTCACTGTTGCTGGGCGCCGCGGCTTCGAACGACTGTACGATCTGCCGGAGCGGGTCATTCCCGCGGATGTGCTGAATCACCCGGATCTGCATGAGGCCGAAGCGCAGCGCCGGCTGTTGCTGCGTTCTGCCGATGCCCTTGGCGTGGCGACCGAGCGCGATTTGCGCGACTACTACCGACTCGACGTCAGTGACAGCAAGCACCGTATCGCCGAACTGGTGGAGGCGGGCGAGCTGTTGCCCGTCGCGGTGCAGGGTTGGCGGCAGGTGGCCTACTGCCGGGGCGAGCCGCGCATTCCCCGGCGTGTTCGCCATAGTGCGTTGCTGTCGCCGTTCGATTCACTGATCTGGGAACGCGAGCGCACCGAGCGGCTGTTTGGTTTTCGCTATCGCCTGGAGATCTATACCCCGCAAGCCAAGCGCGTATATGGCTACTACGTGCTGCCGTTCCTGCATCACGAGCGCCTGCTGGCGCGGGTGGATCTGCGCAGCGAGCGCGTGGCCGGGCGCCTGGCAGTGCATGCCGTGCATCTGGAAGAGGCGGTGTTGGGCGAGGAGGCGCGCCTGGTACTGGGCGATTCGCTGCGCGCGCTGGCGCACTGGCTGGGCTTGGAAGAGGTGTGGCTGGCGCCGAGCGTCAGCCTGCGCGGGCTGCTGGGCTAGCCACCGTTCTCCAGCAGAAACTTCAATTCATCGACGCGCTGGATGTTCATCTGCATCGGGCAGGTGTAGTACATCGGTGAACCGACATGCTTGCCCTGCAGGTCGCACTGGCCGTTGCGGTAGATCAGCCAGGCCTTTTGCGTCGTTTCCAGTTGTTCGGCGTCCTGTGGCGCGTCTTCCTGCAGCTTCAGGAACAACTGCTGGTAAACGCGGTTCATCTCCTTCTTCACCGTTTCCGATACGCCTTCGGCGCAGCCGGCGACGCTGGCGTTGTTGATCATCCCGCTGGCATCCAGACAGGCCTGGTACTGCTGGTCGTAATCGGCCCAGGCAGCGAGTGGCAGCAGCCCAATGAGCGGCAGCAGGGCGTTGCGCAGTATCGACATGACAATCCCCCAATGAAACAGGGGCTGCGCTGCAGCCCCTGAACCTGATGCTTACTTGGTAGCCAGGCGGGTGCGCATGTTGGCGGCGCGGTCGCTGGAGCCCGGGTGCGAGTCGAACATGCTGCTTTCGCCGCCGCCCAGTTTGGCCAGCTTCTCGAACGCGGTGACCAGGCCATCGCGCGGGATGTTGCGCTGGCTCAGCAGGTCGAAGGAGAAGTTGTCGGCGGCGTTTTCCTGGCTTTGCGAGAACTGGGCATTGACCAGTTGCTCACCCAGAGCGCCGAGCTGCGAGGTGGACAGGGCAGCTAGGGTGCCGTTGCCCGAAGCAGCTGCGGCATTGCGCGCGGCGGTGGTGGCGTAAGCGGTCTGCATGGCCTTCTTGCTGTGGCCGAGGGCTACGTGGCCGATCTCGTGGCCGAGCACGCCTTCCACTTCGTTGTCGGTCATCAGGTCCATCAGGCCGCTGTAGACGCGCACGCAACCGTTGGCCATGGCCCAGGCGTTGACCTCATCGGCCTGATACACCTTGTAGGTGATCGGCGTGCCGTTGATCTGATGGCCGAGGTTGTTGGCGATCTTGTCCAGACGCTTGCTGTACGGACTGTTCGGGCCGGCGATATTGGCTTCGGCATCCATTTCGGCGCAGGCCTGGTCGGACATGCTGCGTACTTCGGCGTCGCTGAGGGTCGCGGCCTGCACGGCCATCAGGCCCGATTGCAGCATGGCGTCGGGAGACATGTTCTGGCAGCCGGTCAGCAGAACGGCGCTGGACAGGGCGAAAGCGGAGAGGGTGGTGCGCAGTTGCATGGTTCATCGTCCTTGTTGGGGGTGTTGGCCGCGAGTCCTTTCCGGCTGGGTAGCGTCTTTGGCACCTGCACGGTGCTCGCGATGGAGCGGCATTATGCCGGATAGCGCACAGAAGATGTGCGAGCCCGTTCGCGCCCTGGCCAGTGGCCAGGGCGCGGAGGATCAGTGGCGTACCTGCTTCAGCGTTTCGGCGATCATGAAGGCCAGCTCCAGGGACTGGTCAGCGTTCATGCGCGGGTCGCAGTGGGTGTGGTAACGGTCGGACAGGCCGTCCTCGGTGATCGGGCGCGAGCCGCCAATGCACTCGGTGACGTTCTGCCCGGTCATTTCGATATGGATGCCGCCGGCATAGGTGCCCTCGGCCTGATGCACGGCGAAGAACTGCCGGACTTCGCTGAGAATCTGCGCGAAATCGCGGGTCTTGTAGCCGCTGCTGGCCTTGATGGTGTTGCCGTGCATGGGGTCGGAACTCCACAGCACCTGGCGACCTTCTGCCTTGACCTTGCGCAGCAGACGCGGGAAGTGCGCTTCGACCTTGTCCGCGCCCATGCGCACGATCAGGTTGAGGCGCCCCGGATCGTTGTCCGGGTTGAGCGTGTCAATCAGGCGGATCAGCTCGTCCGGGTCCATGCTCGGGCCGACCTTGACGCCGATGGGGTTCTCGATGCCACGCATGAACTCGATGTGAGCGTCGTCCAGCTGGCGGGTGCGGTCGCCGATCCACAGCATGTGCGCGGAGCAGTCGTACCAGCGGCCGGTAAGGCTGTCGCGACGCACAAAGGCTTCTTCGTAATTCAGCAGCAGCGCCTCGTGGGCGGTGAAGAAGCTGGTTTCACGCAGCTGCGGGGCGCCGTCCATGCCCACGGCACGCATGAAGGCCAGGGTTTCGTCGATACGGCCGGCGAGCTGCTGGTATTTCTCGGCCAGCGCCGAGTTGGCGATGAAGTCGAGGTTCCACTGGTGCACCTGGTGCAGGTCGGCGAACCCGCCCTGAGCGAAGGCACGCAGCAGGTTGAGGCTGGCGGTGGCCTGGTGGTAGGCCTGCAGCAGACGCTCCGGGTCGGGTACGCGGCTGGTGGCGTCGAAACCGATGCCGTTGACGATGTCGCCCCGGTAAGCGGGCAGGGTGACGCCATCGATGGTTTCGCTGCCGGACGAGCGCGGCTTGGCGAACTGGCCGGCCATGCGCCCGACCTTGACCACTGGGCAGCCCGCAGCGAAGGTCATGACGATGGCCATCTGCAGCAGCACCTTGAAGGTGTCGCGAATCTTCGCGGCGGAAAACTCGGCGAAGCTCTCGGCGCAGTCGCCGCCCTGCAGCAGGAAGGCGCGGCCCTGGGTGACCTCGGCGAACTGGCGACGCAGCTCGCGCGCCTCGCCAGCGAACACCAGCGGCGGATAGCCGGCCAGGGTTTGTTCGACGCGAGTCAGGTGCGCGGCATCAGGGTATTCAGGCTGCTGCTGGATGGGCTTGGCCCTCCAGCTTTCGGGGCTCCAGGCGTTCGACATGCGGCGTCTCTAGCGGTTGATCAGGCGAAGGCGCATGGTAACCGATAAGCCCCAGGGCTCGTACGTGTATTGGCGCTGCTGCGGCTCATGACGCAGCGGCGGGCTCCAGGTCGCACGCCGGCAGTTGTCGCGGCGAGACATCGCGCGCCGGCAGGAAGTGTCCGTAGCGCTGTGCCTTGCCGAGATCATCCGGGTATTCCAGACCACGGCGATAGGCGATGCGGCCGTTGATCACCGTCAGTGCGACCGCAGCATCGTTGCGTTTGACCACCCGCACCAGGCCGAGCACCTCCATCGGTGCTTCATGCAGTTCGTCCAGCCTGTCGTCGAGGCCTTGCGGGTTGATGACGACCAGGTCGGCACGATCGCCGACGCGCAGGTAGCCGGCATCGACACCGATGAAGTCGGCCAGCTCGCCACTGCATCGGCGCACCGCCTTGCCCAGTTCCATGAAAGATTCGCCAGCCAGGTCGGCATCGCGCACGTACTTGAGAAAACGCAGCGGGAAGTTGTACTGGGCGATGGAGCGCAGGTGCGCGCCTGAGTCGGCGAAGCCAGGGTGCGTCCAGGGGCTGGCCAACAGCTTGCGCATGATCGCCTCACGCTGGTTGCCGTAGCAGGTCGTCCACTTCAGCGCCTCGCGGTACTGGCAGGCCAGCTCGAAGTAGGCGTCTACCGCATCCAGGCCGCGTGCCTGACCCAGTTGTCTGAAATTCTTGCCGACCAGGCTAGCGTCCGGGCATTCGGTCACCCAGCAGTCGGAGAAGTCGCGGTGCCAAAGGCCCTTGGTCAGTACGGCCTTGACCTGCTTCTTGAACAGGGCGCGGAACGCCGGCTCCCTGACCTTGGCGTAGAGCTCATCCGGGTCCTTGATGTTGCGCAGGATCTCGCCGGCACCGAACTCCTCGAAGGCATTCACGTTGAGCCCTTCCAGGCGCAGGGTGAAGGGCGCCGGCAGGGTCTGCCAGCGGAAGTGGCCGCGCAGCGCTCGGTTCGCCAGCCAGCCGGAGAGCCGGGTAAAGCGGTGCAGCAGCGGCTGCGATTTGAGATCCAGCGCCGTGAGCATTGTGCATTTCAGCGGTTTCCTGAACCAGCCGTGGGCCTGCCAGAGGAAGGCGAATACGTTGACCTTGGTCACCGCATTCGGTGCGCCCTGCAGCACGGCGCCGCGCCGCCGAAGTACGGCGAACAGGCGGGAAAACTCCTTCCAGCTGGCGAAGGTCGACGGCAACGGGCTGGACCAGGCGCGGTCGCCGTCCATCTTGTCCAGGCGCGTGGTCATCACTGACAGGCCAATACACCCGGCGTCCAGCGCCTCTTCGAGCAACTGCTCCATGCGCGCGAGTTCGGCTTCGCTGGGCGTTACCCGGCTGGTGGCGCGCTCCAGGCCCATCACCGCCACGCGCAGTTCGGAATGGCCGAGGAAGGAATTGACGTTCGGGCCCAGCGGCAACTGGTCGTAGAAGGCGCGATAGCCGGCGGCGTCGCGCCAGGTTTTCTTTTCCTTGAGGATTGGCAGCACGTAGTCTCGCGGCACCGCTTCGACGCGGGTGAACAGGTCGGAGCAGTCTTCGGCGTCGGCCAGCACCATGCTGATGGAGCAGGAGCCGATGGTTACGCTGGTGACACCATGGCGCACCGACTCCTTCAGTGCTGGTGCGGCGATCACCTCGGCATCGTAGTGCGAGTGGATCTCCAGAAAACCAGGGGTGACCCATTGGCCTTGGGCGTCGATCACCTCGGGACAGTCGGTGGCGTCCAGCGGGCTGAGGCTGAGCACCTCGACCTTGCCGTTACGGATACCGATATGACGGATTGCCCCCGGCGCGCCAGTGCCGTCGAAGTACAGGCCGTTGTTGATGATGATGTCGTAGCTCATGGCAGTCTCCAGGGCGCCAGCAGCAGGATGCCGGTGACCAACAGCAGGATGTAGATGGCGAGGCGGAAATGACGCTCGTCGAAGCGCCGGTGCAGGCGTTCGCCCAACCACACCCCGAGCAGCAGCAACGGCATGTAGGTGAGCACCTGGGGCAGCGCCGGCAGCAGGCGGCCGTCGAGCAGAAAGGCGAGGGTGAGCAGGCTGTTGAGGGTGAACCAGACAGTGACCAGAGTGGCGCGCAGTCGCGCCTTGTCCAGCTGGGTGCCGGCCAGGCCGTAGACCAACAACGGGCCACCCGAGGCGAACAGGCCGTGGCTGAGGCCGGCGCCCAGGGTGATGACGCGAGTCAGCCAAACCGGGCGTTTCGGCAGTGCGCTCGCCCGGCGCAGGCGCCACAGCTCGCGGCCGGCGAACCAGATTATCAGCACACCGAAGCCGACCTTCAGCGCCTGGGTGTCCAGATAAGGCAGCAGCCAATAGCCGAGTAACGTGCCGATGAGCATGCCAGGCAGCAGGGTGCCAAGCAGCAGGCGGCGGTCGATCTGCTGCCAGTGGCGATGCACCAGATAGCCGGTCATGCAGATGTTCAGCGGCACCAGGATTGGCAACAGCTGATCGATGGGCAGCAGCAATGCGCCGAGCGACAGCGCGATGACCACGCTGCCGAAGCCGGTGACGGCTTCCAGGGTGTAGGCCAGCAGAATGAAGCCGCCGAGGGCGTAGGGCGCCAGGGCCATCAGCTGATCTCCCCGGCGAAGCGCTGGCTCATCTTGCGGTGGTACAGCGCCGGTGCCAGGCGCCAGAGCAGGCTCGCCAGCCAACTGCCGCGGTCCGGGAACAGGCGCTCGCGGCGCTGCTGCAGTGCATCGAGAATCAGACTGGCCATCCAGTCGGCGCCGCGAATCTTGCCAATGGTCGAACGGGCATGCCCGGCCGGTTTGCCGTCGCCGCCCAGGGCATTGCGGTCGATGGGGGTATCGAGAAAGCTCGGATAGACCATCAGCAGGCCGATACCGTCACGGGCGATCTCGGCGCGCAGCACCTCGAAGGCCTGGCCCAGGGCGCTCTTCGCAGCGCAGTATCCGGCGCGGCCGAGCACCGGCATCCAGCCGGCCATGGAGCCGATGGCGACCACCTGGCCGCTGCTTTCACGCAACAAGGGCAGGGCGGCCAGGGTCAGTTCCAGCGGCGCGTGATAATCCACCGCCATGATCTTGCGAAACACCGCTGGGTCGGTGCGCAGCGTAGGCGAGCGGTGAGTGATGCCGGCGTTGTTGATCAGCACGTCCAGCCGGCCGAAGCGCTGCCGGCATCCATCGAGCAGACGCTCATGCAGCTCGGGTTCGGTGATATCGCCAGCAAGGGCCAATACGCGTTCGCTGCCCAGTTCATTGGCGCGAGCCGTGAGACCATTGGCGTCGATGTCGGTGAGCAACAGTGCATCGCCACGGGCGTGACAGGCGCGTGCCAGTTGCCAGCCGAGGCCGCTGGCGGCGCCGGTAATCAGGACTACGCGCATCATCGTTCTCCAGCGTTGGGCAAAGGCGTCAGCAACGCGTCGACTGCAGGCGGTCTGCGTGACCACAGCCAGGCCAGGCTCAGACCGGATACCAGGTGCCAGCAACCCCAGAACGCCGCGATCAGCAACATGCCACTGGCCTGCGGGAAGAAGGTGAAGATGATCACCAGGCCCAGCGCCGAATTCTGGATGCCCACTTCCAGTGTCAGGGCGCGGCGGTCGGCTACCGGCAGCCCGCTCAGGCGTGCGCTGAGGTAACCAATGCTCAGTGCCAGGGCGTTGTGCGCCACCACCAACCAGAAGAACAGATGGAAATGTCGGGTGAACTGCTCGAGGTTGCGGCTGAACGCCAGCGCGACGAAACCGAGCATTACCAGCAAGGCGAACAGACGCAGGGGCTTTTCCGCGTTCAGCGTCAGTTGCGGGAAGCGCCGGCCGATCCACATGCCAGCCAGCAGAGGCAGGCCGAGTACCAGCAGCACGAGCAGCAACAAACTCAGCGGGTCCAGTTCGATCTGCGTCAGCAAGGGCCGCGTGTGGGGATTGAGCCAGGCGTACAGCGCGAAGTTGAGCGGTGTCAGTACGCTGGCGACGACGCTGGAAACGGCGGTCATGCTCACCGACAGCGCGACGTTGCCGCGCGCCATCCAGGTCATGATGTTGGAGAAGCTGCCGCCCGGGCAGGCGGCGATCAGGGTCATGCCCAGCGCCAGTTGCGGCTCGATGGCCAGAGCCCAGCAGGCCAGGCAGGTCAGTGCCGGCAGCAGCACGAATTGCGCCAGCATGCCAATCACCGGGGCCTTGGGCGCGCGGACGATGCGGCGGAAGTCTTCGGCGCGCAGGTCCAGTGAAACGCCGAACATCATCAACGCGACGATCAGGTTGATCAGCACCAGGCTGCTGGGATCGAAGGCGATATTCACCTGTTCCATGCTCATGCCCCCTGCGCAGCGAATGCGCCGTCGTTGGCCAGCTCACGGCGCAGGGCGGCGCTGTGTTCGGCTATGCGTCTACGATAGCTGTCCTTGTGCACGTAATAGGCCATGCGCTCCAGCTGCAGGTAGCGATAGCCGCCGTCCAGGCGCTGGCTGGCTTGAGCACGAATGGTCTGGCGCAGGACCTGAGCAGCGGGGCTGCCAGTCTGCGACTGACGGATATACAGCGCCACCAGCTCCGCCTGCTCGTCACGACCCTGCCAGCCCAGGCCGGAGGCCTCGACCATGCCGAGCATGAACAGGTCGTCGTGCTCGGGGTGGAAGACGTTGAGATACAGCTGTGGTGCACCGGCATCTTGCGGCCAGTTCAACTCGTCGCGGGCGATGAAGGGGTAGTCGAGCTTGTAGCCGGTGGCCATGAGGATCAGGTCGTACTCGGCCTGTTCACCATTGGCAAAGGTCACGCTTTGCCCGTTCACCGCTGTGACATCGCCCCGAGGGCGGATGTCGCCATGGCCGATATGGTGCAGCACCAGCGAGTTCATCACCGGATGCGACTCGTACAGGCGGTAGTCCGGGTCGGGCAGACCGTACTGCGAAGGTTTGCCGACCAGCGCGCGCACCAGCAGACCGTCAACCAGCTGTTTGAGACAGCGCGGTAGCCTGATCGCGCCGCCGAAGGTGTCGGTGGGTTTGCCGAGGATGAATTTGGGCAGGAAGTGATAGCCACGGCGCACCGAGAGGTCGACCGAGGCGGCGCGATGCACGGCATCGATGGCGATATCGCAGGCGGAGTTGCCGCAGCCGACCACCAGCACCCGTTTGCCGGCGAAGATATCCGCGCTCCTGTAAGCACTGGAGTGCAGCAGCTCGCCGGAAAAGTCGCCAGGCAGGTGCGGCAGGTTGGGCGTATGCAGGGTGCCATTGGCGATCAGCACACCGTCGAAACGCCATTCGCGTTGCTCGCCGTTGCACTCGCTGATCAGTTTCCAGCCGTGTTGCTCGCGTTGCACCTGCAGCACACGGGTATCGAACTGATAATGCTCATAGAGACGAAACTGCCTGGCGTAGTCGCGAAAGTAGCGGCGCATCTCGCTGTGGTGCGGGTAGGGCGCTACCTCGGCGCGCATGGGGAATTCGCGAAACTCGGTGGTGCCCTTGGAGGAAATCAGGTGCGCTGATTGGTACATGCTGCTGTGCGGGTTATCGATATCCCACAAGCCGCCGACGTCGCTGTGCAGCTCGAAGCCAATGAAATTGATGCCGTGTTTTTTCAATTGCCGGGCCGTGCACAGGCCCATGGGGCCGGCACCTATGATGGCGTACATGGCGAACCTCGTTATTGTTATGAGTAGCAGCGCAAGTGATGGAATTATTGCGTGACCGGGGGCGGCCGCTTCAATGACAATCGGCGCCTTTAGCCCGGTTCTTGTGGTACGGGATGTCACTGTGGGAGAGGTATCGATGCCAGGGTTGCCGCCAGACGACGAGTTGCAGCAGCAGGAAGAGGTTCTGCTGGCCGAGGTGCGCGACGCATTCGGGGTGATCCGTGTAGTGCAGATCGGCGCCTACCGCTTTCTCGAGTTTGGTGATGCCATCGAACAGAGTTGCGTGTTCCAGGGCGATCCCAGTTGGCTGGAATACGACTACACCCGCGCCATGTTGCTGGGCGCGCTGTGCCACGATGCGCCGGAAACCGCACTGTTCCTGGGTCTTGGCGCCGGCAACCTGACCCAGGCCTGCCTGAAGTTCCTGCCGCTGGAGGACGTCGAGGCCATCGAACTGCGCCCGGACGTACCGCGCCTGGCCATGGAGTTTCTCGGCCTGGACGATGACCCACGGCTGACCATTCGCATCGGCGATGCCACCGAGCTGCTCGACAGCGCGGAAACCGCCGACCTGATCTTTCTCGATCTGTACACCGACCAGGGGCCGGGCGTCGGGCATCTGGCCTGGCGGTTTCTCGAGCGCTGCCGCGAGAAACTCAACCCGGGCGGCTGGCTGATCATCAATCAATGGGCAGGCAACGACGGCAAGCCGCTGGGTGCTGCGCTGCTGCGTGGCCTCTATCACAGGCACTATTGGGAGTGCCCGGTGAAGGAGGGCAACGTGGTGCTGCTGATCCCCGCCGAACTCGAACAGCGCTTGAACATGGGGCGCCTGCAGATGCGTGCTGGCGAGCTGGCGCCGCGCCTGGGGTACTCGCTACAACCGCTGATCGAAGCGCTGCGCCCGGCCACTTGATGCGCCGTTGAGCGGTTGGATGCGTGCCAATCGATAAAAACCAGCACCCGAGTCAGGATTTTCCGGTATAGTTCGCGCCGGCCAATTTTCTGGCCACGTTCAGGTAGTGCAACTCGCCCGGGAAATTAACACCCGGCAGCCAGTCCCCAGCGGACTATCCTTGACGATTCACTTTCATCACGTTTTCGCAAATCCCCGCCGACCAGGCTGCCAGGGTGACCCACAAGGTCTTACACGGCATGCGCAGCTTTGGAACATGGGTCTTTGCGGATGCACTTGAGGCAGACCCATGACCCAGGAAATCGGCGGCTTCGCCGCGCTCGGACTTCACTCCAATATTCTCGCCGCTCTGACCGCCGTTGGTTACGAAGAGCCGTCTCCGATCCAGTCGCAGGCCATTCCGGTGATCCTCGCCGGCCAGGACATGATCGGCCAGGCCCAGACCGGCACCGGCAAGACCGCAGCGTTCGCGTTGCCGATCCTGTCGAAAATCGACCCGGCCAAGCGTGAGCCACAGGCGCTGATTCTGGCGCCAACCCGCGAGCTGGCCCTGCAGGTCGCCACCGCGTTTGAAACCTATTCCAAGCAGATGCCTGGCCTCAATGTGGTCGCCGTCTACGGCGGCGCGCCGATGGGTCCGCAGCTCAAGGCCATTCGCCAGGGCGCTCAGGTCATCGTCGCCACGCCTGGTCGCCTGGTCGACCACCTGCGTCGCGACGAGAAAGTGCTGTCGACCATCCAGTACCTGGTACTCGACGAAGCAGACGAAATGCTCAAGCTGGGCTTCATGGATGACCTCGAAGTGATCTTCGAAGCCATGCCGGAAAGCCGCCAGAGTGTGCTGTTCTCCGCCACGCTGCCGCACTCGATTCGCGCCATTGCCGAGAAGCACCTGCGTGAGCCGCAACACATCAAGATCGCTGCCAAGACTCAGACCGTCTCGCGCATCGAGCAGGCGCATCTGATGATCCACGCCGACCAGAAGACCAACGCCGTGTTGCGTCTGCTGGAAGTCGAGGATTTCGACGCGCTGATCGCCTTCGTGCGTACCAAACAAGCCACCCTGGATCTGGCCAGTGCCCTGGAAGCCAAAGGCTACAAGGCCGCGGCGCTGAACGGTGATATCGCCCAGAACCAGCGTGAGCGCGTGATCGAATCGCTCAAGGATGGCCGCCTGGACATCGTCGTGGCGACCGACGTGGCTGCTCGTGGTATCGACGTACCGCGCATCACCCACGTTTTCAACGTCGACATGCCGTACGATCCCGAGTCCTACGTACACCGTATCGGTCGTACCGGTCGCGCCGGTCGTGATGGCCGTGCGCTGCTGCTGGTGACACCGCGTGAGCGTCGCATGCTGCAGGTGATCGAGCGCGTCACCGGGCAGAAGGTCGGTGAGGTCAAACTGCCGAACGGCCAGCAGGTTCTCGATGCCCGCATCAAGAAACTGACCAACAGTCTGGCGCCGCTGGTGGCCGATGCCGAAGCCAGTCATGGCGATCTGCTCGACCGCCTGACCGCCGATATCGGCTGCAGCCCGCGCGCCCTGGCCGCTGCGCTGCTGAAAAAGGCCACCAACGGCCAGGCCCTGGATCTGGCCACTGTCGAGCGCGAGCAGCCGCTGGTGCCGGGCGCTGGCGGTGCTCCGCGTGAGCGTCGTGAGCGCGACGGCGACCGTGGTGCTGATCGTGGTGGTGAGCGCAGCGAATATCGCGAGCGCCGTGCGCCGGTACCGCTGACCGAAGGTCGCGTGCGCTGCCGCACTGCACTGGGGACGCGCGACGGTATCGCCGCGAAGAATCTGCTTGGCGCTATCCTCAACGAGGGTGGTCTGGCTCGCGAAGCGATCGGTCGTATCCAGATCCGCGAAACCTTCAGCCTGGTCGAACTGCCGGAAGACGGCCTGGACCGTCTGCTGGGCAAGCTGAAAGACACCCGTGTGGCCGGCAAGGCACTGAAGCTGCGTCGCTACCGCGAGGATTGATCCGCCAGGCCTTGTGCCTTGCTTCAGGATCAGCAAAACGCCGCGCCCCTTGTAAGGGCGCGGCGTTTTTGTTTATGCGCTACCTACTCAGCTGGTTTCGCCGAGATTGGCCCTGGGCGCCAGGCGGTCGAACACTTCGGGCGTCAATGCTGCTTCACCCACTTCGTCGAGCACTGCACGTGGTCGCTCACTGCCAGGGATGCTGCTGTCGAGCATGCCCAGCAGCTGCGCGCCGCGAGCGGTGAGCACGAAGTTTTCACCGTTGCCACCTTCGTCTTCCGGGCGCGGCTCGATGAAGCCATTCTTCAGCAGGCGCGCTTCGTAGCGAGTGGCCTCGGCGCGCAGATGATCGAGATTGTCCACGGGGTCGCCGGCACTCTCATGCTCATCGGCCAGGTCTTCGGCGTAGCGACGCGGGGCGAAGGGCTTGCCAGCGGAGTTCTGTGCCTCGTGCAGCAGGCGTTCGATCAGGTCCCAGTCGTGCTTCATGGCGCTCTCTCCCTATGCGATGGGCTTATAGAGTCCGACTTCAGCAACGCACTACGGTTCGACCTGAATTCTGCGAGCGGAGTACACAAAGCAAAACGCCCCGAACCAGTCGGGGCGTTTTGGGGGTTTCAGCCGCCGTGATCAGGCGCGGCGACGGAACAGCGGTTGCGGCTGATCGGCCGAAGCCTGGTAAACCTCGCTGTAGTCCTCGAAGGCTTTCAGCGCGTCGTACGGGTCTTTGTCCGCACGCACGGCGAAGGCATCGAAACCGACACGCTTGAGGGCGAACAGCTGGTCGCGCAGCACGTCGCCAATGGCGCGTACTTCGCCCTTGTAGCCGTAGCGGGTGCGTAGCAGGTAGGCGGTAGAGGAGTGACGGCCGTCGGTGAAGGCCGGGAACTCCAGGGCGATGACCTGGAAATGCGCCAGGTCATCGGCGATCTCCTCGATCTCGTCACCGGCTTCCAGCCATACGCCGAGGCCGCCGTCACGGACCTTGAGGGCGTGCGCATGCTCGCGCCACAGGGCCAGCGGGACGATGATGTCGTCGCAGTTGGGGATGACGTCCAGGGTCACGTCCTTGGCCAGCAGGTGCCAGGTCTCGTCGACCACCTGACCGTTCTTAATGATTCGCTGCATAGACGCGCTCCTTGAACGGATCGATACCGACGCGACGGTAGGTATCGAGGAAGCTTTCTTCTTCGGTGCGTTGCTCGACGTAGACCTTGATGATCTTGTCGATCACGTCGGCCATGTCCGCTTCGGCGAAGGATGGGCCGAGGATCTGCGCCAGGCTGGCGTCACGGCCGGCGCTGCCGCCGAGCGATACCTGATAGAACTCCTGGCCTTTCTTGTCGACGCCGAGAATGCCGATATGGCCGACGTGGTGGTGACCGCAGGCGTTCATGCAGCCGGAGATGTTCAGATCGATATTGCCGATGTCGAACAGGTAGTCGAGATCGTCAAAACGACGCTGAATGGCTTCGGCGATCGGGATTGACTTGGCGTTGGCCAGCGAGCAGAAGTCGCCGCCCGGGCAGCAGATGATGTCGGTCAGCAGGCCTACGTTCGGCGTGGCGAAGCCTTGCTCGCGCAGCTCGCCCCACAGGGCCAGCAGCTGACGCTGCTCGACGTCGGCGAGGATGATGTTCTGGTTGTGGCTGTTGCGCACTTCACCGAAGGAATAACGATCGGCCAGGTCGGCGATGGCGTCCAGCTGCTTGTCGGTGACGTCGCCCGGCGCTACGCCGGTGGGCTTGAGCGACAGGGTCACGGCAACGTAGCCAGGCTTCTTGTGGGCGAAGGTGTTGCGCTCGCGCCAGCGGGCGAAGCCGGGATGTTCGGCATTCTGCTGGGCGAGCAGGGCGTCTTCCTCCTGCAGGGGCAGATAGGCCGGATCGACGAAGTGCGCGGCAACGCGGGCGACTTCGGCTTCGGTCAGGGTGCTCGGGCCATCCTTGAGGTGCGCCCACTCGGCGTCCACACGCTGGGCGAACACCTCGGGAGTCAGTGCCTTGACCAGAATCTTGATGCGCGCCTTGTACTTGTTATCGCGACGGCCATAGCGGTTGTACACGCGCAGGATGGCGTCGAGATAGCTGATCAGGTGCTGCCAGGGCAGAAATTCGTTGATGAAGCTGCCGACGATCGGGGTACGACCCAGGCCGCCGCCGACGGAAACGCGGAAGCCCAGCTCGCCGGCTTCGTTCTTCACCGCTTCCAGGCCGATGTCATGCACTTCGATGGCGGCACGGTCGCTCACGGCACCGTTGACGGCGATCTTGAATTTGCGCGGCAGGTGCGAGAACTCGGGGTGGAAGGTCGACCACTGACGGATGATTTCGCACCAGGGGCGCGGATCGACGATCTCGTCCTTGGCCACGCCGGCAAACTGGTCGGTGGTGGTGTTGCGGATGCAGTTGCCGCTGGTCTGGATGGCGTGCATCTGCACGGTGGCCAGCTCGGCAAGAATCTCCGGCACGTCTTCGAGCTCCGGCCAGTTGTACTGGACGTTCTGCCGGGTGCTGATATGGGCATAACCCTTGTCGTAGTCGCGGGCGATGCGCGCGAGTACGCGAACCTGGGCGGACGACAGCAGGCCGTAGGGCACGGCGACGCGCAGCATGGGCGCGTAACGCTGGATATACAGACCGTTCTGCAGGCGCAGCGGACGGAATTCCTCGCCGCTCAGCTCTCCGGCGAGGTAGCGGCGGGTTTGATCGCGGAACTGCTTGACGCGATCCTCGACGATCTGTTGATCGTACTGGTCATAAACGTACATGAAGGGTCCTGTTTTCAGGCTACTTACTGCCAATCAGCGCGCACGGCCGCGCACTCCCGAGGAGCCGGGGCACGATACCAGCTCAGGTTTATGCGTAAAAGTGATGTTTGAATATATAAACCTAGGTTTAAGGAATAAGACTGCCCTAGAGCATAACCATATGGTTTGAGCGATGGCCAAGCCTGGTCTTAAATGCAGTGTGCATCACCCAAAAGCACAAGAAGAGGGGGAACCATGACCGAACACACCGAAGTGGAAAATTCCGACAGCGTTATCGATGCTTGGGCGATCTTTTGCCTGATCCTGATTGCGGTAGGCACGGCAGTCTTCTGGGTCAGCGGACAGTGAGGGCAAAGGCCGACACGCATTAGCGGTCGGCCTTTTATCATTTGCGCCCTATACTGCGCCCCGGTTAATTGGGGAGGGGAGCCGTGATCCGGTGGGTGTTGGGCCTGTGGTTATTACTGTGCTGCGCATTGGCGTCAGCACAACCCCGTGCGCCGTCAGTGATCTTCCT
The DNA here is from genome assembly GCF_014892995.1 of Pseudomonas sp. EggHat1. Taxonomy (NCBI): domain Bacteria; kingdom Pseudomonadati; phylum Pseudomonadota; class Gammaproteobacteria; order Pseudomonadales; family Pseudomonadaceae; genus Pseudomonas; species Pseudomonas sp. EggHat1. The sequence continues at coordinate 61,669 of NZ_JACKQK010000003.1, forward strand.
CAACCCTGGTCATTCCGACGAGCCATTCTGGGCCGATTACACCCGCTACATGCAGGACGCCGCAGGCGATCTCGGCCTCGAGCTGAAAGTCCTCTACGGCGAGCGTGATCCAGCGCGCATGCTAAGCAACGCCCGGCAGGTTCTGGACGGTGAGCATCCGGACTATCTGGTCTTCACCAACGAGCAGTTCCTGGGGCCTTTGCTTCTGCGCCTGTTCGAGGGCAGCCAGGTTGGTCTTTTCGCCTTGCACAGCACGCTCACCGACGAGCAGCAGGGGTTGATCGGTGGCAGTCGCGAGCGTCATCGCAACTGGCTGGGTAGCCTGGTTCCCAATGATGAAGAGGCGGGTTACCTGATGGGGCGCGAGCTCATCGCGCTCGTCAAGGGACAGCCGGCCGAGCTGCTGGCATTTTCCGGGGTCAAGCAAACGCCGTCATCGATCTTGCGTCTGGCCGGTTTGCAACGTGCGCTGAACGAGGCGCCGCATGTGCGTCTGGTGCAGGCAGTGCATGGCGAGTGGCAGGAGCAGCGCGCCTATGAGCAGGCGATGAGCCTGTTGCCGCGCTATCCGGATGTGAGCCTGGTCTGGTCGGCGAACGATGCAATGGCATTTGGCGTGATGCGTGCTGCTGGCGAGCAGGGTAGAGAGCTGCGTTATGCCGCCCTGAACAACTCGGCTCGGGTGCTGCAGGCGCACATCGATGGACGAATCGATGTTCTGGCGAGCGGCCACTTCATTCTGGGTGCTTGTGCCTTGGTGATGCTCAGTGACCATGCCCGTGATCTGGATTTCATCGAGCGCGGCGGCCAGGATCAGGTTGCATCGCTGCTGCGCCTGCTCGACAGGGCGCAATCGCAAAAACTGCTGGCACGCCTCGGTCAGCCGGACATCGATATGGACTTTAGCCGGTTCAGCGCGCTGACTAAGCCCCAACAGCAGCGCTACGACTGCTCGATAGCACGCCTGCTGGACTGATCAACGGGTAGCCAGATGCAGAATCAACTTCACCGTGACCAGCAGCACGATCACGAACAGCGCGGTGAACAGCACGCCGAGCAGAATGAAGTGGCTGGGCTTGCCGCGACTGAAGTCGCGGCTGCGGTTCTTCCCGCTCTGCACACCGAGCGCTGCCGCCAGCACGCTCTGCAACATCTCGCGCAGTGTCAGCGGGCTCTGCTCGGGGTCTTTGTCCTGATTGCTCATGGTTGGCCTCTACGTCAGTCCTGCAAGCATAGTCTGCAGCCGCGAAGTCGCCACGAAGGGGCTAGGCCGGTTCCGGCGAATCAGGCAATCTGCCTGGTCGCTGACCACCGACCCTGACCATGTCTGACGATCCCTTCCCCGACGACGCTGCGCAGACCGAGCGTACTCGCGAAACCATCCTGCGCTACCACCTTAGCTGGAAGCACCGCGACCTCGACGCGGTGATGGCGCTGTATCACCCCGAGATCGAGTACAACGATTTCTACCAGCAGCGCTGCATGCGCCTGGGCGATCTGCGCGAGTACGTCGAGAACAACCTGCCGCGCCGCCCTGGCGAGCTGCTGGAGCACGTCGACCGCATCCGCATCGACGGTCATACCGCCTTCATCCAGTACTGCACCAGCCTGCAGGGTGGGGAAGGGCTGGTGTCGTTTCGCACCGGTGAAGCCATCACCGTGCGCGACGGGCTGATCTGGCGGATCAACGAATACGCCACCCTGGTACGTGAAGCACGTGGCACTGGCGAAGCGGCCAGTTCGCGCCCGGCCATCAGCCGCCTGGGGCTGTCGACCCGCCAGCTCGGTCAACTGGCGCAGGATCTGCAGGACTATTTCCAGCGCAGCCAGCCCTTTCTCGACCCCGAACTGGATCTGCAGCAGGTGGCGGCGGCGACGGGTTACAGCCGCAACCAGATTTCCCACCTGCTCAATCAGGTGCTGGGCGAGAGCTTCTACCGCTACGTCAACCGCGCGCGCCTGCAGTACCTGCTCGATGGCTTGCAGGCGGGTAGCGACCTCAAGCGTATCGACGAGCTGGCCTTTGCCGCCGGCTTCAACTCCTTGTCGGCCTTCTACAGCTGCTTCAAGCGCCACACCGGGCTGTCGCCCACTGCCTATCTCAAGCAGATTTCCTCGCGGGCACGCACGCAAGACAGCGACTGACTGTCACTACTAGCCTTGTGTCATCGATTGATGACGGAGGCGTGGATGAATCCCTGGCGCAACATCAGTCTGTGGATGGATCAGCTCGATGATCCACTGCAGGCGCGGCCCAGCCTGCAAAGCGAACTGCACGCCGACGTGGCGATCATCGGAGCGGGTTACACCGGCCTGTGGACGGCCTATTACCTCAAGCGCCAGGCACCGCAACTGCGCGTGGTGATTCTGGAGGCCGAGACCGCCGGCTTTGGCGCCTCCGGGCGCAACGGCGGCTGGCTGATGGGCAACCTGCTCGGCGAAGATCGCCTGCTGGCCGGTCTGCCAGCGGCGGAGCGCAAGGCGTCCTTCGATCTGCTGCACGGTATTCCTGATGAAGTGGCCTCGGTGGTTGCCCGGGAAGGTATCGACTGCGACCTGCGCAAGGGCGGCGTGCTGTATTGCGCTGCGCGCTATCCCGAGCAGGAAGTACGCCTGCGTGAGTATCTCGACGAACTGCGTGCGCTGGGCCTGAGCGAAGACGATTACCGCTGGATGGCGCCAAGCGAACTGGCCGCACAGTTGCGCCTGGCCAATGCCTACGGCGCGCTGTACAGCCCGCATTGCGCGACGATCCAGCCAGCCAAGCTGGTGCGGGGGCTGGCGCGTTGCGTCGAGGGCCTGGGGGTCGAACTCTACGAGCGCAGCCCGGTGATCGACTGGCAGCCCGGCCTGGTGCGCACCGCTCAGGGACGCGTCACAGCTGATTGGGTGGTGCCGGCAATCGAAGGTTACGCTGCCAGCTTGCCGCCGCTGGGCAATCACCAGTTGCCGGTGCAGAGCCTGATCGTCGCCACCGAACCGCTGCCAGCGGACATTTGGGCCGGAATCGGCCTGGAGCGAGGACAGGCGTTCAGCGAATTCAGCCGTCAGGTCACCTATGGCCAGCGCAGCCTCGATGATCGCCTGATCTTCGGTGCGCGCGGTGGTTATCGCTTTGGCGGACGCCTACGCAGTGACTTCAATCTCACCGAGGACGAGTTGGGCCTGCGCCGCTACCTGATGGGAGAGATCTTCCCGCAGTTGCGCAACGTGCGTTTCACCCATTCCTGGGGCGGCAATCTGGGCATGGCGCGGCGTTTCCAGCCACACATGCTGCGCGACACCCGCAACCGCATCGCGCTGTCTGGCGGTTATGGCGGTGAGGGTGTCGGTGCCACCAACCTCGGTGGGCGCACCCTGGCTGACCTGATTCTTGGCCGCGACAGCGAACTGCTGCGCCAGCCCTGGGTATCGACTGACAGTCCGATTTCCAGCCTGCGGCGCTGGGAGCCCGAACCCTGCCGCTGGCTTGGTTACAACGCCATCATCCGCAGTTTCGTCCATGAGGACGAGGTGCTCGCCAACCCGCGCAGCCCGGCCTGGCGTCGACGCCTGGCGCAAGCGGTCGCGGCGCGCATGGAAAGCCTGATGGGCTGAGCGAGTGCCAGCCGTCCTTTGATCTGGAGTTCACATGAACATCACCCATTTTCGTGACACCCCCAATGTCGCCCTGGACACGTCCAACCCGGTCGCCGTGCCCCTGAGCAAGCCGGTGGCAGTTACCTCGACCACCAGCGTCGAGCGCAGTGACGGCGTAGAGACCGGTATCTGGGAATGCACGCCGGGGCGCTGGCGCCGGCAGATCGTCCAGCAGGAGTTCTGCCACTTCGTGGCGGGGCGTTGCACCTTCACCCCTGACGGCGGCGAGCCCATCGAGATTCGCGCCGGCGACGCGCTGATGATGCCGGCCAATACCCTCGGCATCTGGGACATACAAGAAACGGTGCGCAAGACCTATGTGCTGATCTTCTGAGTCAGCACCTTTTCAGTACTGCCTAGAACAACAACTCACGAGGTATCCCATGCTGAAGAAACTCCTGCCGTGCCTGATCCTGGCTGGCACCGCTCATGCCGCTGATAGCGTGCGCATCTACAACTGGACCGACTACATCGCCCCGGACACCCTCAAGCAGTTCGAAAAGAGCAGCGGCCTGGGCACCCATTACGATGTCTACGACAGCAACGAGACCCTGGACGCCAAGCTGATGGCCGGTCGCTCAGGCTACGACGTGGTCTTCCCCTCCAACCACTTCATGGCCCGGCAGATTCAGGGCGGTGCGTTGAAGAAGCTCGACCGTAGCAAGCTGCCGAACTGGAATAACCTCAACCCGGTGCTGATGAAGACGCTGGAGGTGAACGATCCGGGCAACGAGCACGGCTTCCCCTATCTGTGGGGCAGCACCGGTATCGGCTACAACGTCGACAAGGTGCGCGCAGTGCTGGGCGATGACGCGAAGATGGACAGCTGGGACGTACTGTTCGACCCAGCCAAGCTGGCCAAACTCAACGAGTGTGGCGTCGCGATCCTCGACAACGGCCCGGAAATGCTGCCAATCGCCCTGCATCACCTGGGCCTGCCACACCACAGCAAGAACCCCGAGGACTACAAGCGCGCCGAGGCGTTGCTGATGGAGATGCGCAAGAACGTGCGTTATTTCCATTCCTCCAAGTACGTCGGCGATCTGGCCAACGGCGAGATCTGCATGGCCGTGGGCTTCTCCGGCGACATCATGCAGGCCGGTGCTCGGGCTACGGAAGCGGGCAACGGCGTGAAGATCCAGTACGAGATTCCCAAGGAAGGCGCGCCGATCTGGTTCGACATGGTGGCCATGCCGGTCGATGCCGGCAACGAGGAGGGTGCTTACGCCTTCATGAACGACCTGCTGCAGCCCGAGGTGATGGCTGCCATCAGCAATCACGTGAAGTACGCCAACGGTAATACCAAGGCCGACGCTCTGGTCGACCCGGCGCTGAAGGCTGATCCAACCGTGTATCCGCCGGAGTCGGTGATGGACAAGCTGTACACCCTGGAGGCCATGCCGCTGAAGATTGACCGGGTGCGCACGCGTATCTGGAGCAAGGTGAAGAGCGGCGTCTGAGCGTCTACTCGATGAAAAAGCCCCGGCATGCCGGGGCTTTTCCTGTGCGTCATTCAATCGCTCATGGTTCAGACCTTGAAACGACCAAGCAGGCGATCCTGCTGCCCGACCTGCTCCACCATCGAGGCGCACTGGCGCACCTGCTGCTCGGCGCCGCCGGCCAGTTCGTGGCTGATATCACGAATGTTGGTGGTGTTGCGGTTGATCTCCTCGGTGGTGGCGCTCTGTTCTTCGGCCGCCGTGGCGATCTGCAGGTTCATGTCGTTGATGCGGGTGATCGCCTCACGGATACGGCCGAGCATATCGTTGGCCGCGCCAGCGTCCTCAGCGGTTTTGCTGGCCGTGTCGCGGCTCTGTTGCATGCGGCTTTCGGCCTGGCGTACACCGCCTTGCAGCTGATCGATCATCTGGCGGATTTCCTGGGTAGCTTGCTGGGTACGCGAGGCCAGCGAGCGCACCTCGTCGGCCACCACGGCAAAGCCACGGCCTGACTCGCCGGCGCGTGCTGCTTCGATGGCGGCGTTCAGTGCCAGCAGATTGGTCTGTTCGGCGATGCTGGTGATTACCTGCAGGATCGACTCGATGTTGTGGCTGAGCTTGGCCAGTTCGTTGATCGCGTGGCTGGTTTCGTCCATCTCGTTGGCCAGATGGCGAATCGCCGAACTCGATTGCGAGACCACGCGCACGCCATTCTCGGTTTCTTCGTTGGCGGCAACGGCAGCCTGGGCTGCAGCCTGAGCGTTACGCGCCACCTCTTCGGCAGTGGAGGCCATTTCCTGCATGGCGGTGGCCAGCTGATCCAGTTCCTGCAGCTGTTCCTGCAGGCGGCGGGCGGCCTGCTCCGACTCGTTTGAAGTCAGGGCCGTACTTTCGCGGACCTGGTGCGAGCTGCCCATGACGTCGCCAATCAAGGTCTGCAGGGTCTGCAGGAAGCGGTTGAACTCCTGCGACAGCTCGCCAATCTCGTCGTTGCTGGTGATCGCCAGGCGGCGCGTCAGGTCACCTTCGCCGCTGTTGATCTCACGCAACGAGGTGCTGAGCAGGCTCAGCGGCTTGAGCAGGCTGTTCATCAGCAGGCCCAGCACCACCAGGCTGATGGCCACGCCGACCACGGTGCCAATCACGGCCAGCCAGGTCAGGCGGTTGGCTTCGGCCATCACCACGCTCTCGTCCAGCACCACGCCGATGTACCAATCCATGCCGCGCAGGTTGGGTAGCGGGGTGAAGGAGACCAGCAGGTTCTTGCCACCGGCTTCGACTTCGCGCAGTTCCTTGCCCAGCGCCGGACTCTGGCCGTCGAACAGGTCGCTGTAGGACTTGCCGTTGTACTCGGCATTGGGGTGGGAAATGATATTGCCCGAACGACTGAGCAAGAAGGCGTAGCCGGCGCCATTGAAGTCCAGGGTGTTGACTGCATCGGCGACCGATTGCAGGCGGATATCGCCACCGAACACGCCGAGGAACCGGCCGGCGTCGCTGATCCGGGCCACGGCGGAAATGAGGATTTCATTGGTGGTGGAGTCGACGTAGGGTTCGGTCAGCACTGCCTGGTTGCCAGCCTTGCCGGTCGCATACCAGGGGCGTTTACGGCCGTCCCAGTCGGCGCTGGGTTTCCAGTCGTCGCTGTTCTTGATTGGCTTGCCGTCCGCTTCCAGCGCACCGAAGACCAGAATGAACTCGTTCTTGAGCAGTGGCGCATCGAATACGCGCTGGTTTTCCTGCGGGCTGTAGCTGCTGTCGATGGTTTGCGACATCAGGTCAATCAGACGCAGTTTGGCGTTTAGCCAATTCTCGATCTGTCTGGCCAATGCATTGCTCGATTCGGCAATGCTCGATTCGACCTGGCTGCGCAGGGTGTCGCGGACCTGGCTGACCTGGGATAGCGACAGCAGGCTGGTGGTAAGGAACAGCACGGTAGCGGCGGCGATACCGACCTTGTGGGCGATTTTCATGAATGGGCTCCTGGGCGCCAAAACGACGGGGCTGCATCCATGCAATGCGGTTCTTTGCAAACCTAGTACAGTGCTGGCGTTTTGCCTGCTGGACGTGTGGTCTCTCTGTATGCGTTTGTATCGGCTCTCAGGTGCCGTTCTTGAGCCTCAGCCGCGCTTTCTGTGCAAGCGACTGGTATTGACCACATCCACTGCGCGGGCGCGCAGTTGGCCGCAACCGCCGTCGACATCCTGGCCGGCCGAGTTGCGCACCTTGGTCAGCACGCCACGGCTGTGCAGATAACGCACCATCTCGACGATGCGCTCGCCGTCGGGACGCTGGTAGTCGTCGGCTTCCAGGCTGTTGTAGGGGATCAGGTTGAGCACGGCGAACTTACCCTTGAACAGACGCAGGATGTTGTCCATTTCTTCCTGGCTGTCGTTGATGCCCTTGAGCAGGGTCCACTGGTACTGGATCGGGTAGTCGATGGTGCGCGCGTAGGCTTCGCCCAGTTCCACCAGCTCTTCGGGATCGATGCGCGGCGCCTTGGGCAGCAGGCGCTGGCGCAGTTCGGCGTCAGTGGTATGCAGCGACAGCGCCAGGGCAGGGCGCACGCGTTGCCTGGGCAGGCGCTCGAACACTCGCGGGTCACCAACGGTGGAGAACACCAGGTTGCGCTGTCCGATGCCGCCCTCGGTGCCAAGCAGATCGATGGCCTCAAGCACGTTGTCGAGATTGTGCGCCGGCTCGCCCATGCCCATGAACACCACTTTCTTCACCGGACGAAAGCGCCTGCCCAGGGCGACCTGGGCGACCATTTCGGCGCTGCTGAGCTGGCGCAGCAGGCCGCTCTTGCCGGTCATGCAGAACACGCAGGCCACGGCACAGCCCACCTGACTGGAGATGCACAGGCCATCGCGCGGCAGCAGTACGCTTTCCACCATCTGTTTGTCGGCCAACTCCACCAGCAGGCGTGCCGAGCCATCGGCGCCAGGGTGCTCGGAGCGCAGCCGGGCCAGTGCGTCGAGTTCGCTGGCGATGGCTGGCAGTCCTTCACGTACCGTCAGTGGCAGAAAGTTCTCGGTCTTCTGGTGCTTGGTACCGGTATCCAACGCCTTGCCCTGCAGCCAGGCACGGGTAATGCGCCCGATATGCTGGGGTTTGGCGCCAAGGTCGGCGAGGCGTTGGTTGAGTTCGGTGAGCTGCATGGGGCGCGCATGCTATCACTTGGCCGTGGGGGCGACCACGTCGAAGCGCAGCACGCCGATCATCTGCCCGGCTTCAGTGACGACCCGCACCTGCCAGCGGCCTTCGGGCGAGGCCGGGAAGTTGAGTTTGTGCGTCCAGGCTCGATAGCCCTCCTTGCGCCCACCGTTGATGTCCAGCGCAATGCGGTCGACTTCCTGGCCGTTGTGCTGCCAGACGTGGTAGATGCGCTCGTTGAGGCCGCGTGGGGCGTTGATCGAGGTGTAGGCGTAAAGCCCATCATCGCGCAGTTGTTCCGGCCTGATCTGTTGCAGGCTCTCGCCAGGCGTGCGTTGCGCGCCGTCGAAATGATCGCTGATCGCTACCTCGGTCAGCCACAGCGTTGCCGGTGGCACCCAGCTCCGCGCCATCCAGCCGGCACTGGCCATCGCCAGAGGCAGGGCAGCCAGCAGTACGATGCGTCGCCAGCCAGCGAAACCGATCAGGCCCGGCAGGCTCGGTAGCGCCAGCACCGTGGCGACCAGCAGGGCGATGCGATAGCTCTGCGGGGTGCTGAGGTGAAAGATGATCGGCAACGCAGTGAGCATCACCGCGAACAGCGCCAGGCTGTGAAAGATCAGCAGCAGCCAACGGCGCGGCGCCAGCCAGCGGTAGTAGATCGGGTCGGTGATCGAGGCCAGGGCGGCGATCGCAAGCAGGCCACTGAACAGTAACTGCCCGCTGTTCCAGGTGGTGGTGATGAAGAAGAACGGCAGGACGAAGAACAGGCTTTCCTGGTGGATCATCTGTGTGCCGTAGCGCAGTAGCGGCAACGGCAATTCGAAGCCGAAGCGCCGGGCAACGCGTTCGCGCAGCAGGTTCTCCAGGATCAACCAGACCCAACTGACCAGCAATACCACACCCAGCACCTTGGCCAGATGCGCCTGGCGGTCGACCAGGAGAAAACTGGCCACGCCCGAGCAGAAGCCGAACAGGGCGACCAGGCCTGGGTAACGGCGCAGCAGGGCGATCAGCGTGGGGATGCGGTCGAGCACAACTTTCATGGCAGCAGCAAATGGCAGTGTTGGGCGCGCATCCTAGGTAGCGCGAGCTTTGGCTGCAAGCGAGTCGTCAGCTGCGCTGGCGGTGTTGGGCCGCTTGCGGCACTATTGCGCCCCCGTTTCACCACCGAGTCCGAAAACGATGAAATTCATCCATCAACGCGAGCATCTGGAAGAGGGCGATCTGGTGGTCATCCAGTGTTCGCAGCCCTGCAACATCCGCCTGATGAACGATGCCAACTTCCGCGCGTTCAGGAACCGTGGTCGGCACAGTTATCACGGCGGCGCCTTCATCAAGTTCCCGGCGAAGATCCGCGTGCCCTCCAGCGGTTTCTGGAACATCACGCTGGATACCGTGAGTCGTAAAGCGGTGAGCGTGACGCGCAAGCCGCAGATGGAATACAGCATCAAGATCGTCCGTCGCCCGGGCGCTTGATGCTTGCCGCTGTAGGTGAAGAAAAAAGCTAAACGCTGACTGCCAGGCCGAGGTCACAACCAGTGAACCTCGAAAAAGGAGAGTCAGCATGCTGAAGTTTCTGGGCGGTACCGTCGGTATCATTTTCATCATCGGCCTGATCGTGGTGGTGGGATTGCTCTCACTGATCTTCTAGCCAATGAATGGCCCCGCTGCGTGCAGCGGGGCTGATCGCATTCAGAGCCGCTTGCGCTGGTTGCCCTGGTGCTGCTCGCAGGTCATGAAGCCCTTGCTATCGACCCGGCCGTTGACGTCGAAGTCCACGTAATAGGGCTGTTCCAGGCCGTCGACATTCAGCACATAGTTGTTGCAGGTGCCGCCTGTGACGCTGTTGCGCACGTCCGAAGAGGGTGGCCCACCGATGGTGCGCACCTGCTCCTGAGTCATGCCGTGGTCGACCTGCTTGACCAATGGCTCATTGCGGAAGGTCAGGTAATCGGCCGGGTTCTCGAAGGTCGAGCAACCGCTCACCGCCGCCGCTACGGCCAGTACTGCAAGGCTGTGCTTGTACATGTCATCGCTCCGTCGATTGAGCCAAATTGGCTCGACATGTTTTGGAGCTGCACTCATGCAGGAGAGTTCGAGTTTTTAGATGATCGGCGCGAGCCGCACCTTGTTCGTCGCTGCATGAATGAAAAGAGCCCGCGATTGCGGGCTCTTTTGCATCAGTCGTCGTAGCCCAGGTTGGGCATCAGCCAGCGTTCGCTGACGGCGATGTCCTGACCTTTGCGCTCGCTGTACTGCTCGATCTGATCCTTGTCGACCTTGCCCACGGCGAAGTACTGCGCCTCGGGGTGGGCGAAGTACCAACCGGACACAGCCGCCGCCGGGAACATTGCATAGTGCTCGGTGAGGAACACGCCGCTCTTGCCGGCCTTGTGGTAGTCGGCCTCGGGGTCGAGCAGCTTGAACAGCGTAGCCTTCTCGGTGTGATCCGGGCAGGCCGGGTAGCCAGGGGCAGGGCGGATGCCCTTGTACTGCTCGCGGATCAGCGCGTCGTTGTCCAGTTGCTCGTCCCTGGCGTAACCCCAGTACTCCTTGCGCACGCGCTCGTGCAGCCATTCGGCACAAGCTTCGGCAAGGCGGTCGGCAAGGGCCTTGACCATGATCGCGTTGTAATCGTCGCCCTTGGCCTCGTAAGCCTTGGCCACGTCTTCGGCGCCGATGCCGGCAGTGGTGATGAAACCTCCGACGTAGTCGGTCACGCCGCTATCCTTGGGCGCGACGAAGTCGGCCAGCGACAGGTTCGGCTTGCCATCGGGCTTGATGGTCTGCTGGCGCAGGTGGTGCAGGGTGGCCAACTGCTCGCCATCCTTTCCATACACTTCAATATCGTCGTCACGCACCTGATTGGCCGGCCAGAAACCCAGCACCGCGCGCGCCTTGATCAGCTTCTCGTCGATGAGTTTTTTCAGCAGTTGCCGGGCATCGGTAAACAAGGCAGTGGCCGCTTCGCCGACGACTTCATCGGTGAGGATGCGCGGGTATTTGCCGGCCAGGTCCCAGGAGATGAAGAAAGGCGTCCAGTCGATGTACTCGGCCAGTACGTTGAGGTCGATGTCATCCAGCACCCTGACGCCAGTGAAGCTTGGCTTCGGTGCGGTGTAGCTCGGCCAGTCGAACTTCGGCTTGTTGGCGATGGCACTGTCGTAACTCAGACGTTCGGTTCGCGAGGCGCGAGCGGAGGTACGCTCACGCACGACCACGTACTCGTCGCGGGTACGCTGCACGAAGTCAGGTTTGAGTTCCTTGGACAGCAGTTGGGTAGCAACACCCACGGCGCGCGAGGCGTCGGTCACGTAGACCACCGCGTCGTTGCTGTACTGCGGGTCGATCTTCACCGCCGTGTGCGCCTTGGAAGTGGTGGCGCCGCCGATCATCAGCGGCAGGGTGAAGCCCTGCCGCTGCATTTCCTTGGCGACGTGGACCATCTCATCCAACGACGGGGTGATCAGGCCGGACAAGCCGATGATGTCGCATTTTTCGGCGATGGCGGTCTGCAGGATCTTCTCCGCCGGCACCATCACGCCCAGATCGACGATGTCGTAGCCGTTGCAGCCCAGCACCACGCCTACGATGTTCTTGCCAATGTCGTGCACGTCGCCCTTGACCGTGGCCATGAGGATCTTGCCCTTGGCTTCCGGCTTGTCGCCTTTCTCCGCTTCGATGAAGGGAATCAGGTGCGCCACGGCTTGCTTCATCACCCGGGCGGACTTGACCACCTGGGGCAGGAACATCTTGCCCGAGCCGAACAGGTCGCCAACGATGTTCATTCCGCTCATCAACGGGCCTTCGATGACTTCGATGGGGCGCGCGCACTGCTGGCGGCACTCCTCGGTGTCTTCGACGATGAAGGCAGTGATGCCCTTTACCAGCGCGTGTTCCAGGCGCTTGACGACCGAAAGCGAACGCCACTCTTCGTTTTCGACTTCTTTGGCGGCGCCGTCACCCTTGTATTGATCGGCGATTGCCAGCAAGGCGTCGGTGCCGCCGGGTGTGCGGTTGAGCACCACGTCCTCGACCCTGTCGCGCAGCTCCTTGGGAATCTCATCGTAGATTTCCAGCTGGCCGGCGTTGACGATGCCCATGGTCAGGCCGTTCTGGATCGCGTAGTAGAGGAACACCGAGTGGATCGCCTCGCGCACCGGGTTGTTACCACGGAACGAGAACGACACGTTGGACACGCCGCCCGAGCTCAGTGCATAGGGCAGGTTGTCGCGAATGAAGGCGCAGGCCTCGATGAAATCGACCGCGTAGTTGTTGTGCTCCTCGATGCCGGTGGCGACGGCGAAGATGTTCGGGTCGAAGATGATGTCTTCCGGCGGAAAGCCCACTTCATTGACCAGGATATCGTAGCTGCGCTGGCAGATTTCCTTCTTGCGTGCAGCGGTGTCGGCTTGTCCGACTTCGTCGAAGGCCATCACCACCACGGCGGCGCCATAGCGTTTGCACAGCTTGGCGTGGTGCTTGAACTGCTCGACGCCTTCCTTCATGGAGATGGAGTTGACGATGCCCTTGCCCTGGATGCATTTCAGGCCGGCTTCGATCACCTCCCACTTGGAGGAGTCGATCATGATCGGCACACGAGAGATGTCCGGCTCACCGGCAATCAGGTTAAGGAACCTGACCATGGCGGCTTTCGAGTCGAGCATGCCCTCGTCCATGTTGATGTCGATCACCTGAGCGCCGGCTTCCACCTGCTGCAGGGCGACTTCCAGCGCCTCGGTGTAATTCTCCTCGCGGATCAGGCGGGCGAACTTGGCCGAGCCAGTGATGTTGGTACGCTCGCCGACGTTCACGAACAGCGAGTTGCGGTCGATGGTGAAGGGCTCGAGGCCGGACAGGCGGCAGGCCTTGGGAATGTCCGGGATCACGCGCGGCGGGTACTTGGCCACGGCCTCGGCGATGGCCTGGATATGTCCCGGCGTAGTGCCGCAGCAACCGCCGATGATGTTCAGAAAACCGCTGGCGGCGAACTCTTCGACCACCGCAGCCATCTCGGCGGGCGATTCGTCGTATTCGCCGAAGGCGTTGGGCAGGCCGGCGTTGGGGTGGGCGGACACATGGGTGTCGGCCTTGTTGGCCAGTTCTTCCAGGTAGGGGCGCAGGTCCTTGGCGCCAAGGGCGCAGTTCAGGCCGACGGAGATTGGGTTGGCGTGCCGCACCGAGTTCCAGAATGCCTCGGTGGTCTGTCCGGACAGCGTACGGCCGGAGGCATCGGTGATGGTGCCGGAAATCATGATCGGCAGCTCGACGCCGTCTTCGTCGAAGACCTGCTGCACGGCGAAGATCGCTGCCTTGGCGTTCAAGGTGTCGAAGATGGTCTCGATCAGGATCAGGTCGGCGCCGCCGGCGATAAGGCCGCGAGTGGCCTCGGTGTAGTTGTCTACCAGTTCGTCGAACGTGACGTTGCGGTAGCCGGGATCGTTGACGTCCGGGGAGATCGAGCAGGTGCGGCTGGTTGGGCCCAGCACGCCTGCAACGAAGCGCGGGCGATCCGGGGTTTCCAACGTCTTGGCATCGGCCACTTCACGGGCTACGCGGGCACCGGCCAGGTTCAGCTCATAGGCCAGGCTTTCCATGCCGTAGTCGGCCTGGGATACCTGAGTGGCGTTGAAGGTATTGGTTTCCAGAATGTCGGCGCCGGCATCCAGATAAGCTTTCTCGATGGCTGCGATGATCTGCGGCTGGCTGAGCAGCAGCAGGTCGTTGTTGCCTTTTACGTCGCTCGGCCAGTCGGCAAAGCGCTCACCACGGTAGTCGGCCTCATCCAGCTTGTAGCTCTGGATCATGGTGCCCATGCCGCCATCGAGGATCAGGATGCGCTCCTTCAGAGCTTGCTGGAGGGCTTGGAGGCGGGCGCTGCGATCGGACATGAGAACTACCTGAGCAAAGCGAAAACAGAGGGGCGCGATGATAGCAAAGCTGCAGGGTTCTGGAGCGCCAGAGGACTTTCCATGAATTTCATTCATGTTGCTAGGGGCGGCGTCTCGTTAGAATTGCCAGCATCGCAATCAAGGACGTGGTCATGCTCAAGCCCGCTGCTCTGTTTCTTCTTTCTTTCGCAGCCGGCCTGGCCCGAGCGGAAGCGATTTCCTATATCGACGACGTCCAACCGATCCTTACCCACAAATGTGTGGCCTGCCATACCTGCTATGACGCGCCGTGCCAGCTCAATCTTGGCAGTGGCGAAGGCATTGCACGCGGCGCCAGCAAGCAGCTGGTGTACGACGGCACGCGCAGCAAGGCGCAAGCGACCACTCGGCTTTATCTGGATGCACAGGGCGAGGCCGCCTGGCGCCAGCGCGACTTTCATTCGGTGCTCGATGGCGAGAACGGCCAGGCTGCGCTGATCAAGCGCATGTTGGAGCTGGGTCGCAGTCAGCCATTGGAGCCCAATGCCAAGCTCCCGGACAATCTCGATATTGCCATCACCCGCAGCAACAGCTGTTCATTGCCGGGTGAGTTCGCCGCCTACGCACAGAAGAATCCCCATGGCGGTATGCCGTTCGCCGTGACGGGTCTGAACGATGACGAGTACGCCACCCTGGAACAGTGGCTGGCGCAGGGCGCCCCGGTCGCCGAGCTGGCGCTCACGCCAAGCGCGGTCGAGTTGCGCCAGGTGGCAGAGTGGGAAAGCTTCATGAATGCGCCCGGTGCGCGGCAGGATCTTGTGTCGCGCTGGTTGTACGAGCATTTGTTCCTCGCGCATCTGCACTTCGAGGGCGGTGAGTCTGGGCACTTCTTCCAGGTGGTCCGTTCGCGCACCCCCAGCGGCAAACCCATCGATCCGATCGCCACGCGCCGCCCCAACGACGATCCGGGCACCGAGTTCTACTACCGGCTGTGGCCGATCCAGGGTGTGATCGTGCACAAGACGCACATCACCTATCCTTTGGGTGACGCCAAGCTGGCGCGGGTCAAGGAGCTGTTCTTCGGCGAAGATTGGGCGCTGGACGCTGTACCGGGTTACGGCGCACAACGTCGCGCCAACCCCTTCGAAACCTTCGCCGCGATTCCGGCGCGTGCGCGTTATCAGTTCATGCTGGATAACGCCGAGTACTTCGTCCGCACCTTTATCCGTGGCCCGGTGTGTCGCGGGCAGATCGCCACTGACGTGATTCGCGACAACTTTTGGGCCGTGTTCCAGGCGCCGGAGCACGATCTCTACATCACCGATGCCAATTACCAGCGCGAGGCCACGCCGCTGTTGGCCATGCCCGGCCAGTTCGACGATATCGGCGATCTGCTGGGGCTGTGGCGCAACTATCGCGACAAGCGCAACGATTACGAGAACCTGCGCAAGGACGCTTACGCCGACGCCCCTCCTGCAGACTGGGCGCATATCTGGAGCGGCAACGACAACGCGCTGCTGTCGATCTTCCGTCAGCACGACAGTGCCTCGGTGCGCAAAGGCCTGCTCGGCGAGATTCCGCAGACCCTGTGGTGGATGGATTACCCGCTGCTGGAGCGCACCTACTACCAACTGGTGGTCAACTTCGACGTGTTCGGTAACGTCTCGCACCAGGCGCAGACGCGGTTGTATTTCGATCTGATCCGCAATGGTGCCGAGGTGAACTTCCTGCGCCTGCTGCCAGCACGTTCTCGTGAGGCTTATCTGGATGACTGGTATCAGAACAGCGGCAAGTTGAAGATGCTGCTGGACTACACCTCGGTCGATCATCGCTCGCCAAGCGCCATTGGCCTGACCGGTGACGATCCGAAGAAGCAGTT
This sequence comes from Pseudomonas sp. EggHat1, assembly GCF_014892995.1. Lineage (NCBI taxonomy): Bacteria > Pseudomonadati > Pseudomonadota > Gammaproteobacteria > Pseudomonadales > Pseudomonadaceae > Pseudomonas > Pseudomonas sp. EggHat1. The sequence continues at coordinate 77,655 of NZ_JACKQK010000003.1, forward strand.
CGCCGAGCAACTGCTGCAACGCTACGGCAAACTCAACGCGCGTCCTGATCCGATCAACCGCTGCACGGGCGCACAGTGTTATCGCGACGGTTTGCCCAGGGAGCTGCAACATGTCGAGCAGACGTTGGCGCGCCTGGCCAGTCGTCCGGCGGGCGGCTTGCGGGTGATCGATCAACTGCCAGAAGCGACGATGCTGCGGGTGGAGCTGAGCGATGGTTCGCGTGAGATCTACAGCCTGCTGCGCAACCGCGCACACAGCAACGTGGCGTTCATGCTGGGAGAGGAGCTGCGCTATCAGCCGCGCCTGGACACCCTGACCATCTACCCGGAAGTGCTGAGCAGTTATCCGAATTTCCTGTTCACGGTCAAAGCGGGCGAGGTGGATGCCTTCGTCAAGCAGATGGAGGGCGTCAGCGACGCAAAATCCTTCGAGCGTCTTGTCGAGCGCTGGGGCGTACGGCGTAGTCATCCCGAGTTTTGGCGCTATTTCCATGATATCGCCGAGCATATTCGCGAAACCCAACCGTTGGAGGCGGGCGTGCTGGACATGAACCGCTACCAAAACCTCTGAGCGCATCACCGGAGCGCATGTGAAGTGCGCTCCGGATTGCTTGTCACATGGCGGCTATGGCTGCGATCAATTCCTACTAATTTAGTTGGGCTTTAACCGGGCGGCGCTCTGGCGTACACTGCGCCCATGTTCGCGAGGAGTTGCCATGAGCGCCATCATCATTACCCAAGCTGCCGAAGATTACCTGGCCGAGCTGCTGAGCAAGCAGGACACGCCGGGTATCGGCATCCGAGTTTTCATCACCCAGCCAGGTACGCCTTACGCGGAAACCTGCATTGCCTACTGCAAGCCGGGTGAGCAGAAGCCTGAAGACAACGCCGTCGGCCTGGCCAGTTTCACCGCCTGGATTGATGGTGTCAGCGAGCCTTTCCTGGAAGACGCAGTCGTCGACTACGCCACCGATCGTATGGGCGGCCAACTGACCATCAAGGCGCCGAACGCCAAGGTGCCGATGGTCAACGAAGACAGCCCGCTCAACGAGCGAATCAACTACTACCTGCAGACCGAGATCAACCCTGGCCTGGCCAGCCACGGCGGCCAGGTGACGCTGATCGACGTGGTCGAGGAGGGCATCGCCGTCCTGCAGTTCGGCGGCGGTTGCCAAGGTTGTGGTCAGGCCGACTATACCCTCAAGGAAGGCATCGAGAAAACCCTGCTCGAGCGCATTCCGGAGCTCAAGGGTGTGCGTGACGTGACCGACCACAGCAATCGCGAGAACGCTTACTACTGATAAGCGCATGCACATGAAAAAGGGGCGACCAAGGTCGCCCCTTTTTTATTTCAGGCTTTGAGCACACGTTCGCTGGAGGCGGGGAAACGCTCGAGCTTTTCGGCAGGGCGAATCGGGCGCCTTACCAGTTCGCCGCCGCAGTTCGGGCAGCGTAGCGTCAGCACGGATTCTGCACAGGAGCGGCAGAAGGTGCACTCGAAGGAGCAGATCAAGGCGTCAACACTGGCTGCAGGCAGATCGCAGTCGCAGTTCTCGCAATTGGGGCGCAGTTCAAGCATGGCGCTAAGCTCGGCACAGTGGGTCGTTGCAGCAGTCTGCAACCGCCGGAGATTAAGCGCAACGGGGCAAATCTGGGGGCGCACAAGGCGCCCCGAAAAGTACTTACTCCGGCATGCTCCACGGCGCGAGATCGAAGCCCTGGCGGCTCAACTCATCGCGCGAGCGCTGCAGTGCGTCTTCCAGCTGTTGCGGGTCACTGTAGGTAGCGCTGGACAGCTGGGTGCGGCCAAGCAGGCGAGTGTTGGTGCGGTCGATGACGCTGATGCTGACGACGCCGGTGCCATCCTGCGGAGCCCAGGCCACGCACTGGAACGGGCGGAAGGCGCGATCGGCAATCAGCAGGGCTTCGTTGAAACGCAGCGGTGTGTTCATGGGGTCGGTTTCTCCGAGTTGATCCCAACAATCAATGGCGACCAACAGGTTATTGATGTTGGCCTTTCAATGTTGTTGATGAACTCAGTCGACCCATAAGTCACACATGCCTGAAAAAAGTTTTATTACCGGCGTAGTGTGCCTTGATAAAAACTTCTGGCGTCTAGCCGGCTACAACTTTCTACTGCAAAAGTTCCGCCTCTGTTTCTTGCGTAAGTGGCTGTGGCGCAGCGCTGGCAGGGGCTGGGGCGTTGCGCTGATGACGATAGGCGCTTACCGCCTCATATACCGTTTTGCGCAAACGGTTTATGCCACCGATAGGGCGGTGTTCGGGAAGTGCATGCCAGGGGTTGAAGGACAAATTGTCGCAGAACAGGTTTTGTTCGCGGCTATCGAAGTCCTGAGGGTGTACGGTAATACGCGCAACGCTCTCGAAGGGCGATATCTTTTCACTCCATTCGACTGTCGGATCTTCGATGGGCATGTAGTACTGCGCGTTCTGTTTTTGCACCTGAAGTTCAAAACAGGCCGGTGCGCGGTCCAGTGACAACTGCTGGTAGAGCGCATTGCGCAGGAAGTTGGGCAAGTCAGTGTTTTGTTCCGGCAGCTCGTAGGGTGGGCAATTCTGTGGAGCCGGTACCACGCGGTACTTGATGTTCAACTCGCCGAGCTTGAATGGCGCGATGGAGTTGTAGGTAGTGGCCACGGGGCTTTCTGGGGCTGGAGCCAGCGTTTTCAGGGCGATTATCAGGTGACGCACCTCCCAGGTGCGTGGGTCCCAGCTGGGGAAGAACGCCAGGGCCTTCTTGCCATCGGCCTGGGCGGCGAAGTTGGTGCGGTATTCAGCCACGTCGCGAACGAAGAAGGCCGGATGGTTGAACATCACGAAATCCTGCTCGCCAGCATGCGCCGGGCTCTTCATGAGCTTCTCGCCAGGCACATCGAGCAACTTGATGGCCATGCCGCGCGCATCGCGGGCACGGTCGAACTGCGGGTAGGCATTGCCGTTGGAGAGGCGCATCCAGGCCTGCCAGGTGTGCCCCGGCTCACTGAACACACCCTGGCGCAGTGACTCATCCAGTGTATCGAGCACTTGCACCTCGGCTTTGACACAGCCGTGGGCCTTGGCATGGGCGTCACGCAGCACGCGGGTGTTATCGCGGTGTTGCTCGACGATACGTACAGCGTCTTCGATGATCAGCCTGGTGAGCGCGGCTTCATCCGGCTCGATCTGCTCTTGCGTGGAGACCGGGCCGGAGAATTTCCAAGCGTAATAGGCTTCGCCCAATCCCCAGCCAACCAGGCCGACCAGGGCGACGGTGAGCAGCAGTTTGCCGAGCAGGCGGCCGAGCCAGAGCCAGAAGCGTTTCAACATCGTTGCAATCCTTGTTCTCGAACCTGTTGGTTGAAATCAGCCTTCGCAGCTCGGACCGGGCGTCCAGGCTTGTACCGGCACGTCACTGAGCCGGGTTTCCAGGTCAGCGTTACCGAGCACCTTGAGGTATTCGATCAGCGCCAGGCGCTCGTCCGGCGACAAGGCGCGCCCGATGACACCCTCCTGGCGGCAGCCATCGCGGAACTCATGGCCACCATTGCCGTTGCCGGTAACGCGGGTATCGAGCAGGAAACCGCCTGGAAACTTGTCGCTGCGATAGCCCACGCGTACCGGGTCGAATTCGAAGTCGCCGACCCAGAACTGAGCCTGCCTCTCGTATACGGGAGAGAGCAGTTCGAACAGGTTGGGTACCGAGCCGTTGTGCAGGAAGGGCGGGGTCGCCCAGATGCCGTCGAGTGGACGGGCCTTGTAGCCGCGCTTTTCCTGTACGCCGATGGGCAGGCCATAGCCATCCATTTCCTTGCGCTGTTGTGGTCCGATACCGGCGTCCTGATAGGCGCGGTTTTCCACGTAGGCGGTGATATAGGCCAGACCCTTGGCGCTGGAAATGCTCTTGAAATCGACATCATCCAGGCTGGAACCGAACAGCTTCACATCCAGGCGCGATAGTTCAGCCTTGGTCCAGCCCAGACGGCTGATGTCGAAACGATGGTCAGCGATGTTGTCGGCGGTAGTTGGATCGGTGCCGACGATGCTGATTGGTACGACACGCATCTTCCACTCAGGGTCGCGCGACGGTGCCAGGCGCTGGTCGCGCGGCTTGGGATCGGGGGCATGGCAATAGGCGCAATTCTCGGTGTAGAGCGCTTTGCCACGGCTAGCCAGCGGCAGATCCACCTTGCCGAATACAGCCTCTGGCCACTTGGGTGGCTGCAGCCGTTTCAAGGTTTCCTCCAGGGTGTAGAGGTCATGCAGGCGCACGCTGGAGGCGTAGCGATCAGCCTCGGCGACGCCTTTGCCATGTTCGTCGAGCAGATGCAGGCTGGCGCCGACGCCAAGGGCTTCGCCAACGTTGCGCGCCATCGGCTGCATGGCCGAGCCATTCCATTGCACCCAGTCGAATTTCCAGATATCCCAGAGTTGCGGGTAGCTGACCGGGGCATTCGCGACGCGGTAGTTGGCGTCATCCAGCACATCACCGAACACGGTATTGGCGATACGACCGAATGCATCGGTACGGCCAAAACCTTCTTCGGTCGGATACAGGCCGCGGTGCCAGTCGTTGAAGGCGGTCGCCAGCAGCCGGTCGAGCACTTGCTTGAAATCTTCGCGCAGTTGATCACGGCCCTCTGGGTATTGATCACCCAGGACTTCCTGGGCAAAACGACGGAATTTCAGTGGGTTGTAATAGGTGAAGGCCATGCTCATACCCAGCGCCTGGCCAAAGCCGCCGCCACGCAGGGTCGGCACGGTGGAGGCCAGCGAGTGCAGGGCTGCACCACCGTCGATACGTACGGCCTGACCTTTGTAGCGCAGCTCGCCGGTATGGCAGGCGGCGCAGCTGATATCGAGGAAGTGCTCGCCGCTTTCGCTGTCCTGGTGACGGGTAAAGCCGACCGGAAGATTGCCGGGATTCAGATCGCTTGGCCGCTGCCCGGGATCGGTGAGAAAACCGAAGCGGGCCAGATAATCGAGGCGGGCGAATTTCTCGGTGCCGAACGGCATTTCCAGCGCGCTGAACCAGTCATAACGCAGGCCTTTAACCGTGGTGCCCTGTGGCGTGTAGTAATAGGTCTGGCGCTGCTCCTCGCTCCACTGGTCCAGATAGTGCAGCTCACTGGGCTGCTGATAGGTCGGGAGGTTGGGGTTGGCCACGTAATACAGCGCAACCGCCAGGCCGATCAGTGCCAACAAAATGACGAGTTTCAGGGTGCGGCGCAGCAGACGCATCAGAGACTTCCTTGTAGCGTTCTTATTAATCAGCCTGTTATGCCAATACTGCAGGCTATTGGCAAGGTGCCATCGCCGTGATCATGAAAACTCTTCAATAACCAGCAGGAACAATGCATATAGAGAAATGATCCATGAAGCGTCAAAGTTCTTGCTAACTTTACGTTTGCGAGCGCCAAATTGTTGTTTTTATTGGAATTACAAAATAATGGCGCCAAGGATGGAGTATGTTGGAGGCTGTTTCCGTCGCATCCCGGCAATTACTCGTGCTCGATCCTTTCGAGGCATGCGAAGTGCTGTTTCAGCCGTTGCAGGCCGCTGGCTGGACCGTGCAGCGCTGCACGCCAGAAACGCTCAACGGCCATGCAGGCGATGCACTCCTGCTTTACCTCGATCAGCAACCTGGTCATGCGCTGCTCAAGCAACTGCAACTGACAAAGCTTGGCTGCATCGTGCTGGCGGATGCCGAGCGATTGATGCAGGTCGGCGGTGATGAGCTGGTCGGTGAATGGTGTTTCGCCGCGCTGACATTGCCAGTGGAAATGCCCCGGTTACTGGAAACCTTGCAACAGGCGCAGGCAGCCACTCGCTTGCGCAGATTAAAAAATGAAGGACGACATGCGCCGCAGTTTTTGGGCAATTGCGCTGCAGCGCGCAGTCTGCGTCGGCAGCTGGATCGCCTGAGTCATACCGATGGACCGCTGCTTGTCAGCGGGGAGCGCGGCAGCGGCAAGCATCTTCTGGCACGCTTGCTCCACCAGCGTTCATCTTTCTCAGCCGAGGCCATGCGCGTTATCGACTGCGCCGAACCTCTCGACGGTGCTGCTCTCGCCGCATCGAGCATCACCAGCGTGCTACTCGAAAACGCCTCTCGGCTTTCTGAGATGGACCAGCAAAGGTTGCTGGACTACCTGCAGCGCAATCCTCAAGCGCATCTGTTGACCCTGGACCGAGGCGAGTTGGTGCAGGCCCTGCATCAGGGATGTTTCAGACGGGATCTGTTTCATCAATTGGCAGCGCAACAGCTGCAAACGCCGAATCTGCGCGAGCATCCTGGTGATCTGTCGCTGCTGGCCGAGCATTTCGCCAAACAGCACGGGGCAATGATCGGGCGGCATCATCGGCGTTTCAGCGAAGAAGCGATAGACGCCATGATCAGCCATCCCTGGCCAGGCAATGTTCGCGAGCTGCGCAATCGCGTGGTCCGCGCGCTGGTGCGGGCTCAAGGACGACAGATTCTCGCAGCCGACCTTGGCTTGCGCCCGGCACAGGCCAGCATCGACGCCCCGGTGACGCTGGAGGACTACATACTGCGCGCCGAACGGCAGGCGCTGAACGACGTCCTGGGTCGCTACACCAACAACATGAGCCAGGCGGCGCGGACGCTCGGGGTGTCGCGACCAACCTTCTATCGCTTGCTGCACAAGCATCGCCTGCGCTGAGGCTCATGGCTGTAACGCTCGAGAAACACTGCTAAGGTGCTCGGCACACCTATCGCCAAGGAGATCGTCATGCACCCGTTCGACGCCGAGAAGCCGCCGCAACTGGCCGTGTTGCTGGGTTATGCCGGGCTGGTGCCATTCGTTGGCGGTGCGCTGGGCATCTGGGTGATTCCCATCGGCTGGCGGCCTTTCGTGCTGGATGCATTGCTGGATTTCGCTGCCGTGATCCTGGCCTTCATGGGCGCCATTCACTGGGGGCTGGCGATGCGTGCGGAGGAAACCGACGAGAAGGCCAAGTTGCAGCTGGGGCTTTCGGTGATTCCACCCTTGCTGGGCTGGGCTGCACTGGCTGGCGGACTGCCGATGGGCTTGTCGCTGCCGATTTTCCTTTTTGCCTTTATCGGTCTGTATCTGGCGGACATGCACGCGGTACGCGTCGAACTGGCGCCGCAATGGTATCCGGCACTACGTACGCCACTGACGCTGGTGGTGTGCCTGAGCCTGTTAGTGGCCTGGGCCAGCGTCCTGATCCGCTGAGCCGAGGAGCATTGCGACCTGCTTCAGCGCTGCCTGGCGTCGTTCGTCCCAGCCACCTGAAAGTTCGCAGAAACGCTGCCCGTTACCCTGCAGCCAGCCGCGGCAGGCCTGATGAAAGGCCTGCCGCTCTGCCAGCTGTGGCTGGCAACGCTGGCCATCTTCGATCCAGGGCACGCCAGCGGGGTCGAGCAACAGATGCTGGTCGTAGTGGCGCGCCAGCAACTCGGCCTCCAACCACTGTGGACAATCGCCGAACAGGCAACGGCTCCAGAGCATGTTGCTCAGCAGGTGCGTGTCGAGGATCAGCAGCGGCGGCCTGGCTGCCCGCGCAGCATCCTCCCAGGCCAGTTGACCGCGAGCGATCTCGTCGATGTCTGCGTAGCAGGTATCGCGCTGCTGCTCGTCGATGAAGTCGCGCACGTACTCGCCCACCACAATGCCACCGAAGCGCGCCTGTATGTGCGCCGCCAGCCAGCTTTTGCCGCTGGACTCCGGCCCGGTCAGTACCAGCACCTTCATGGCGCGCACTGCAACGCGGGGTCGCGGCGCCAGCTCAGCCAACCGCTGACGGCCAAAGCGGTGAAGGCGGCGTAGAGACCCGCAGTCAGATACAGCTCGCTATAGAGGAAGAAGGCCACGTAGCAGAGGTCGACGATTACCCAAAGCACCCAGCATTGCAGGCGCTTCTGCGCCATCCACAATTGTGCGACCAGGCTGAATGCGGTCAGCGCCGAATCCAGCCAGGGCGAGCTGGCGTCGGTGTAGGTCGCCATGAGATAGCCGAGCAGCCCGGTACCGAGCGCGCCGATCAGTAGCCCAGTCAGGACTGCGACCGCGCTCAGGCGGCTGACATTGCGCCCATCGTGGCGTTCGCCGCCACGGGTCCACTGCCACCAGCCGTAGAGCTGCAGCGCAGCGAACAACAGTTGCAGGAGCAGGTTGGAATACAGCCGCCAGTCATAGAACAGCCAGGCGTAGAGCAACACCATGATCAGGCCGATGGGCCAGCACCAGGGGTTCTGTCTGACGGTCAGCCAGACGGCGACGATGCCGAATCCGGCGGCAACGAGTTCGAGCCAGGACATCCGGCGCCCTCAAATAAGGAAAGGGTGGCGATTGTACTGATGCAGGCGACTCAGCACACCAGGCTGTCGGCTTGTCGATAGAGCATCAGCAGCTTGCGGGTGATGGTTTGCTGGATGTCGTCGCGCTCGAAGCTCGACAATCGCTCCAGACGTGCCAGTTGCAAGCGATGCAGGTGGATATAGGGCATCTGCTGGTCGAATTCGCGCAGATCGCCCTTCATCAATACCGGCAAGAACAGATCACCAATTTTCTTCTGGTTGCTGATGATCTGCGCCAGTGCCGGTTTGAAGGGCATGGTCTTGGGCGCCGGCCCACCATCCTTGATCTGGGTGCTGAGCAAGAGCCCCGGCTTGCCCATGACCTTGCCCGGCAACACGCACAGGCCCGTCTTGCGGATGGCCTGGCTATCGATGCCGTGCAGGGTGTCGTGGAAGGCGTAGGGGTTGGGCAGCACCACCATCTTGCGCCCAAGATCGGTGGGGAAGTGCAGGCTGTAGTTGGTGTACAACTGCCCCACCGATTCGGAATAGACGCACAGGCGATTCTCGAACAGCTTGATGAAACGCTCGGCCAGCTCGCGGCGGGCCATGCTGTCCAGGTCCCAGATCAGGTCCTGGTTCTGTGGCCGACTGAAATCGACCTCCTGATGTTGCATGCTGCTCATGTCCGTCTCATACGCGGAACTGCCCAAGCAGACGATTGAGCTGGTCGGCCAGCTGTTTCAGGTGCTGACTGGCCGCGCTCGACTGCTCGGCAGCCTCGGCGGTGTTGTGTGCCAGCGCTGCCGTCTGCGTGACGTTCTGATTGATGTCTTCCACCACGTGAGATTGTTGCAGGGTGGCGCTGGCGATCGAGGCGTTGAGCCCGGTCAGGTTGCGCAGCGATTGGGCGATCTGGGCGAGACTCTCGCCAGCCTGGCTGGCCTGCTCCACGGTCAGTTGGGAAGCGCGGCTGCTTTCGTTGATCACCTTGACGGCGGCTTCGGAGTTGCCTTGCAGGCGCTCGATCATGCCCTGAATTTCGGCGGTGGACGTTTGCGTCCGCTGCGCCAGGAGTCTCACTTCGTCCGCGACCACAGCGAAACCACGGCCCTGCTCACCGGCGCGGGCAGCCTCGATGGCGGCGTTGAGAGCGAGCAGGTTGGTTTGCTCGGCAATGGAGCGGATCACCTCGAGCACGCTGCCGATCTGCGTGCTCTCGCTGGCCAGTGACTGAATCACCTCGACAGCCTTGTCGATGGTGCCCGACAACTGATCGATCTGGCGCAGGCTCGCTTCGATGTTTTGCTGGCCCTGGCTGGCCTGGTCCTCGGCGGTATGCATCTCGCTGGAGGCGTGCTCGGCGTTCTTCGCCACGTCTTGCACGCCGTAGGTCACCTCGTTGACAGCGGTCGCCACCAGCTCCATCTGCTGCGCCTGTTGCTGGCTGTGGCGCTGCGCTTCGCTGGAGATGTCGCCAAGCGAGCGGGCGGCCTGGTCGAGCGACCCCGCCGAATCGAGCATCTGCCGGATCACATGGCGCAGCTTCGCGGTGAAGGCATTGAAATAGGTCGCCAGGGCGGTCAATTCGTCACGCCCGTGGGTGTCGAGGTTGCGGGTCAGGTCACCTTCGCCGCTGGAAATGCTGGCCATGGCGTCCACGGCCGCCTGCAGAGGCTGCACGATGCTGCGAGTGATCAGCACCACCAGTCCAGTCAGGAGCAGGGCGATCAGCAGGCCGATGCTCATGGCTTTCACCGCCTGGGCCCTGAACTCCACCTGCACGTCATCGACATAGACGCCGGAGCCGATGATCCAGCCCCAGGGCTGGAACAGTTCGACGTAGGAGATTTTCGGTACCGGGTCAGTGGCGCCGGGTTTCGGCCAGCGGTAGTCGACCTGGCCGGCCCCCTGGCTACGGGAGATGGCGACCATCTCGTTGAACAGCGCCTTGCCGTCTGGATCCTTGAAGCCGGAAAGATTCTGGCCCTCGAGCTTGGCATTCATCGGGTGCATGAGCATGACCGGGGTCTGGTCGTTGATCCAGAAGTACTCCTGGCCGTCGTAGCGCAAACCGCGCACCGTCTCCATGGCCTGCTTCTGCGCCTCTTCGCGGCTCAGGCTGCCGGCGCTTTCCAGGCTGTGGAAATGCTTGAGAATACCGGCCGCACTCTGCACCACATGCTCGGTCTTTTCCGATTTGCCGGCGTAAAGATCAATGTGGATCTGGCGCAGCATATAAGCGCCCTGCAAGATCAGCGTCAGAATGGCCAGCGCCAGGATCAGCCATAGACGGCGGCTGATGGGAAGACTACGTAAGCTGTTCATGGACGAATTCCTGATTGTTGTAATTGTCGGCTTCAGGGCCGCCTCGAAGGGCGCAGAGCAATACTGTCACATCGAGGCATTATTCACTCTAGTTGTCTGATAGCATTTCGGCAGCCCGGCGCAGAACCTGAATGAGTACCGGGCTAGACCGTTGCAAGGAACCTCCATGACGGTTTTGTGTCCCAGGGCCGGGGCCATGCTCCACGTTCTGAGTTTTACGCGTAGGTAGTTGCCGCGCTTTGGGGGATTTGATGGATTTATGGGTGGCCTTTCAGGCCCTGATTCTGGGCATAGTGGAAGGCCTGACCGAGTTCTTGCCGATTTCCAGCACCGGGCACCTGATCGTGGTTGGTGATTTGCTGGGGTTCAATGGCGAGAAGGCGACGGCGTTCAAGATCATCATCCAGCTTGGCGCCATCCTGGCTGTCATCTGGGAGTTTCGAGCGAAGGTACTCGGTGTCGTAATCGGCTTGCCCAGCGACCCGAACGCGCAGCGTTTCACCTTCAACCTGCTGCTGGCATTCATTCCTGCGGTGATTTTCGGCCTGGCCTTCGCCGATCTGATCGAGCATTGGTTGTTCAATCCGATCACGGTCGCCATGGCGTTGATCATTGGCGGCATCATCATGCTCTGGGCAGAGAAGCGCGAGCACGCGATCAAGGCCGAAACGGTCGACGACATGACCTGGAAGCTGGCGCTGAAGGTTGGCTTTGCGCAATGTCTGGCGCTGATTCCGGGTACGTCCCGTTCGGGTGCCACCATCATCGGCGGCCTGGTATTCGGTTTGTCGCGCAAGGCGGCGACCGAGTTCTCCTTCTTCCTGGCCATGCCGACCATGGTCGCAGCTACGGTCTATTCGCTGGTCAAGTACCGCGACATCCTGCAGATGAGTGACTTGCCGATCTTCGCCATCGGTTTCATCAGCACCTTCATCGTTGCAATGATCACCGTGCGCGCGCTGCTCAAGTTCATCACCAGCCACAGTTATGCGGTGTTCGCCTGGTACCGCATCGCCTTCGGCCTGGTGATTCTCGCGACCTGGCAGTTGCACCTGATCGACTGGAGCACGGCGCAGCCGTGATTGGCAACGAGCGCAAGGGGCGCCTGAAAAGCTGGGATGACGCCAAGGGTTTTGGTTTCATCCAGCCGCTCAATGGTGGCGCTGAGGTCTTCGCGCACATCTCGGTGATGCGCGGTGATCGCCGTCCGCAGCCGGGCGACGAGGTGCTGTTCATCGAAGGGCGTGACAAAAAAGGGCGGCCACGCGCCGAGCACTTGCGCCTGGCTGGCGAGCTCAGTCTCGATCGCCAATCGATCCGGCGTAAACCGAAAGCGCCCGGCAAGGCTGTTCCTGCAGCACGCAAGGCTGCTGCCAAACCCGCACTGCGGTCATCCACTCAAGGCTCCATCCACAACGTCTCCAGCAAGGCTGTGGTGCTCGCGTTGCTCTGCCTCCTGCCATTGCTCGGCGCCGTAACTCTGTTCGGCAAGGGGGGGTGGTGGGTATTACCGCTCTATCTGCTGGCCAGCCTGCTGAGTTTCCTGCAGTACTGGCTGGATAAACGCAGTGCCCAGACGGGTGACCGACGCACAGCGGAAAATATGCTGCATCTGGTCGAGCTGGCGGGTGGCTGGCCAGGTGCGCTGATCGCTCAGCAGATGTTCCGGCACAAGACGCGCAAGGCGTCCTATCAGGCCGTTTTCTGGCTGATTGTCGCAGTTCATCAGCTGTTCTGGATCGATCTGCTGTTGCTCGACGGCATCTACGTCGCCCGCCACATACCCTTATTCGTCCAGTAGCAGGCCAGGTTGCAGGCGCTTGGGCAGGCGGCGAACCACCAGTTGATGCGAGCGAGTCAATAGTTGGCGCAGCTCATCGTCGCCCAGCGGCGGCCGGTGAGCGTTCATGCTGATCCAGTAGGCACGAGCCAGGTATGGGGCAGGGCGGATGCCAGGTCGGTCTACATGACCGAGAAACAAGTCGTTATCGACCTTGAAGGCCAGGTCCTCGCCAAGAAAATCGAGAATGGCGAACATCTTGTTGCCGGCCACTGAGAACACCCGGTTGCTACCCCACTTGAGGTCTTCGCGGGCGCCGGGCAAGGCGAGGCAGAAGGCGGCGATCTGATCCGGCGTCATAGTGGGTCTCCTTGCCTGTTTTGAGTGTCCAGGGTGACAGCCTGGGCTGGCCAGTAAAGGCTCCTGGCTTTTTGGCATCTATTAAGCTTGTGCTGAAGCCTTTAGGTCTCTGATCATGCGCCGACCATATCTCGGTCCGCGCTGCCCTCGAAATGTGCTCATGAATCGCCGCCATCGTCTTCGGTTAATCCGCTGGTTGTTGTTGAGTTCGATGATCTGCTCGCTTGGCGCGTGGGCAGACGATCGTGTACTCGATAGTGCGCAGCTGAAAGAGGAGCCTTTGTCACTGACGACATGGGTAGGGCTCCTGGAGGATTCTACTCGTACACTGACGATCGAGACCGCTCGCTCGGCCGAAATGGCCGAGCGCTTCCATCATGAGCGCATCGCAAGCGCGTCGTTTGCTTTGGGTTTCACGCGTTCGGCCTACTGGTTCCGCCTGGCCATCGGCAACAGCAGCAACCAGGCACTGACCCGTTTGCTGGTGGTGGACAACCCGCGCATTTCCCAGGTCGACGCCTACGTGCCGGACGGGCAGGGCGGCTATCGTGTCTGGCGCACAGGTGCTGACCGACCGCAGACTGCCAAGGCCTACGACAACCGCAACTTCGTCTTCGCGCTGCAACTGGCCGCGAACTCGCAGCAGGAGATCTACCTTCGGGTCGAGTCGAGCATTGGCCTGCTGGTGCCGCTGCAGCTCTGGACCGTCGAAGGTTTTCAAGCCTATGCGCGTGAGGACTACATGGCGCGCGCCGGCTACATGGGCATCGCCGTCGCGATGATCCTGTTCAACCTGATGCTGTTCATCGCCCTGCGTGAGCGTATTTACCTGCTCTACGTGACCTTCGTGCTGTGCGCCGTCTGCGCCCTGACCATAAAGAACGGTATGGCGCCACACTGGACGCTGTTCGGCCTGCCGCTCAACTCCAACGTGGCCTATTACTCGGGCGCATCACTGGCGCTGAGCGGCATGCTGCTGTTCATGCGCAGCATGTTGCAGACCGCACGTCTTCTGCCGCGGGTCGACCGCTGGTTGCTGGCGTTGGTAGCGTTGTATCTGATTTCCCCGCTGATCTACGCCGCCGCCCTGGCGCAGGTATCGCGCATAGCCATCGTGATCAATCTGCTGACGGCTTTCGTGATGATGGGCGTGGCCTTGGCCTGCGCCCTCAAGCGTCAGCGCAGCGCCTACTTCTTCCTGGCCGCCTTTGGCCTGCTGATTCTGGGTGGCGCAACCACCACCCTGCGTGCCATGGGCATCTTGCCGACCAATGCCTTTACCGTGGATGGCCTGCAGATCGGCTCATCGCTGGAGATGCTGCTACTGGCCTTCGCCCTGGCCGACCGTATCAACGTCATGCGCCAGGAAAAGCTCCAGGCGCAAGCACGACTTTTGCAAACTCAGGAGCAACTGGTCGAAACCCTGCAACGTTCGGAGCGCGAGCTGGAGTACCGCGTCACCGAGCGTACCGAAGAGCTGCGAGTGCTCAACAGCCGCCTGCAGACGCTGAGCCTGACCGATGCCTTGACCGGTATCGCCAACCGCCGACACTTCGACGAGGTCTTGATCAAGGAATGGCAGCGTGCCCAGCGTGTTGGCTACCCTCTGGCGTTGGCCCTGGTGGATGTCGACTGGTTCAAGGCCTATAACGACCACTACGGCCATCTGGCTGGCGACAGCTGCCTGCAGCAGATTGCACATACCCTGGCTGCGACCATCAATCGCTCCACCGACCTGGTGGCGCGCTATGGGGGTGAGGAATTCGTCTTTCTGGCACCGTCTACCGGCCTCGATGGCGCGCAAAGCATGGCAGAGAAGCTGGTAGAAGCCGTGGCGGCATTGGCGCTGCCGCACGAGCACTCGCCGTTGGGCCATATCAGCATCAGCATCGGCGTCGCCTCGATGCGAAGCGATGCCGCAAGCCCGCCACAAAGCCTCCTGCAACGGGCCGATGCCGCGTTGTATCGGGCCAAGGCGCTGGGCCGTAACCGGGTAGCGAGCGACTCATAAAAAAGCCCCAGAGCATCGAACCCTGGGGCTGAGGAGGGTCGGCATGACGCCGACCGGGGAGAGTGGGTTCAGGCCTGCGGCTGCCAACCGCCACCGAGCGCCTTGTAGATCGCGACGATACCGCTGTAGAGCTCGACCTCCGCCGAGGCCTGGGCATCTTCGGCGGCCAGGCGCTCACGTTCGGCGTCCAGCAGCACGAGGAAATCCACCGTGCCTTCACGATAGCGAATCGCCGCTTGATCCGCCGCCGCGCGGCTGGCTTCGGCCTGGCGCACCAGGGAAACCAGACGTTGCTGGCGCTTGCCGTAGTCGCTGAAGGCGTTTTCCGATTCTTCCAACGCCAGCAACACCTGCTGCTCGTACTGCGACAACGCGCCATCGGCCTCGGCTTCGGCGCCACGCAGGCGCGCCCGCACGCTACCGAGATCGAAGGCCGCCCAGCTGATACTTGGCGCTACACCCCAGGCGCGGGCAGCTGACGAACCCAGCTGCGAGCCACGTCCGGCGGTAAAGCCGAGAAAGCCGGAGAGGCTGACGCGCGGGAACAAATCTGCCGTCGCCACGCCAACCTCTGCAGTAGCCGCCGCCAGTTGCCGCTCGGCAGCCTGGATATCAGGACGACGACGCAGCAGCTCGGCCGGATTGCCGATGGGCAGCGCCTTGGCAATCACCGGCAGGGGTTTTGGCGACAGATCGATCTGCAACTGCTCCGGGCGCTGGCCAAGCAGGGTAGCGATGCGATTCTGTGCACGCACCTGTTGCGCCTGCAGTTGCGGCAGGCTGGCTTCGGTGGCGGCCAGACGTGCATCGGCGCGCAGTACGTCCAGCTCGTTGCCAACACCGGCATCGCGCAACTGCTCGGTGATGGCACGCGAATCCTGCTGATTCTTCAGGTTCTCGCGGGCGATGCTTTCGCGCAGTTGTGCGCCACGCAGGGTTCCGTAGGCATCGACCAGTTCGGCGATCAGGCTGACCTGCAACTGGTAGTAATCAGCTTCGGCCACTTCGATGCGCGCTTCATTGGCTTCCAATTGGCGCTGGATACGACCGAACAGGTCCACTTCCCAGGCCATGTCCAGCCCCAGGTCGTAGCGTTCCTGCCGGATGCGCTCGTCCGTGGTCGGCGGCTGCTGGGCCTTGCCAAACTCGCCACTGGCGCGGCTGGTGACGGTGGGGAAGCGGTCGTTGGCCACGTCATCGCGGATCGCCCGTGCCGCACGCAGGCGGTTGAAGGCCACGCGCAGCTCGCGGTTGTCCTGCAACGAGCGCTGCACCAACTGGTTCAGCGTCGGGTCGTCGAATTGCTGCCACCAGGCGGCTTCGAAACGGCTGCGGTCGTAATCTGCCGCTTCCAGCGCGGCAATGCGCGCTGGGTCGGTCACGGGCGCTCGATAATCCGGGCCGACGGCGCAGGCCGACAGCGCCAGGGTCAGGAGAGCGGGGGCAAAGGCTTTCATGCATGCGACTCCTGCAGACGGGCGGCTTTGCGGGCTTCGCGTTTTTCGACGAAGCCGCGGATCAGGACATAGAACACCGGCGTCAGCAGCAGACCGAAGAAGGTCACGCCGATCATCCCGGAGAACACTGCCACGCCCATGGCATGGCGCATCTCGGCGCCTGCACCGCTGGACAGCACCAGCGGCACCACGGCCATGATGAAGGCGATCGAGGTCATCAGGATCGGGCGCAGACGCAGGCGGCAGGCCTCAAGCACGGCCGCGACACGATCGAGCCCCTCTTCCTGTTTCTCCTTGGCGAACTCGACGATCAGAATGGCGTTCTTGCACGCCAGGCCCACCAGCACGATCAGACCGATCTGAGTGAAGATGTTGTTGTCGAGACCCGCGATGATCACCCCGGCGATGGCGGTGAAGAGCACGATCGGCACGATCAGGATCACCGCCATTGGCAGGCTCCAGCTTTCGTACTGGGCGGCCAGCACGAGGAAGGCCAGCAGCACGCAGAGCGGGAAGATAAAGATCGCAGTATTGCCGGCGAGGATCTGCTGGTAAGTCAGATCTGTCCACTCGAAGGTCATGCCGATCGGCAGTTCCTCGTTGAGCAGTTTGGCGATGGCCGCTTCAGCCTGGCCCGAGCTGTAACCCGGCGCGGCGGCACCGTTGATCTCGGCGGTGAGGAAGCCGTTGTAGTGCATCACCCGATCAGGGCCGGAACTGTCATCGACCTTGACGAAGGTCGACAGTGGCACCATCTCACCACGGTTGTTACGCACCTTGAGCTGACCGATCTGCTCCGGCTCCAGGCGGAATTGCTGGTCGGCCTGGACGTTGACCTGGTAAGTGCGGCCGAAACGGTTGAAATCGTTGGCGTACAGCGAGCCCAGGTACACCTGCAGGGTGTCGAAGATATCGCTGATGGCCACACCGTGGGTCTTGGCCTTTTCGCGGTCGATGGCGGCATCGACCTGCGGTACGTTGACCTGATAGCTGGTGAACACCGACATTGGGTTCAGCTCCGGCAACTGGCGGGCCTTGTTGAGGATGTTCTGGGTCTGCGCGTACAGCTCTTCATAGCCCAGGTTGCCTCGATCCTGAACTTGCAGGCGGAAGCCGCCAATGGTGCCCAGGCCCTGTACCGGCGGTGGCGGGAAGATGGCGAGGTAGGCCTCCTGAATCTCACCGAACTGGCCATTGAGCTCTGCGGCAATGGCGCCGGCAGACATGCTTTCGTCCTTGCGCAGACTGAAGTCCTTGAGGGCGACGAAGACGATGCCGCTGTTCGGGCTGTTGGTAAAACCGTTGATCGACAGGCCGGGAAAGGCAATGGTGTTTTCCACACCCGGATGTTTACCGGCAATTTCGCTCATGTGCTTGATCACTGCTTCGGTGCGATCGAGCGTCGCGGCGTCCGGCAACTGGGCGAAGGCCACCAGGTACTGCTTGTCCTGCTGCGGCACGAAACCGGTCGGAGTGCTGGCGAAGCCCAGGTAACCGAGCACCAGCAGGCCACCATAGACCAGCATGGCGATGCTGCTGCCACGTAGCACACGGCGCACAGTGCCGACATAGCGGTTGCTGGCGCGCTCGAACATGCGGTTGAACGGAGCGAACAGCCAGCCACCGAACAACTTGTCGAGCCAGCGTGAGAAGGCATCCTTCGGCGCGTTGTGATCCTTGAGCAGGATGGCGGCGAGTGCTGGCGACAGGGTCAGCGAGTTGATCGCCGAGATCACCGTGGAAATCGCGATGGTCAGTGCGAACTGCTGGTAGAACTGGCCCGAGAGCCCCGAGATGAAAGCAGTCGGCACGAATACGGCGCACAGTACCAGGGCGGTGGCGACGATAGGGCCGGTCACCTCCTTCATGGCCTGCCGAGTGGCCTCGACCGGCGATTTGCCAAGAGCGATATTGCGCTCGACGTTCTCCACCACGACGATGGCGTCATCCACCACGATACCGATTGCCAGCACCAGGCCGAACAGCGACAGGGCATTGAGCGAGAAGCCGAACATGTGCATCACCGCGAAGGTACCGATCAAGGACACCGGCACGGCAGCCAGGGGGATGATCGAGGCACGCCAGGTCTGCAGGAACAGCACCACCACCAGCACCACCAGCACAACGGCTTCGAGCAGGGTGTGCACCACCGCCTCGATGGAGCCGCGGACGAAGATGGTCGGGTCATAGACGACTTCGTAGTCCATGCCTTGCGGAAAGGACTTCTTCAGTTCGGCCATGCGCTCGCGCACCGAGTCGGAAATCTCGATGGCGTTGGAGCCGGGTCGCTGGAACACCGGGATGGCGACCGCCGGCTGGTTGTTCAGCAGCGAGCGCAGTGCGTACTGATTGGAGCCCAGTTCGATGCGGGCAATATCGCGAAGACGCGTGATCTCGCCGTTGTCGCCGACGCGGATGATGATGTTCTCGAACTCTTCCTCGGAGACCAGGCGGCCCTGGGCGTTGATCGACAGTTGGAAGCTGTTGCCTGCATCGGAAGGCGGCGCGCCGAGGGCACCGGCGGCGACCTGACGATTCTGCTCACGAATGGCGGTGACCACGTCAGTGGCGGTCAGCCCGCGCGAGGCCACTTTGTTCGGGTCGAGCCACACGCGCAGTGAATAGTTGCCCATGCCGAACAGCTGTACGTCGCCCACGCCGTTCAGGCGCGCCAGCTCGTCTTTGACGTTGAGCGCGGCGTAGTTGGACAGGTAGAGCATGTCGTAGCGCTGATCCGGCGAGGTCAGGTGCACCACCATGGTCAGGTCCGGGGAGGCCTTGTCCACGGTCACACCGAGACGCTGCACTTCGGTGGGCAGTGTCGGCATGGTGCGGGTGACGCGGTTCTGCACCTGTACCTGGGCATTGTCCAGGTCGGTGCCGAGGGCGAAGGTCACGGTCAGCGTCAGGCGGCCGTCGATGGTCGACTGCGACGACATATAGAGCATGCCTTCGACGCCGACGATGGCCTGTTCCAGCGGCGAGGCGACGGTTTCACCGATCACCTTGGGGTTGGCACCCGGGAAGTCGGCACGCACCACGACGGTGGGAGGCACCACTTCCGGGTATTCGCTGATCGGTAGCTGGAACAGCGAGATGGCACCGCCGATCAGGATCAGCAGCGACAGCACCGCGGCGAATATCGGCCGCTGGATGAAGAATTGCGAGAAATTCATGAGTCTTTCCTCTAGTCGCGCGGGCTTGATCAGCCGCGCGGCGAGCGAGCTTCGATTTTGTCGGCGGCGATGCGCGGGGCCTGGCTACCATCGACGGCCTGGCGCATACGGGCCAGTTGTTCGAGGGTGCTGTCATCGGCCATGGACACCGGTTGCGGATCGACGGTGGAGCCAGGCATGGCGCGCTGCAGGCCGTTGACCACGATCTTCTCGCCCTTGCTCAGGCCGCTGCGGACGATGCGCAGACCTTCAAGCTTCGGCCCCAGCTCGATGGAGCGATAGGCCACGGCGTTGTCGTCACCCAGCACCAGCACGTACTTCTTGCCCAGGTCGGTACCGACGGCTTCGTCCTTGATCAGGGTGGCAGCGTAGGGCTTGCTGCCCACCAGCTTCAGACGGGCATACAGGCCCGGGGTGAAGCGGCCATCCTGGTTGTCGAACACGGCGCGGCCGCGAATGGTGCCGGTGCGCGGGTTGACCTGGTTGTCGAGAAAGTCCAGTTGGCCCAGGTGTGGATGGTCGGTCTCATCGGACAGACCGAGGTACACCGGGCTGGCACCACGGGCGTCGGAGCCGGATTCACGGGCCAGCTCGACATACTTGAGGAAGGCACGTTCATCGGCATCGAAGTAGGCATAGACCTTGTCGGTGGAGACCACCGAGGTCAGCAGGCTCTCGCCGGCTCCGACCAGGTTGCCTTCGGTGATTTCGGCGCGGCTGACGCGGCCGTCGATGGGCGCGGTGATGCGGGTGAAGCTGAGGTTGAGGCGGGCGTTTTCCAACTCGGCGGCGATTGCGGCGACCTGAGCCTGTGCTTCGGTGGCGGCGCTGGCACGAGCATCGGCCAGTTCGGCGGAGATGGCGTTGCTTTGACGCAGACGCTCACCACGGCGTGCTTCGTTGGCGGCGCGGGCCTGGCCGGCGCGGGCCTGTTGCAGCTGGGCTTCGAGGCGTTTGACTTCCGCCTGGAACGGACGCGGGTCGATCTGGAACAGCAGATCGCCTTTTTTCACCAGGGTGCCTTCGTCGAAAGCGACCTTGTCTATGTAACCGGAAACGCGCGGGCGGATTTCGACGGACTGCGGCGCTTCGAGACGCCCGGTGAACTCGTCCCACTCGTTGATCGGCTGTTCGATGACTTCGGCGACGCTGACCTTGGGAGCGGGCATTTGCGCCTGAGTTTGCGCAGCCTGTTCGCACCCGCTGAGTGCGAGTACACCGGCGAGGGCCAGGGGGAATATCCAGATGTTCTTGTGCTGCTGTTCCATGGGTGACTCCGCCAGTCGGATTTGTGGATTGGCGGAGTCTGCGACGAGTATTGAAGGGCTACGAATCGAATGCCATGAATTTGAATATCATCGGGAATGATAAACGACGCACTTATATCAATTTCGATCTACGAAGGTGCGCCAAGGTTCCTGGCGGCACCTGGATGGTGCGTTTCCGGATGTTTGTCAGAGGCTGTCTGGGTCGCCGCAGAACATCTGGATGCGTGAGCGCAGCCAGCGCTCGGCTGGGTCGTTGTCCTGGGCGCCACGCCAAGCCATATGCAGTTCGTAGGTTTGCGCCTCTAGCGGCAGATCCTCGGCGCGCAGGCCGCCGGCTGCGGTCAAGGCGGCTGCAGTGTAGTCCGGCACGCTGGCGACGATATCGGTTTCCGCCAGCAGAGTCGCCAGGCCGTTGAACTGCGGAACGGCCAATACGATGTGGCGCTCGCGTCCAAGCTTGGCCAGTTCGTCATCGATGAAACCGGTTAGGTCTCCGGCGAAGGAGACCAGCGCATGGGGACGTGCACAGAAATCGTCAAGGCTGAGCGCGCCGGGTACGGTGTCGGCGCGCAGCAGCTTGGCCTTTGTGCGACGCAGCACCTTGCGCTTGGCGTTGGCCGGCAGCTCTTCGGTGTAGGCCACGCCCACCGAAATCTCACCAGATGCCAGCAGGCCGGGCATCATCAGATAGTTGGTGCGGCGAATCACCAGCACCACGCCCGGCGCTTCTGCGCGCAGGCGTCGGAGCATAGCCGGCAGCAGGGCGAACTCGACGTCGTCGGAGAGGCCGATGCGAAATATAGCTTTGCTGGTCGCGGGATCGAAATCGGCGGCGCGGCTGACAGCGGTGGAGATCGAGTCAAGCGCCGGCGAGAGCAGGGCAAAAATCTCCTGCGCGCGCGGTGTCGGTTCCATGCTGCGACCGGTACGCACGAACAGGGGGTCATCGAACAGGGTACGCAGGCGAGCAAGCGCCGCACTGATGGCGGGCTGGCCGAGAAACAACTTTTCCGCGGCTCGCGTCACGCTACGCTCGTGCATCAGGGTCTCGAAGACAATCAACAGGTTCAGATCGAGGCGGCGCAGGTCGTTGCGGTTCATCCGGGTACCATTCGAGGGATACGGGCCTTGTCAGCACGGCGCTGCAAATGAGAGCCTTTGCCCGGGCAATAGTACGGGCAGTGTGTAGCGGATTGAAAGTCGCTGAATCACTGACAGGCATGAAGACTATCGATAGAGTCTGATAGTGTCGCCGCCGCACAGCGGATAGAGTCCACAGTCATTGAAGTGTTAATCCGCGATCAAGCTCGAGGTAAGCGATGTCCCGCATGATCCGTTTTCATAAGTTCGGCGATGCCGATGTGCTCCAGTACGAAGAGGTTCCGACCCCTGTGCCCGGCCCTGGCGAAGTCTTGGTGCGCGTTCAGGCCGTCGGCCTGGGCTGGAAAGACGTGCTGTGGCGTCAGAACCTGGCGGCCGAGCAGGCCAAGCTTCCAGCCGGTACCGGTTTCGAACTGGCCGGCACCGTTGCGGTGCTGGGCGAGGGCGTGAACGACTTCGAAGTCGGCACCGCCGTTGCAGGTTTCCCGGCGAGCACGCCGAACCGTTACCCGACCTGGGGTGATCTGGTGCTGATGCCCAGCCATGCCCTGACCCGTTATCCCGACGTTCTCAGCCCGGTCGAGGCCAGTGTTCATTACACCAGCCTGCTGTTCGGCTACCTGGCGCTGAACGATCTCGCTCACCTCAAACCCGGCCAGCATGTGCTGATCACCGAGGCCAGCCACTGCATGGCACCACAGACCGTGCAACTGGCCAAGGCGCTGGGTGCCAAGGTCATCGTTTCCACCAGTTCTTCGGAGGATCGCGAGTTTCTGCGTGGCCTGGGTGCCGACAAGGTGATCGCCACCGAGGAACAGGACCTGGTCCTGGAAGTCGAGCGCTACACCGAAGGCAAGGGTGTCGAGGTGATTCTCGACCAGTGTGCCGGCCCGCAGATGAAGCTGCTGGGTGATATCGCCGCGCCGCGCGGCAAGCTGATCCTGTATGGCATCAATGGCGGCAACGATACGGCTTTCCCTGCTTGCGCCGCATTCAAGAAGCACCTGCAGTTCTTCCGTCACTGCGTGCTGGATTTCACCGGGTGCCCGGAGCTGGGTATCGAGCCGAACAATGATGCCGTGCAACGCGCGCTCACGCACATCAATCAGATGACTGCGGACCGCCTGCTGACGCCGGTGATCGACAAGGTGTTCGACTTCGAAGATTTTGTCGAAGCGCATCGCTACATGGAAACCTGCCCGAACCGCGGGCGAGTGGCCCTGAAACTGGCCACGGATTAGGCTCTGTACGAAAAGTGCCTGCGCTCGGTGATGCTGCGTTAATAACAGGCTCAGAATGCTCATTTACAGCACGTAAAGTCGTGCGCGACCCCGGCCGTTCTTCGCCTGTTTTTGCCTTGCCTGACCTTCGCTCGACGACTTTTCGCACAGACCCTAAAGTCCTTGGCCATGCGGTCGCTATAACCTAGGTCTACGTTCGTTCTAAGGATAGGTACATGAGTCTGGTTACCGGCGACGCGCTATCGCTGTTGTTGTTTCGTTTGCATAGCGGCCGCCTGCTGGGGATCAACCTGCTCAAGGTCAACGAGATCATTCCCTGTCCAGCCTTGACCAAGCTGCCCAATCGTCACCCCAACGTGCGCGGCATCGCCACCTTGCGTGGCGCCGCGATGACGGTGATCGATCTGGCTCGCGCCATCGGCGAACGCGGTGCGGCTGACGAAGACGACGGCTGCCTGATCGTCACCGAGTTGAGCCGCTCGCGTCAGGGGCTGCACGTGAAAAGTGTCGAGCGTATCGTGCAGTGCTCCACCCGTGACGTGCGTCCGCCACCTGCCGGGGCCGGTAATCGTGCCTTCATTACGGGTGTGACCCAGATCGATGGCGCCATCGTGCAGGTTCTCGATATCGAGAAGGTACTGCACGACATTGCACCTGCGCTGGAGGAAGCCCCCGTCGGGCAACTGCTCGACGGCCAGGATGCCCGCTTGCTGCAAGGTCGCCGCGTGTTGCTGGTCGACGACTCGCAAGTCGCGCTGCAACAGACCCTCAACGTACTGCGCCAGCTGGGGCTCGATTGCACGGCGGTACGCAGTGCCCAGGCTGCTCTGCAGCAACTGCACGAATACCATCAGGCTGGCATGCCATTCGAGCTTCTGGTCTCGGACATCGAGATGCCGGAGCTGGATGGCTACAGCCTGGTTCAGGAAATTCGTCGCAGTCCCGATATTGCCGACACTTACGTGCTGCTGCACACCTCGCTGGACAGCACCATGAATACCGAGAAGGCGCGTTCGGTCGGAGCCAACGCAGTACTGACCAAGTTTTCCTCGGTCGATCTCAGCCAGGCACTGCTCGATGCCTTCCGGCAAATGAGCGGGCAGCACTGAGCCCGCCACTGCAACCCCTTGCCGCTTGGCGGCAAGGGGTTGCCTCGCTTCCTTTCTAGTCGATTATAAAATTCAATACTTTCAATTGGTTAAGCGCGCCTCATGAGCTGGCATGCGCTTTGAATCAGTGCGCCTGGCAATTGCAACTCAGTCAAGGAGCACGGCATGAGCACGATTGGAGGTATTGGCAGTTACGGTGGCATATCCCTGACGGGATTTCGCAACAAGCAGAGTGAAGAGCAGGGCGAGCTGGCCCAGTTGGCGCGCAATGTCGAGAAGACCACGCGCACGGCGAACGCCGAGTCTGAACGCGAGTTCCGCGCCAGGCAGGCTACTGAGGAGGGCTTTGCTCGTTTGCGCGTCGCCCTGCAGAACGCGTCGGATGGCAAGGTCGAGACATCAGTCAGTTCAGGGCGCGTTGAAAAGCCACTGGGAGATGAGGGTGGTAACGCCGCGCTGGAGGCTTTCAAGGCCTACATGGCGATGACTCCGGCCGAGAAGATGCGCGACAGTATCCTCAAGGAAATAGGCATGACAGAAGAGGAGATCGAGGCGCTGCCACCTGAGCAGCAGAAGGCAGTCGAAGAAGAAATTGCCCAGCGCATGGAGGAGCGAGCCAAGATGCAGGCCCAGTCAGAAGACAATGGTCATTCCTATGGGCTGGTCTGATCGGCGTGCGCCTTGTTGGATGGGTAGTTCAGGGTTGGGCCTGTAAAAACCGTGATGTAAATCACGGATGATTCTCCGTCCTGGTGAATGACCGTTGGAATTTTCATGGGTTTAACTGTCTATCAATCGACGACGGTTCAACCCATGGGCTCTAACCGGTTGAGCTTTCACCAACGTAGAGAATCTTTATCAGGTCGTTACCAATATGGATGTTCTTTCCGAGTTCTTCGAGCGCACGAGCCTGCAAGGGCGACTGTTATTCGCCGGCCCGGTAGACGGTACCCTGGTGCTGGATAAGCCCCCTGGCATGGCATTCATCCACGTGATCGAGCGAGGTGCACTGGATATGGTGCACGCCGACAAGCCTCGTATCGCGATCAGTGAACCCAGCGTTCTGTTCTGTCCCAGCACCTGCTGCTACAAGCTGCGAGCGCACCAGCCCGGCGGCGTGGATCTGATCTGCTCCTCGTTCCAGTTCGGGCGTTCGGGGCAGCAGCCGTTTCCGCTGGGCCTTTTGGAAACCCTGGTGTTTCCGCTGAGCGCCCTCGAGCAGCTCGGGCCGGTGATCGGCTCACTGGTCAACGAATTCCGTACACAGGCACCCGGCCGGAGCAAGGCGTTGAACCTGCTGTTCGAATACGTGTTCGTCCTGCTGGTGCGCCGCGCGGTGAACGAAGGGCGCATAACCAGCGGCCTGCTTTATGCGCTGCAAGACAGTCAACTGGGGCCCGCGCTGATCTGCATTCACCAGGAACCCCAGCTGGCCTGGAGCGTCGAGCGTCTGGCAGCGTTGGCGAAGATGTCGCGTACCAAGTTCGCAGCGCTGTTCTCTGAGGTCATGAGCATGACGCCCATGGCCTATGTGACGGCCTGGCGCATGAAGGTGGCGCAGGACCTGCTGCGTGAGGGGAAGCCGATCAAGGTGATCGCCGATGCTGTGGGCTACGCCTCGCAGGCGTCGTTCTCGCGCACCTTTGCCCAGCAGGTCGGGCAACCGCCAGGCGAATGGTTGCGGACTGAAGGGGAGGACCCGCCGGCGAAGCTGCAGGTGCAGATTTACCGCGATTGAGCGTGACATGCCCAGGGCAGCCGACGCCCTGAGCATGTCTCATCGATCAGGCGACGACCGGAATCAGCGGGTCGGCGGCTGCCAGGGCGATCTCGCGCTTGGCCTCCGGCGGGTAGATCCACTGGGTGTTGATCTGCATTTTCAGCTCTTTGCCTTCCTTGCCGGTCAGCACCACCTTGCGCTCCCAGCCTTCGGTGAACACAGCGCCCCAGGCGCCCAGGTCCAGGCAGGTGACGTACTTGGGTTGGCTGTAGGGAATCGGCTCGACACCCAGCAGATCGGCTGCCGCGTTATTGCCGGAGGAGCGGCCGAGAGCGATGGCGTGCTGGCAGGTCATCAGTGCGTGGTTGCCAAGTTCATCCACCGCGGCATAGGCGGTATCGCCGGTGGCGTAGATGGCGTCCTGACCGAGTACTTTCAGGTTACGGTCGACGTGCAGGCGGCCAAAGGCGTCGCGCTCGCCATCGATCTGCTGCGTCAGCGGCGAGGCCTTAACCCCGACGGTCCAGACTACGGTGCTGGCTTCGATACGTTCGCCGTTGTCGAGCTGGACGCCATGCTCATCGACTATCGACACCGGGCTACCGAGCTTCCAGGTCACGCCCAGTGTGTCACTGGCTTCGGCGATCACCGAGGCGATCTGCTCGCCCATGATGCTGCCGACCTGTTTGCCCATGTCGACGACAATCACCCGCACATCGGCTTCTTTACCCAGAATGGCGCGCAGCCGCGCCGGCATTTCCGTGGCCGTTTCGATACCTGTGAAACCACCTCCGACCACCACCACGGTGTTACGAGCCTGGCTGGACGGTTTGTCGTGTAGGCTCTGCAGATGGGCTTCAAGTTTCTGCGCCGACTCCAGGCTGTCGACATCGAAGGCGAAGCGGTCGATACCGGCCAGTGGAGGCCGGGCGACCTGGCTACCAGAGGCCAGAATCAACCGATCGAAACTCAGTTCGGCCTGGGCGCCGCTCGCGTCACGGTAGACCACTCGCTTGCCTGCGGCATCGATACGCGTAGCGCTGCCCTGGACGAACTGCACGCCGACTGCATCGAACAACGGGCCGAGTGGGGCAACGGTGGTGGCCAGGTCGCTTTCATAGAAACGCGGGCGTACGCGCAGTTCCGCTTGCGGAGCGAGGAGGGTAACGGCGACGTCCAGGCGCTGGTGCTGGTCCAGCAGGCGAACGGCGCTCAGCGCACTCCACATACCGCCGAAGCCGGCACCGATGATCAGGATCTGCTGTTTCATATCGTGAATTCCCATAGTCGTTGAAGAAAAGAAGTGTTGGCTGGCTACGGGATCGATTGTGTGGTTGTTTTGGATCAAGGTATTGATCCAGTATCTGCAAAAATAACTAGTCCACTTCGAGGCCCTATGCCACTCGATAAAACCCCACCGCAAGTGGTCTTTCTGCCGCTGGGAACGCCGGAGGAGGGAGTCAGCCTACAGGCATGGCTATACGAATCGCTGCGCCGCGCGATTCTGGGTGGGCGCCTGCCCGCTGGCAGCAAGCTGCCCAGTACTCGCTCCATGGCCGAGTACTACGGCTTGGCGCGCGGGACGGTGCAGGCTGCCTATCAGCAACTGCTTTCCGAAGGCTATCTGCAAGCTCGGACCGGCAGTGGTACGCGCGTCAGCGAGGTATTACCGGACCCGACGCTGAACGCGGGATACGTTCGGCGCAAGGTGGTGGCCGAGGTGGAAGAGAAGCGCACAGCACCTGACACGCCTTGGCTGAGGCGTCTGGCCGAGAACGAGCCCATCTTCTCTCGGCGAACGCTGCCAACCGGCGTGCGCCCGTTCTTTCCTCACCGTGGCGATATCAACGCCTTTCCCATCGACCTGTGGCGCAAGTTGCACACGCAGCAGTTGCGCAGTTCGCGCCTGACGATGCTGCTCGACGCCGACCCGGCAGGCTTGCCCGAGCTGCGTGAAGCCATCGCCGGCTACCTGGCCATCGCTCGCGGGGTACAGGTTTCGCCGGAGCGCATCCTGGTGCTCGGCAGCGTGCAACAAGGCCTGGATATCTGCCTGCGCTTGCTGGCACCAGGCGACTCTCAGGTGTGGATGGAAGATCCGGGTTATCCCGGCGCACGGCAGTTGATGGACATCTCTGGTGTGACGCGAGTGGACGTTTCGGTGGATCAAGCAGGCTTGCGAGTGGAAGAGGGCATACGTTCGGCGCCTGGTGCACGACTGGCCTACGTCACACCTTCACGCCAGGCACCACTGGGCGGTGAGTTGTCGCCTGCACGCCGCCTGGCCTTGCTGAAGTGGGCGACGGAGCAGGGCAGTTACATCTTCGAAGACGACTACGACAGCGAGTACCGTTTCATCGCCAAGCCCATTCCAGCGTTGCGCTCCATGCCGGGTGCCGAGCACTCGGTCATCATGGCCGGGACCTTCAGCAAACTGCTGTTCCCCTCGATTCGCCTGGCCTATCTGGTGCTGCCTGAGCATCTGATGGAGAGTTTCACCCGTGCTTCGGCACTAATGTCGCGCCATGCCAACAGCCTGGCGCAGGCCGTGCTGGCCGACTTCATCCATGAGGGGCATTTCGACCGCCATGTGCGGCGCATGCGCAAGATCTACGCATCACGTGCCGACGCCTTCGCCGAAGCTGCGCACAAGCATTGGCAAGGGCTGATCGAGGTGCCGGAAATTCGTGCTGGGATGGATATCGCCTGTCGTTTGCAGGTAGAGACCGAACAGGATGTTTTTGGCCGTCTGCAGGCTGCCGGTATCGACGCGCTGCCACTGGCGAGTTACTGCGTCAAGCCGCGAGGGCCGGGACTGGTAATGGGCTTTGCGCCCTATGAGGAACGGGCCATCGAGGATGCTACCAGGGCCGTTGCGCAAGCTCTGCGTGGTTGAGAACTGCCCCGGCCAAGGCCGGGGCAGCGACCATCAGAGGATACTCAGCGGGTATTCGACAAAGGCACGAATCTCGTTGAGATCCGGCCCTACGTCGGTGCTGGAACGGTAGATGGAGTTACGCAGGCGCAGATGCAGATCCTTGGCCGCGCCACTCTGGAAGGTGTAGCCGATCTGGTTGAAGATCTCGCGTTCGGTACCGTTGTTGTCGCTACCGGTATCGATGTTGTCACCACGTACGTAAGCGAACTTGTAGCGCAGACCCGGCACGCCGTACTCGGCGAAGTTCAGCTCGTAGCTGGCCTGCCAGGAGCGCTCGTCCTTCAGGTTGAAGTCCGAGTAGTAGGAGTTGGCCACATAGATGCTTCCGCCGCCGTCGCCATAATCTTTGGCAAATCCGGCATCGCCGCTGTTGCGCTGGTGAGCGACGATAAAGGCATGGGCGCCAATGCTGTATTTGGCCGCCAGGCTCCAGATGGTGTTGCGGTCACCTTTACCATCGCCGCCGTAATCCAGGGCTGCCACGGAACCGGTGTCGTACTTGGTGCGATAGATGTTGAAGTCGAAATTCAACGCCTGTTCGGCGGCCAACACCAGGTTGTAATTGACGTTGGCGTAATAGCGTTTGTACATGTCCTCAAGGTCGGCGTGATAGAGCGCCAGGCTCAGATCGTCGCTGACAGCGTAGCTGCCACCGAGCACGTCGATGCTCTTGAGTCGGTTGGGATCGCGTGCCGAGTCACCCATCGGGCTGTCAGCAGTGAAACGACCTGCATTCAGTTCCAGGCCTTCAATTTCGTTGCTGGTGACCAGCGTGCCGGTGAAAGACTGTGGCAGCAGACGAGTGTCGTCATGGGCCAGAACCGGCAGGGAAGGGAACTGGTTGCCGTACTTGATCACGGTATTGGAGATGCGCAGCTTCACCGCACCGCCTGCCTGGGACAGCTCGTCCACTGGGCGACCTTCGCTGTCGGTATCGAAGAAGGGGCGATAGTTGCGGCCGCGGCCACTGTCGAGCTTGACCCCGAGCAGGCCGAAAGCATCGACGCCGAAGCCGACGGTGCCCTGGGTAAAACCGGACTCGAAGGTAGCGATGAAACCCTGACCCCAGGTCTTCGCATCGTTGGTGTTGTCTTTGAAATCACGGTTGAAGTAGGCATTGCGCAGCAACAGATCGAGGCTGGCGTCCTCGACGAAACCATTGGCTTCGGACTGGCTGCTGGCGTGGGCCAACTGCCCGCCAAGCGCGAGGCCGCAAGCCAGCGCGAGACAGTGCTTCTTGTGCATGAGTGCTCCGGTGTTGGTATGTTTTCTTGTCAGGCCTCGCATCGAGACAAAGCCCAGTCCAGACGGACCGCTCATAGATACCACCGAGACGGCGCAGGCACTACTGAAGGTGGTCGATGGTCACTATCGACTTCTTCGATGAGGGCTTGGCAGTGAGCGGGGGTAGGCTTCTCCCCGATGAAGATTCCAGGGGTGGCGGCTTTTGCATCTCTCCCGCAAGCCGACACTCTGGCTCCACTTCATCTCCTTTGGTTAAGACGACTTGTGGCCGCCTGGTGATCCAGTGCGGCTTTTTTTTGCGTTCGTACAGTGCTTGGTGGTGCAGTCGACGGCTCAGTGAAAATCCCGACTGCGTATATCCAGCCCCGTCAGCATAGTCGTCATGTCCGTCAGACGCCCGGCGATCACGTGGCGCACACCGTCGACGGTCTCCAGGTGGCCATCGATGCGCAGCATCTGCGACTGCACCAGAACTCGGCGCTGCCGCTCGGCCAGGTCGTGCCAGACGACCACATTGACCAGACCGAACTCATCTTCGAGGGTGACGAAAATGACGCCGCTGGCGGTTTGCGGCCTTTGCCGGCCGATCACCAGACCGGCAATGCTGACAGGCCGGCCGTGCTCGACTGCCTGTAGCTCCCGCGAGCTCTTGCAGCGTATCGCGCGCAGCGCCTGGCGCAGCAGGGCCAGAGGATGCGGACCGAGCGTGGTGCCAAGCGTGACATAGTCGGTCAGCAGGTCTTCTCCTTGCGATGGTGCAGGCAGACTCAGGATTTCTTCACTCGGCGCAGACACGCCAGCGAACAGAGGCAGTTGCTCCTCGACGCCAGCAACCGCCCAGCGCGCCTGGTAGCGGTGGCCAACCAGGCCGCAGAGTGCGCCTGCATCGGCCAATCGCTCGCGCGCCGATGCATCCAGGCATGCACGTATGCTGAGGTCTTCGACATCACGGAATGCGCCGCACTGGCGCGCCTGTTCGATACGGCCCGCATCGTCTTCGCGCATGCCACGAATCATCCTCAGCCCCAGGCGGATGGTCGGCTCGCCATGTTCATCGGGCTCCAGGCTGCAATCCCAGTCGCTGTAGCGCACGTCCACGGGACGCACCTCGACATCATGCCGCCGTGCATCCTGCAGCACTTGATCCGGGCTGTAGAAGCCCATCGGCCAACTGTTGACCAGCGCGCAGGCATAGGCAGCGGGCTCGTGGCACTTCAGCCAGCAACTGGCATAGGCGAGCAGGGCGAAGCTGGCCGCGTGCGACTCGGGAAAACCGTAACTACCGAAGCCCTCGATCTGGCGGAAGATCCGCTCGGTGAATGCCTGCGTGTAACCCTTTTCCAGCATGCGCGAGGTCAGCCGCTGACGATGCGGTTCGAGCCCGCCATGACGTTTCCAGGCGGCCATGCTGCGGCGTAGTTCATCCGCCTCGCCGGGTGTGTACTCGGCAGCGACGATGGCCAGCTCCATGACCTGCTCCTGAAACAGCGGCACGCCGAGCGTGCGCTCGAAGACCGGCTTGAGTTCATCAGAGGGATAGTCGATTGGTTCTTCGCCGTTTCGCCGACGCAGGTAGGGATGCACCATGTCACCCTGGATCGGTCCCGGACGGACGATGGCCACCTGGATCACCAGGTCGTAGAAGGTGTTCGGGCGCAGTCGTGGCAGCATCGCCATCTGCGCACGGGACTCGATCTGGAACGCGCCGATGGTGTCTGCACGGCTGATCATGGCGTAGGTGGCCGGGTCTTCCTTGGGCAGGGTGGCCAGCGTCCACTGTGTGCCGCGGTAGCGCTCGATCAGGCCGAAACAACGGCGCAGGGCGCTGAGCATACCCAAAGCCAGCACGTCGACCTTGAGCAGGCCGACCCTGTCCAGATCGTCCTTGTCCCACTGGATGACAGTACGCTCGGCCATCGTCGCGTTCTCCACCGGCACCAGCGTATCGAGGGCATGCTCGGAAATGACGAAACCGCCCGGATGCTGCGACAGATGGCGAGGGAAGCCGATCAACTCGCCAGTCAGTATCAGCACACGCCTGAGCAGTGGATTCTGCGGATCGAACCCCGCTTCCAGCAGGCGCTCGGGCGCTGGCGGGCCGCTGCTCCAGCGGCCACAGCAGTCAGCCAGCGCATTGACCTGATCAGGCGGCAAACCAAGAGCCTTGGCGACGTCGCGTATCGCCCCGGCGCCGTGATAGGTGTTGACCACGGCCGTGAGCGCAGCCCGCGTTCGACCGTAGCGACGAAACACGTACTGGATGACTTCCTCGCGCCGTTCGTGCTCGAAGTCGACGTCGATGTCCGGCGGCTCGTTACGTTCGCGAGAGAGAAAACGCTCGAACAACAACCGACTTTGCGTGGGGTCCAGCTCGGTGATGCCGAGCGCAAAACAGACGCTCGAGTTGGCTGCCGATCCCCGACCCTGGCAAAGAATATGTTGCTCGCGGGCGAAGCGGACGATGTCGTGCACGGTCAGAAAGTAGCTTTCGTATTCCAGTTCGGCGATCAGTGCCAGCTCGTGTTCGATCTGTGCGCGGGCCCTGGCCGGCACTCCCTCAGGCCAGCGCTCGGCAGTGCCACGCTCCACCAGAACGCGCAGCCAGGATGTGGCGTCATGACCTGCCGGCACCAGCTCGTGCGGGTAGTGATACTCCAGCTGATCGAGATCGAAGTTGCAGCGCTCGGCGATACGCAGGCTCTGTGCGAGCAGCTCGGGCGGATACAGCTCGGCCAGCTCCTCAACTCGGCGCAGATGCCGTTCGCCATTGGCAAACAGATAGGCGCCGGCCTCAGCCACGGGCAGATGATGACGGATGGCGGTCATGCAATCCTGCAGGGCGCGGCGGCCACGGGCATGCATATGTACGTCGCCACAGGCCACGGCCGGCAGGCCGTGATCGCCTGCCAGCTCGAGTAGGCGCTGCAGGCGCGCGGTATCGTCCGCGCTGCGGTGCAGCTCAACGCCCAGCCACAGGCGCTCGGGAAACAGCGAGCGAAGCCAGGGCAGGGCGCTGGCGTCACCGTCGCTGAGCCAGATGGCCAGCAGGCCATCGAGCGGCGCCACGAAATCCTCGTGCAGCAATCGGTAGGTGCCTTTTGCCGCTCGGCGCCGCGCCCGAGTGATCAGGCCGCATAGTGCCTGATAGCCCGTCAGGTTCTCGGCCAGCAGCACCAGCTTCGGGCCTTTTTCAATGACCACCTCGCTGCCCACGATCAGCTTTACGCCAGTCTTCTTCGAGGCTTCCCAGGCGCGCACGATGCCCCCCAGTGTGCATTCATCGGTGATTGCCAGGGCGCGATAACCCAACCTTGCCGCGCGCTCGA
The DNA here is from genome assembly GCF_014892995.1 of Pseudomonas sp. EggHat1. Classification (NCBI taxonomy): domain Bacteria; kingdom Pseudomonadati; phylum Pseudomonadota; class Gammaproteobacteria; order Pseudomonadales; family Pseudomonadaceae; genus Pseudomonas; species Pseudomonas sp. EggHat1. The sequence continues at coordinate 110,996 of NZ_JACKQK010000003.1, forward strand.
ACAATTCCTGCGCACTGGACGCGCCGCGCTGGAAGCTGAAGTTCGACAGGCAATGCAGCTCGGCGTAATCACTCATGCAAACCAGCCGTGCAGCAGCAATGGCCCATCACTACCGACTGTGCGATACGCCCAGCCGCGCTGACCGGCACGGGTTTGCACCACGTAATAGTCGCGGCGCACATCCTCGCCATCCCACCAGCCGGACTCGATGCGTTCCGGGCCGGAGAGAATGCGCAGCGAGGCCTCACGCAGCGGCTGGGGCTCGCTCAGCAGCCAGCCGGGGCGCGGGCCCCTGGGAGGCAGCAAGGGGTTGGTCGGTTCATGTTGCCAGGCATGCTCGGGACGGTGATCGGCTCTGGCACCGAGGCCATGCAGGGCGTCATCACCGAGGCGCGCCCTTAGCCGCTCACGTAATTGCTCCCAGGGCTGGTTCTGTTGTGGACGCTCGTCGAACAGTTGCTGATGCTGCGGCGCAAAGACCGGCAATTCACGCGCCTCCAGTCGCACGGCCAGCACTGGCGCTGGTAGCTGCTGATGCTCCAGACGGCCGCGTGTCAGCTCGAACAGCATGCCGGGATCACGCTCGGCGCTGAGCAGGCCCACCTGTATCTGCGTATCGGCACCCGCGCGGTGTTCCAGATGCAGGGTGAAACGCTGCACGCCACTGTCACGACAGGCTAGGTAAGCCGCCAGATCGGCTGTCAGCCGGCGCAACGGGAACAGCAGTGCCTGATGCGATTCCACTTCGAAATTCAGCTCGATACGAGTATCGAAAACATCCGCAGGCATGAAGAAATCCAGCGCTAACGGGCGCTGGCCAGACAGGGTATCGAGATGACGTAGCACTTCGGCAGGAAAACGCTTGGCCAGGCTGTCACGCGGTAGAGCCAACAATTGCCGCAACTGCCTGAGCCCCATGCGATTGAAGGCCATGGTAACCGTAGCGGATAGCCCGAGCCGATCCACTGGCAAGGGATCGAGCATCTGCTTGAGCATCCGCTCATCACTTGCCATCAACCCATCACCGACATTGACCAGCACTCGGGCCGCTGCCGGATTCGGCGCGACGGCAATGCGGTGCTGAAAGGCCAGCGCCGAAAGCTCGGCGCGCAGGCGTGCTTCGAAACGCGACCATGGACCGAACAGTCCCAGGCTGGACTGCACCTCCAGCAGCAGGCAGCGCGGATAGTGCAGGCTGACCTGGGCACTGAACCCATAGGCCCAGGCGGCCAGAAACTGCTGCCAGCGCTCGATGGCCGCAAGATCGTATTCTGCCGTGGCAAACCCACGTGTCAGCGCCTGCGCTGCAGTCAGTGACTGGCCGGGCTTCAGTCCCAGGGCTCGGGCTGCCGGGTTGACCGCCTGTAGAACGCGCCGTTGTGGCGAGCCGGTAAGCAGCACCAACGGCTCGTCGGGATTGGCGCGGTGGCGCTGCACGCCGTCCATGGCCAGTTGCGGCAACAAGATGCAAGCCCAGAGCATGGCAGGCTCAATGCCAGGCAAACGCGAGCGGCTGCGCGGGTGGTAGACCACCGCGGCACTTGATCACCCGCAGCTGCGCCGGCTGGCTGTCGAGCACCAGTCGTAGTGCTGCTGGTGAAGGATTGGTCGCTTCTACCTGCGGCCGATAGGCAAAAGCCAGGGTTTGTCCGGTAGCAGCCGCTACTTGCAGACGTCTCAGCGAGCGATCATCGGCCTGACGCAACCAGCTCAACACTGCACCACAACTCCCTGAGCGCAAACATTGTTCGGCAGCCCACAGGGCATCGCGACCATCTGCCTGGATGATGCTCAGTTGGCGTAAATCGACACCGGCATGAATCCAGGCCTGAGGGTAGGGCAGATGAGGAGGGGAGATCAGCACCACCCGTTCACCTGAAACCGTCAGGCTGGCAAGGGTCGGCCACAGCAGGCTCAACTCGCCGATGCCAGGCGCAGTCGTGAGAATTTCACTGAGTGCAGCCTTAGGCCAGCCGCCACCTGGCAGTACGGCGTCAAGAAAATGGTGTCCAGTTGAGAAATTGGCACCTGATGGCGATGAAACGACCTGACCTCGCCATACACGACGAGCGTCGATCAACCGGTCAAGCGCGACCACAGATGACATGGGACAATAACCAGATACTGTATATAGATACAGTATTGTTTGAGCCGACGCGCGGGTCAAGAGAATGACGATAAGGTGCTCAACCTGGTTACGGAGGCGCGGCCGAGTCAGCCGAATAAATCAGCCCGGAAATCGTGTCGATCCGGGGAATCGCGATGTACTACGTACAACCAACCCATGCGATCCATTGTGTTGTGTTGCGCAGACGCTGAACCCATAGGATGTCGCGGAAACTTATCGCTGCGCGCATCTCGGACTGTCGACCGCAAAGCGGAGATGCAGAAGCCCGGTGTTTCAGGTGCCTGGGAGCCAAAGTGGGTGATTCAGTCTGGCCAAATCGAACGCAAAGAGCCCTACATTGGATAAGTCATAGCTTCGCATAATGTATATTATGTTAAATTATGTATTAGAGTAGATGCCCCTTCTTGATCGGGGCCAGCTTTCAACGACCCAAGGCCAATCGTCTTTAAGGCGCTGCTTGAGAATCCAGAATGACTTAGTCGGGCTCCATCCCTTGCGCCGCAAGGCAGCACAACCCGCATCAGGATCGTAAATCGAGGCCCCGTCCTACCAGGGCCTGCGTGCCTGATGAGCGAACGCTAGCAATTACAGGTGGAAATCGCCCGCCGCCTCCGGCTGATAAAGCACTTTCCGGATCTCAATTCGGCGGGTCCGATCGGAAATCCGCCAGTCGATGGCGTCTCCTTCCTGATAACCGAGGATGGCCGCGCCGATGTCGGAGCACACGGAATACTTGCCGGCGCTGCTGTCAGCGTCTTCTGGATAGACCAAGGCGACTTCGATCTCTTCGTCGTCCAGTTGCAGCAAGGCTCTGGAGTTCATCGTGACGACATCGCACGCCACCTGATGCGGCTTGACGACAATGGCTCGCTCAAGCTCATGCTCGAGCTCAACAACGGCCGGACCTTCCTCGAGCGCGATCAGGCTCTCTAGCCTGGCCTTGTCGACCTCAGTGATGTAGATCCCACCTGAGTCGCCCACAGCATCTTCACGCAAGAACTGCAGATAGCGCCCCACCGACATTGAAAATGTTTTCAACGTCGGTGTTTCGCTCTCGAGCAGAAAGCCACTGCGCAGAAAAGCTTTCAGCGAGCGCGTGTTGTCCGGGTGGATCTTGGCGATGAGTTTCCCGGCCCGCATGTCGAGGAAGGCCAGCTTCATGCCTTCGCGGATCGTGCCTGCGCCAAGGTTTCGCCCCCATTTGTCGCTGTCTCCAATGGCCAGGACTATCTCGCAATCTGAGCCGGTCTTGATCAGGCGAACAAAGCCCACAGGGGCGTCATACCGGTCGTAGGCCATGAAAAATCGGCCGCCCCGGTTGAACAGATGGGTCAGGATCGGCAATTGCGTCCGATCGATGGCTTGCTCGATGGACCGGCAGACATCGCGCGAATCGCTCAGATAGCGAGTCACGCGCTCATCCTCCAACCAATCCATCAGTGTCAGCGCATGTGCCCGAGTAATTTCTGGGCACAGCGAAATGAAAGGCTTGTTCATCTTCACCGTACTTATCTGTAAGGATGAAAGCCCTTCATGGCTATGGCCATGACGGTTCTTTCGGTAACCCGTTATCTTAAGGCATAACGTGGGCAATGCCGAGACACGGAGTAATACCTGATAGGAGCCCTCCTCCACATTCAGTCAGGGCAAAGAGATCTCTACTCCAGCCTCTGTTCTGCGAACACCTGCTCGACGGCAAGCCGTATCCGTTGCTTGTTACGCAAGGCGCGTCCATATGCGTGTTCGTCCGATCTATGGTGAAGCTTCTCCAGGTCGTATCCACGGTTATGTGGGCATACTCCTGCTCCACGAAACTGCGCCATGAGTTTGGTTCAAAGTATTTTTTCTGTCGGTGTGGAACAGTGAATATTTTTTCTGATGCCACATGCCATGGCCAAACAATAAACACTGATCGCGGCAATTGGTTAGCGACAATCCTTCTCCCTGATCACCGCCTCCACGACCATTCTGTATAACTCCGGCACATGATGTCACTTTGGAATTTTTTTTTACCAATCGTCCCAACTGTTGGTATGCACTGGATACGCCGTTATGTTTCAAGGGCGCTATTAAGGAGAGGCCGATGAAACACGACTTGGAAAGTATCAGGTCAGCACTAGCTGATTACGAAGTTGCCATGACCCCCAGGCCGGACGGCAGCGTCGTACTGACCGTTGCCGATGAACAGCGCCGGTTGGTACGTGTACTCGATGCCAGTTGCTCGACGCAGGAGTTCATTCGCCTGATTCATTTCGACATGACACTGGATGAAGATGCGGAGTCGATCAATGCAGCGGTCAAGCACTGCAGCACCACACAGTTACCTACCTACTCGCGTGAACCGATCTTCCGTACGCGTCTCTCTCGCTTATGGGCCATGAGAGAACTCACCAAGAAATGAGGAAGTGCGCAAATGTACAGAAGCAACGACTCAGCGTTGGCCTGTCACAAGCCTGAAGAGCTGCTGGTAAGAATCAGAAGGCAATGGCCCTACGTGGCTGGCTCGACCTGCCTGGTAGTGTTGCTGATCTGGCAGCCTTTTCAGCCCCCTGCGCTGGCGGTGATGCTTCCAGTATCGCAGCCCGGCGCTCAGGCCATGCAGCGGTCGTCACAGGAGATCGACGCGAACTGCTATCAGGTACAAAGCGAGGCGTTGGTTGAACCTCTCTGCCAGGGTTGTGCCCCGGGCGAGCAGTCCGCCGCTAACCTCGATGCGTCTTCCGAGCTCAGTCGCTCGATTCTGACCTGCAACGACATTTACCGTGACCTCGCCCATAAGGTCGGCAACGACATACCCGGCTACATGACGATTGACGTGATCAAGCCCAACCACTCTTTCTAACTGACCATACCGATACCAGTGGTTACTCAAGCGATTTAACGGGCGGTTGTCGATATGCATATAAGCCTTGCTCACAACGAGCATGCTTTTCATTGCAATGTTCACGACCAATCAGAATGGCGAGGGCTAAAAACGCAGATTCTATCTGGCAGCACAAGCTCGACCATTTATTTTGCCACTTATGACGGCATCGGGGGAGATATTCAGTGTGGTGAAATGAGTACTTGCAGTGAGCGCCAGAATGCACATTTCGTATTGAAGCCAATGGCTTGGCTAATTCAACTTTACGTGAAAGGTGAACATTATTTATGAAGCGATAACGCTGCAAAACAGGTTGAACCTTTATTTGCAACGCCCCGTCATCTCAACGGTCGATCACATCGTGCGAACTTTCAGCGCGCCATCCGTATGCACATTCACCTTGGCATATACGTATCAAGTGATGAATTCGTCCGCAAGCGACCCTGGACATTCACTGTTCAACCCTCGCCGGCTGCCGGCACACCGCAAGAACCTGAAACCGCTGGAACCAGCCGACAAGGCAGGCGGTAATCAAGAGGAAAAGACAGGATGAATGGCGCTTTGAACACCCCCTGGATGCGCTGGGGTAAACGCGCACTCACCTTGTTGCTTCTTCTAGCCATATTCACGCTGCTGTATACATCGCTGCGCAATCTGGACTGGGGGGAAGTGCACCAGGCGCTGAATGCTTACAGCCCGCAGATCCTGTTGCTGGGAACGCTGATCACGCTCGCCAGCTATCTGCTGTCAGGTGGCTACGACCTGCTCGGCCGCACGTACAGTCGCCATCATCTGCCTACGCGCCAGATCATACTGGTGGCGATGGCTGGCTACGCCTTCACCCTCAATTTCACCACCTGGATCGGCGGTGTGGCGATGCGCTACCGGTTGTACACACGCCTCGGCCTGAGCGCCTCGACGGTGACGCGCATCCTCAGCCTCAGCCTTCTGACCAACTGGACCAGTTGCATGGCACTGGCCGGAGTGATTTTCTCTCTGCGCCTGGTAGAACTGCCGGACAACTGGACATTGGGCATGAACAGCTTGCAGTTGCTGGGTTTTGCCTTGCTTGGGCTGGTTAGCGCCTATGTGGGCATCTGCGCATTTTCCAGACAGCGCGTTTGGCGCTTTCGCGAGCGCTACGTCACCCTGCCCTCGTTGCGCATCGTGTTACTGCAGCTATGCCTCGGCGCAAGCAACTGGTCGTTGATGGCCGCCCTGATCTATTGGCTGTTACCGGAAGGTGCCACCTATGCCTCGGTGCTTGGTGTGCTGCTGATCAGTTGCATGGCTGCGGTTGTGGCGCATGTTCCCGCCGGGCTCGGGGTGCTGGAGGCCGTGTTTCTCGCTCTGCTACAGCACCAGCACAGCCAGGCCAGCCTTATCGCCGCTCTCATCACATACCGTGTGCTCTATTACCTGCTGCCGCTGCTGGTGATCAGCGTCACCTACGCGGTGCTGGAAAAACGTGCGAAAAACCTGCGCAAGCGCGGCGAACAGCCAGTCGAAACGCAGCTCGGTTAGCGAGAGCAAACGACGCGTTGGCGCAGGGTGCGCCATACGCACTGCTGCAGAGGGCGCCGGGACTGTTGCGCGTAGCGCACCCTACGGGCAACCACTCGGCGGATGGCGGGAACTTGCAAGCGAGTTGGGCAGGTCTATCTCACATCATTCAGCAAAACCGGAGGCACGAGATGGCCAAGCCATTGCATCTGATCAGCTATATCCTGCATGACCAGTCGCACAGCGTGGAAGTCGAATCCGACCGCGAGCAACTCACGCCCTACCAGGCTCGTTTCTACTTGAGCGCCCTTCACACCTTCGAATGGCCCAGCGAATTCAGCGATGTAAAGGTCACTCGCATCTTGCCGTCGAAGAAAGGCAGCACTATCCCGGCACACCGCATCCAGCGCTGAGCAGACTACACCCCTCCCCTGGATCTCATTACACGCTGGTAACGGCACCTGCCAGACGTTCCGAGACGGAAACGCTCAGATTGTTTCAGTGAGGAGTCTTTGTCGTTGCCTGCGGGCAGCCCTAGCGACGCTGACACAGTGATCCTGAATCAGAAACGCCAAGGCCCGCAAAACGCGGGCCTTGGTCAGGTCGTCACGAGCTTCGAGTTGTCTGGCTCTTCTGGCCACCCTTGCGACCGGCTTCGGACGCTCTCTGGCGGTCATTGGCAAAGTTGCCACCGCTGTTGTGGCCACCTTTGCGGCCGGCCTCGGATGCTTTTTGACGATCGTTTGCGAAGTTACCCGGATTTTTACTGGTCGCCATTGCTGGTACCTCCTGATAGTTACTCGCGAGGCGTTATTGCCCCTACTTGAAGTCAGGCAGGCTCAGCCCCGAGTCGTTCAGGCTTTTTTCACCTTTGGCGACAGCGCTGCCTGCAGCGTCCTCGGCACGCAATCACTGATCACTGAGCACCTTCGGCGTCTGACCAAGCGCTCAGACAGCCTTGAGTCGCGGGTTGGCAGTAACCGGATGGGTCTTGTGCCGATTCTCGAAGCAGAAGTTGGTGGCCTGCACGTAGCCTTCAGCCGAGCCACAATCGAAGCGGCGACCCTTGAACTTGTAGGCCAGAACGCAGCCCTGCTGGGCCTGCTTCATCAGCGCATCGGTGATCTGGATTTCGCCGCTCTTGCCCGGCTCGGTCTGTTCGATCAACGAGAAGATGTCGGGCGTGAGGATGTAGCGGCCGATGATCGCCAGATTCGACGGCGCGTCCTCCGGGTTGGGCTTCTCCACCATGCTGTCGATGCGGAAGATATCGTCGCGCAGCGCCTCACCAGCAATCACGCCGTAACGCGAGACTTCGTCCATCGGCACTTCCTGGATGGCGACGATGGAGCAGCGGAACTGTTCGTAGAGCTTGACCATCTGGGTCAGCACGCCGTCGCCGTCGAGGTTCAGGCACAGGTCATCGGCCAGCACCACGGCGAAGGCTTCGTCGCCGATCAACGGGCGTCCGGTCAGAATGGCGTGGCCAAGGCCCTTCATCTCCACTTGGCGGGTGTAGGAGAAGGTGCATTGATCGATCAGGTGACGAACGCCGCTGAGGGATTTTTCCTTACCGGTGTTGGAGATCTCGTGCTCCAGCTCGTAGCTGATGTCGAAGTGATCCTCCAGTGAGCGCTTGCCGCGACCGGTGACGATGGCGATTTCATTGAGCCCGGCTTGCAGTGCCTCTTCGACGCCGTACTGGATCAACGGGGTGTCGACCACCGGCAGCATTTCCTTGGGCATCGACTTGGTAGCGGGAAGAAAACGGGTGCCGTAACCGGCGGCGGGAAACAAACATTTCTTGATCATGAGTTCTGTACCAATTGAGTGACTCGGTAATAGAACCTGACCCGTTTAGAACCATTGCGGTTCAAGATTTTTCAGCAGGAGGCGTTTCGCTGCTGCACTTTTTTGTGCAGTTCGGCACCTCAGCACGCAGATGCCGAGGTGCCGCTGCAAGCACGAAGCCGTCCCTACGCGGGATAACGGCTCACTTCGATCAGATTGCCGTCCGGATCGCGAAAATACACCGACTCGATAGGGCCAATGGCGCCGGTACGCGCCACCGGCCCCTCTTCCACCGTCACGCCCTGCTCGGCCAGATGAGCCATGACGCGCTCCAGCGGCCACAGGGTGATCAGGCACAGATCGATGGCGCCAGGCGTCGGCTTGATCGCCTTGGGCTCGAACTCACGCCCGGCCTGATGCAGATTGAATTTCTGCTGGCCGAATACCAGCGCGCTGCGCCCAGCGCCGAAACGCTCGTGGCGCATGCCCAGCACGCGCTCATAGAAATCGACGGTGATGTCGATGTCTGCCACCGTCAGTACCAGATGGTCCAACCTCTCGATCATGTTCAATGCCTGTCCAGAAGATGAAAACGTGGCAACCCCAGGTGCCAGTGGATCGCCGCCAGACGTGCGGCCAGCACCACGAACATCGCTGCGGCGGTATCGAGCCAGTGCGGCGTGCCCAGGGCACGCAGGCCGATAAAGGTGAGCGCACCGGCGATGCAGGCCGTGGCGTAGATTTCCTTCTGGAAGATCAGCGGGATCTCGTTGCACAGCACATCGCGAATCACCCCGCCGACCACGCCGGTCATCACCCCCATGATCACCGCAGTGCTGATCGGCGTACCGCTCTGCAGCGCCAGCTCGGTGCCATACACGGTGAACACGGCCAGGCCGAAGGCATCGGCGATCAACAGGCCCTTCTCGTGAATCGGCCGGGTCATGCGCACCCAGGCCACGGTGCCCAGCGCCGCCAGAGAGGCGACCAGGATGTAGGTATCGTCACGAATCCAGCTGACCGGGTGGTTGTCCAGAATCAGGTCGCGCAGCGTACCGCCGCCCAGCGCGGTGACGATGGCCATCACCAGCACACCGAACAGGTCCATGGACTTGCGCCCTGCCATCAGCGCACCGGTGATGGCGAACACCGCAACGCCGAACAGGTCGGCGACATAGAAAAGCGTTTCCATGCTGCCCTCAGCGGCTGACCGGCGTACGCAGGGTGACGAACTCCTCGGCGGCGCTCGGATGCACACCGATGGTCTCGTCGAAGATCTGCTTGGTCGCGCCTGCTTTCAGGGCGACAGCCAGGCCCTGAACGATCTCACCCGCCTCCGGCCCGACCATATGGCAACCGAGTACGCGGTCGCTGTCGGCATCCACCACCAGCTTCATCAGCGTGCGTTCCGGGTTCTCGGTCAGCGTCAGCTTCATCGGCCGGAAGCGACTCTCGAAGACCTTCACCTGGTGCCCGGCGTCGATGGCCTGCTCTTCGCTGAGGCCAACGGTGCCGATGTTCGGCAGGCTGAATACGGCGGTGGGGATCATGCTGTAATCCAGCGGCCGGTATTCCTCGGGCTTGAACAGCCGGCGCGCCACGGCCATGCCTTCGGCCAGCGCAACCGGGGTCAGCTGCACGCGGCCAATCACGTCGCCCAGGGCAAGAATCGACGGTGTGGAAGTCTGGAACAGGTCATCGACCTCGACGTAGCCGCGCTTGTCCAGCTTGACCTCGACGTTTTCCAGGCCGAGGTTATCCAGCATCGGCCGGCGGCCAGTGGCGTAGAACACGCAATCGGCCTCCAGTGCGCGACCATCCTTGAGCGTCGCGGCCAGGCTGCCATCGGCCTGGCGCTCGATGCTGGCGATATCGGCGTTGAACTGCAGGTCGAGGCCCTTCTTGCTCAACTCCTCGCGCAGGTGCTGGCGCACCGCACCGTCGAAGCCGCGCAGGAACAGATCGCCGCGATAGAGCAGCGAGGTCTGTGCGCCCAGGCCATGGAAGATCGAAGCAAACTCCACGGCGATATAGCCGCCGCCCACCACCAGTACGCGCTTGGGCAGTTGCTTGAGGAAGAAGGCTTCGTTGGAGCTGATGGCGTGTTCGCGGCCAGGAATATCGGGAATCTGCGGCCAGCCGCCGGTGGCGATCAGGATGCGCTCGGCGCTGTGACGCTGGCCGTTCACTTCGACGGTATGCGCATCGACGATGCGCGCATGGCCTTCGAACAGACTGACGCCGCTGTTGGTCAACAGATTGCGGTAGATGCCATTGAGACGCTCGATCTCGCGGTTCTTGTTGGCGATCAGCGTCGTCCAGTCGAAGTTCGCCTCACCCAGCGACCAGCCGAAACCCGAGGCCTGCTCGAAGTCTTCGGCGAAATGCGCACCGTACACCAGCAGTTTTTTCGGTACGCAGCCGACGTTGACGCAGGTACCGCCCAGATAGCGGCTCTCGGCGACCGCGACGCGGGCACCGAAACCTGCGGCGAAGCGCGCCGCACGCACACCGCCGGAACCGGCGCCGATAACGAACAGGTCGAAGTCGTGACTCATGGGGTATCTCCTTGGCAGACAAGGAGCATACCGTAAAGGCCCGCGCTAAGCTGAACGTCGGAGGTGAAGAACATGCGCCCTACCCTGACCCATCTTGCCCTGCACGTCCCCGATCTCGACGCCTGCATCGCCTTCTACCAGCGTTTCTGCGCCATGCAGGTGATCCACGAGCGCCCCGGCAAGGGCACACGCATCGTCTGGATGGCCGAGCCGGGCAAGGAACACCAGTTCATCTTCGTGATCATGCCCGGCGGCCAGGACAGGAACCTGGCGGCCAACGACTACAGCCACTTCGGCTTTGCCCTGAGCAGCCGCGAGGACGTCGACCGCATCGCCGCCCTGGCCGAAAGCGACGGCTGCCTGATCTGGCCGCCACGCGACGAACCCTACCCGGTCGGTTACTACTGCGGCCTGCGCGACCCGGCCGGCAACTACGTGGAGTTCAGCTACGGCCAGCCGCTCGGCCCCGGCTCGGAGAAAATGCCCATTCCCTGAAATGCAAAACGCCACCCGAAGGCGGCGTTTCGTTGACCTGCTGGGTTATCAGAACGCCTTGCCGGTCTTGTACAGGTGCTCGAAGCAGAAATTGGTCGCGTCGATGTAACCCTCGGCGCTACCGCAGTCGAAACGCTGGCCCTTGAACTTGTACGCCATCACGCAGCCCTGCTGGGCCTGGCGCATCAGCGCGTCGGTGATCTGGATCTCGCCACCCTTGCCCGGCGGCGTGCTGCGGATCAGGTCGAAGATGTCCGGGGTGAGGATGTAGCGGCCGATGATCGCCAGGTTCGACGGCGCGTCCTCGGGCTTGGGCTTCTCCACCATGTTGCTGACGCGGTAGATGTCATCGCGGATCATCTCGCCAGCGATCACGCCGTATTTGTATGTTTCGTCCTTCGGCACTTCCTGAATCGCCACGATGGAGCAGCGGAACTGGTTGTACAGTTTGACCATCTGCGCCAGCACGCTGTCGCCTTCCAGGTTCAGGCACAGGTCGTCAGCCAGTACCACGGCGAACGGCTCGTCACCGATCAGCGGCTGACCGCAGAGGATGGCGTGACCCAGGCCTTTCATCTCGACCTGACGGGTGTAAGAGAAGCTGCACTCGTCGATCAGACGACGAATGCCCACCAGGTACTTCTCCTTGTCGGTGCCCTTGATCTGGTGTTCGAGCTCGTAGCTCACGTCAAAGTGGTCTTCCAGCGCGCGCTTGCCGCGCCCCGTGACGATGGAGATCTGGTTGAGGCCAGCCTCGAGTGCCTCTTCAACCCCGTATTGAATCAGTGGCTTGTTCACCACCGGCAACATTTCCTTGGGCATAGCCTTGGTAGCAGGCAGGAAGCGCGTGCCGTAGCCGGCAGCGGGGAACAGGCATTTCTTGATCATGGGACTCCCTAGTGGGGACGGTTGGAATGCGCGCCCAGTCTATCAAGCCGCGCTGGCCTTACAACTGCCGCTTGCAGGTCGTCCGATGCCGCGATAGAGAAAACCCAGCTCCGCCAGCTGATCGGCGTCATAGATATTACGTCCGTCGAACAGCACCGGCATGCGCATCGCACCGCGAATACGCGGGAAGTCCGGCTGACGGAACTGCTTCCACTCCGTCACCAGCACCAGCGCATCGGCACCCTGGGCGACGGCATAGGGGGATTCACTCAGCACCAGTTGCCCCGCCGCGATGGCCGATGGATAACGTGCAGCCACAGCGGCCGTGGCGGCCGGATCGCAAGCCTGCACCTTGGCGCCGGCGGTCAGCAGTGCGTCGAGCAGCACCAAGCTGGGCGCTTCACGCAGATCGTCAGTACCAGGCTTGAATGCCAGCCCCCAGAGCGCGACGACTCGCCCAGGCAGGTGACCATTGAAATGCTCGCGCAAGGCCTGGAACAGCAGCGTCTTCTGCAGCGCATTGCGCGCCTCGACTGCACGCAGGATTCCAGGTTCGATGCCCTCGTGCTCGGCCGTACGGATCAGCGCCTTAACGTCCTTGGGAAAGCACGAGCCGCCATAACCGCAGCCGGCATAGATGAAGTGCGTACCGATACGCCGGTCGCTGCCGATGCCACGCCGCACCTCCTCGATATCCACACCCAGCCGCGCGCAGATACCCGCCATCTCGTTGATGAAGGAAATCTTGGTCGCCAGAAAGGCATTGGCCGCGTACTTGCTGAACTCCGCGGCGCGCACGCCCATGCACAACAGGCGGTCGTGATTGCGCAGAAAGGGCGCATACAGCCGGCGCAGCAGCTCGCGCCCACGTTCCTCGTCACAGCCGACGATGACCCGGTCGGGGCGCATGAAGTCCTCGACCGCCGAACCTTCCTTGAGAAACTCCGGATTGCTCGCCACGGTCACCCGCGCCCGCTGTTCCCGACGCGCCAGGCCGGCGTTGATGCGCTGCGCCACACGCTCGGCGGTGCCCACCGGCACCGTGGATTTGTCCACGACCAGACAGGCATGATCGAGTCGGTCACCCAGCTCGTCGGCAACCGCCAGGACATGACTCAGGTCGGCCGAACCGTCCTCGCCACTGGGCGTGCCCACCGCAATGAAAATCACCTCGGCACGGCGAATGCCGGCCTTCAGCTGCGAGGTGAAACTGAGCTGCCCGCCGGCCAGCTGCGCCTTGAGCATCGCTTCCAGGCCAGGTTCATAGATCGGCACTTCTCCTCGCGAAAGCATCGCGACGCGCTGCGGATCTCGCTCGACGCAGACCACCTGATTGCCCATCTCGGCAAAACAGGTCGCCGTCACCAAGCCTACGTATCCTGCTCCTATCACGCATATTTGCATCGCAGCATCCTCTCGGCCTTTGCTGCGATTGCAACCAATCGCGGTGGCAGCGATATGACGGAACGACGAAGGAATGATGACAAGCCCACCGTCGTTAGCAAGTACTGAACCAATGTGGCTGTATCTTCGGCGCTATGGGTAAGGGCGGAACCGGCACGTCAGCCGCCTCCATGCCCCTTGCGGGTTGAGCGATGACGCTGCTCAGCTACAGCCAGCCAAAGCATCCCGGCTTGAAATGGGGCCGTGCCAGACAGCCAACCGCTCAGGTTAACGGCCCAAGGATGTTCTGAAAAAGCCACTTATCGTCACTCCCGCGAAGGCGGGAGCCCAGAAAACTCGCAGGTCCTGGATTCCCGCCTACGCGGGAATGACGGTTTCTTCAGAGTTTCCCTAAAGGGAACGGCTTGCCGGTGCCGAATCCATGCCGGAGCCCACCAACCAGCGCGGGCGTATGCCGGCGGGTCTAAGTTGCAAAAAACTGGCAAAAAAAAGACCAACCATGGAGGTTGGCCTTGCTTAATAGAAGTATGAGCTGCACCAACTTTCGTGGAGTGCAGGCTTACTATCGCTCTGCTGCATTGCAGGTTCATGACGGCTGCCAGGTTTCCCGGCACCCATCCGTCCGCTCGTCGATGCGTTGCAATATTTCAGAAACACTCGTCCAGTACCTTGCAGCCCTCTAAAACGAGGGTTTCACCTTGATTCGCAATGTACGCAAGACGCTGGACTCCATCGCAGCCAACAACGAGGACGCCGCCTTCGCTTTGATGCGAGCCGCTGAGAGCACCCGAGACGAGGTGCTACGCCAGCACATGCTTCGACTGATTCACCGCCTGAATCAGGACGCTGTAGACCTTCGTGTTCTGCGCGACGAAGTCTTTAACCCCGCCACCAAGCGTGCCCTGTCAGTCAACATTCAGTAACCCTTTGTCCTGCCGCTCCACTATCGTTGGAACACCTGCTTTTCATGACATTGGCGCGCTTACTCCAGACGCATCCGCCCCGCCGCATACTGGACATTTCATGGTCACTCCTCCTTGAAGGAAATGATCGGCAGATCAGCCACCAGCGTAAACTTCAGGTAGACCTGCCCGAATTCGGTATCGGGTCGGTAAAAGTCCTGCCTGGTAGTATGATCCGCATCGGTTGTCATGCTCTTGAAAAAGTCGCGGCGGCTCAGGGCACTGATGCCCCCCAGCATGTCGGCCATCTCCATACCCAGCTCAGCGCCCCTTCCAGAGCTATGCAGGTGAAGCGATAACACTGATCGGCTACGGCTTGCTTCACCCGCTCAAGCTTGAAATGGGGTTTGCGCTATTCCAAGCCGCATAAAATAACCTTTCAGGTTAATTTCTTTGAGGGAGCACTCATGCCAGACGACAGCCGTACACAATTGCGCAATGAACTGCTTGCCGGTGCCGCTTCCAAGCCCGCAAAGCCCGCTGATAGCCAGTATTTCAAGCACCTTCGTCATCGCATAACATCCCCAAACGCTAACCAACAAGATCAGGCTGGATCAATTAAACCTTCTTGAGCGCGGTAGCCGAGTGCACCAAGGAACTGGACGGGTGATCTCGCAGGTAAGGGTTTTCGACACCTGCCGAAAGCCAGAAAGCAAAAAGCCCCGAAAACTTGTTAGCTTTCAGGGCTTTAGGTATTGCGAAAGTGGCGGTGAAGAAGAGATTCGAACCCGTTCCGGTAGCGTGTCAGTCCGTGTCAAACCCGCTCAATACGGGGCTTACCGCCCTACCCGCCTGCTCGATCCGTCGCTATTCGGCTCTATGATTTCGACACTTTTTCGACACTCAACCTGCACGCAGCTCGTTAATCAACTCCGGGTGTCGGCCCAGGATCTTGAACAACTGCACCAGCGGTTGCGGTGCTTCTGTGCTGCCTCGCTCGTAGCGAGAAAACGCATTCGGCCCACCACCGAACAGCTCGGCCGCTTCGCGCTGGCTCAACCGCAACTGCTTACGCACACTGCGAATCAGCTCCTGATTGCCGTCCTGGGCGTTCACCTGTTGGCGAAACTTGTTCATGGCACGCATAACGCGCTCACTCTCGGCCGGTCCAGTCAGGGACTCGCCGCACGCATCGCACCAGTCAGCCGTTACTGCAGTAATTTGGGTGGTCTGCCCCTTGTAGGTGAAGGGCATATCGCGGGTGTCGTGAACCAGTTCCGCCCCGCCGCATACTGGACATTTCATGGTCACTTCTCCTTGAAGGAAACGATCAGCAGATCGGCCACCAGCGTGAACTTCAGGTAGACCTGCCCGAATTCGGTATCGGGTCGGTAAACGTCCTGCCAGGTAGTATGATCCGCATAGGTTGTCATGCTCTTGAAAAAGTCGCGGCTGCTCAGGGCACTGATGACGGCCAGCATGTCGGCCATCTCCATACCCAGCTCAGCGCCCCCTTCCAGGGCTACGCGGGTGAAGCGATAACGCTGCTCAGCTACGGCCTGCTTTACCAGCTCAAGCTTGAAATGGGGTTTGCGCTTTTCCATGCCGCACAAAATAACCTTTTAGGTTAATTTCTTCAAGGGAGCATCCATGCCAGACGACAGCCGGATACAATTGCGCAATGAACTGCTTGCTGGGGCAGCTTCTAAGCCCGCAAAGCCTGCTGATAAGCAATACTTCAATCTTCTTCGCCAGCAAGTGCTACAAGCTAAAGGAGGAAGAAAACCGCCTTTGTAAATACACCATTATTCGTTGTAAAAATATCTTGCAATTTAATCAGACTGCTTTAGCTCAACTACTTTTAAGCCACCCAGACCATTACCGCCTAAGCCTATAGAGACCTTCTCTCGCATGCCGAATCCGTCCACGTAACTTATATTCAAGCAAATATGACCAACCCTATCTGCATCCAGATCAACCGGAATGTAAACTTTAACAAAAAGATAATTATCGCCACCCCACCTAGAGCTCGGCTTGTTCAGCTCACCTGATGCAAAGAAATCACTTGCCTTTTCCTCTACAAAGACGTGACTGACATTTGGACCTATATTAAACACCCTCATATGGTGCGCACGATACTCACCCTCACTGGTTCTTGATTTGATCTGCACCTCTGGAACAGGCTGAGCACTGGCCTTTTCTTTTTCCAGTTGTATTTTCATAGCGCTTTTGCCAAGTTCAATATCTTCCTTAGCCGCTTGCACTAAAGCCTGTTGCTGCTTAACTGACTCTTTAAGCTCCGCCACCTGTAGCATTAGTGCTTTTTCTTGTTGATGCAAAGCTGAAGTGCTCAATCTCAGCTCTCTCCCCTGCTGAAAATACCCAATGACGAGCCAAAAAAAAGCCAAAGGCGCAAAGGAACCTGCTAAAAAATCACCCCATGCATTTAGCTCAAGCTCAATAGCTTTATCAAAATTTATATATACAACGCCAGCCAAGCCCATAATCCATATAGCAGTCACAATACATCCAAATATAAGCATATAGGTCATCCCATCGGATTAAAGCTGCTAGCCGCAGAGCAATAGCGCGTCTTCATGCGATCACTGCTTGTCTTGCGGTCACTGTCATAGCGGGCACGCCAGGTTCTGCACTCTTCATGAAAGTGCTGTTTGGCGGCCTTGCGGCATTCGCGGTAGTTGATTGATCCGCGCCGGTGATTGGCGCAAACGCTGGTGCCGTCGATGTAGTTGTTCACCGATAGCCATTCCGCCAGGTAGTTGCTGCCGCCGTTCCAGCTCTTGATCCATCTGGAAGTACGCTCGCTCCTTGCCTGCTTGGCTTGGCGCTGCTGCGTTTGCTGGGGTGCCTGGGCGATGCGATGGGTTGCGGGCGGTGTGTAGGTGCTGGCCGGCTGCTTGGGCGTGTAGTTCTTGTCACTGAACACGTTCTGAGAACTGGCAATCGCCCTCACCTTTTCTTCCTCTGTCCATTCCATCGAGGCATATGGCTGGGGCTGGCTTACCGGCTCGTATGCAACTCGCTGCGCGTGTGGATCGATGGGAATGGATGACAGCCTTATAGGCTCTTCCGGCTCGCTGTAGGGCTGTGGTGCCGATTGCTGGCTGAACAGCGGTTTGCCGTCTACGTGAATCGCCTGTTTGAGCTGATCCACATTGATCACGATTGGCTTGGCAAACAGCGCGATCAAGCCCCAGGTAATCGCGGAACCCACACCCAAGATGGCCACCATTCTCCATGGGCCGGGCCTTTTCTTGCTGCGCAGGTAGTCTGGTGCGTCGTCCCAGTCTGATTTCATATCGCTTCCTTGCTTTGAATATCCTTAAGTAGTTTTATTTTGCTCTAATCTCTTTGGCTATTTTCAAAAGCTGATCTACACCATCAAAAGTGCTGGGCACATTGCTCTCATCCGGCGTTATGCCAGCAAATATAATAGACTCGAATTTTGACAAAGGGTCTACATCCTTTGTTTTTCTAGATTTAGCAAAATCAGCATAACTTTCAATAAAACCACAAAGAGACAACCTCAACTCCAGCTGAAGCAACTGAGCCTTTACCGAGTAGTAATTCTTGAGGGCAATTCTAAAGAAATACAAAAGTGCAACTTCCAAACCAAGCAGTGACAATATCTTCCCTGTTTCAACATAAGAGAAGCCACTCCCGTCATCCGTAGCAACCAGTCCACCGACTAAAAACTGGTAAGCCAGAGGAATAATAACCACCACGCCCAGCAAAACCATAGAAAAGAAAGCATATCGTAGTTCCCCTTTCTTTTCGGAGTGCATTTCATGAAACGCCTTGGAGAGGTGAACGAAATTAAATTTCCCCCTCTGTTCTTTAAGTATAGAAACATATGAATCTATAGTTTTTTTATAGCCCAGTAGTTCAGCTTCCCAGTCAGACTTTGCCGACAAAAAACCACCCTCTCTCTCAGATACATATTCAAGATAGTCAGTCGCAATATACTTAGGCATTGAAGCCCATATAAAATCTGAGTTTTCCCTGTCGCTTAAATTGTCAAACTCTTTTCCGTAGTCAAAAAACTCAAGTAATTCTAGCTCTGGGCTCTTCGCCTTATAGGGAGACCTAAGATTTGATTCTCTTGCAATTCGCGAGAGATATTGGCAAAGATCATGCAGGGCCACGTCATCGACTTTTTTGTCGAGAATTATCAACCTCAGCTCATCCCCAATCCATTTGACATTTAGCCGAGCTGATTTATCAAATTCTTTTGGCGCTGCAGCAATTTTCCTGAGCATGCCAGCGCAGAGAGCTACCCTTTCATTAACAGGCTCGTTTTTTTTGAAAAGAGTCTCTAGCTTTTGGCAGTAACTTTCTATATCAGTAGAAATTTCTTCAAAAAACATAGCCACTTTGCTCTCCTAGCATTCTCAAAATTCTTGCCACCCTTTACGGGCATACCAGCGTCGAGTTACTTCCGTTGTAATCGCTATCCCGCGTTTTGATTGGGCAAGTTTGAATTAGCCTGATCGTATTCGGGGCTTGTTTGCCCTGCTTCTGGCGCTACCTCGCCACTGACTACCCACAAGGCATATTGAGGGAAGAGCTTAACGATAGCTTCGATCTCCTCAGCCTTGATTTCTCGCTTTCTCGCGGTGTTTTTCAGGTTGTTCCAGGTGTAGCGACTGATGCCAGTGCGCTCCTCCAGCTCGGGAAGCCGAATCCCTGAGCCTTTCAAAATAGTTATAACGCGCTCTTTAATCATAGCCACTTGATCTTAAGGTGATATATCCAATATGGATCAACAATGGCATTATCCGTTGCAACACGATCCATTTTGGATAACGCAATGCTGAATAACTGGCATTGACACGAATAGTGACGGAACGAGCATGGAACTGGAAGAGCTGGAGCCTTCGAAGCTCATAGGCCCGCAACAGGACGTGGAAACCGTCGAGTCCTGGGCCGACCGTAACGGTCTGACCTACGGCACCGCGCGTGCCTGGGCCATGAAAGGCGTTCTGCCCACCGTCAAGCTGGGCAAGCGCCGCATGGTCAACAGCGCCCTGTTCCGCTCCTGGCTGCTGCAGCAGAAGTGGACGGCATGAAGCCTCTTTTCCATGCGCAGGCCGCCTTCGCCGCCCTGCCCGGTGTTCCCGTTGAGCGGGTCGCGCAGTGGGTCAGCAACGGCATCGTCAACTGCATGAAGCCAGGCAAAACCTGCGTGGCGCGGCTGGCGGGGGTGAGCCCGTGAAACGCAATCATCAGCCGGTCCATGAGCGCATGGAGCGTGACCTTGCTCACCCCAAGGCTTGCGGGCCTGGCGCTTGTGAATACCTGCGGTTCTACCTGCAGGGCTACATCGAAGGCTTTCATGAGGCTGGGGGCATTTCCGGCAACGAATGTGGGCGCCTTATCCAGCTTGACCGTGCCCCGAAACCCGAGGTGTCGGCCAAAGAAAAGCCTGAACCAGTATCCGCGCCAAGCGCACGCCGAGAACTGCGACTGCTCTGTGTGCTGGCTGAACCGCGACTGGATACCGCCCAAGGCGCCTTCCTGCCCATACACACCCAGCACCTAACGCCGCCCCGTACGATGGTCCGGGGTAAATGGTCAGCCCCAGGTTACGCCGGCCTATACCTGCGAGAAACACAAGCCCGGCAACCATCCGCCGCAGTGCTGGCACGTTGTGAGCGACACCGGCAAACCAACGCCCTTCGTGCCCCCGCGCGAACCGTTCGAACTGGTGGGCTTATTGAATGACGACTTCATTGCGCGTACGCCGCTATCTGGCCGCCCTGCTCTGGTCGTGGTCTCTGCCCTTCCTGATCGGCGCTTCGCTCGGCGGTTTCTATATCAGCCACGCACACATAAAGATTCTTGAAGCGAACGACGATCTGTTTCTTCGTTCATTCGAGGCCGTGATTGACCGCTGCACTGCCGCCCCGGTCGCAGCTCCCAGCGTTCCAGCCAACGATACTGCCGCCGAACAGGCCAAGCCTGCTCACGCCGACAAGCCATTGCCTCAACCTGGCCGGCTGACGCTCCCAGGTCTGATCGGAGGAAGCCGCCGTGCTGATCGTTGATCGCGTGCTGTGTGACTGCTGCGGGCAACCCATGGGTCAGCTCTACAACCAGCCGGCTGCCCGATCTGACCTGCTGCCCGATCTGACCAGGGCGCCCCACGTAACCCTGTGCCCGGACTGCCAGGACATGGCCGAAGTCCTCCCCGACCCCAGCCCGGACGATTAACAGGGTGCGCCATGAATGTCATGGTGTGCGACGGTGTATGGGAGGGCGCAGGCCAGGCCCTGGTTTTTGTCCGCACCCTCTGCACCGCCGCGCTCAGTGAGACAAGCCCGGCCGGGCTAACCGCTGAGGACCATGCACCGACCCGCGAACACCGCCACCTTCGCCAGTCGCTTCGTCATACGGGGCGGCAACATCCCTACGCCACAGAAAATCTCGGGGCATAGGTCTCCGGCAATGAGCATGCGTTATGCGCGCCTGTCGCCGGACCATCTGCGCGATGCATTACGGCTCAACCCACTACCGAGCAGGGGCAATAACCTATCGCCCGCTTGCGACATGACTCAGGAGAACGGCTTCATGCGCACCCTTACAGCACGCGAAGCACGCACTCACCTCTATCGGCTGATGGATCGATTAGCCGAATCTCACCAGCCCATTCTGATCACTGGCAAACGGACGAATGCCGTCCTGCTCTCGGCTGAGGATTGGGACGCCATTCAGGAAACCCTGTGCCTGCTCTCGATTCCTGGCGTGCGCGAATCCATCAAGGAAGGCATGGCCGAACCTGTAGCCGAGTGCGCCAAGGAACTGGACGGGTGATCTCGTAGGCAATGGCTTTCGACAGCTGTCGAAAGCCACAAAGCAAAAAGCCCTGCAGGTTTCCCTGCAGGGCTTTTGCGAAAGTGGCGGTGAAGAAGAGATTCGAACTCTTGATACGGTTTCCCGTATACACACTTTCCAGGCGTGCTCCTTCAACCGCTCGGACACTTCACCGGATCTCGATTGGCTGTGCAGCCCGTCGAGGTGCGCTAATGTAGTCGAATGTTTTCCCGATGGCAAATTTTTTTTAAAGGATTCATGCGCTTAAGAGCGCAGCGAGTTTTCGTCGTGCTCCTCGCAAGGCTGCTCGTCGAAGCGAATGTGGCCGAACAGCAGAAAACCCAGGGACATGAACAGGCCCAAGCCAAATAGCAGCAGCACGCCGGATGGGCTGCGCAGGTAGAGGGTTTCGCTGAGCACGACCGATGCCAGTAGCAGGCCGATCACGGTGACCATATAAAGGATGGAGTAAAGGGTATTCATGGGCAGCTCCTGCGGTTCGCTGCTCACCTTAAAGGCCTGGCTTTGCGCGCGGCCAATTGCCATCCGGCATCGCCTCGATAGGCAAAAGCACTGACCAACCAGTCAGCCGCGGCGCTTTACCAGAGCGCTTCGGCTGAGTACCTTCTGCCCACATTCGCCCCCAAGGCTCTAACAAGGAAAACCGCCATGAGCGACCTGATCAGCTATCAACTCGAAGACGGCATCGCCACCCTCACCCTGAGCAATGGCAAGGTCAATGCCATCTCGCCCGATGTGATCGCTGCGTTCAATGCTGCCCTCGACCGCGCCGAGCAGGATCGCGCCATTGTCGTCATCACCGGCCAACCGGGGATTCTTTCCGGCGGCTATGACCTGAAGGTGATGACCTCCGGCCCGCAGAATGCAATCAACCTGGTAGCGGCTGGCTCTACGCTGGCGCGGCGCATGCTCGCGCACCCCTACCCGATCATCGTCGCCTGCCCGGGTCATGCCGTGGCCAAGGGTGCTTTCATCCTGCTGTCGGCCGATTACCGTATCGGCGTGGAGGGTCCGTTCAATATCGGCCTGAACGAAGTGCAGATCGGCATGACCATGCACCATGTCGGCATCGAGTTGGCCCGTGATCGCCTGCGCAAGTCGGCGTTCCACCGTTCGGTGATCAATGGCGAGATGTTCGACCCGGCTGGCGCGGTGGATGCCGGCTTCCTGGACAAGGTGGTGCCGGCCGAACAACTGCTGGCTACCACTCAGGTAGTGGCGCAGCAGATGAAGAAGATCAACATGACGGCGCACAGGAACACCAAGCTGAAGGTGCGCAAGGCGCTGCTGGAAACCCTCGATGCCGCCATCGAGATGGACAAGCAGCACCTGCTGTAAGCACGTGGTACCGCATGAATGAAAAGCGCCGCTTCCGTTGAGGTTGCGGCGCTTTTTCTTTACGCGTCTCACCAGTTAACCCGCCAGTGAATATCGGTGCGCGCGGCGCACCCTACGGTCAGCCGGAATAGTCCAGAGCCGTCCAGGCTCGGCTCAGGCCTTGCGCGAGCACGCAGCCGGGCTGGCTCAGTTGCTCGTTGAAGGCGGCCGGCAACAGCGTGGTTTCACCCTCTGCAGCACCATGGCGTTCGGTCAACCACTGCAGCTTGCCGCAGTTGGGCGTTTCGATCACATAGCTGGCGGCAATGTTGGAGTGGTGGCTGGGCAGTCGAATTACGTCGAGCACTCTGCCCGCCTCCTCGACACGCTGGCCATCGGAAACCAGTACGGCCCAGGCCTGTTCGCCCTCGATCACCAGGTACGCACCATTGGCCTGTGGCCGATCTATCTGCGGTTGCGCGCAGCCGCTGAGCAGGGCCAATAGCACAATCGTCATCAGCATCTGTTGCATTGCCAATACCCCCTTGCAAGGCGCCCACCTTCAGGCAGTGGACGGGTTGTTGTCACCTAAGTGAGGCCAATATCACTCAATACTGTTTATTTGTACAGTACTTTTCGATTAGGCTAGATCACAGGCAAATGATCGATTGCACAGGAGCGCCATCATGCTGGACGTACTGCAGCTGAAACACCGAGTGAACCGCATGCCGCTGGAGCGGGTGCGCGAGATGGTCGAGGAACTGCAACTCGAAGGCATCGTCACCGAGAGCCGCACCCCCTTCAATCGCCAGCACTTCAATACCTGCTTCGCCGAAATCGAGGCGCTGCTGCAGCGCGCCGGCTACCACCGCCAGCTGGATGTGGTCGGCTATCAGGGGCTGGCCTATGCACTGTTCGATCCTGCTCGTTGGGAAGCCGTCGAAGTGCTGCGCTGGCTGCGCGACTTCGTCGAGGAGGCGCGCGTTCAACCGGCTTCCTGAGCCTGTGAGACGAACCAAAAAAGCTCAATAGCGCCCGCTCATGCACGGCATTGGCTCAGTCGCATGCAGAGCGAGCCGCGCTTCCGTTGACTCCGCGCATTGCTAAATCACCTCATGAAATAGCTGCAACTCTTTGATTATAAAAACCAACCATTGATCACGCGGCATCCGGTTTGCGCCTGCCAGGCGCCGTATGCCGTTGCTCGGCCGTTGGCCACGAAAGCTGGCAAGCCCCTTGCTAAGTCCCTGTCAACCATCCTGCGTAGCACGCCAACGGCGGCGGGCCGAGGATCACGGACAACGGCGTCCGTCAGGTCACCTTCCTCTCCAGAAGGTGGCCTGGCGTACGCCGTTTTTGTTTATGCGCCTGACAAGGACTAGACCCATGACCGATCGTGATTCGAACAAGCCCCTGGCCACCAGCCGCCGCAACTTCCTCAAGCAATCCATCGCCCTGGCCGGCGCCGTTGGCGGTATCGCCGCACTCGGCCTGTCGGCGCCGGCTTCGCTGCGCAGTGCAGCCTGGGCGGCCGGCTCCGATGCACCGGAAAAAGCCGCGCTGACAGTCGGCTTCATTCCCCTGACCGATTGCGCCTCGGTGGTGGTCGCCGCCACCCAGGGTTTCGGTGAGAAGTACGGCCTGACCATCACGCCGAGCAAGGAAGCCTCCTGGGCCGGCGTGCGAGACAAGCTCAACACTGGCGAACTGGATGCCGCCCATGTGCTCTACGGCATGATGTATGGCGCCCAGCTCGGCCTGGCGGGACCACAGCGGGACATGGCGGTGCTGATGGGACTGAACCAGAATGGCCAGGCCATCACCCTGTCCAAGCAACTGCGTGAGGCAGGCGTGAGCAACGGCGCGCAACTGGCCGAACACGTGAAAAAAGGCGGCACACCGCTGACCTTCGCCCAGACCTTCCCTACCGGTACGCACGCCATGTGGCTGTACTACTGGCTCGGCAGCCTGGGCATCAACCCCATGAGCGACGTGAAGACCATCGTCGTGCCGCCGCCGCAGATGGTCGCCAACATGCGCGTCGGCAACATGGATGGCTTCTGCGTCGGTGAACCCTGGGGCGCGCGGGCGATTTTCGACAAGATCGGCTTCACCGCCACCACCACGCAGCAGATCTGGCCGGACCACCCGGAGAAGGTGCTCGGCACCACCCGCGCCTTCATCGAGCAGTATCCCAATGCCGCCCGCGCACTGATCATGGCGATTCTCGATGCCAGCCGCTTCATCGAGGCCAGCGAGGAGAACCGCAAGAGCACCGCCAAGCTGATTTCCGGCAAGGCCTACGTCAACGCGCCGGTGCAGGTGATCGAGCCGCGCTTTCTCGCTCAGTACGAGGACGGCCTCGGCAACAGCTGGAAGGACGAACACGCCATGGCCTTCTGCAAGGACGGTAGTGTCAACTTTCCCTATCACTCCGACGGCATGTGGTTCCTCACCCAGTTCAAGCGCTGGGGCCTGCTCAAGGATGCGCCGGATTACGCCGCCGTGGCCGCGCAGATCAACCAGACCTCGCTCTACGCCGAGGCTGCCAGCGCCCTCAAGCTGGCGGTGCCGAGCAGCCCGCTGCGCAGCAGCACGTTGATCGACGGCGTGGTCTGGGACGGCAGCAATCCAGCCGCCTACGCCGACTCCTTCACCATCAAAGCCTGACCGGAGGTGAGCATGAATGCGCCCCTGAAAACACCGCTGCTGCCAATCGCCAAACCGCGTCTGTCTGCGCAGGCCATGCTGCCCAGCGCCGCTGCACTGGGCAGCATGCTCAAGGCCGGCATCGCCCCGCTGCTGGGCATCATTGCCTTCATCGGCTTCTGGTCGCTGCTGGCGCAGTACAGCGAGGGCCTGCCGGGCCCCTTGAGCACCTGGCAGGCCGCCCTGGTGCTGTTCGCCGAGCCCTTCTACGACAACGGCCCCAACGACATGGGCATCGGCTGGAACATCCTCAACTCGCTCGGCCGCGTCGGAGTCGGCTTCGGCCTCGCGGCGCTGGTGGGTATTCCCCTGGGGTTCGCCATCGGCCGCTTCGCCTTTCTCGCCGGCATGCTGGCGCCGATC
The DNA here is from genome assembly GCF_014892995.1 of Pseudomonas sp. EggHat1. NCBI lineage: Bacteria > Pseudomonadati > Pseudomonadota > Gammaproteobacteria > Pseudomonadales > Pseudomonadaceae > Pseudomonas > Pseudomonas sp. EggHat1. Next base: position 136,772 of record NZ_JACKQK010000003.1, read on the forward strand.
ATCAGCCTGCTGCGTCCGGTCTCGCCGCTGGCCTGGCTGCCGATTGGCCTGCTGGTATTCGAGGCTGCCGGCCCGGCGTCGATCTGGGTGATCTTCATCAGTTCGATCTGGCCGATCATCCTCAACACCGCCGCCGGCGTGGCCAGCGTGCCACAGGACTACCTCAACGTGGCCCGCGTACTCAAGCTGTCGGAATTCAAGGTGCTGACGCGCATCCTGTTTCCCGCCGTGCTGCCGCACCTGATGACCGGCATCCGCCTGGCCATCGGCGTGGCCTGGCTGGTGATCGTCGCCGCAGAGATGCTCACCGGCGGCATCGGCCTGGGCTTCTGGGTGTGGGACGAGTGGAACAACCTCAACGTCGAGCACATTCTCATCGCCATCATCATCGTCGGCCTGGTGGGCCTGGCGCTGGAGCAGATGCTGCTGTTGATCGCCAAACGCTTCGACTACGCAAGCTGAAGAGGCACGTTCGGCCACCCCCGTAGCCCGCATGCAATCCGGGAGCGCGATCTCCGTTTCCCCGGATTGCATCCGGGCTACGCAACCTACAAGTCAATTCAACAATAGACGCCAAGTCTTTGTTTTAAATGAAAGTGTCTCTGATTTAATCCGAAGCACTGCACCAGAACGGGAGAACTCCGATGGACAAATTCGTGGAGCTGACCGCTGTCAGCAAGCACTTCGACACCAAGAAAGGCCGCTTCCAGGCATTGGCAGACGTCAACCTGAGCATCGCCCGCGGCGAGTTCGTGGCGCTGATCGGCCACTCCGGCTGCGGCAAATCCACCGTGCTCAACCTGATCGCCGGCCTGCTCGACGCCAACGAAGGCGGGCTGATCTGCAATGGCCGCGAGATCGACGGCCCCGGCCCCGAACGCGCCGTGGTGTTCCAGAACCACAGCCTGCTGCCCTGGATGACCTGCTTCGGCAACGTCCACCTGGCCGTGGAAAAGGTCTTCGGCGCGCGCGAAAGCAAGGCCCAACTCAAGGCCCGCACCGAGCAGGCGCTGAACATGGTCGGCCTCAGCCATGCCATGCACAAACACCCCAACGAGATCTCCGGCGGCATGAAGCAGCGCGTCGGCATCGCCCGCGCCCTGGCCATGGAGCCCAAGGTGCTGCTGATGGACGAGCCGTTCGGCGCCCTCGATGCCCTGACCCGCGCGCACCTGCAGGACGAGCTGCTGCGCATCGTCGGGCAGACCCAGAGCACCGTGGTGATGGTCACTCATGACGTCGACGAGGCCGTGCTGCTGTCCGATCGCATCGTGATGATGACCAACGGCCCGGCGGCCACCGTCGGCGAAATCCTCGCCGTCGACCTGCCGCGCCCGCGTGATCGTCTGGCGCTGGCCAACGACCAGCAGTACCACGCCTACCGTACCGCCGTGCTGGAGTTTCTCTACCAGCGCCAGCAACGCCCGGCCGCCTGAGAATCAAACCGCTCTGGCTCAAGGGCTGGGGCGGTTGAACCTCTGGCCCGTTGCAGGGACGAACAAGGGCCCTCAACCGACAAGCAGAGAACCCCGTGCTCGACCTCACCACCTGGAATCTGTCAATTCCCACCGAACCGGCGCCGACCACCATCACCACCGAACGGCTGAATAATGGCTATGAAAGTCGTTATTTTCGGCGCAATGCCGACGGCAGCGTGACCTTCTGGGTGCCAGTCACTGGCTCGACCACCGCCGACGCCCGCTATCCACGCAGTGAGCTACGCGAAACCCAGCACGACGGCAGACTCGACAACTGGCTCCACGCCAGTTCGGACAGCTACCTCAGTGCCGTGCTGCAGGTCGACCAAGTGCCCAGTCGCAACAAGGTGGTAATCGGCCAGATCCACAGTACCGACGTGCCGGGCAGCCAGAACGATCCGCTGCTCAAGCTGCAATATCACTATCGACGTGGCGTTGGCCGGGTGGAGCTGCTGCTGCGCGCTCGCCCAGGCGACAGCGACGTGCAAAATATCCTGCTGGCCGAGAACATCCAGCTTGGCGAGCGCTTCGGCTACGACCTGCGCGTCACGCCCAGCGGACGCATCGGCATCAGCGTGGCCAGCACCGATGGCGACAATGGCTCGCTCTACCGCCAGTTGAGCAGCAGCTGGAGCAAGCAGTACCTGTACTTCAAGGCGGGCGCCTATATCCAGGACAACTCCGGACCGGATAGCGAGGGTGGTCGCGTTACGTTCTATCACCTCAACAGCCTGCACCGCTGAGGAACACGGCGGTTTACAATCGCCGCCCTCCTAGACGAAGGCTCGACCATGGCACGCCTGACCCTCGATTTTCCCGAAGACCAGTACTACTACAGCACTCACCTGACCGTGCGCGTTACCGACATCAACGGTGCCAACCATCTGGGCAATGACTCGATGATCTCGATGATTTCCGAGGCGCGCGCCCGCTTCCTCTTCGAGTTCGGCATTCGCGAAACCGACGGCAAAGGCACTGGAATCATCGTCACCGACCTGGCCACCACCTACCGCGCAGAAGCTCATGCCCGTGACCAATTGCTGTTCGAAGTCGGCGTGATGGATTTCAACCGATATGGCGGTGACATCACCTTCCGCATCACCCGTCCGGCCGACGGCACCCTGGTGGCCATGGCCAAGTCCGGCTTCGTGTTCTTCGATTATCGTCAGTCGAAGGTGGTGCCAATGCCGGAAGCCTTCAGCGCCAAGTTCCCCAAGGTCAATCGGCTCGACTGAGTCAGCGATTGCAATGCTTCAGGGCTCCGGGCGAACAGGCGTCTGGCAAAACTTGCACAGTTATTGCTGCCAATACCGTGACACATCGTCATTCGTCTGCTACGCCTAGTTCAGAATAGAAAAAAGGGGGGATCGAGGATGACCGACACCTACCGCCGTGCCCGTCAGGCGGGGCTGCTCAGCAATCTGCTGGCACTCGCCCTGCTGACCGCGCCGCTACCCACTCACGCAACCAGCGTTGCCCAACTTTCCAGCTCCCAATCTCACGCCACTTTCAGCACGCAGCGATCGCCCCATTCGGGGGCATAGACGACGCAAGCGCCTCGTTTTACGGCAGCACTGCGCGTACTGAAGGTGCGTAGCGCCTGATCCCAGGGCCTCCGCTCGGTTGGCTCGGCTCTTGCTTATTCCCTTGCACCAGGTAGCCAACGGCGGCCACCTCCCTCACGACAAAGACGTCGCCTCACCTCGCCTTCATGGCCTGTGGTGAAGCGGCGTTTTTTTTCGTGTTCGCCCCAGTGACCGGGGCCGGCGCAGGCATCGCGATCCGAGCCTGCACTGCAATCGCGCAAACCTGCTGTGGCTTCGGCCGCAGGGCTCTGCACCACAAGTGCACGGCCTTCCCGGCAGGCGCGGCCGCCGTGTCCACGACCACGGTTCGCCGCGCCTGGCCGGGCTCCTTCTCGCTGATGAGGTGATCGATGAATACAAGTTTCTGGAAAGCCGGCCACGCCCCCACCCTGTTTGCCGCCTTCCTCTATTTCGACCTGAGCTTCATGGTCTGGTACCTGCTCGGCCCACTGGCGGTGCAGATCGCTACCGACCTCGACCTCAACGCCCAGCAACGCGGCCTGATGGTGGCCACGCCGATTCTCGCCGGCGCCGTGCTGCGTCTGCTGATGGGCTTTCTCGCCGACCGCCTGTCGCCGAAGACCGCCGGCCTGCTCGGCCAGGTGGTGGTGATCGTCGCGCTGTTCTGCGCCTGGCAGATCGGCATCGGCAGCTACGAGCAGGCGCTGCTGCTCGGCCTGTTCCTCGGCTTCGCCGGCGCGGCGTTCGCCGTCGCCCTGCCGCTGGCCTCGCAGTGGTACCCGCCGCAGCACCAGGGCAAGGCCATGGGCATCGCCGGCGCTGGTAACTCCGGCACCGTGCTGGCGGCGTTGTTCGCCCCCGGCCTGGCCGCGCTGTCCGGCTGGCAGAACGTGTTCGGCTGGGCGCTGATCCCGCTGCTGGCGACCCTGGTGATCTTCGCCCTGGTGGCCAAGAATGCGCCGGAGCGGCCCAAGCCCAAGGCCTTCGGCGATTACCTCAAGGCCCTCGGCGATCGCGACAGCTGGTGGTTCATGTTCTTCTACAGCGTCACCTTCGGCGGCTTCATCGGCCTGGCCAGCGCCCTGCCCGGCTACTTCAGCGACCAGTACGGGCTGAACCCGGTGACCGCCGGTTACTACACCGCCGCCTGCGTCTGCGCCGGCAGCCTGCTGCGCCCGCTCGGCGGCGCTCTGGCCGACCGCATCGGAGGCATTCGTACACTGCTGATGATGTACACCATCGCCTCGCTGTGCATTGCCGTGGTGGGCTTCAACCTGCCCAGCGCGAACGCCGCCCTGGCCTTTTTCGTCGCCGCCATGCTCGGCCTTGGTGCTGGCAATGGCGCGGTGTTCCAGCTGGTACCGCAGCGTTTTCGCAGGGAAATCGGCGTGATGACCGGGTTGATCGGCATGGCCGGCGGCATCGGTGGTTTCTTCCTCGCTGCAGGCCTGGGCACCATCAAGCAACACACAGGCGACTATCAGCTGGGGCTTTGGCTGTTCGCCAGCCTCGGTGTGCTGGCCTGGATCGGCCTGCACGGAGTCAAACAACGCTGGCGCACCACCTGGGGTAGCGCCGCGGTGACCGCCGCACGGGTGTGAGCAAGCTCTCGACGATCCGCCACACTGCGTAGGGTGCGCCGCGCGCACCAGCGATTTGTGTCGGGCCTGGTGCGCACGGCGCACCCTACGGTCCAAAGATCTACGGAAACCGCATCATGGCCCTACAACTGAGCGTCGGCGAAACCAGCGCCATCGGCCCGCGCAGCGAGAACCAGGACGCCCTGCGAGTGGTCACCCCAGCGCCAGCCCTGGCCGCCAGCAAAGGCTATCTGCTCGGTCTGGCCGATGGCGTCAGTCAGTGCGCCGACGGCGGCCTGGCCGCACGCGCGACCCTCCAGGCGCTGGCACTGGATTACTACTCCACCCCGGAAACCTGGCCGGTGCAGCACAGCCTGGATCGCCTGCTGATCGCACATAACCGCTGGCTGCAAGCCAACGGCGGCGGCCAGCCGCTGCTGACCACCCTCACCGCCCTGGTGCTGCGCGGCCGTCGCTACACCCTGGCGCATATTGGCGACAGCCGCGCCTACCTGTGGCGCGACGGCCAACTGCTGCGCCTGACCGAGGACCACGTCTGGGAACAGCCGGGCATGCAGCACGTACTCAAGCGCGCCATGGGGCTGGATCAGCACCTGGTGGTGGACTATCGCGACGGCGAGCTGCAGGCCGGCGACCGCTTCCTGCTGGTCAGCGACGGCGTCTGGGCCTGCCTCAGCGACAAGCGTATCGGCGAGTTGCTGCAACGAGACGATGACGCCGAAGCAATCTGCCAGGCACTGGTCGACGAGGCGTATCACGCCGGCAGCCAGGACAACGCCAGCGCCCTGCTGGTGCACGTCAAGCAGCTCCCAGAAGCCGCGCTGGCCGACACCCTCGCCCAGCTCGAACATTGGCCGCTGCCGCCGCGCCTGCGTGAAGGCCAGGAGTTCGAGGGCTGGCAGGTCGAAGGCCTACTCGGCGAATCGCGCCAGTCGCTGATCTACCGGGTTCGCGATGCTGACAACCTGCCCTGGCTGCTCAAGACCCTGCCGCCCAGCCGCGCCGGCGAGGAGCAGGCCGGCCCGGGGCTGCTGCAGGAGGAATGGTTCCTGCGCCGCGTCGCCGGTCGCCACTTCCCCGAGTTGCATGCTCTACCGCAGCGCCAGCATCTGTATTACGTGCAGCGCGAATATGCCGGCCAGACCCTGGCCGCACGCCTGCAGCAGCATGGCCCGCTGAGCCTGGCCGACTGGCAGGACCTGGCGCCGCGCCTGATCAAGGCGCTCGGCCTGTTGCACAGGCGCAATATCATCCACCGCGACATCAAGCCCGAGAACCTGCTGCTCGGCGACGACGGCGAACTGCGCGTGCTCGACTTCGGCCTGGCCTACTGCCCGGGCCTGACCCGCGACGAGGCCCACAGCCTGCCCGGCACGCCCAGCTATATTGCCCCCGAAGCCTTCGCCGGCAGCACGCCCAGTGCGCAGCAGGATCTCTACGCCGCGGGCGTAACGCTTTATCACCTGCTCACCGGACACTATCCCCACGGCGAGATCGAGGCCTTTCAGCACCCGCGCTTCGGTCAGCCAGTGCCAGCCAGCCGCTACCGCCCGGATCTACCGGCCTGGCTCGATGAGGTCTTGAACCGCGCGGTAGCCGCCGCCCCAGCGCAGCGCTTCGAGACCGCCGAAGAGTGGCTGCTGGCCCTGGAAAGTGGCGAACGTCAGTCTCTGAACAACCGCCCGCGACCGCTGCTGGAGCGCGAGCCGCTGCTGGTGTGGCGCAGCATGGCGCTAGTGTCGCTGCTGCTCAACCTGCTGCTGACGTTCCTGCTGCTCAAATAGCCGGCTGCGCACCAAAGCGGCGCCAAACGCCTCGCAAAGGTGCAAAAAACCGCTCCACAGATCCAGCCAAATGGCTGAAAAGCCTGAAAAACCCTGATCTGATCGAGTTGGCACAAGGTCTGCATTCGCACTGCCACAAACTACATAAAGCGCGACCTTCAACGAAGAAGGCTGCACTTCCCGATAGAACGGGACCTGGACAAAGGCGTCCTCGCTAGGTGACTAGCGGGACGCCTTTTTTGTTTTTTATGGCCTGCCATCCCTGGCGGCCACTCTTCGAGCCGTCGCGGAGCGACGTTAAACATTGCTCCCGACAATTTTTTCGACCGTGATTTTTCTTCAGGAGATGGCCGGCATGCAAAAACTCAAGCTGGTGATGATCGGCAACGGCATGGCGGGTGTGCGCACCCTCGAAGAGCTGCTCAAGCTCGCCCCCGACCTCTACGACATCACCGTGTTCGGCGCCGAGCCGCACCCCAACTACAACCGCATCCTGCTCTCCCCCGTACTGGCTGGCGAGCAGACCTTCGAGGAGATCGTGCTCAACGATCTGAACTGGTACGCGGAAAACGACATCAAGCTGTTGCTCGGGCGCAAGGTAGTCAGGATCGACCGCAGGAAGCGCCTGGTCATCGCCGACGATGGCAGCGAAGCCGAGTACGACCGCCTGCTCATCGCCACCGGTTCCAACCCCTTCATTCTGCCGATCCCGGGCAAGGACCTGGCCGGTGTGATCGGCTACCGCGACATCGCCGACACCCAGATGATGATGGACACCGCCAAGACCCATAAGCACGCGGTGGTCATCGGCGGCGGCCTGCTCGGCCTGGAAGCGGCCAACGGCCTCAAGCTGCGCGGCATGGACGTCACTGTGGTGCATATCGGCGACTGGCTGCTGGAACGCCAGCTCGATCGCACCGCCGGCGAGCTACTGCAGAAATCCCTGGAAGACCGTGGCCTGAAGTTCCTCCTGCCCAAGCACACCGCCGAACTGCTGGACAACGGTGAAGGCCGCGTCTGTGCGGTGAAGTTCAAGGATGGCGAAGTGATTCCCGCCGATCTGGTGGTGATGGCCGCCGGCATTCGCCCCAACAGCGAGCTGGCCGAGAGCGCCGGCATCGCCTGTAACCGCGGCATCCTGGTCAACGACACCATGCAGACCTATGACCCGCGCGTCTACGCCATCGGCGAATGCGCCAGTCACCGCGGCATCGCCTACGGCCTGGTGGCGCCGCTGTTCGAGCAGGCCAAGGTCTGCGCCAATCACCTGGCCCAGCTCGGTTTCTCCCGCTATCAGGGCTCGGTGACCTCGACCAAGCTCAAGGTCACCGGCATCGACCTGTTCTCCGCCGGCGAATTCATGGGCGCAGAGGGCACCGAAACCATCACCCTCTCCGACCCCATCGGCGGCGTGTACAAGAAGCTGGTGATCAAGGACGACGTGCTGGTCGGTGCCTGCCTGTACGGCGACACCGCCGATGGCGGCTGGTACTTCCGCCAGATCCGCGAAAACCATAACGTCAGCGAGATCCGCGACCACCTGATGTTCGGCGAAGGCGCCATCGGCGACGTCGGCCACCAGGGCGCAGGCAAAACCGCCAACATGCCCGACAGCATGGAAATCTGCGGCTGCAACGGCGTGTGCAAGGGCACCATCGTCAAGGCCATCCAGGAAAACGGCCTGTTCTCGGTCGACGAGGTCAAGAAGCACACCAAGGCCGCCAGCTCCTGCGGCTCATGCGCCGGTCTGGTCGAGCAGATCCTGATCAGCACCGTCGGCGGCGCCGCCGACGTCAAGCCCAAGAGCGAGAAGGCCATCTGCGGCTGCTCCGACCTCAATCACGGGCAGATCCGAAAGGCGATACGCGAGCAGCATCTGACCTCCATGGCGCAGACCATGGCGTTTCTCAACTGGAGCACGCCCAACGGCTGCGCCACCTGCCGCCCGGCGCTGAACTACTACCTGATCTCGACCTGGCCGGGCGAGGCCAAGGACGACCCGCAGTCGCGCCTGATCAACGAGCGCGCCCACGCCAATATCCAGAAGGACGGCACCTACTCGGTGGTACCGCGTATGTGGGGCGGCGTAACCAATCCGTCCGAGCTGCGCCGCATCGCCGATGTGGCCGACAAGTACAACGTGCCCATGGTCAAGGTCACCGGCGGCCAGCGTATCGACCTGCTGGGCATCAAGAAGGACGACCTGCCGGCCGTGTGGAAGGACCTGGACATGCCCTCCGGCCACGCCTACGGCAAGTCCATCCGCACGGTGAAGACCTGCGTCGGCAGCGAGTTCTGCCGTTTCGGTACGCAGAACTCCACCCAGCTGGGCATCGACCTGGAGCACGACCTGTTCAACATGTGGTCGCCGCACAAGGTCAAGCTGGCGGTCTCCGGCTGCCCGCGCAACTGCGCCGAGGCCGGCATCAAGGACGTCGGCATCATCGGTGTGGACTCCGGCTTCGAGATGTACATCGGCGGCAACGGCGGGATCAAGACCGAGGTGGCCGAGTTCTTCGTCAAGGTCAAGACCGCCGAGGAAGTGCGCGAGTACAACGCCGCCTTCCTCCAGCTGTACCGCGAGGAGGCCTTCTATCTGGAGCGCACCGTGCACTACATGCAGCGCGTCGGCATGGAGCACATCAAGAAGGCGGTGCTTGAAGACGAAGTCAATCGCAAGGCCCTGGCCGCGCGCCTGCACTACGCCCTGTCGTTCGAGCAGGACCCGTGGAAGGAGCGCATCGAGACGCCGCAACTGAAGAAAGAGTTCGACACCATCAAGGTCGTGCAAATCGAGGAGGCCACCGTATGAACTGGCTGGATGTCTGCGCCTTGGAAGAGATCAACGTGCTCGGCTCGCGCATCATCGCCGGGCCGAAAGGCGATATCGCCATCTTCCGAACCAGTAACGATGAAGTATTCGCCCTCGACGACCGCTGCCCCCACAAGGGCGGCCCACTGTCCCAGGGACTGATCTACGGCAAGCGCGTGGCCTGCCCGCTGCACAACTGGCAGATCGAGCTGGAGTCCGGCGATGCCGTGGCGCCGGATGTGGGCTGCGCCCATCGGCACCATGCCAAGGTGGAAAGCGGCCGCGTGTTGCTGGCCCTAGCTCATAGCAGCTAGCCAGCCCTGTGGGAGGCGCTTCAGCGGCGACGGTCGCGGCTGAAGCCCCCTCCCACCAGAACTTCCCCGCGCCTCAGGAGCCCCGAACATGGCCAGCCCCACTCAAGTCACCGCCTCCACCTGCTGCTACTGCGGCGTGGGCTGCGGTGTGCTGATCGAGCACGACGGCGAGAAAATCCTCGGCGTCACCGGCGATCCCAGTCACCCGGCCAACTTCGGCAAACTGTGCAGCAAAGGCTCGACCCTGCACCTGACCGGCGACCTCGACGCCCGCGCCCTCCATCCCGAACTGCGCCTGGGCAAAGGCCTGGCTCGCACCCGCACGGACTGGGACAGCGCCTTGGATCACGCTGCAGCGGTGTTCGCCGAGACCATCCGCGAGCACGGCCCGGACAGCGTGGCCTTCTATATCTCCGGCCAGCTGCTGACCGAGGATTACTACGCCTTCAACAAGCTGGCCCGCGCCCTGGTCGGCACCCACAATATCGACTCCAACTCGCGCCTGTGCATGTCCAGCGCCGTGGTCGGCTACAAGCGCAGCCTCGGCGCCGACGCTCCGCCCTGCAGTTACGAGGACATCGAGCAGAGCGACTGCGTGCTGATCGCCGGCTCCAACATGGCCTACGCCCATCCGGTGCTGTTCCGCCGCCTGGAAGAAGCCAAGGCCCGTCGCCCAGAGATGCAGATCATCGTCGTCGATCCGCGGCGCACCGACACCTGCGAGCTGGCCGACCTGCACTTGGCGATCCTGCCCGGTACCGATGTCGCGCTGTTTCACGGCATCCTGCATATCCTGCTGTGGGAGGGCTGGGTCGACCGCCGCTATATCGACGTCCACACCGAGGGCTTCGAGGCGCTGAAGAACCTGGTGCGCGACTACAGCCCGGCCGCTACCGCCGATATCTGCGGCATCAGCCTCGACGCCCTGCAGCGCTGCGCCGAACTGATCGGCCGCGCGCCCTCCTTCCTCTCGCTGTGGTGCATGGGGCTCAATCAGTCCAGCGCAGGCAGCGCCAAGAACAGCGCGCTGATCAACCTGCACCTGGCCACCGGACAGATCGGCAGGCCCGGCGCCGGCCCCTTCTCGCTGACCGGCCAGCCCAACGCCATGGGTGGCCGCGAGACCGGCAGCCTGAGCAACCTGCTGCCGGGGCATCGCGAGGCCGGCAACGCCGAACACCGCGCCGAAGTCGCCGCATACTGGGGCGTCGACGCCCTGCCAGAGACGCCCGGGCTGTCCGCTATCGAGCTGTTCGATGCGGTGCACGACGGGCGCATCAAGGCGCTGTGGATCGCCTGCACCAACCCGGCGCAGTCGCTGCCGAACCAGAACAAGGTGCACGAGGCCCTGGCCGCCTGCCCCTTCGTCGTGGTGCAGGAAGCCTTCTTCACCACCGAGACCTGCCGCTACGCCGACCTGCTGCTACCCGCCGCCAGCTGGGGCGAGAAGGAAGGCACGGTGACCAACTCCGAGCGCCGCGTCAGCCATGTACGCCGCGCCGTGCCAGCGCCCGAAGAGGCGCGGCCCGACTGGTCGATTACCTGCGACTTCGCTCGTCGTCTGGAAAAACTGCTCCGCCCCGGCCTGCCCAGCCTGTTCGACTTCTCCAGCAGCGAAGCGCTGTTCGAGGAATACAAGCACCTGACTGCCCAGCGTGACCTCGACCTCTCGGGGCTGAGCTACGCGCTGCTCGATGACCAAGGTCCCCAGCAATGGCCGTTCCCGTCCGGCGCCCGCCAGGGCACCGCGCGACTCTATGCCGACGGCCGCTTCCCAACCGCCAGCGGACGCGCGCAGTTCCACGCAGACCCGTACCGCGCGCCGAAGGAAAAGCGCGAGGCACGTTACTCGCTGACGCTCAACACCGGACGCCTGCGCGACCAGTGGCACGGCATGAGCCGCACCGGCACCGCCGCGCGCCTGTTCGGTCATGTCGAGGCCGCCGTGCTCGGCCTGCACCCGGACGAGTTGCGCCGCCGTCGCCTGCAGGACGGCGATCTGATCAAGCTGCGCAGCCGTCGTGGCAGCCTGATCCTGCCGGTGCAGCCTGACGAGTCGGTGCGTCCCGGCCAGGCCTGGTTGCCGATGCACTGGGGTGACCGATTCCTCAAGGGCCTGGGTACCAACGTGCTGACCCAGCCGGCCTTCGATCCGCTGTCCAAGCAGCCGGAGCTCAAGCATGCCGGCGTCGAGGTAGACAAGGTCGAGCTGCCCTGGCAGCTGTTCGCCCTGGTCGAGGGTGAGGTGCAGAGCCGCTTCGAGGCCCTGCGCCCGCTCTTCGAGGAGTTCGCCTACGCCAGCCTCACCCCCACCGGTCGCGAGCGCCCCGCTCTGCTGATCCGCGCCGCCAGCGCCGTGGCGCCGCAGCCCGAGCTGCTGGCGCAGATCGACCGCCTGCTGCGCCTGAATGAAGGCCCGGTGCTGGCCTACGACGACCCGCGTCGCGCGGTAGGCAAGCGCGTGCGCATCGAGAGCGGCCGTATCGTCAGCATCCGCCTAGCCGGCGAAACCGCCGCCAGCGAATGGCTCAGGACCCTGTGGCTGGAGGGCCAGGCTGACGCCGATCTGCGCCGTTGGCTGCTCGCCCCGGTCTCAGCACCGCCAGGCAATGCCGCCTCCACCCGCAGCAAGACCCTGTGCAACTGCCTGAACATCAGCGAAAGCGCGGTGTGCGCCGGCATTGCACGCGGCCTGGATCTGGAGAGCCTCATGCAGGAGCTCAAGTGCGGCACCAGCTGTGGCTCCTGTGTCCCTGAAATCAAACGCTTGCTGGCCCAACAGCCCACTGCAGTGAACGCATGAATTGATCGTACCCACGCTCTGCGTGGGTATGCAGGCCGAGACGCTCTGCGTCTCATGGGACGCAGAGCGTCCCCGAATCCGTTCCCACGCCGGAGCGTGGGAACCAGCAAACGACTTGGTGCGCACGACGCACCCCACGAGGAACCCGATATGAACGCAAAAGTCTGGCTGGTTGGCGCTGGTCCCGGTGATCCCGAGCTACTCACGCTCAAGGCGGTCAAGGCGCTGAAACAGGCCGAGATCGTGATGATCGACGATCTGGTCAACCCGGAAGTGCTCCAGCACTGCCCCGGCGCCCGTATCGTATCGGTAGGTAAGCGCGGCGGTTGTCGCTCCACCCCGCAGGCCTTCATCCATCGCCTGATGCTGCGCTATGCACGCCAGGGCAAGTGCGTGGTGCGCCTGAAAGGCGGCGATCCGTGCATCTTCGGCCGTGGCAGCGAGGAAGCCGACTGGCTCGGCGAGCACGGCATCGAAGTGGAGATGGTCAACGGCATCACCGCCGGGTTGGCCGGCGCCACCAACTGCGGCATTCCCCTGACCCTGCGCGGCGTGGCACGCGGCGTAACCTTGGTCACCGCCCATACTCAGGATGACAGCTCACTGAACTGGCATGCGCTGGCACAGAGCGGCACTACATTGGTCGTCTACATGGGTGTGGCCAAGCTGGCGGATATTCGCGATGGTCTGCTCGCTGGCGGCTTGAGCGGCGAGATGCCGGTGGCCATGATCGAGAACGCCTCGCTGCCCGAGCAGCGCGAATGCCGCAGCCACCTCGCGACGATGCAGGACGACGCCATGGCCTTCGCTCTGAAAAGCCCGGCCATTCTGGTGATCGGCGAAGTCGCCCGCGCCAGCACGCAGATCAGCATGCCCCTGCTCCTACATGCCTGATAACTTCGCGCTCCTGCGGAGTCGTTGCTTGCCCGCCGCCCCATGGCGGGCTTTTTTATTCCAGAAAAGAAAAACCCGGCCGAGGCCGGGTTTTTCTTGGAGCACCAGAAGCGTTACTGCTGGATCTGGGCTTCTACTTCAGCTTCAACGCGACGGTTGATAGCGCGACCGGAGTCGGTGGCGTTGTCAGCAACCGGACGGGTTTCACCGTAGCCGGCAGTGTTCACGCGGCTACCGTCAACACCGTACTGGTTGACCAGAACTTCACGAACGGCGTTCGCACGACGCTCGGACAGCTTCTGGTTGTAAGCGTCGCTACCAACGGAGTCGGTGTGACCTTCAACAGTGGTGGTGGTCTGCGGGTACTGGTTCATGAAGTCAGCCAGGTTCTTGATGTCGCCATAGCTTTCTTCTTTGACGCGGTCTTTGTCGAAGTCGAACTTGACGTCCAACTCAACGCGAACAGCTTCCATCACCGGCTCCGGAGCGGGCTCAGGCATCGGCTCGGGCGCAGCAGCAACGACCGGGGCCGGAGCAGGCTTGCTGCCACCACCGAAGTTCAGACCAACACCCACGCCAGCTTGCCACTCGGTGTCGCCCTGGTCGATGTTGTACAGAGCGTCAACGCCAGCACGGGCGTAGAACATTTCGGTGAAGTAGTACTTGGCACCTGCGCCAGCGATGGCCAGGGTGGAGTGGTCACGACCACCGCTGTTGGCGTCGCCGATGCTCTGGTGGCCGAAACCAGCAGAAACGTACGGACGCAGACCAACACCCGGCTGACCGAAGTGGTAGATGGCCTTCAGATCGGTCAGGTTGCCCTTGATGTTCTTGCTGCCTTGCGAACCTTCACCGCGCAGATCATGGTATTCGCCATAGGACAGCGCCAGTTCGACGTCGTCAGTCAGGTAGTAGCCGATGCTGCCACCGAACAGGTTGCCTTCGTTGTGCGCGTAATCACGCTGAACGTCGGTGAAGTAGCGATTGACGAAGCCCTCCACCTCGACAGCGCCTTGGCCTTGCGCCAGCGCGCCGAAGGAGGTTGCGGCAACGAGAGAGCCAATGACTACGCCCAAGGTGTTTTTTACTTTCATCCGTTAAATCCCCATCTTGGTGGTTAATAAGTTGCCGTTAACTTCAGTCGACAACTTGGCGGCGATTTTATCAGGTTTCGCCACTCCCTTAGTGGTCGGAAAGCTGAACTAAGTTTCGGAATTTTCCGAAAATTTATCCCGCAACCGATCCAATGCTCGCTTGTAGCGCATTTTCGTTGCGCTCAAGCCCATGTGCATGATGTCGGCAATCTCTTGAAACTCGAGCTCTGCGACAAAACGTAGCACCAGAATCTCGCGATCGATCGGGTTGACGTGAACCAACCAGCGATCCAGACCGCCTCGCTCCTCGACTTTGGGTGTCTTATCGTCGGAAGCCTCTTCGAGCGGGTCCAAACTTAAGGCGTCAACCAATCGACGCTTTCGCCGCTCTTTTCGATACTGAGTAATGCATTCGTTGTAGGTGATGCTGTAGAGCCAAGTTTTGAACTTGGATTTACCCTCGAAGTTCTTGAGGCCATAGAGAACTTTGAGCATCACCTCCTGACAGACATCATCAGCATCCCTTTCGTTCCCCAAATAACGCGCGCACACGTTAAATAATGTTCGCTGGTAGCGCCTCATCAGCTCTTCATAAGCACGAGTTATATGAAACAGCTCGTCGTGGGCGCGCGCCACCAGCTCTTCATCAGTGAGCTCGCGGGGGTCGTAGCGCGTGGGCAAGGGCTGGGCTTTGTTCAAAACGAGTCGGGCCGACAGTCAGGACGAAAAGCGCCCGGCAGGTCACGCCTGCCGGGCAGCGGCATAAAATAACAGATTGGCGTCAGCGACTGTTCACGCGTTGCTCGAGCATCACTCGATTTGCCACCGATACCAGCTCACCGGTATCGGTCAACAGGGTGGTTTTCACTGTGCCGATCTCTTCAATCTGCCCTTCGACCTCACCAACCTGCACTTGTTGCCCGACCTGATACAGCTCGCGCACATAAATGCCAGCGAGAATCTGGCTGGCGATATCGCGACTACCCAGGCCCAATGCCAGCGCGACCGCCAGACCAACGGAGATCAGCACGATGGCGATCACGTTGTTGAGCAGGTCGGTCTTGATCTCAAGCTGGCCGATGGCCACCGAGATGCTGATGATGATCACCAGGCCTTGCGCGACCCGCCCCAACCCGTTGGCATACTCCAGGCCGACGCCCTCGGCGGCGCCACGCACCAGGCTGCTGACCAGTTGCGCCAGTAGCACACCGGCAAGCAACACCAAGGCGGCGCCGAAAACTTTTGGCAGGTACAGCGCCAGCACGTCGAGGGTCGCGGAAACCCGTTGCAGACCAAGCGATTCAGCGGCAGAAACCAGGAAGATCAGGAGCACGAACCAATAGACGATCTTGCCGATCAGGGTCGATACCGGTGCGTGAATGCCAACGCGTGCCAGCAACTTGGTCAGACCGGTCCCCGTCATCAGGCGATCCAGACCAACCTTGCCGAGCAGCTTGGACAGCAGCGTGTCGAGCAACTTGGCCACGACGAAACCAAGCAGTACCAACACCAGTGCAACGAACAGGTTGGGAATGAATCCGGCAACCTTGGTCCACAATGCGGTCATCGCGGAGATCAGGCTTTGGGTCCAGGGATCGAGTTCCATTTCAGTCGGCCTTATCAGCAGAAGCAGAGGATTGGGTACGGCGCGAAACCGGCGCGACATGCGCCGAACCGTTGTTCAGGGCGATCATCAGGGCCTGCGCCCAGTGGCCTATCAGGCTGAACAGGTCACCAGCACCGACCTGGCGGTTGGCGGTCTTGAGAACCCGGTGCAGGCAAGCATCGTCGTCATGGCTGGACGGCGAGGACTTGAGCAAATCGCGTAGAGACTCTTCAAATGGATCGTGCATGCGCACCTCACGGGATGTCACGGCTAGACGCAGTAGCGAGCGGATGAGTCACACATCACAGCCAACGCCAGCGGCGAAAAAGCAGTAGTTGGCCCAGTGCCAGAAGGACCATGAGCCCGCAGGCGATAAAGAAGCCGATCGGGCTTTCCGAGCCCGGAATCCCGCCGACATTGATGCCAAGAAGCCCCGTGAGGAAGGTCAGCGGCAGGAACATGCCGGTGATCACGGTGAAGCGATACATGATGCGATTCATGCGCTCACCGAGACGCCGGCTTTCCGCCTCCAGCACCAGGCCGACGCGCTCGCGAATCAGTTCCAGCTCTTCCAGATAGCGGGTCAGGCGGTTGTTCAGCTCGTTCCAGTAGTCACCGTCATCCTCGACGAACCAGGGCTGTCGATTACGCACCAGTTGCGCATAGAGATCGCGTTGCGGGGCGAGAAACCGACGCAAGCTGGCCGCACGCCGACGTACCTGCAACATCAGGCCATGGTCGGGACGATAACGCTCATCGCCGTCGAGGCCATCCTCCTCACCGTCGAGCTGCTCGCTCAATTCGGCGATCAGATCATCAACGCGACTGGTGAGATGGCGGGCGAGCTCCAGGAGCAGTTCGGATGCCGTCTTCGGTCCCTTGCCCGCCAGCAGGTCGGTAATCAGTGCGTCGGTCGCGAGCAACGGACGCTGACGCAGGGAGATCACCCGCCGGGCATCAGCGAAGATACGCACCGACACCATGTCTTCCGGCTCGGCACCGGGATTGCGGTTGACTCCGCGCAGGAACAACAGCATCTCATCATTGGGCAGGGGTAACAGACGCGGTCGGGTGTTTTCCTCGAGCAGCAGGTTGCAGCTGAACTCATCCAGCCCGCTGTGCTCACGCAACCAGCGCTGAGACTGCTCCTGGGCGCGATCCCAGTGCAGCCACAGGCTTTCCTGCTCGCTCAGCTGCAGGTTATCCAGTTCGTGGCGAGTGATGCTGCGTGCACCACCCCGACCATCGAGCACGAAGGCATGCAGCAACGCCGAATCCTGATCCTGCATAGGCTTATTCCGGCATGCTCAGAGCTTGCGGAGAAACGATGATGCCGTTGTTGTCGGCGTACAGGTAATCGCCCGGTTTAAAGGTCACGCCGCCAAAGCTGACGGGCACATTCAGATCGCCAATGCCGCGCTTGTCGGTCTTCATCGGATGGCTGGCCAGCGCCTGTACGCCCAGATCGGTCTGCGCGATGACGTCGACGTCACGGATGCAGCCATATACCACGATGCCTTCCCAACCGTTTTTGGCAGCCTTCTCGGCCAGCATGTCACCGAGCAGAGCACGGCGCAGGGAGCCGCCGCCATCCACGACCAGGACCTTGCCCTGACCAGGCAGGTCGACCTGCTCCTTCACCAGCGAGTTGTCCTCATGGCACTTGATGGTGACGATCTGACCGCCGAAAGAATCGCGGCCGCCGTAGTTGGCGAACATCGGCTCGACGACCTGAACCAGTTCAGGATAGGCATCGCACAGATCGGGGGTGATGTAGTGCATGACAGAACTCCTTTCGACAATGGATGAGAAGGCAGCCACCTTCATGGACCTGCTTGAGGCGGGACAATTCAGCATCGAGCTATCGCCCGAAATGAACGACGAGCACGTAGATGAGCCCGAAATGACCACCCAAAGATGATGCGTCACATCTTACCGCCAAGCCCGTGCCGAAGAAACGGCCGGGACAATCTCAAGCAGCGACTCAAGAACCTATAGCAGACGCCTGCTCGGCAAAACCGGCAGGCAGTTGCAGATGCTGCAACCAATATTCGGTCAAGGGCCACACCTCGCGCTGCGCCTCCTTGCTGACCAGCATTTCGATATGCCCGAAGTCGCTGGAGAAGCCGTTCTCCTTACCCAGCAGCAAGAACTGCGACGGCGCGGCACTGCACTGCTCCAGCAGCTTGCGACAGGCCCAGGCAGGGTCCTGATGATCGGCTGCCGCCCCTACCGCCAGAATCGGCACGCGCACCTGAGTCAGGCCTGCCCACCAATCCTGATCAGCATCGCCGAAACGCCCGAAGAGCCCGAGCCAGCGCAGGGTTTCCAGTGCCAGGCCGGCCGGCTCGTCTTCGGGACCGCGCTTCAGCCGGCGCCCGGACAGGTAGGGAAAGGCACGCAACAGCAGACGACCGCCCCACTCCACCGGCGGCAGCTTGAGCGGCCAATAGATTCGACTGACCTGGCTGCCGAACAATGCCGCCGAACGCACACGCGACGCCTCGAGATAACCCCCCCCCAGCGCTGCCGCCAGCGTCACTCCGCCGAGGGAATGGCCGATCCAGTGCGCGGCTTGCCCGGTCTGCTCGATGATGAAATCAGCAATGACTGGCAGGTCATGACGCACGTACTGCGCCACGTGGTTGTCTCGATAGTTTTCGTTGCGCGGCGACAGGCCGTGGCCGCGCATTTCGGCGATCCACACATCGAACCCCGCGCGCGCCAGGTAAGGCCCCAGGCCAATGCCCTTGGGCGAATACCAGAAGCGCCGATTGGAAAAGCTGCCATGCAGCAATACCACGGGCACGCCACGCTCGCCTTCTGAGCCTGCGCGGCCGAGCCGGGTCAATGCCAGCTCTACACTGGAGTCAGGGCTGTTGTTGGGTTTGAGAAGATAGACGTCTTCGCTGAGGTCGCCGCGCAGTTCGGCGCTCATCAGGGAAACGGGGAAAAGCTCACTACTGCTTTGCATGGATCAGATGACCGCACTGGCGAGACGCCATAAAAGAATAACGACACGCATAAAAAACCGCCGGGAGCGATATTGCATATCGCTGGCGACGGCTTGGAATGACCGGCAAAACGCGATGGACACCAAAAAGGGCGGGATCAACCCGCCCTTTCTGGATCGATCACAGACCTCAGGCAGGCTGAGTCTCAGCCAGGAAGAACCAGGTATCGAGTACCGAGTCAGGGTTCAGCGACACGCTCTCGATGCCCTGCTCCATCAGCCACTTGGCCAGATCCGGGTGGTCCGACGGACCCTGGCCGCAGATACCGATGTACTTGCCAGCCTTGTTGCAGGCGGAGATGGCATTGGCCAGCAGCTTCTTCACCGCAGGGTTACGCTCGTCGAACAGGTGAGCGACGATACCGGAGTCACGATCCAGGCCCAGGGTCAACTGGGTCAGGTCGTTGGAGCCGATGGAGAAGCCATCGAAGAACTCGAGGAACTCCTCAGCCAGGATGGCGTTGGACGGCAGCTCGCACATCATGATGACTTTCAGGCCATCCTGACCGCGGGCCAGACCATTGCTGGCCAGCAACTCGACCACTTGCGATGCCTCGCCCAGGGTGCGCACGAACGGCACCATGATCTCGACGTTGGTCAGCCCCATCTCGTTGCGCACCTTCTTCAGTGCGCGGCATTCCAGCTCGAAGCAGTCGCGGAAGGATTCGCTGATATAGCGCGACGCACCACGGAAGCCCAGCATCGGGTTCTCTTCTTCCGGCTCGTACAGCTTGCCGCCGATCAGGTTGGCGTATTCGTTGGACTTGAAGTCCGACAGGCGCACGATGACTTTCTTCGGCCAGAAGGCTGCGGCCAGGGTGCTGATACCCTCGACCAGCTTCTCGACGTAGAAATCGACCGGATCACCGTAACCGGCGATGCGCTTCTCAACGCTGTCCTTGATCTCCGGCGGCAGGCTGGAGAAGTTCAGCAACGCTTTCGGGTGCACGCCGATCATGCGGTTGATGATGAATTCCAGGCGGGCCAGGCCTACGCCTTCGTTCGGCAGTTGAGCGAAATCGAAAGCGCGATCCGGGTTGCCGACGTTCATCATGATCTTGAACGGCAGATCCGGCATGGCGTCGACCGAGTTCTTGCGGATGTCGAAGCCCAGCTCGCCCTCGAAGATAAAACCGGTATCGCCTTCGGCGCAGGATACGGTAACGCCCTGGCCATCCTTCAGCATCTGGGTGGCGTTGCCGCAACCGACCACGGCCGGAATGCCCAGCTCACGAGCGATGATCGCCGCGTGACAGGTGCGGCCGCCGCGGTTGGTGACGATGGCGCTGGCGCGCTTCATCACCGGCTCCCAGTCCGGGTCGGTCATGTCGGAGACCAGCACATCGCCCGGCTGCACCTTGTCCATTTCGGATACGTCATGAATCACGCGTACCTTGCCGGCGCCGATGCGCTGACCGATGGCGCGGCCTTCGACCAGCACGGTGCCTTTCTCTTTCAGCAGGTAGCGCTCCATCACGGTGGCGCTGGCGCGGCTTTTGACGGTTTCCGGGCGAGCCTGCACGATGTACAGCTTGCCGTCGTCACCGTCCTTGGCCCATTCGATGTCCATCGGACGACCGTAATGTTTCTCGATGATCAGCGCCTGCCTGGCCAACTCGCTGACCTCGGCGTCGGTGATGCAGAAGCGCGCGCGCTCGGCGCGATCGACTTCTACGGTTTTCACCGAGCGACCCGCCTTGGCTTCGTCGCCGTAGATCATCTTGATCGCCTTGCTGCCCAGGTTGCGGCGCAGGATCGCCGGACGGCCGGCTTCCAGAGTTGGCTTGTGCACGTAGAACTCGTCAGGGTTCACCGCGCCCTGAACGACGGTCTCACCGAGACCGTAAGCGCCGGTGATGAACACGACGTCACGGAAGCCGGACTCGGTGTCCAGGGTGAACATCACACCGGCGGTACCGGTTTCCGAACGCACCATGCGCTGCACGCCGGCAGACAGGGCGACCAGCTTGTGGTCGAAGCCCTGGTGCACGCGGTAAGCGATGGCACGGTCGTTGAACAGGGAAGCGAAGACTTCCTTGGCAGCGCGAATCACGTTGTCCACGCCGCGGATATTGAGGAAGGTTTCCTGCTGGCCGGCAAAGGAAGCGTCCGGCAGGTCTTCGGCAGTGGCGGAGGAACGCACGGCCACGGCCATGTTGTCGTTGCCGGCGCTCATGGTGGCAAAGGCTTCGCGGATCTGCTTGTCCAGCTCGGCCGGGAACTCGGCGTCCATTACCCACTGGCGAATCTGCGCACCGGTCTTGGCCAGGGCGTTGACGTCATCGACATCGAGCGCGTCAAGCGCTGCGTGGATCTGCGCATTCAGGCCGCTTTGCTCGAGAAAATCGCGGTAGGCCTGAGCCGTAGTGGCGAAACCACCGGGAACCGAGACACCGGCGCCGGCCAGGTTACTGATCATCTCGCCGAGGGATGCGTTCTTGCCCCCCACATGCTCAACATCATGATTGCCGAGCTTATCGAGGGAAACTACGTACTCTACCAAGGTGATCTCTCCACTAACTGTATTGGAAAAGCTCAGTGGGCTGCGCAATGTCGAACGACCGAGGTCGCGCGATTGTGGCCTTGCCCTTGTATAAGTAACAATGCCGAACCCGGTGGGCCCGGCGCAAAACGCGGCCTATCATAGCCAAGAATCGAACTCAGCTTAAGGCCTTTGGCGCAAATGAAACGAACCGCTTTCTTCATCTCCGACGGCACCGGCATCACGGCCGAAACCTTGGGCCAGAGCCTGCTCGCACAGTTCGAGAACATTCAGTTCACCAAACTGACACGCCCTTATATCGACAGCATCGAAAAAGCGCGCGCCATGGTACAACAAATCGATGCAGCCGCTGAAAGGGACGGCGCCCGTCCGATCATCTTCGACACCATCGTCAACCGCGATATTCGTGCGATCCTCGATACCGCCAATGGTTTCATGATCGATATTTTCTCGACCTTCCTGTCGCCACTGGAGCAGGAGCTGAGCTCGCACTCCTCCTACTCGGTCGGCAAGTCGCACTCCATCGGCCAGCACTCCAACTACATGGAGCGCATCGAGGCGGTCAACTTCGCCCTCGACAACGATGATGGCGCTCGCACCCATTATTACGACAAGGCCGACCTGATCCTGGTCGGCGTGTCGCGCTGCGGCAAGACGCCTACCTGTCTGTACATGGCCATGCAATACGGCATCCGCGCCGCCAACTACCCGCTGACCGAAGACGACATGGAGCGCCTGCAGCTCCCAGACTCACTGAAAAAGTACCGCGACAAACTGTTCGGCCTGACCATCGACCCGGATCGCCTCACCGCCATCCGCCACGAGCGCAAGCCCAACAGCCGCTACGCCAGCTTCGCCCAGTGCGAGTTCGAAGTCCGCGAGGTGGAAGGCCTGTTCCGCCGCGAAAATATTGCCTTCATCAACTCCACGCATTTCTCGGTCGAGGAAATTTCGGCCAAGATCCTGGTGGAAAAAGGTGTTGAACGCCGCCTTAAGTAAATCTCTCAACCATCTGTTTTAAAAGAGAAAAGGCTCACAACTTCGAGCCTTTTCTAGCTTAGGGATTCAGAAACTCTCACCCGGAATCCGCACCCAGCCTTCCATCAGGATGCGCGCGCTGCGGCTCATCACGGCCTTGGTCACTGTCCATTGGCCGTCGACCCGTTTGGCCTGAGCACCCACGCGCAAGGTGCCGGATGGATGGCCGAAACGCACTGCCTCACGCTCGCCGCCACCAGCGGCCAGGTTGACCAGCGTGCCCGGAATCGCCGCCGCCGTGCCAATGGCCACGGCGCAGGTGCCCATCATCGCGTGGTGGAGCTTGCCCATCGACAGCGCGCGCACCAGCAAATCGACCTCGCCGGCCTTGACCTCCTTGCCGCTGGAGGTGCGATAGTCCTTGGGAGGACTGACGAAGGCGATCTTCGGGGTGTGCTGACGTGTCGCAGCCTCCTCGGCCGTTTTGATCAGCCCCATGCGCAGCGCACCGGCAACGCGGATCTGCTCGAAACGCGCCAGTTGCGCCGGGTCGCCATTGATGGCTTCGCGCAGTTCGGTGCCCTGGTAACCGATGTCCTCGGCATTGACGAAAATCGTCGGGATGCCGGCGGTGATCATCGTCGCCTTCAAAGTGCCCCCCTCTACAACATCAGCCGGCACTTCGAGGTCATCGACCAGGTTGCCGGTGGGGAACATCGAACCTCCCTCCTCGCCATCGTCGGACGGATCGAGGAACTCCAGCACGATCTCCGCAGCTGGAAAGGTCACGCCATCGAGTTCGAAGTCGCCGGTTTCCTGCACCTGCCCGTTGCTGATCGGCACATGGGCGATGATGGTTTTCCGGATATTGGCCTGCCAGATGCGCACCACGCAGGAGCCGTTGTCGGGAATCCGCGCAGGATCGACCAGGCCGGCATGAATGGCGAAAGCGCCAGCCGCGGTGGACAGGTTGCCGCAGTTGCCGCTCCAGTCGACAAAGGCCTTGTCGATGGAGACCTGACCGTAGAGGTAGTCGACATCGTGATCAGGCTGGCTGCTTCTCGACAGAATCACGCATTTGGAGGTGCTCGAAGTGGCGCCGCCCATGCCGTCGATCTGCGCCGAGTACGGATCGGGGCTGCCGATCACGCGCATGAACAGCCTGTCGCGCGCCTCACCCGGCACCTGGCAACGCTCAGGCAGATCCTGCAAACGGAAGAACACACCCTTGCTGGTACCACCACGCATGTAGGTGGCAGGGATTTTAACTTGCGGCAGATAAGCCATAGCTGCAGTCCTGAAAAAGTAGCCCGGATGCAATCCGGGATCGAATCATTTAGCCTTGCCCCGGATTTCATCCGGGCTACGCGCTTGTCTCCCCTCTCCCGCTTGCGGGAGAGGGGCCGGGGGAGAGGGTCTATCAGACAATACCGAGCCGCCTGCACCACCCTATCCCCAGCCCTCTCCCATGAATGGGAGAGGGAGTAGACCACGCCATTAAGCCACCGCGCCTTCGAGGAAGTCCTTGGCGAAGCGCTGCAGTACACCGCCGGCCTTGTACACGCTGACGTCGGCCGCAGTGTCCAGGCGGCAGGTCACCGATACGCGCAGCACCTCGCCGTTGCGGCGATTGACCACCAGGGTCAGGTCGCAGCGCGGCGAAATCTCGCCCTCGACGTCATAGGTTTCGGTGCCATCCAGGCCCAGGGTCAGGCGCGTGGTGCCTGGCTTGAACTCCACCGGCAACACCCCCATGCCCACCAGGTTGGTGCGGTGGATGCGCTCGAAGCCTTCGGCGACGATCACTTCCACGCCTGCCAGGCGCACGCCCTTGGCTGCCCAGTCGCGCGACGAACCCTGGCCGTAGTCGGCGCCGGCGACGATGATCAGGTTCTGCTTGCGGTTCATGTAGGTCTCGATGGCCTCCCACATGCGCATCACCTGGCCCTCGGGCTCGACACGGGCCAGCGAACCCTTCCTCACTTGCCCGTCGACCACGGCCATTTCGTTGACCAGTTGCGGGTTGGCGAAGGTGGCGCGCTGTGCGGTCAAATGGTCGCCCCGGTGAGTCGCGTAAGAGTTGAAGTCCTCTTCCGGCAGGCCCATTTTCGCCAGGTACTCACCGGCGGCCGAGTCCGCGAGAATGGCGTTGGACGGCGACAGGTGGTCGGTGGTGATGTTGTCCGGCAGGATCGCCAGCGGGCGCATGCCCTTGAGCGTACGCTCACCGGCCAGCGCGCCTTCCCAGTACGGCGGACGGCGGATGTAGGTGGACATCGGCCGCCAGTCGTACAGCGGGCTTTCCGCTTCCTGCACACTGCCCAGATCGAACATGGGGATATAGATCTGTTTGAACTGCTCGGGCTTGACCGACGCAGCGACTATGGCGTCGATCTCCTCGTCGCTCGGCCACAGATCCTTGAGCGTGACCGGATTGCCGGCAGTGTCGGTGCCCAACACATCCTGCTCGATATCGAAGCGCACGGTGCCGGCAATCGCATAGGCCACCACCAGCGGCGGCGAAGCCAGGAAGGCCTGCTTGGCGTAAGGATGAATGCGCCCGTCGAAGTTGCGGTTGCCGGAGAGTACGGCGGTGGCATACAGGTCGCGGTCGATGATTTCCTTCTGGATCACAGGATCGAGCGCGCCGGACATGCCGTTACAGGTGGTGCAGGCGTAGGCGACGATGCCGAAGCCGAGTTGCTCCAGCTCCTGCAGCAGGCCAGCCTCTTCCAGGTACAGCTTGGCGACCTTCGAACCAGGAGCGAAGGAGGTCTTGACCCAAGGCTTGCGCACCAGGCCCAGCGCGTTGGCCTTCTTCGCCACCAGCCCGGCGGCGATGACGTTGCGCGGGTTGGAGGTATTGGTGCAACTGGTGATGGCGGCGATGATCACCGCGCCATCGGGCATCAGCCCCTGGGCTTCCTCGCCCTTGCCGGCTTGCAGCTTGGCCTCATCAGCGATGCCGCGCTCGGCCAGCGCAGAAGTGGGCAGGCGGCGATGCGGGTTGCTCGGGCCGGCCATGTTGCGCACGACGCT
The DNA here is from genome assembly GCF_014892995.1 of Pseudomonas sp. EggHat1. NCBI lineage: Bacteria > Pseudomonadati > Pseudomonadota > Gammaproteobacteria > Pseudomonadales > Pseudomonadaceae > Pseudomonas > Pseudomonas sp. EggHat1. Next base: position 162,238 of record NZ_JACKQK010000003.1, read on the forward strand.
GCCCAGGTCGAAGCGCAGCACACGCTCGTACTCGGCGGTTTTCAGCGCGTCGCTCCACAGGCCGAGGGTCTTGGCGTAGTTCTCAACCAATGCGACCTGCTCCGGCTCGCGACCGGTGAGCTTGAGGTAGTCGATGGTCTGGCCGTCGATGTAGAACATCGAGGCGGTAGCACCGTATTCCGGGCACATGTTGGAGATGGTCGCGCGATCGCCGATGGACAGGCTGTCCGCCCCTTCGCCGAAGAACTCGACCCAGGCGCCCACGACCCTTTCCTTGCGCAGGAACTCGGTGATGGCCAGGACGATGTCGGTGGCGGTGATGCCGGGTTGGCGCTTGCCGGTCAGCTCGACGCCGACGATATCAGGCAGGCGCATCATCGACGGATGGCCGAGCATCACGGTCTCGGCTTCCAGGCCGCCGACACCGATGGCGATCACGCCAAGCGCGTCCACGTGCGGCGTGTGCGAGTCAGTGCCAACACAGGTGTCGGGGAACGCCACGCCACCGCGTGCCTGGATCACCGGGCTCATTTTCTCCAGGTTGATCTGGTGCATGATGCCGTTGCCAGCCGGGATCACATCGACGTTCTTGAACGCGGTCTTGGTCCAGTCAATGAAGTGGAAGCGGTCCTCGTTGCGACGATCCTCGATGGCGCGGTTCTTCTCGAAGGCGTCCGGGTCGAAGCCCGGCGCCTCGACGGCCAGGGAGTGGTCGACGATCAACTGAGTCGGCACCACCGGATTGACCTTGGCCGGGTCACCGCCCTGCTCGGCGATGGCATCACGCAGGCCGGCCAGGTCGACCAGCGCGGTCTGGCCAAGGATGTCATGGCAGACCACGCGCGCTGGGTACCAGGGAAAGTCCAGGTCGCGCTTGCGATGGACCAGTTGCTCCAGCGAGGCAGTCAGATCCTGCGGATCGCAGCGGCGCACCAGCTGCTCTGCCAGCACGCGCGAGGTGTAGGGCAGCTTGCTCCAGGCGCCACTCTGGATCGCCTCGACCGCCTCGCGGGCGTCGAAGTAATCCAGCGCGGTGCCAGGCAGGCGCTTGCGGTATTGGCTATTCAGGGTGTCATTCATGGTTATTTGCGCTCCTCGAGCGGCACGAACTTCAGGTCTTCGGGGCCTGTGTAGTTGGCGCTCGGGCGGATGATCTTGCCGTCGATGCGTTGCTCGATGACGTGCGCCGACCAGCCGGCGGTGCGGGCGATGACGAACAGCGGAGTGAACATGGCGGTGGGCACGCCCATCATGTGGTAGCTCACGGCACTGAACCAATCGAGGTTGGGGAACATCTTCTTGATGTCCCACATGACACTCTCCAGGCGCTCGGCAATGTCATACATCTTGGTGTTGCCCTGCTCCACGGACAGCTCGCGAGCCACTTCCTTGATCACCTTGTTGCGCGGGTCGCTGACGGTGTAGACCGGATGACCGAAGCCGATCACCACTTCCTTGCGCCCTACCCGCTCACGAATGTCGGCCTCGGCCTCGTCCGGGCTGTCGTAGCGCTTCTGCACTTCGAAGGCCACCTCGTTGGCGCCGCCGTGTTTCGGTCCGCGCAACGCACCGATGGCGCCGGCGATGCAAGAAAACAGGTCGGAGCCAGTGCCGGCGATCACCCGCGAGGTGAAAGTGGAGGCATTGAATTCGTGCTCGGCATACAGGTTCAGCGAGGTGTGCATGGCGCGTACCCAGGACTCGCGCGGCTTCTCGCCATGCAGCAGGTGCAGGAAGTGACCACCGATGGAGTCGTCGTCGGTTTCGACGTCGATGCGCTTGCCGTTGTGACTGTAGTGGTACCAGTACAGCAAAGCAGAGCCCAGGGAGGCCATGAGTTTGTCGGCGATATCGCGGGCGCCCGGATGGTTGTGGTCGTCCTTCTCCGGCGCCAGACAACCGAGCACGGACACGGCGGTGCGCATCACGTCCATCGGGTGCGCCGAGGGCGGCAGTTGCTCAAGCGCCGCCTTGACCCCGGCCGGCAGGCCGCGCAGGGCCTTGAGCTTGGCCTTGTAGCCAGCCAGCTCGGCGACATTGGGCAGCTTGCCGTGCACCAGCAGGTGGGCGATCTCCTCGAACTCGCAGCGGTTGGCGAAATCGAGCACGTCATAGCCACGGTAGTGCAGGTCATTGCCGGTGCGGCCAACAGTGCACAGGGCGGTGTTGCCGGCGGCGGTACCGCTCAGGGCGACGGATTTCTTCGGCTTGAAGCCGGGGGTGGTGGTTTCGGTGGTGCTCATCGCTATCTCCTCGACTCTTTTTGTTCTGCTGTGCTCTGGGTAGGGTGGGCCAGGCGGCGATCCGCATCAGCGCACCAGCAGCGCTGATGCGGTGGGCTGAAGCCCACCCTACTTGCTACGCGCGTGGCCCGGAGGCAATCCGACAACCACGATAACCATTCCCGGATTGCATCCTGGCTACGGCCTTACTTCTTGCTGGCGGCGAACAGCGCATCGAGCTTCTGCTCGAAGGCGTGATAGCCGATGCGGTCGTAGAGTTCGGCACGAGTCTGCATCAGCTCGATCACATCCTTCTGGTGGCCGTTCTGGCGGATCGAGGTGTAGACACTTTCCGCCGCCTTGTTCGCCGCGCGAAAGGCCGACAGCGGGTAGAGCTGGATGGCCACGCCGACCGAGGCCAGCTCGTCACGGGTGAACAGCGGCGTGGCACCGAATTCGGTGATGTTGGCCAGCACCGGCACGTTCAGCTCCTTGACGAAACGCGCGTAGGTCGGCAGGTCGTAGGCAGCCTCGGCGAAGATGCCATCGGCTCCAGCTTCGACGTAGCGCTTGCAGCGTTCAATGGCGGCATCGACGCCCTCGGCCTGGATGGCGTCGGTGCGGGCGATGAGGAAGAAGTCCGGGTCGGTCTTGGCATCGGCGGCGGCCTTCACGCGGTCGACCATCTCCTCGCAGGAGACGATCTCCTTGCCCGGACGATGGCCGCAGCGCTTGGCGCCGACCTGATCTTCGATGTGCGCGGCAGCGGCGCCGGCCTTGATCAGGTTCTTGATGGTGCGCTCGATATTGAAGGCGCTGGGGCCGAAGCCGGTGTCGATGTCCACCAGCAGCGGCAGGTCACAGACATCGGTGATGCGGCGCACGTCGGTGAGCACATCATCCAGGGTGTTGATGCCCAGGTCCGGCAGGCCGAGCGAGCCAGCCGCCACGCCGCCACCGGAGAGATAGATGGCGCGGAAACCGGCGCGCTTGGCCAGCAGGGCATGATTGGCATTGATCGCACCGATCACCTGCAGAGGACTTTCTTCGGCGAGGGCCTGGCGGAAACGCTGGCCGGCGGAAAGCTGGGTCATGAATCACCTCGGGTCTTGGATGAAGTGGCGAGCGCTTCCTGTCCGCTTTGGGAAACGTAGTGGCGCTCGATATTGCGCTTGGAGGCGCCGATGTGGCGGCGCATCAGCAATTCGGCCAGTTCGCCGTCACGGCCTTCGATGGCATCGAGAATGCGGTGATGCTCGGCGAAGGCCTGGTGCGGCCGATTGGGCGTAGCGGAGAACTGCAGGCGGTACATGCGCACCAGCTGGTACAGCTCGTCGCACAACAGCTTGGCCAGGGTACGGTTACCGCTGCCCTGGATGATTCGGTAGTGGAAGTCGAAGTCGCCTTCCTGCTGGTAATAGCCGACACCGGCCTTGAAGGCGGCGTCCTGCTCGTGCAGCTCCAGCACCCGGCGCAGTTCGTCGATCTCATGCTGGGTCATGCGCTCGGCGGCCAGGCGGCAAGCCATGCCTTCGAGCGACTCGCGAATCTCGTACAGCTCGACCAACTCGGCATGACTGAGCGACACCACGCGCGCGCCCACATGCGGCACTCGCACCAGTAGCTTCTGCCCTTCCAGACGGTGAATGGCTTCGCGTAGCGGGCCACGACTGATGCCATAGGTGCGCGCCAGCTCGGGCTCGGAGATCTTGCTGCCCGGAGCGATCTCGCCCTTGACGATGGCCGCCTGGATAAGGCGAAAGACATGTTCGGAAAGCGTTTCCGAATCCACCTGCGACACTGTGGATACATCCGATTCGAGCAGCACGATTGTCGACACCAATGGCTTTTACTGAGGCTAAAACTACGCTCTAAAGCTGAATACGTCAAAGCAGACCAAAGTATTGTCGACAATGCATCGGGATTACCCAGCCAAGCAAGCCGCAACTCTACTTTCAGAAAGCTACATAAGCGTCTGTCAGCACGGAAAATCCCCATGTTAGAATCCGCCCGTTCACGCCCAGCCATCGCCTCTTGCCATGCCTGCTAGACTTCATGGCAAATAGTTGTATGGCAGGATGCCGCCAGATGCGGCCCTCCATCCCGCCCCTGGCAATACCTTCTCAAGGACACATGAGACTGAAATCCTTCTCTTTGCTGATCTGCCTGCTGACCTTGTCCTGCCCGACTCTGGCCATGGGCAAGGCAATCTATGGTCTGAACGAATATATCCACTTAGAAGAACTGGACCTGCAGGTAGCCGCCAAACTCGATACCGGTGCCAAAACTGCGTCCTTGAGCGCCCGCGATATCAAACGTTTCAAGCGTGACGGAGAAACCTGGGTGCGTTTCGTGCTGGCCATAGACGATGCCCACGAGCGCACCATAGAGCGTCCGCTGGCGCGTATCAGCAAGATCAAACGCCGTGCTGGCGACTTCGACCCCGATGAAGGCAAGACCTACACGGCACGCCCGGTAATCGACCTTGAACTGTGCATGGGCAAGACCCTGCGCACGATCGAAGTGAACTTGACCGACCGAAGCGCATTCCAATACCCGCTTCTGATCGGCTCCGAAGCGCTCAAGCACTTTGAAGCCATGGTCGATCCAAGCCTTAAATATGCAGCCGGCAAACCCGACTGCACCAATGACGCAACCCCTGGCGAGTAATTCCCATGCGCTCTCTGAACCTGCATCTGAAAGTCCTGATCACCCTCCTGGTGGCCCTGGGCGTTCTGATTACGGCATACCAAATCTTCATTCTCGGCATTCCGGTGACCGAGGACGAGACCGACGACCTGTGGAACATCGATGCCAAGGTCGAATTCCAGGCGACGCCGCGTGAGCCGGTGAAGCTGCAGATGTTCGTGCCGCCACTGAACCAGGATTACGTAAGCCTCAACGAGAGCTTCATCTCCAACAATTACGGCGTCAGTGTCAACCGTGTCGACGGCAACCGCCGTGTCACCTGGTCGGCACGCCGTGCCAATGGCAAACAGACCCTCTACTATCGCCTGGTACTGACCAAGCGTTACAGCGGCGAGCAGGCACCTGCAAAAGGCCCGATCTTCCGCGACAGCATCCCGGTCGAAGGCCCTGAGAAGATCGCAGCCGAAGCCCTGCTGGCACCGATTCGCCAGCACTCGGCGGATGTCGAGACCTTCATCAGCGAAACCATCAAGCGCGCCAACAACGTCAACGACGACAACGTGAAGCTGCTGCTCGGTGGTGATGCCTCCACCGCCAACAAGGCCAAGGTCGTCGATCTACTGTTGTCCATTGCCCACGTGCCGATGGAGCGCGTACACACCATTCGCCTGCAGGCCGAGGTCGCTCAGTCGCCGGAGTTGTGGCTGCGTAGTTTCAATGGCCAGAAATGGCTGTACTTCAACCCGGAATCCGGTGAGCAAGGCCTGCCGGAAGACCGCCTGGTCTGGTGGATCGGCGATAGCGATCTGGTCAGCCTCGAAGGCGGCCGGCAGGCGCAAGTCAGCTTCAGCCTGAACAACAGCGAGATGAACGCCATCCGCCTGGCCAAACTGACCGACGAGAACACCGACGCCAGCTTCCTTGAGTACTCGCTGTACGGCCTGCCGCTGCAGACCCAGCAGACGTTCATGATCATGGTGATGATCCCGATCGGCGTGCTGGTCATCCTGATCCTGCGCAACCTCGGCGGCCTGCAGACCCTGGGTACCTTTACCCCGGTGCTGATCGCCCTCGCCTTCCGCGAAACCCAACTGGGCTTCGGTATCTTCCTGTTCACCGTGATCACCGCGCTCGGGCTGTCGCTACGCTCCTATCTGGAACATCTGAAGCTGCAGATGCTGCCGCGCCTGTCGGTCGTGCTGACCTTCGTCGTGGTACTGATCGCCACCATCAGCCTGTTCAGCCACAAGTTGGGCCTGGAGCGCGGCCTGTCGGTAGCACTGTTCCCGATGGTGATTCTGACCATGACCATCGAGCGTCTGTCGATCACCTGGGAAGAGCGTGGCGGCAGTCATGCGTTCAAGGTCGCCATCGGCACCCTGTTCGCCGCCACCATCGCGCACCTGCTGATGAGTGTGCCGGAGCTGGTGTACTTCGTGTTCACCTTCCCGGCGATCCTGCTGATCCTGGTGGGTTTCATGCTGGCGATGGGTCGTTACCGCGGCTACCGCCTGACCGAACTGTTCCGTTTCAAAGCCTTCCTCAAGGACTAAGACCATGTTCGGCCTGATCAAGACGTGGAAGGCCCTTGAAGCCAAAGGCATCATGGGCATCAACCGACGCAATGCGGACTACGTGCTGAAGTACAACAAACGGCACCTGTACCCCATCGTCGACGACAAGATCATCACCAAGGAGCGGGCCATCGAGGCCGGCATCGATGTGCCCGAGATGTACGGCATCATCGAAACCGAGAAGGGAATCGACAAGCTCGACGAGATCATCGCCGGGCGCACCGATTTCGTCATCAAGCCGGCGCAGGGCGCCGGTGGCGACGGCATCCTGGTGATCGCCGACCGCTTCGAGGATCGCTTCAAGACGGTATCCGGCAAGATCGTCAGCCACGAGGAGCTGGAGCAGCAGATTTCCAGCATCCTCTCCGGCCTGTACTCGCTCGGCGGTCACCGTGACCGCGCGCTGATCGAGTACCGCGTCACCCCGGACACCATCTTCAAGAGCATCAGTTACGAAGGCGTGCCGGACATCCGCATCATCGTGCTGATGGGCTACCCGGTGATGGCCATGCTGCGCCTGCCGACGCGTCAGTCCAACGGCAAGGCCAACTTGCACCAGGGCGCCATCGGCGTGGGTGTAGACCTGGCCACCGGCGTTACCCTGCGCGGCACCTGGCTGAACAACAAGATCAGCAAGCACCCGGACACCACCAACGCGGTGGACGGCGTGCAACTGCCGAACTGGGACGGCTTCATGAAGCTCGCTGCCGGTTGCTACGAGTTGTGTGGCCTGGGTTACATCGGCGTGGACATGGTGCTGGACCAGGACAAGGGTCCGCTGATTCTCGAGCTCAATGCCCGCCCCGGCCTGAACATCCAGATCGCCAACGACTGTGGCCTGACACACCGCGCCCATGCCGTGGAAGCCCGCCTGGAAGAACTGAAAGCCAAGGGCATTCAGGAAAGCGCCGAAGAGCGTGTGCGCTTCTCCCAGGAGTTGTTTGGTCACATCGTCAGCAAGGAAGTCTGACCCGCGAACGTCGTAAGGTGCCGCGGCACCTTACGACTCGCTCAATGCAGCGTCGCAAGTTCGCCTTCCCTCCCTCACCTGCACGTCTTCTCATGCCTCGCTCAGCAGTCCCAGGCTCTTGCCTTTGAGCACTGCTTGCGTACGGCTGCGTACACCCAACCTGGAAAAAAGGTTATGCAGATGCCATTTGATAGTGGCCTCGGACAAGTGCACCGCCTCGGCGATATCGCGATTCGACAGACCCGCTGCCACGAGCCGTAATATCTCCCGCTCGCGATGGCTGACTCCCTGATTTTCCTCGAGGCTTTCAGGATCGATAGCCAACCTGCGGCACTGCTCGCGAAGCATTTCGGCAACGCCCTGCCAGACAGACGCGCGCTTGGGCTCCGCGCGGCTCCAGGCATTCCAGAGCGGCAGCAGCCACAGTGCGTCATCCTGAAACAAGCGGCGATAGCCGCATTGCCAGGCCTCTTCGAGTGTCGCCTGCAAAAGCGCGAAGGCTTTCTCGCTGTTACCTTTGCTCCAGTAAGCCACCGACAGTAGCAAGCTCAGGTGCAGGCGCCGATCACGCTGGTGGTCCGCCCCCTGCTTGGTCAGGCACGCCTCCAGGCTGGCCTGGGCTCTTTCCACCCATTGCTCGCTCAGCGCCAGGCGGGCCTGGCTCAGCGCTAGCGCCGTATGTGCATCGCCATAGCGTTCGATGGGCAGTACAGCGAGATGGCGTTCCAACTGCAGATAGATACGCTGCGCCTCGTTCGGCCTGCGCAGCCACAGCAGGAACTGCACCTTGCAACCCATGGCGATGGCAAATACCCGCTCGTAGCCCGGGCCCTGCAAACCACTCAACCACTCGTCGAGCTCTTCCAGCCCCTGCTCACCGGCACCGGCAAAGAAGCGCGCACGCGCCATGACCAGCTTGCCGCGACTGATCAACTCCACCGGCGTGGCAACATCACGCCAGGTGGTGGCCAGCGGCAGCTCGGCGAGAATCGCAGCGTGCCGATCCTGTTCGTAAAGCAGATCGGCATAGGCCAGTCCGAGCGGACCGCCAACCCGGCTGCGCCGCCCAAACACATGCTCGACCCTTGCCCGTGCGGCCTCGGCCAGGGCGCGACCACGCTCCAGTTCGCCGTACTCCTTGCAGATCAGCGCTTCGATCAGGCTGGCCATCACGTGCAAGTACTCACTTTCGCACTGACGCAGGTTCTCCCGCGCCACGGCAATCGCCTTGGCCGCGTCACCGAACTCACCGAGCAAGGCGAACGCCGCTGCCTGCACACAAGCCAGGCTGGCGCGAAATACCGGCTGATTCTTGGGCACCAGCGCCAGCCAATGACTGGCGACCTTGAGGCAGGCGTCGAGTTTGTCCTGATATAGCAACACCAGCGCCTTGAGCACCTGAGCGGCAGCCAGCAGTTCGATCAGGCCAAAGTGGATGCCCTTGCCGCGCCCTTGCGTCAAGCGTGCGCTGACCTCCTCGATCAACGCCTCGGACTCGGCAAATTTCTGTTCGAAGGCCAGCTGCCAGGCATAGAAAATCTGGAACACCGGCTGCTCATTGATCACCAGCGGTGGAATGTCCTTGAGAATGGCGAGGATGCCGTAGACCCGGTTACCGGCGATCAGACGCGCGCCCTGGCGCTCCAACAGCTCGGCGGCGAAAGCGTAATCGCGAGCGCGCAGGGCGTATTTGATCGACTTGTCGGCCAGATCATGGTTCTCGCACCAGCGCGCAGCGGCGTGCAACAGATGAACCGGGTCGCCGCGCCTGGCCAAGCGTCCCTGAAGGAAGTCGGCAAACAGGTGGTGATAACGGAACCATTCGCCCTGCTCGTCCAGCGCGATCACGAACAGTTGCTCGGCCTGCAGCCTGCGTAGCATGTCGCGACCGTCCTGGCGCCCAGTCAGCGCGTTGCACAACTCGACGTTGAATTCGTCGAGGACCGAGGTCTGGTCGAGAAACAGCTGCACGGTTTCCGGCAGGCTAGCCACCACATCCTCGGCCAGATAATCGGCGATGTTGCGTTCGGTCCCTGACAGGCCAGCGAGAAAGGCCGCGCGATTATGCTGGCGCGGCAAGGCCAGCGCCGCCAGGTGCAACGCGGTGATCCAGCCTTCCGTGCGCGTATACAGCTGGTTGAGTTCGCTTTCCTCAAGCGCAAGACCTTTGATGGTGCGCAGATACGCAGCCGTTTCCGCGCGCGTCAGACGCAGATCCTCGGCCTTGAGCCAGAACGCCCAGGCGCCGAGCAATGGCGGCTCTTCGAGAAAACGCGGTTGATAACGCGTGCTGACCACCAGGCGCACTTGCTTGGGCAGGCGTTCGATCAGATAGCGCGCGCCCTGACCAAGGGATGGATGGCGGATACGGTGAAAGTCGTCGAGCATCAGATAGAGCGTTTCCGACAGGCCTTTCAGATCATCGAGCAGCGCATCTATCACCGCCTCCAGCGGCCAACTGATCTCGCCCTGCAGCAGCGCCGCAGCGTTACCGCCGAAACCGGGACAGACTGCGGCAACCGCCGCAATCAGGTACTGCAGAAACCTCGCCGGTTCACTGTCGCTTTCATCGCACGACAGCCAGGCGACCCGCGTCCCCTGCCCCTGCAAACGACTGCGCAGCTGGCTGAGGACGGTGCTCTTGCCGAAGCCGGCGGGTGCGCTGAGGACGATCAGGCGCTGCTCGCTGGCGTCCAGCAAACGCTCGAGCAAGGCCACCCGCTCCAGCTGCGGCGCGCCCTCGGCATGAGCGGGATACAACTTGGTAAGCAGCAGCGGCGCAGCGGCTTGGCAGGACAAGTTCGGGCTGTTCATGATTCGAGCAGGCTCAGTTCGCGGGCACGGCGGATGGCTTGAGTACGATTACGCACCTTGAGCTTTTCGTAGATGTTGTGCAGGTGCCATTTGACGGTACCCAGGGCCAGCGCCAACTGCTGGCCGATTTCATCATTGGACATGCCCTTGGCGGCCAGACAGACCACCTCGCGCTCGCGCTCGGTCAGCCCCTCCTCCAGAACAACCATGGTGTGAGGCGACTCCTGACCGGGCCAGGCGCTCAACAGACTACGGATGAAAGCCTGCAGCGCCGGCTGGCGTTCGACGGACTCCAACTGCTGCAGCAACTGGCGTATGGCCTCACCTTCCTCGATGAACAGGCTGCGCGCCTCTTCTCGCTCGGCGCTGATCAGGCACTGCACCAGCAGACTCTGCGCGCGCTCCCGATAGCCCAGGCGCTGGTAGCTCAGCGCAGCGAGCAGATCCAGACGCAGCTGATGCAGCCCATGCCGGCCATCCTGCAACTGGCCGCGCAACTGGGTGATCTCATGCAGCGCTTCGCTGAAATAGCCACGCGCCTGCTGCAGACGAACACGGGTCAGGCCGAGCACCCACGGCACCGGGTTGAAACTGCACTGCGTGTAATACCCCGCCAGCTTGCTCCAATCCACCGATTTAAGACGCTGTTCTGCGCGCTTGCTACGGTCGGCCACAGGCTCCTGCAGAATCAGCGCAATCTCCTCGCCCACGGCCTGCACATAGAAGCGCCAGGAATGGTTGCGCGCCGCCAGGTTCTGCATCAGCACCAGGGTCGCGATCGCTTCTTTAGGCGCGTCCTGCTGACGCTGAACCCGCGCCAGGCAAAGCATGGCCTGGGCATACAGGTCGATCGGGTTGATCACATCGACCGTGGCCAAGGCCCAGCGCAGTCGATCCTGCAGACCGTCCAGACGGCCCTGGTGATAGGCGATCAGTGACTCACTGATGGTTGGTAGAACCAGGGCCCGGGACTTCTCACCGAACCAGGGCATCATTCGCGCACGCAACTGCTCAAACAGCAACTGCGCCTGCTTTACCCGCCCCTGCTCCAGACACAGGAGAACGTCCACATTGGCCAACTGCATATCCAGATAACGGCCTTCGAGGAAATGGTTGCGCTGCTGCGCCAGCGCCAGCAACTTGCGCGCATGCTCGGCTTTGCCAAGCATGACGCTGGCCAAGGCGCCAACGGTGAGGATCGCCACTTCGAGAAACGCGGTGTGCTGTCCCAGCTGCGCCTCGATGCGTTGCGCCAGATCGACGCAGGTATCCAGGTCATCCTTCTGCAAGGCGATCACCGCCTTGATCGCCAGAGTTGCCAGCACCTTGTCACTCAACGGCCCGCTCGTGCGCGACTCGGACCAGCGCTCCAGTAGCTCATCGAGCATGCCATTGGCCTCGTTCAGGCCCAGCTCGGCCGCGCGGGTCCAGACATCGGCAAGCACTAACACCGGAAAGCGCGCAGCAATTTCGTCCGGCACATGCTGTCGCCATTTGTAGATGAGGTTGAGCTGTCCGCGATTGATCAGCTCCAGACCGCAGCCGTCGAGCAGCGCGGCCAGCATCTCGGCGTCCTCGGCAAGGCAGGCGTGCTCGATGGCCAGGTTCTGCATGTGGTGGGTGGTGAACCACAGGCTGGCATTGAAATGCAGCTGCTTGAAACGCTCCGGGTCGCGGTCCTTGAGACGGCTACGGAGAAACTCGGCGAACAGATTATGGAAGCGATACCACTGGCGCTCGCGATCCATGGGCAGGAGAAACAGTTGCATGGCCTCCAGCTCTTCCAACAATTGCTGGCCATCCTGGCGCGCGGTCAAAGCATTGACCAGCTCGCCACTGAGCTGCTGCGCCACCCCCAGCGCCAACAGCTGTTCCTGGCGCTCGCCAGGCAACTGCTCGAACACCGAGCGCAGCAAGTAGTCGCCTACCACATTCTTGTCTGCGCCCAACTCGGCCAGGTGCTCAGCCGGTTGCGGGTGGTTGCGCAGCCACAGGCTGGCCAAATGCACCCCAACCACCCAGCCCTCGGTATGACGGTAAAGCGCGCCGAACGTCTCTGGATCGAGCCGCAGGCCGCTGCGCTCCAGATAACCGCGCGTCTCTTCAGGATTGAGTCTGAGCTCATCACTGCCCAGTTCCAGCAACAATCCCTTGGCCCGTAACGTGGCAAGACTCAGGGCGGGCTGCGAACGGCTGCCGATGGCCAGGGTGAAACTCGGCGGCGCCATCTTGACCAGGCGATTGAGTGCGGCGAGCAATTCGCCATCCTGAATCAGATGCAGGTCGTCGAGCACCAGCAGCAGCGGTTCAGAGCGCTGCGACAGATCCACCAGCAGGCTTTCCATCACGGCCTCCACTGGCACGCGCATGGTATTGCGCAGGTAGCCCAGGGCGTAATCACCCAGGCCGGGCAGTGCGCGACCCAATGCTTCGATCAGTTGCTGGAAGAAACGGACCGGCTCATCATCAGCAGAGCCCAACGATAGCCAGGCAACAGCGCTGCCGGCCTGACGACGCTGTTCGACCAGCCTCGCCAACGCGGTGGTCTTGCCAAAGCCAGCAGGAGCACAAAACAGCACGAGGCGGGCATGTGGGTGGGCCGAAAGCGCGGCTTCCACCTGGGGTCTTGCCAAATAGTCCGCAGATGCCTGGGGCGGCGACAGCTTTGAACGCAATAGGCTTCCAGCGGCAGGGCCGATCACTACATCCATGGCCTGGATTCCTTCATTCATTATTGTTTTGGTACGGCAGTTCAACATCCTGGCACGACTCCATACTAATCAGCCGAGCGTACCGGAGCAAACCTGGCCGAAGCTCTAGGATGAATATCAGCGGCGGACTACAATCGCTCCTTCACCCCATTCGACTGCCACGCATGCCCAGCTGCTCTCTGCACCCTCTTCCCTACCGCACCGACCCCAGCGACTACTTCCAGCGCATTCGCCAGGCCCCCGGTGCCGTACTGCTGGATGCCGGACGACCGAGTGCCAAGCGTGGACGCTATGACCTTATGAGCGCCTGGCCATTGGCAGAACTGGCGCCAATGCCCGACGAATCGGCCAACGACTTTCTGCAACGCCTGCGAGGTGCATTACAGAGCCTTGGGCCCGCCGAGGCACCAGCGCAGCAGGAGCTGCCATTCGTCGGTGGTTTGATCGGCTACCTGTCTTATGACTTCGGCCGCCGCCTGGAAGTGCTGCCCGAGCAGAGCGTCGATGATCTTGATCTCGAGGATGCCCGTTTCGGTCTCTACGCCTGGGCGCTGATCAGCGATCACCAGCTCGGTACCAGCGGCCTGCTGTTTCACCCGGCGCTGCCGGAGGCAGAACGCCAGCGCCTGCAGACGCTGTTCGAAGCACCGCATAACGAGGAACTCGCGCCCTTCCGACTGACCCAGCCGTTCCAGGCCGCTATCGATCAGCACCGCTATCGCCAGGCGATCGAGCGCATCCAGGGCTACATCCTCGCTGGCGATTGCTATCAGGTGAATTTCGCCCAGCGCTTTCAGGCGCCCTGCGCGGGCGATCCCTGGGCCGCTTACCTGGCACTGCGCCAGGCCTGCCCCACGCCTTTCTCGGGTTTTCGGAGCCTGGGCAATGGCGACGCCATTCTCAGCCTGTCGCCCGAACGCTTTCTCAAGGTCAGCAACGGTCAGGTGGAAACCCGTCCGATCAAGGGCACTCGGCGCCGCGGCCATGACGCCGATGACGACCAGCTACAGGCGCGGGAGCTGTTGGCGAGCCGCAAGGATCGCGCCGAGAACCTGATGATCGTCGACCTGCTGCGCAACGATCTTGGCCGCAGCTGCCGCATCGGTTCGGTGAAAGTACCGGAGTTGTTCGCCCTGGAGAGCTATCCCAACGTGCATCATCTGGTCAGTTGCGTCACCGCCGAGCTGGCGCCCGGCAAGGATGCACTGGACCTGATCGCCTGCAGTTTCCCTGGTGGCTCCATCACCGGCGCACCGAAGATCCGCGCCATGCAGATCATCGATGAGCTTGAGCCGACACGGCGCGGACTCTATTGCGGCTCCCTGCTGTATCTCGACGTGCGCGGCGAGATGGACAGTTCCATCGCCATTCGCAGCCTGCTGGTCAAGGACGGCAAGGTCAGTTGCTGGGGTGGCGGCGGTATAGTCGCCGACTCCAACTGGCAAGCCGAGTATCAGGAGTCCATCACCAAGGTGAAGGTGCTGCTGGAAACGCTGGAGCGCCTGCCAGCCAGGGCAGAATAAGCACCGCAAACGAAAAACGCCGCGAAATCGCGGCGTTTTTCATGCATCGGTGTTACAGACTCAGCTTGCGGTTCGAGGCCTTGAGGAACTCTTGCTTGAGGGCTTCGAAGGTGTGCACGGCCGGGAATTGCGGAAACTCGCGAATCACGTTTTCCGGCGCATGGAACAGGATGCCGGCATGGGCCTCGCTGAGCATGGTGGTGTCGTTGTACGAGTCGCCAGCGGCGATAATGCGGTAGTACAGGCTTTTGAAGGCGATGACCGACTGACGCTTGGGATCCTTCTGGCGCAGTTGGTAGCTGACCACGCGATCGTTCTCGTCAGTGATCAGGCGGTGGCATAGCAAAGTCGGGAAACCGAGCTGACGCATCAGCGGCTGGGAGAACTCGTAGAAGGTGTCGGAGAGAATCACCACCTGGAAACGTTCACGCAGCCAGTCAACGAACTCCACGGCGCCATCGAGCGGCTTCAGGGTAGCGATCACGTCCTGGATGTCCTTCAGCTTGAGGCCGTGCTCATCGAGAATGCGCAGGCGTTGCTGCATCAGCACATCGTAATCAGGGATGTCGCGGGTGGTCGCCTTGAGCGACTCGATGCCGGTTTTTTCCGCAAAGGCGATCCAGATTTCCGGGACCAGTACGCCTTCCAGGTCGAGACACGCGATTTCCACAGGCCACTCCTCGGTTGAGCCAAAAAGGAGCCGGCACTCTAGCCGCTGGGCCTGAGCTGCGCAATGCGCCCTTCTTATAACCATAAGAAAGGGTAATAACAGTCTTAGTTATTTAGCCGCATAACCAGCCTTTGCTACCATCGCGCCTTCACGCACATGACCTGGAGTCCTCAGCATGGAACTCGACCTGGACGCGCTCAACGCCGAATTTGGCAACCAGCCTGAAAAACTGGTGCAGTGGGCCATCGGACTGGGCAAACCCGCCATCTGCACCACCAACTTCCGCCCGTTCGAAGCGGTGATCCTGCACATGGTCAGCCAGGTCAAACCGGATATCCCGGTGGTCTGGATGGACAGCGGCTACAACACCGAAGCCACCTATCGCTTCGCCGATGAAGTGGCGCGCAAGCTCAATCTCAACCTGATCACCTACCTGCCCAAGCGCTCGCGCGCGCACCGCGAGGCCATCGACGGCCCGGTTCCAGGCCTGGATGATCCGCGCCACGCCGCGTTCACCGAGGAAGTGAAGCTCGAGCCCTTCGCCCGTGCCCTGCGCGAGACCGCTCCGAGCGTCTGGTTCACCGCCCTGCGTGCCACCGACACCGCCGTGCGCGCGCAAATGGACCCGATCAGCATCAACCCGGACGGCCTGATCAAGGTCGCCCCGCTGCTGCACTGGTCCTCGAAGGACCTGTATCAGTACCTGGTCGCCCACGACCTGCCGAACGAGTTCGATTACTTCGACCCGACCAAGGGTGAAGACAATCGCGAGTGCGGCCTGCACCTGAGCCACTGATCGCTCCCGTGCAGAAACGAAAATGGCGCCCCTTGGGCGCCATTTTTCGTTCCAGTTTTGCTTCAGTGCATCGGTAACTCGACGCCCGCGAACAGCTCTTCGAGTTCGGATTTGTTGTGGCACTGCACCGCCTTGGCGAGCATCTCGCGGGTCAGGTGAGGGGCGAAACGCTCGATGAAGTCGCACATGAAGCCACGCAGGAAGGTGCCACGACGAAAACCGATCTTGGTCACGCTGGGCTCGAACAGGTCATCGGCGTCGAGCACCACCAGATCCGGATCGAGCTTGGCGTCGACCGCCATCTTGGCCACGATGCCGACACCCAGGTTCAGGCGCACGTAGGTCTTGATCACGTCGGCGTCGGCTGCGGTGAACACCACCTTGGGCGTCAGACCACGATGACTGAAGGCTTCGTCCAGTTTCGAACGCCCGGTGAAACCGAATACGTAAGTAACGATGGGATGCTCGGCCAGGGCTTCGAGGGTCAGCTTCGGCAGCTTGGTCAAGGGATGCCCTTGCGGCACCACCACGCAGCGATTCCAGCGGTAGCAGGGCATCATGATCAGGTCGTTGAACAGCTCAAGACCTTCGGTGGCGATGGCGAAGTCGACACTGCCATCGGCAGCCATCTCGGCGATCTGCGTCGGCGTGCCCTGGTGCATGTGCAAGGCGACATCCGGGTACTGCTTGATGAAGGCGCTGATCACCGGCGGCAGAGCGTAGCGAGCCTGAGTGTGGGTGGTGGCGATGGACAGCGTGCCCTTTTTCTCGTTGGAGAACTCCTGGGCAATCTGCTTGATGCTTTCGACCTTGCGCAGAATTTCGCCGGCCGTGGTGATGATGCGCTCCCCCGCTGGGGTCACGCGGGTCAGGTGCTTGCCGCTGCGGGCGAAGACTTCCACGCCCAGCTCATCCTCGAGCAAGCGAATCTGCTTGCTGATCCCTGGCTGCGAGGTATACAGGCTCTGAGCGGTAGCCGATACGTTGAGGTCGTGGTGCGCAACTTCCCAGATGTAGCGCAATTGCTGAAGCTTCATAAATTTCCCTCAGAGCAGTAAGGCAGGCCAACAACTGCCAATGCCGTATATAACCATATTATTGGTTTAATCGAACATCCTAGAACGTTTTATTAGCCCTCTTTACAGATCCCCGTGTCCACGGTGTTGCAGCATGGGCACCAGATACACCGGCACCTCCGACAACTGCACGATGCGTGCTGCAGTGCGTCCAAGCGGCACGGCCAATTCCGCGCCGTGGCTATGACTGCCTACGACCAACAGATCCACCCCAAGTTTCTGCGCTTCCTCAAGAATCACCGCAGGCGGATCCCCCTGAAGCACACGCACCGCACGAATCAACTGGAGATCCTGCTGACCATCACCCAGCTCGTCGCGAAACCCTTCCAGCACGCGCTGCTCGATACTGGCCATGACGGTATTGAGTCCATTACGACGCAGCTCCCCAAGGGTGTCCTCGTCCAGGTAGGTCTGCAGAACGGATTCAGCGAATAGCCCCATGGGCTCAACCGCGTGCACCACATACAAATCGGCCTTAAAACTGCGACTCATAGCGAGAGCGTGCTGCAGCACGTAGGAAGCATAAAGCCCCAGATCGGTGGCATAGAGTATCGAGCGGATCACGCGGCCTCCTCGACTGCTGGCGCAGGCCCTTGATTGAGCTTAGCAGCGCATCAGACAAAGCAAGATCGGAAGCGTTATTTAGGACGAATGGCTATATGCAGACGCTTGGACGCCTGCACAGGCCCAGGCTCAGGGCAGCAACTCGTTGCTGACGCCATGGGGCACATGACCGGTCGCCACCACCTGACGGGCTTTTTCGCAGTGCCCGGTCTGGTCATCGAAGAACACATCGGCAGCGAAGGCTTCGAGCACCGCCGACTTGTCCAGCCCGCCGAGGAAGAAGGATTCATCCAGGCGGATATTCCATTCGCGCAGGGTACGAATCACACGCTCATGCGCTGGCGCCGAACGTGCAGTGACCAACGCAGTACGGATCGGGCAGTCTGCTTCGGGGAACTCCTGCTGCAGGCTATGCAATGCGGCCAGAAAAGGCTTGAAAGGCCCGCCAGGCAAGGCTTGCCGAGCAGCTTCGCGCTCATGATCCTGGAAAGCATTGAGGCCGCCACTTTGGTAGACGCGCTCGGAATCGTCGGAGAACAGTACGGCATCACCATCGAAGGCGATACGTAGTTCGTTGCTGTTCGCTCGCCGCGCGCCACCGGAAAGCAGCGTGGCCGCACCAAAACCGGCCTTCAGTGCGTTGCGCACATCGTCGGCGTGAGTAGACAGAAACAGATGACAGCCAAAGGCCGCCAGATAAGGGTCGGGACTACGACCGCCGACGAAGGCAGCGCGGGATATGCCGAGCCCGTAGTGCTGGATCGAGTTGAACGCGCGCAGCCCGGTATCGGCGCTGTTGCGCGACACCAGGATGACTTCCACGCGTTGCTCGCTGAGCCGCGTGTTCAGTCCAAGCAACTTCTCTACCAGCGGAAAGGCATCGCCCGGCATCAGCACTTCATCTTCATGCTCGATCTGATAGCGGCGATAGGCTTCCACCCCTTCGCTTTCATAGATCTGGTGGCTTTCGCTCAGATCGAACAGCGCTCGCGAAGAGATCGCCAGCACAAGTTTGTCACCTAGCCCCTTACCCATGCTTAAGCCTCCTGGCGAGCCTGAATGAAACGAAGCGCCTGATACAGGGCGCGCACCTTGGGCATTGCGAAACCCACTGCGTCCGCAGCCGCCAGCGGAGCCTCGTAAATGGCATGTAGTTCGGCCGGTCGCCCTTGGGCAAAGTCGTGGTACATGCTCGGCAAGTAATCCGGCATGCGCTGCGTGGCGGCCAGCAATTTGTCCGCATAGCTGTCCGGCATGGCGTAACCCAGCGCCTGAGCGGCCTGCACCACCTCCTGCATCATGTCAGCGATCAGCGCGCGGCTGTCGGGATTACCCATCAGGCGCCGCGTATCGGCATCGAGCAGCACCGACAGGCCGTTATAAGGAATGTTCCACACCAGCTTCTGCCAGCGCGTCTGTGCCAGATCGCGCATTGCCGCCGAATCCAGGCCGGTGCTGCGCAGCAGGCTCGCGCCCTCCTCGACCAGCGCCAGCCGTGCCTCATCGTCGGCCAAAGGCCCGGAGTGATAGGCCAGGTTGATCGCCCCCAGTGCCTGATGCTCGATCACGCCCGGCGCACTGCGGTGAACGCAGATGTAGCAGAGCCCGCCCAACAGATGCAGATCGGCGCTCAACAGCGGACGCAATTCGTCCTCCACCGCCAGGCCATTCTGCAACAGCACCACCTTGGTGCCTGGCGCTGCTACCTTGGCAATCAGCGGCGCCAGCTCGGCATTGGCCGTGGTCTTGGCACCGACCAGCAGCCAGTCGCACGGCGGCATCTCGTCGACATGCTGGTAGGCCTGTACCGGCGCCAGGCTCAGTGCACCATGTTCCGCGCTGTTCAACTGCAGACCTCGTTCAACCACCGCGCTGTACTCGCTGCGCAGCAAAAAGTGCACGTCATGACCAGCGCGAGCCAGCAGCATTCCGTAGAAACCGCCAATGGCACCGGTGCCGATGATGCCGATACGCGGCGCAGGGTATTGAGACATCAGGGAAGCTCCTCAGCCGGGCGAAGCAGGGCCTCGCCCATGGCGGTAACCAGATCGGAATGGGTAATAGGTGCGTGCAATGCGCCAAAGAAATGACCGTCCTTGACCAGAAACAGCGCGGGCAAGTGGAATACCTCGTAGCGCGCCACCAACCCCGCGTTATGCCCGGCATCGACCCAGCACAGGCGCTCGATGGGTAGCGGCATCCCCGGCAAGGCCTGACGTGCCCAACGGCAGCTGGCACAGCCCGTGCTTGTGAACACCAGCAGTGAGGCACCGGGAAGATCGAGCAGGCGGCGGTCGGCATCCAGATCGGTCAATTCCAATTGCGTCGCTATACTGAATTTACTGATATCAGTTTGCCTGCATTCAAGGTCGGTGTTCATGCGTAAGTTTCTGCGTCATCCAAGCGATATGCCGGTGGAACTGGTACTGCGAAAACAGGCCTGCATTCCCCGGCAGCGGCTGAACAATATCAGCCTGGGTGGGGTCGCATGCAACTCGTCACGCGGCTTTCGCCGTGGCACCTCGGTTGAACTGCGCATCCCGCTACTGGGCGAACAGGCGCGCTACCCCGGCGTAGTGGCCTGGTGCCGGCGCCAGGATACCGATTACCTGGTAGGCATCGCCTTTCTCGATGAAGACACCCTGTTCCGCGCGCGCATGGTCGAGCAGGTCTGCCAGATCCAGCATTACCGACAACAGCTGGAACAGGCGTCGGGCCACCCCATGGCCATCGAACAATGCGCTCAGGACTGGATCGCCAAGCATGCCGCCGAGTTTCCCTATCTCGCCTGAATACGGCGCAGCCCCCGGCAACGAGAGCAATAACCCACCTCATACTGCAACTCTATGAGGCTTATTGAACTTAACGCCCATTGTCGCGCCGCCCCGTACGCGCTAAGGTTCGGCTCCCCCTGCACCAACTAGCTGTGCACCGCCATAGGGGATCGCTGGCGGCCGGCACCCGTGACCTGACGACCTGACCCGATGAATAGCACGATGGCTGATTTACCGATCGACGACCTCAACGTCGCCTCCAATGAAACCCTGATCACCCCCGATCAGCTCAAACGCGAAATCCCCCTGACAGATGCAGCACTGAAGACCGTGGCTCATGGCCGTCAGGTGGTACGCGACATTCTCGACGGCAAGGATCATCGCCTGTTCGTGGTCGTCGGCCCCTGCTCCATCCACGATATCAAGGCCGCTCACGAGTATGCCGAGCGCCTCAAGGTGCTGGCTGCCGAGCTGTCCGACAGCCTGTTCCTGGTCATGCGCGTGTACTTCGAGAAGCCGCGTACCACGGTCGGCTGGAAAGGTCTGATCAACGACCCGTATCTGGACGATTCGTTCAAGATCCAGGACGGTCTGCACATCGGCCGAAAGCTGCTGCGCGACCTCGCGGAAATGGGCCTGCCCACCGCTACCGAGGCGCTCGACCCGATCTCCCCGCAGTACCTGCAGGACCTGATCAGCTGGTCGGCCATCGGCGCACGTACCACCGAATCCCAGACCCACCGGGAAATGGCCTCGGGCTTGTCCTCGGCAGTTGGCTTCAAGAACGGTACCGATGGCGGTCTGACCGTGGCCATCAACGCCCTGCAATCGGTTTCCAGCCCGCACCGTTTCCTCGGCATCAACCAGGAAGGCGGCGTGTCCATCGTCACCACCAAGGGCAACGCCTACGGCCACGTGGTACTGCGCGGCGGCAATGGCAAACCCAACTACGATTCGGTCAGCGTTGCCATTTGTGAGCAGGAACTGACGAAAGCCGGCATTCGCCCGAACATCATGGTCGACTGCAGCCACGCCAACTCCAACAAGGACCCGGCACTGCAGCCACTGGTTCTGGAGAACGTGGCCAACCAGATTCTCGAAGGCAACAACTCCATCGTTGGCCTGATGGTCGAGAGCCACCTGGGCTGGGGCAGCCAGTCGATTCCGAAGAATCTGTGCGACCTCAAATACGGTGTATCCATCACCGATGCCTGCATCGACTGGGATACCACCGAGAAGAGCCTGCGCAGCATGCACGCAAAGCTCAAGGACGTACTGCCTAAGCGCCCTCGCGGCTGAGGACGCAACAGCAATGAAAACGCCGGGCATTGCCCGGCGTTTTTGTATCCGCATTCACACGTAGGGAGGGCTTCAGCCCACCACGCCAAACCGACTCCTACTGGTGACGCGAACGTCGCTCCATGTAGCGCTCGACATACGAGCAGGACGGAATCACCGTGTAGCCCTTGCCTTCGGCATACTGCAGGGCATGCTCGGTCAACGCTGCGGCGATGCCACGACCACGCAGGCCGTTGGGTACAAAGGTGCGATAGATGTCCAGCGTCTGCTTGCCCAGATCCATATAGGCCAGATAGGCACGATCACCATCGACGGTCGTCACGAACTGGTGACTCGCCTGGTCATGGTGAATGGACAACCCCTCGCTCATCTTCACTCCTCTAGCCGCAAACCGTTAGCGGCGCGTCAATTTTTACTTCATACCGGTGCTTTGGCAAAAGCGCAAATTCCGGTGCCACTTCCGACCACGCAATTAGCCAAGCTTATCAGCCGCCGGGCTGCCCAGCCACGAGCAATCAGAAGCTCAAGACTGCGATGCAGAGCAAAGCCGCAATCACGGGGACCAGTACCGTGATGACGAAGATGTCCTTGTACGCCTGCTTGTGAGTCAGCCCCATGATCATCAGCATCGCGATCACTGCCCCACAGTGTGGCAGCGAATCCAGCCCACCAGCGGTGATGTTGGCGATACGGTGCAGCACCTCAGGGTCCACGCCCATCTCCAGATAACGCGGTGCCAGGGTCTGCATGAAAATCTGCAGGCCACCAGACGACGAGCCGACGATGCCCGAGACCACGCTAACCGAGGCGAACACCGACAACAGTGGCGGCAGATCCACCCCCAGTATCCATTGGGCGAACTGAGCGAAACCTGCGGTCTGAGTAACCACACCACCAAAACCGATCACCGCAGCAGTGTTCAGCAGCGGCATGATCGCATCGTCAGCCCCCTGCCCCAGTAAGCCGACGGTATTACGGCGCAACGCCGAAAACATCAGCACAGCCACCCCGGTAGCGATCACCAAGGCCAGACTGGGCCAGAGAATCGGCTGCGACTGACTGAAAGCCAGCAGCCCACCCAGCGCCCCCTCGCCCGGCACAGCTGCTCCAGATAGAGCGAGCAGGCGCGGCAGAAGAATGATCCCCAGCACCACGATGATCGGTACCAACGCGATGCCCCAGTGTGGCCCGCTTCCGGGTGCACCGGCCAGCTGCTGCATGCGCTCGTCCTGCGCGTTAGGCTCGAACCCCTCGCCTCGTTCGCGCGCCAGGCGCCATTCGCGCTGCAGATAAGCCATGCCCAGACCAATCATTACCAGCGAGGCGAACAGGCCAATCCAGGCACCTGCGAACAGGTCGGTGCCCAGTGCACTGGCTGCGATCACGTTGTGAATCGAAGGTGAGCCAGGCAAGGCCGTCATGGTGAAGGTTCCCGCCCCCAGTGCAGTGGCGGCGCAGAACAGTCGCTTGGGCAGATTGGCCTCGCGCATCAGGGTAATGCCCAGCGGATACATGGTGAAGATCACCACGAATACCACCACCCCGCCATAGGTGAGAACCGCACACACCAGCATCGCCACCCAGAGCGTTCGTTGCGTACCCAGACCGCGGGTAATGGCCTGAGCAATACTGCTGGCCGCCTGGCTGGCAGCCATGACCTTGCCGAAGATCGCACCACAGAGAAACAGCACGAAGAACTTGCCAGCAAAGGTGAATGCACCCAATGGGCCGAATGGAAAGTGCTCGAGCAGTGCACCTGATACGGCTACGCCATTGGTGAGGGCCACCAGAATCGAACACAGCAACGCAGCGATGAATATGTTCACCCCGCGCAACGCCATGAAGATAAGTAGCGCCAAGCCCAGCAAAAGCCCCAAATTCCCAAGCATCTGCATCCCCTCTTTTATTGTTTTAGTTTCAAAGCCGGGATAGTTATAACAGCTCGTACAACCGCTACACTGTATCGAATGCGTAACTGACTACTTTTTAGCCAGCCCACGCAAATTCTATCCTTCAGCGCCCTGCCCAAAGAAAAAAAACTGCAACTCTTGCCCTGGCTCCGTTTACTTACTAAAAGTAATAGGTAGTATGTACGCCGGCTAATTTCCCGCAGTTGGGGAATTGCTCTTTATGGAAAACTCCACCTCAAGGGGAACACGATGAACAACGTTCTGAAATTCTCTGCTCTGGCTCTGGCCGCAGTTCTGGCTACCGGTTGCAGCAGCATGTCCAAAGAAACCGAAGCTCGTCTGACTGCTACCGAAGACGCAGCTGCTCGTGCTCAAGCACGTGCTGACGAAGCCTACCGCAAGGCCGATGAAGCTATGGCCGCTGCTCAGAAAGCTCAGCAGACTGCTGACGAAGCTAACGAGCGCGCTCTGCGTATGCTGGAAAAAGCCAGCCGCAAGTAATTGCGACTCGTTTTTTCGAAAGCCGCCCCAGGCAACTGGTGCGGCTTTTTTATTGCCTGCTCGCGCTCCGGCACTCTCGGAACGTCTCGATTGCCGGGCAATAAAAAACCCGCGTACACGAATGCAGGCGGGTTTTTGCAACGTCGCTGGATCAGAACGGGTTATCGCTGCTCGCGACTACGTGCTCGGTCTGCGCAGCGATCGGCACCGGCATACCGTCCTCGGCAGCAACCACCTCACGGACCATCTCCCAGTCAAGGCGCAGGCCGCTGAGTTCGTCACGTTTGAGCAACGCATTGATCACCGCCGTGTGCTTGTCGACAACAGAGGGATCCCCCTCGTCATCCAGTGGCGCATGCGCTTCCAGGTAGACCTTGCCACTGCTCACACCAAACTTGTAAGGCTCGTTGATGATGCGTACCGGCGTGCCGACCGGCACCATACCCGCCAAGTCCAGCACGTTGTGATTGAGCATGCGGAAGCAGCCGTGACTGACGCGCATGCCGATACCGAACTTCTTGTTCGAGCCGTGGATCAGGTAGCCAGGGAACGACAGCGTCATCTTGTAAGGGCCCAACGGATTATCCGGGCCAGGCGGTACTACGGTGGGCAGGATATCGCCTTCGGCCGCATGCTCCTCACGAATCGACTGAGGCGGATACCAGGCCGGGTTCGGCGTCTTCACGGTCACGCGACCAGTGCCTAGCGGTGAACCCCAACCCTCACGACCGATGCCCAGCGGGAAGGTGTGCACCACATTCTGACCTTTCGGGAAGTAATACAGACGATATTCGGCCAGGTTGATGACGATACCCTCACGCGGCCCAGGCGGCAGCACGTAACGAGTCGGCAGGATGACCTCGGTGCCCTCACCCGGCAGCCAGGGATCGACACCCGGGTTGGCGGCAACCATTTCCAGATAGCCAAGATCATTTGCCGTTCCCAGATCGGCGAAGGTGTCCTCGTACTTGGCCTTGATCACCTGTACCTGGCCCACCACATCCTCGCCTGGCGGCGGCAGTGGAAGTTCGAGTGCCTGTACCGCAGTACTGGAGCACAGTGCGACCAGAGTCAGGCAGCGGTTGACCGCAGAGAAGCGCGACAACATCCGGGATGTCCCTTGAAGAGTTGAGTGATATTGCGGCGATTGTACACCGCCATTCGCAAGCAGGGCAGACGTCAGCCATCCGCCCAATTCGAGCACAAACCCTGGCGCTGCGCCTCGAATGCCGCCAGGCAAGCGGGACACAGGCGACGGTCACGCAGCCAGACCTTTTCCAGCGTCCGCCAGCGCGGTTGTGCCGGCAACAAGCCATCGCAAAGCGTGCGATCAGCATGCCCGCCCAGGCGCAGCTGGCGAGCCACCAAGTGCACGCGCACCTCACGACAGGCGAACAGATCCAGCTGCTCATCCGGCTCAATCAGTTGGTAGGCATAAAGGGACCAGGCGGGACGCGGCATCTGGGGCTCCGTGACAGGTCGGCCACATTAGCTGAAAGGCTTGAGGCGGAAAAGCCTGTGCCTGCTCTGTGCCCCTCGAAAACAGACACTTACAGCAGAGGTTTGAGCGTCGGCCAGACATTGTCCAGCAACACCGCCTGCGCGGACTCGGTCGGATGAATGCCATCGGCCTGCATCATCCCCGGCACGCCGCCGACACCCTCGAGAAAGAACGGCACCAGTGGCACCTTCTTCTGCTCCGCCAAATCGGCGAAAACCTGGGCGAAAGACGTGGTGTAACGCGCGCCATAGTTGGGCGGCAAACGCATACCAAGAAGCAGCACATCGGCACCGGCGGACTGCGATTTATCGATCATCGACGCAAGATTCTGTTGCAATTGCGCAGGGGGCTGGCCACGCAGGCCATCGTTGCCTCCCAACTCGATGATGACCAGCTCCGGCTTGTGCTCCGCAAGGAGCGCAGAGAGCCGTGCGGCGCCACCTGCACTGGTATCGCCGCTGATCGAAGCATTGACCACCGCGTGCTCGAAACCCTCTTCATCAAGGCGTTTTTCCAGCAAAGCGACCCATCCCTGGCGGCTATCCAGGCCAAAAGCCGCGCTGATACTATCGCCGACCACAAGCAGGGTGCCTGCAACCGCTCCCTGAGCCCAGAGCGTCAGGGCCAAGGCACCACTCAACCACCATGCACGCATTTGGAATCTCCATGACTTCGAGCATTCTCGCTGCGCGGAACCTTAGCAAAGTGGTCAGCAGCGCGGAAGGCGAGCTGACCATCCTCCATGATCTCGATCTCGAACTGAGCAAAGGCGACAGCCTGGCCATCGTCGGTGCGTCAGGTTCTGGCAAATCCACCCTGCTCGGATTGCTCGCCGGCCTGGACCTGCCCAGTGGCGGTGCCGTATTGCTGGCCGGCAAGAACCTCAGTGAGCTCGATGAAGACCAGCGCGCGCGCCTGCGCGCCGAGCATGTGGGTTTCGTCTTCCAGTCGTTCCAGTTGCTCGACAGCCTCAACGCGCTGGAGAACGTGATGCTGCCGCTGGAGCTGGAAGGTCATGCCGATGCCCGCCAGCGTGCTCGTACGCTGCTCGAACGCGTCGGCCTGGGTCAACGTCTGACGCACTACCCGCGCCAGCTCTCCGGTGGTGAGCAACAGCGTGTGGCCATTGCCCGCGCCTTCGCTGCAGAACCGGACGTGCTGTTCGCCGATGAGCCTACCGGCAACCTCGACAGCCACACCGGAGAGCGCATCAGCGACCTGCTCTTTCAGCTCAACCAGGAACGCGGTACCACCTTGGTGCTGGTCACCCACGACGAGCGCCTGGCGCACCGCTGCCAGCGCCTGATCCGCCTGGAAGCCGGACACCTGATCGACCGCGTGGAGCCCTGATGAAACGTGTGCCCTTCACTCGTCTGTTTTCGCTCGCTGCCCGCCAACTGCTGCGCGATGCCCGCGCCGGCGAGCTACGGGTGCTGTTCTTCGCCTTGCTGGTCGCGGTGGCCGCCAGCAGCGCCATCGGCTATTTCAGCGCGCGTCTGAATGACGCAATGCTGCTGCGTGCCAGCGAGTTTCTCGCCGCTGACCTGCGCCTGAGCGGCAGCTCGCCAGCCAGCCAGCAACAGATAGACGCGGGGCTCAAGCTGGGCCTCGATCACGCACAAGCGGTAGAGTTCTCCAGCGTGGTCGCCGCCCAGGAAGGCATTCAGCTGGCCAGCGTCAAGGCAGCCAATAGCCTTTATCCTCTGCGCGGCGAACTGAGGAGCGCTGCTGAACCCTACGCACCAGAGGAAGTGGGTTCCGGCCCGCGCCCCGGAGAAGTCTGGGCCGAAGCGCGCCTGATGGTCGCGCTGAATCTGAAGATTGGCGATGAACTGGAAATAGGCGCCAAAACCCTGCGCCTGAGCCGTGTGCTGACCTATGACCCCGACACCGCTGGCGACTTTTACAGCCTGACGCCGCGCGTGCTGATGCACCTGGACGATCTTGCCGCGACTGAAGTGGTACAACCCGGCAGCCGTGTGCGCTTTCGGGAACTCTGGCGCGGCGATGCCAATGCCCTGGCGGCCTACCGTCAGGCAGTTGAAGCCGGCCTGGAACCCAACCAGCGCCTGGACGACGCTCGCGATGGCAATCGCCAGGTCGGCGGTGCCCTCGGCCGTGCCGAACGTTATCTGAACCTGGCCAGCCTGGCAGCCGTGTTGCTCGCTGGCGTCGCGGTAGCACTCTCGGCGGCTCGCTTCGCGGCAAGGCGCTTCGATGCCAGTGCGCTGCTGCGCTGCCTCGGGCTGTCACGGCGTGAAGCGTTGGCCCTGTTCGGCCTGCAGCTGGCACTGCTGGGGCTGATCGCCTGCCTGATCGGCGCACTGCTCGGCTGGGCCGGCCAGCACGTGCTCTTCCATTTGCTGCGCGGGCTGATCCCGGATGATCTGCCGCCTGCCGATCTGTGGCCCGCATTGGCCGGCATGGCCACCGGCCTGGTGGCGCTGGCCGGTTTCGCCCTGCCGCCGCTGGCCGCGCTCGGCCGCGTGCCACCGCTGCGCGTGCTACGCCGCGATATGCTGCCGGTGCCGGCCAGCTCTTGGCTGGTCTACGGCGCAGCGCTGATCGCGCTGGGTTTGATCATGTGGCGCCTGAGCCTGGATCTGCGTCTGACGCTGGCGCTGCTGGGTGGCGGACTACTCGCCGCATTGCTGCTCGGCGGTCTGTTGCTGCTCGGTTTGCAGAGCCTGCGCCGCCTGTTGCAGCGCGCCGCCCTGCCCTGGCGCCTGGGCCTGGGCCAGCTGCTGCGCCACCCGTTGGCTGCAGCCGGGCAAGCGCTGGCGTTCGGTCTGATCCTGCTGGCCATGGCGCTGATCGCCCTGCTGCGTGGCGAATTGCTCGATACCTGGCAGGACCAGTTGCCGGAGGACGCGCCCAATCACTTCGCCCTCAATGTGCTGCCTGCCGAACGCGATGCATTCGCCGCACGCCTGGCCGAGCTGTCGCCGCATCCAGCCCCGCTGTACCCCGTGGTGCCGGGCCGACTGATCATGATCAACGGTGAGCCGGTGCGCCAACTGGTAACCAAGGAAAGTCGCGGCGAGCGCGCCATCCAGCGCGACCTGAGCCTGACCTGGGCCGAGGCTCTGCCATCTGACAACCTGCTTACCGCAGGCAATTGGTGGGGCGCTGCGCACGCCAGCGAACTGCCTGGCGTTTCCGTCGAATCCGAACTGGCTGAAAGCCTGCAACTGAAGCTCGGCGACCGGCTGCGCTTCAATGTCGGCGGCATCGAACGCGAAGCGCAGGTCACCAGCCTGCGCCAGGTCGACTGGGACAGCTTCCAGCCCAACTTCTACATGATCTTCGAGCCGCAGACCCTGCAGGACCTGCCTGCCACCTATCTGACCAGCTTCTACCTGCCGCCCGGACAGGACGCAGAACTGATAGCCCTCAGCCGCGCCTTCCCCAGCGTGACGCTGCTGCAGGTCGACGCTCTGCTGGCGCAACTGCGTAGCATCCTCGCTCAGGTCACCCTGGCCATCGAGTATGTGTTGCTGTTCGTGCTCGCCGCCGGCATCATCGTGCTGCTGGCAGGACTGCAGGCGACACTGGACGAGCGCATTCGTCAGGGTGCGCTGCTGCGGGCATTGGGCGCCGAACGCAAGCTGCTGATCAGCGCTCGCCGCGCCGAGTTCGGCCTGCTCGGCGCTGCCGCTGGCCTGCTGGCCGCGCTGGGCTGCGAGCTGGTGAGCTTTCTGCTCTATCGCTACGCATTCGACATGAGCTGGCAACCTCACCCATGGTTGCTCCTGCTGCCGCTGATCGGCGCGCTGCTGATCGGCCTGGCCGGCGTGCTCGGCACTCGCCGCGCGCTGAATGCCAGCCCGTTGAGCGTATTGCGCGAAGGCTGAGAAGCTAGAGAGGGGTTTGCTAGACTGGCGCCCCTTCCATCTTGTAGAGACACCATGAGCCGCTATCGTCCCCCTCGCCCTGCCGGCACGCCACTGATCACACCCGAAGGCGAAGCGCGCCTGCGCGCCGAGCTTCACGAGTTGTGGCATGTGCGCAGGCCACAGGTGACGCAATCAGTCAGCGAAGCAGCGGCCCAGGGTGATCGCTCGGAGAATGCCGAATACACCTACGGCAAGAAGATGCTGCGTGAGATCGACAGCCGCGTGCGCTTTCTCACCAAGCGCCTGGAGAAGCTCAAAGTCGTCAGCGACAAACCATCCGATCCGAACAAGGTGTACTTCGGCGCCTGGGTCACCATCGAAGACGAGGACGGCGAGCAGTCGCGCTACCGCATCGTCGGCCCCGACGAGCTGGACCTGAAGCAGGGCCTGATCAGCATCGACTCGCCACTGGCCCGCGCCCTGGTCGGCAAGGGGCTGGACGCTGAAGTGCGGGTACACAGCCCCAGTGGTGAGAAGACCTGCTATATCGTCGAGATCGAGTATCCCTGAGACCTGGCGCGTAGGGTGCGCCGTGCACACAGCCGGTAAGCGGGCATTCGCTGCACACCAGCGACCACGGGATGTTGTTGGTGCGTTCGGCCTAGACGGCCCCACGACCCCCTAGCGCCGGGTGATCAGCCCCTGACGCGCCACTCGCACCAGCTCACCGACGGTTTGTGCCACGTCCTCGGCGCTGGGTGCCTGGATCACCGCCAGGTCGAAACTGTCCCGCGCGAAGCGACTCAGCGACTCGCCGTTCTGCACGAACTGGATGCGAAAGGCACGCGACCCGGCCCAGCGCTTGGGCCAGCCTTCGAGATAGCGCAACAAGGTGGGTTGATGGCTACCGCCCAGCAGTACGCGCGGATTGCGCAGCAGCAGACCCGATGTGATGGGCGCCAGGCGAATAAGGGGTTGGGGACAGATCATGGTCGAGTCTCCGCCTCGAGAATCCCGCTGGGCAGCGGTGAGAGGCGACACCGAACCAGCGCTTTAGCGGAATTTCAGGCGTTGATGACAACCCCCTGTGGCGCCCCGCAAGTAGCTGTTTAAATCGGCGCAGGGCGCATCCTAGAGAAGCCCACGGCAAACTGTCAAGGCGCACCCAACTTCAACCCCAACCTTCGATTGGGCGACACTCGGTCCGCGCATTTCCATCCGCTTGAAAGACCCATTCCTGGCCATGGGCGCCCAGCCTGGCCGGATCAACTGCGGCCATCGGCGCGACCCGACGTTTCGGCACGTAACAAAAAATACGCGGCGATATCGACGCCAAGTCGCCCGAATATCCTCGAAAGCGCCTGGATAGAGGGTTCGCCAGAAACGCAAGGACGATGGCATGTTTCCTGCCATCGTCCTTGCGCCGTACGCGCCAAGGGATGGGTGCGATCTGTATTGCTGGAAGCAGCCGACTGCCTCAACAAACACATCGAGAGCACCCATGAAGAACAATAAAACCCTGCTCGCCCTCTGCCTCGGCGCCGGCCTGCTCGCCAGCGGCCAGACCCAGGCATTCTGGTTCGGATCATCCGGCTATACCCAGACCAAATACCCCATCGTCCTCGGCCACGGCATGCTCGGCTTCGACAGTATCCTTGGTGTCGACTACTGGTATGGCATCCCGGCGGCACTGCGCCGTGACGGCGCCAGCGTCTACGTCACCGAAGTCAGCCAGCTGGACACCTCCGAAGCGCGCGGTGAACAATTGCTGCAGCAGGTCGAGGACATCGTCGCCATCAGCGGCAAGGGTAAGGTCAACCTGATCGGCCACAGTCATGGCGGCCCGACCACCCGCTATGTCGCCGCCGTACGCCCGGATCTGGTGGCATCGGTCACCAGCGTCGGCGCACCACACAAGGGTTCGGCCACCGCCGACTTCCTCAAAGGCATCAGCGACGGCCCGGCCGGCCCGGTCGCCACCCCGCTGCTGGTTGGCATCGTCAACGGCCTGGGGACGCTGATCAACTTCCTCTCCGGCAGTTCCAGCACCACGCCGCAGAATGCACTGGGCTCGCTGGAATCGCTCAACAGCGAGGGCGCTGCACGCTTCAATACCAAGTTCCCGCAAGGCATTCCCACCAGCGCCTGTGGCGAAGGTGCCTACAGCGTAGGCGGCGTGCGCTACTACTCCTGGAGTGGAACCAGCCCGCTGACCAACCTGCTCGACCCGAGCGACCTGCTAATGGGCGCCTCCTCGCTGACCTTCGGCAACGAAGCCAACGACGGTCTGGTCGGCCGCTGCAGCTCGCACATGGGCCAGGTGATTCGTGACAACTACCGGATGAACCATCTCGACGAGGTCAACCAGACACTTGGTCTGACCAGCCTGTTCGAGACCGATCCGGTTACCGTCTACCGCCAGCATGCCAACCGCCTGAAGAACGCCGGGCTCTAGACTGCCAGGCCTCGTAGGGTGCGCCGTGCGCACCGAAATGCCAGCGTTACCGACAATCCGGTGCGTACGGCGCACCCTACGGGTATTGCTCCAAGCCCTGGTTCGGATCAGGAGCGATCCCGATCCGACGCCCTACTGGAACCTGCCGTGAAGAAAACCCTGTTCGTCCTGCCGCTACTGATCGCCGCCGGCCTGGCGCTGATGCTTTACCTGCAACCCGGACACCAGCCGACCCCATTCACGCCTCCCGCCGCCACGGCTTCGCAGCCTGTAGCGGAGCCGACTACCGAGGCCGCAACGCCGACTATCAACGAGACGCGGAAGAAGACCACCACGCTGGCCCTGCCCAGCTCCTTCGTCGGCACCGAAGTCGACGGCAGCTTTCGCGTGGACGCCGACGGCAATCTGATCATCAGCGAAGACATCCGCCGCATCTTCGATTACTTCCTCGCCAGCATCGGCGAGGAAAGCCTGGATGCCAGCGTGTCGCGCCTGCGCAACTACATCGACAGCAACCTGCAGGAACCTGCACGAGCCCACGCGCAGACGCTGCTGGACCAATACCTGAGCTACAAGCGTGAGTTGGTGCTGCTGGAGCGCGACCTGCCGCAAATGGCCAGCCTGGATGCCATGCGCCAGCGCGAAAGCGCCGTACAGACACTGCGCGCGCGTCTGTTCGATAGCGAGACCCACCAGGCCTTCTTCGCCCGCGAGGAAGGCTACAGCCGCTTCACCCTGGAGCGCCTGGCCATCCAGCACGACAGCAGAATGAGCGCAGAAGAGAAAGGTGCTGCCGTCGACCGCCTGCGTGCGTCTCTGCCCGAGGAGCTGCAGGACGCCGTACTGCCGCAACTGCAGCAGGAACTACGGCAGCACACCGCCCGCCTGCTGGCCGAAGGCGCCAACGCTGCGCAGATCCGCCAGATGCGTCAGCAACTGGTAGGCGCCGAAGCCACCACGCGCCTGGAGACGCTGGATAACCAGCGGCAGAACTGGCAGAAGCGTCTGGATGACTACATCACTGCCAAGGCAAAGATTGAGGCCAATGCTGGGCTCAGCAGCAGCGACAAGCGCGCGGCGATCGAGGCGCTGGCAGCAGAACGTTTCGATGAGCGTGAACGCCTGCGCCTGGACGCCGCCGAGCAAATGGCGGCGGCCAACAGGAAACAATAGCCTCAGGCGCTGTCGCGCATCACCAGTTCGAAGCCGACGTCGATGCAGTGCTGCTCCGGCGTTTCGCCACGCATCAGCGCCAGCAGCATGTTCGCCGCCAGCTCACCGACACGACCACGGGTGGTACGCACGGTGCTCAAGGCCGGATGCATCCAGGCTGCGGCTGGCAAATCGTTGAAACCGGCGATGGCCAGGCTTCCCGGCACGTCCAGGCCCAGCTGACGCGCGCGGAACAGTGCCCCCATGGCCAGGTCGTCGTTGTTGAAGAACACCGCATCGATCTGCGGCTGCTGCGCCAGCAGACGGTCGAGCAACTCGGCGCCCAAGCCGATGGAGGACAACTCCGGCGTCAGCAATTCCAGCGCCGGGTCATGTCGATTGAGGTAACGCATCACCTGACGATAGCCTTCTGCACGCTGCAAGGTGCGTGGGTCAAGCTGCGCGGCGGCAAAGGCGATATGGCGGTAACCACGCTGCACCAGGGCACGGGTCATCGCGGCGCCGGCTTCGACCTGAGAGAAGCCGACGCAGTAATCCTCCGGCTCCTCGCTCAGCTCCATCAACGTCACCAATGGGCAACTGCTGGCGCCGAGGATTTCGCGCGCCGCGTCGCTGCGCTCGAAGCCCGTGAGCAGCAGACCCGCTGGCTGGTGCGCCAGGTAGGACCGCAGCAGACGCTCATCCTCCTCGACCCGGTAGTGACTGACACCGATCATCATTTCGAAGCCGGCCGGCATCAGCACCCGCTGGATAGCCTCCACGGTATCGACGAACACCGAGTTCGACAGTGACGGGATCACCACTGCCACCAGATTCGAGCGTGAACTGGCCAATGCCCGCGCTGCCGGGTTGGGCACGTAACCCAGCGCCTGAGCGGCGCGCATCACCTGCTCGCGCAACGCATCAGACACCCGCCCCGGCTGCGACAGCGCGCGCGAGGCGGACATCAACGAACAGCCTGCGGCCTTGGCCACGTCGGACAAGGTGACACGTTCTGCGGACCGGCGACGGCGTTGGCTCATAGCGCCTCCAATGATTTCAGCGGCCGATTCTACCAGCCCCGCCGGGGAATAAAGCGCGGGACACGCCGCCCGGGGTAACGCCACCATGCAAGGAGCGTTACCACCTGCGTGCCCCGCGAAACTGCGAACCTGCTCAGAATCAGCGGCGCACTGGCCGAGCCGATCCTGGGCAAGCCCTTATAGAGCGGCCTTCTCGGCTTCAGTCTGCACTTGATCGAACAGTTGCTGACCGACGGTCTCGACGACCTTCTGGATCGCCGGCGCGGCCTGCTCACGCATGCGCTGCACTTCGGTCGGCTCCACTTCGTTGATCTGCATGCCCTTGTCTTTCAGCTCGGCCAGGGCACGGGCTGCTTCCTCGCGGGTGTCCTTACGCTCGAAGTCACGCGCCTTCTTGGCCGCCTCCAGCAGGATGTTCTGCTCGGTCTGCGACAGACCATCCCACCAGCGCTTGGACACGGTGACGATCCACGGGCTGTACACGTGGTTAGTCACGGTCAGGTACTTCTGCACCTCGTAGAACTTCGAGGAAAGAATGGTGTTGAAGGGGTTTTCCTGGCCGTCGACGGCCTTGGTCTCCAGCGCGGTGAACAGCTCGGAGAATGGCAACGGCACGGCATTGGCGCCCATCAGCTTGAAGGTCTCGAGGAATACCGGGTTGGGCATGACCCGCAGTTTGACGCCGGAAAAGTCCTCCAATTTGCTGATCGGCCGCGTGTTGTTGGTCAGGTTGCGGAAGCCGTTCTCCCAGTACACCAAGCCGACCAGGCCCTTCTCTTCCAGCTTGTCCATGACCTGGCGGCCCACCGGGCCGTCGAGCACGGCATCGGCCTGCTCGGCACTGCTGAACAGGAAAGGCGTATCCCACACCGCCATTTCCTTGGTGATGCCGACCAGGGTTGCGGTGGAGCCGACCATCATTTCCTGCGCGCCGCCAATCAGCGCACTCTGCATCTGATCGTCCGAGCCCAGGCTGGCGGCACCGAAGGTGCGCACCTTGAGCTTGCCGTCGGAGGCCTTGGCGACCTCCTCGGCGAACAGCTTGGCCGCGCGGCCCTGATTGCTGTTCTCGTTGAGGCCGTAACCGAAGCGGATCATGCGTGAGCGCACGTCATCGGCATGGGCGGTGAAACTGGCGAGCGGGCTGCACAGCATGGCAGCGGTGAGGATGGCGAGCAGTGGACGTTTCATCGGGTCTACCTCTTATTGTTGTGAATGATATCGGCGCGCCAACGCCGTCAGGTCAACTCAGCGCAGCCAGGCCAGCGGCACGGTGACGATGGACGGAAACGCCACCAGCATCGCGACGATGATCAGGTAAATCAGAAAGAACGGCATGACGCCGCGTACCAGCACTTCCATGCGCAACTTGCCGATACCGCCGACGACGTTAAGCACGGTGCCCACAGGCGGCGTGATCAGGCCGATGGAGCCGATCAGCACGAACATCACGCCGAAGTACACCGGATCGACACCGGCCTTGATCGCGATGGGCGCCAGTACCGGCGCCAGAATCAGGATGGTCGGGGTCAGGTCGAGCACCATGCCAACCGCGATCATCAGCAGCATGATCGCCAGTACCAGCAGTTTGGGGTGCTCGGCCAGCGGCCCGAGCATGGCGCCGATTTCGTCAGGCAACTGCGCCAGGGTAATCATGTAGGCCGAGACTGTGGCCGCGGCGCACAGGAACATCACCGACGCCGTGGTGCGACTGGCGCGGGTCAGGGTCTCCATCAGGTCGTTCCAGCTCAACTCGCGGTAGAGCAAGGTGGACACGGCCAGCGCGTACATGGCGGCTACCACGGCGGCCTCGGTGGGGGTGAAGATACCGAAGCGCAGACCACCAACGATGATCACCGGCAGCATCAGCGCCGCCGCACCGTCGATCAGCACCCGCCGGCGCTCTGCAGCAGTGGCCTTGGGCGGCGTGGGCTCGGTGAAGCCGCGAGCGATCAGCGTCCAGGCGACGATCAGGCCGGCGCCCATGATCAATCCCGGCACCAGCCCCGCCATGAACAGCTGGCTGATGGAGGTGTTGGTGACCACGCCATAGATCACGAACGGCATCGACGGCGGAATGATCGGCGCGATGATGCCGCCAGCGGCTACCAGGCCCGCCGAGGAATGCACCGGATAACCGCGCTGGCGCATCATCGGCAACAGCAAGGTAGCCAGTGCAGCGGTGTCGGCCAATGCCGAGCCGGACATACTGGCCAGCAGCACGGCGGCCGCAATGGCAACGTAGCCGAGGCCGCCACGCAGATGGCCAAAGTAGGCCTGAGCCATGGCAATGATGCGCCGGGAAATGCCGCCGGCGTTCATCAGCTCGCCGGCCAGGATGAAGAACGGCACCGCCAGCAGCGGGAAGCTGTCAGCGCCGGCGAGCAGGTTCTGCGCCAGCAACTGCACGTCCCAGAAATCCAGGTACCACATCAGTACAGCAGCAGTGAGGATCAGGGCGAAGGCGATGGGCATGCCGAATGCCATGAACCCCAGCAGGGAAGAAAGAAATACCGCGACAGTCATCGGCAGGTCCTCGGTGGGCAGTGCCCGTCTTGTTGGAATGGAGCCAGCATCATTCGACGTGCGCCTGGGTCAATGTCGCCTGCGGCGCACGCCGCCAGAGGTTGACCAACTGCACCACCGCCAGAATCGCCAGCACCAGCATGCTCGCCAGCACCGGCAGCATCGCCAGCACCACCGGATAACCAACCACGGTACTGACGTTGCCCCAGCCGAACTGCACCTGATTCCAGGCGCCCAAGGCCGAGAGCAGGCTCGCTCCTGCCACGAGAATCCAGCTCAGCGAATCCACCAGTCGCTGCGCTAGCAGCGGGAAGCGGTCGCGAATCATGCGGAAGGTCATCAGCTCGCCACGGCGCATACCAGAGGCCACACCGACGAAGACCAGCCAGACGAACGCCAACCGCGAAAGCTCCTCGGCGCCCGGCCAGCCGGTGCCGAAGGCGTAGCGCAGCACCACGTTGGTAAACACCGCCACCACCATGAAGGCCATCAGCACCGCCATCAGGCCATCGGTCAGGCGATCGAACATGCGCGCGATGCGACCTTCGTAGATCGGCTCGGCGCCTAGCTGGGCAGCCTGGTTAGCGCTATCAATTTCGCTATCGAGCATATCCTGAGCCTGGCTCGGCACGGCCTCCGTAGCTTCGCGACGAACCCAAGCCTGAATGTCGGTTACCAACGCTTGCCGCGACTGTTGCGCATCGACGACTCGTACGTATGGTTCACCTGCCGGGCTTTCGAGAGTGGCGAACTGGCTGTCGACCAGCGAAGTCGGCATGAAATGTCCAGGCCGAGCACCGACACGTTGCACCGCAGTGGCGTGATCGATATCCAGATGCACGAACTGCAACCCCGGAACCGCCTGACGCAGGCGCTCGCGGTAAGCACGCTTGAGCGCCGAGCAGGCCAGCACGAAGCATTCACCTGCGGCCTGCGCGGCCAGCATCTGCTCGCACAGTGCATCCAGCCAGTGGCGACGGTCTTCGTCGCTCAGCGGGATGCCCGCGCGCATGCGCTCTACGTTCTCGGGAGGATGGAAATGATCAGCTTCGATATGGCGCCAACCGAGTGCGGTGGCGACCGCCTGGCTGATCTCGCTCTTGCCGGAGCCACTGACCCCCATGACCACCAGGGTGGTACGGGCAGGCAATGCGCAAGACTGCTGTTGCATGGGAACTCCATGGGCACCATCGAGGTGGCGCCGCTCATTGTTTGATCCGGATGTTAGCGCTATCCAAATCGTTCGACAACCCTCTTTCGGCAACATTTCGTAGAGCATTTCCGCTAATGGCTATCACCCAGCGCTAGTCCGCTGCTGACTGACACGTTCAATATCGCCTACCTGCCCCAAGGGAGACATTTCGCTTATGTACCGGCTGAGCCCCCGCTTCTGGCTGCCCGCATTGTTCCTGCCACTGGCTGCACAGGCCGAAAACGCCACCTACCAGGCCGACCCACTGGTAGTCACCGGCAGCCGCTACCAGGCCAGCGGCTGGCAACTGCCCTTCTCGGTCAACCGCATTGATGCCGAACAGGCCACTCTGGGTAAACCAGGCGTCAATCTTTCCGAGGCGCTCGGCAGTGTGCCGGGGCTGGTGGTGCAGAACCGGCAGAACTACGCGCAGGACCTGCAGATATCCTCACGCGGCTTCGGCGCCCGCTCGGCCTTCGGCATTCGCGGCATCAAGCTGCTGGCCGATGGTGTGCCGCTGTCCAACCCGGACGGCCAGGGCCAGGCGGCGACCTTCGACCTCGACACCCTGGAGCGCATCGAGGTCCTGCGCGGGCCATTCGCCAGCGTCTACGGCAGCAACTCCGGTGGAGTCATCCAGCTGTTCTCGCGCGATGGCGAAGGCGCCCCCAAGGTCTCGCTCGACACCTCCCAGGCCGCTTACGGCACCAGCCGTACCCGCGTCTCGGCCGAAGGCGGCAACGACAAAGCTGGCTTCATCATCAACCGCTCGCATTTCGAGACCGACGGTTACCGCGACCACAGCGGCGCCATCCTCGACAAGACCTTTGCCAAGCTGACCCTGTACCCGGATGACCTCAGCAAGCTCAGCCTGAGCTTCAGCGAACTGGATCAGAACGACACGCAAGACCCGCAGGGTCTGACCTGGGATCAGGTACAGAGCGACCGCCGCGCCGCCGCACCCAGCGCACTGCAGTTCGATACGCGCAAGACCGTCGATCATCGCCAGTTCGCCCTCAACTACGAGCGCAGCTTCGCCGCTGGAACCTGGCAGAGCACGCTCTACAGCGGCACACGCCGGGTGATTCAGTACCAGTCGATTCCTGTCTTTGTGCAGGCACCGGCGTCTCAGTCAGGCGGCGTGATCGACTTCGAGCGGCGCTTCCACGGCATCGGCAATCGCTGGATCCAGTCGTTCAATCTCGGCAGCAGCCTGTTGACCGTCACCACCGGCCTGGACTACGACTATTCGCGCGATGACCGCCAGGGCTACGAGAATTTCGTCGGTGCCACCCTGGGGGTGAAAGGTAATCTGCGCCGCGACGAGCGCAACGAAGTCACCAGTCTGTCGCCCTACCTCCAGGCAGCCTGGCAACTGGGCAAACTTGACCTACAGGCTGGTCTACGCCACAGCCAGGTAGAGTTCGACGTGGATGACCGCTTCCTGAGCAATGGCGATGACAGCGGCTCGGTCACCTACCGTAAGCTCACGCCCACTCTTGGCGCCAGTTACGCCCTGCTGCCAGATCTGAATATCTATGCCAGTTGGGGCAAGGGGCTTGAAACGCCGACGCTGAACGAGCTGTCCTATTCTGGCCCCAATAACAGCTTCGGCTTCGAGCTGAAACCAGCCACCAGCGAGCAAATTGAAATCGGACTCAAGGCCCGTCTCGCACAAGCGACCAGCCTGCAACTGGCGTTGTTCCAGATCGACACGGATGATGAGCTGGTGGTGGCGTCGGCCAGCGGTGGCCGTAGTCGCTTCCAGAACGCCGCGCGGACCCGCCGCCGGGGCGTCGAGTTGGCACTGGAAAGCCGCTTGAGCGACACCTTGCGTGCCAACCTCGCCTACACCGAGATCGACGCCACTTACAGCAAGGATTTCACCAGCAACGGCCGCCTGATCGAATCGGGCAACAAGCTGCCCGGCATTCCCGCGCGCACGCTATATGGCGAGCTGGCCTGGCAGCCGCAGCCATGGTTCAGCACCGCCGTCGAAGGCCTGTACCGCAGCAAGCTCTACGTCGAGGACAGCAATACCGCCAAGACGGCGCCCAGCCACGCACTGTTCAACTGGCAGGCACGCTTTGAGCAGAAGGCCGGGGCGCTGACCTTCAACCAGGTGCTGCGCATCGACAACCTGCTGGATCGCGAGTACATCGGGTCGGTGATTGTCGGTGACGGCAACGGCCGCTACTACGAACCCGGCCCGGAGCGCGCCTGGTATGTCGGCGCGGGTGTGCAGTATCAGTTCGATTGAGGCTGGTGGCGCATGTGCGCATCCAATGCCCGGCCTGAAGCCCCCTGCCCCGCTTGTGGGATAAGGCGTCAGAGGATACGTATCGCCAGATACGCACGCGTTCAATAACAAAAAAGGCCACCCGAGGGTGGCCTTTTTTTGAGCAGTCAGCGAAGGCTTAGGCCTTCTTGACTTCCCAACCGGTCAGCTCGGCCAGGGCCTTGCCGATGTCAGCCAGGGAACGCACGGTTTTAACGCCAGCGTCTTGCAGTGCAGCGAATTTCTCGTCTGCAGTGCCCTTGCCGCCAGAGATGATGGCGCCAGCATGGCCCATGCGCTTGCCGGGAGGAGCGGTCACACCAGCGATGTAGGAAACTACAGGCTTGGTGACGTTGGCCTTGATGTAGGCAGCTGCTTCTTCTTCAGCCGAACCGCCGATCTCACCGATCATGACGATCGCTTCGGTCTTCGGATCTTCCTGGAACAGTTTCAGGATATCGATGAAGTTGGAGCCCGGGATGGGGTCACCGCCGATGCCCACGCAGGTCGACTGGCCGAAACCGGCGTCGGTGGTCTGCTTGACGGCTTCATAGGTCAGGGTGCCGGAACGCGACACGATGCCTACCTTGCCTGGCAGGTGGATGTGACCCGGCATGATGCCGATCTTGCACTCGCCGGGAGTGATCACGCCCGGGCAGTTCGGGCCGATCAGGGTAATGCCCAGCTCGTCGCAGATGACCTTGGCATCCAGCATGTCCAGGGTAGGAATGCCTTCGGTGATGCAGACGATCAGCTTGATGCCGCCGAATGCCGCTTCCAGGATCGAGTCCTTGCAGAACGGAGCCGGAACGTAGATGACCGAAGCGTCAGCGCCGGTGGCTTCGACAGCTTCTTTGACAGTGTTGAACACTGGCAGGCCCAGGTGGGTAGTGCCACCTTTGCCCGGAGTCACGCCGCCAACCATCTTGGTGCCGTAGGCGATGGCTTGTTCGGAGTGGAAAGTACCCTGCGAGCCGGTGAAGCCCTGGCAGATGACTTTGGTGTCTTTATTGATCAGGACGCTCATTACTTGCCCTCCGCAGCTTTGACGACTTGCTGAGCAGCGTCGGTCAGGCTGGTTGCCGCGATGATGTTCAGGCCGCTTTCAGCCAGGACCTTGGCGCCCAGCTCTGCGTTGTTGCCTTCCAGGCGGACGACCACCGGGATCTTCACGCCGACTTCTTTCACGGCGCCGATGATGCCTTCGGCAATCATGTCGCAACGAACGATGCCGCCGAAGATGTTCACCAGAACGGCAGCGACGTTGCTGTCGGACAGGATGATCTTGAAGGCTTCGGTCACGCGCTCTTTGGTCGCGCCGCCACCTACGTCGAGGAAGTTGGCTGGCTTGCCGCCGTGCAGGTTGACGATGTCCATGGTACCCATGGCCAGGCCGGCACCGTTGACC
This sequence comes from Pseudomonas sp. EggHat1, assembly GCF_014892995.1. Taxonomy (NCBI): domain Bacteria; kingdom Pseudomonadati; phylum Pseudomonadota; class Gammaproteobacteria; order Pseudomonadales; family Pseudomonadaceae; genus Pseudomonas; species Pseudomonas sp. EggHat1. Next base: position 203,682 of record NZ_JACKQK010000003.1, read on the forward strand.
ATGCAGCCGATGTTGCCTTCCAGGGCCACGTAGTTCAGCTCGAAGCTGGCAGCGTGGGCTTCACGAGGATCGTCCTGCGACGGGTCGTGGAAGGTCTTCAGCTTCGGCTGACGGTACATGGCGTTAGCGTCGATGTTGATCTTCGCGTCCAGGCAGTGCAGGTCGCCGTCGGCCTTGATGACCAGCGGGTTGACTTCCAGCAGAGCCAGGTCGTGATCCTTGAACAGCTTGGCCAGACCTACGAAGATCTTGGCGAACTGAGCGACTTGCTTGCCTTCCAGACCCAGCTGGAAAGCCAGCTCGCGACCCTGGAACGGCTGAGCGCCAACCAGAGGATCAACGGTGGCCTTGAGGATTTTCTCAGGGGTATCGTGGGCCACTTTCTCGATGTCCACGCCACCTTCGGTGGAAGCCATGAACACGATGCGACGGCTGGAGCGGTCCACTACAGCGCCCAGGTACAGTTCCTTGGCGATGTCGGTGCAGGATTCGACCAGGATTTTGCTGACCGGCTGACCATTGGCGTCAGTCTGGTAAGTCACCAGACGCTTGCCCAGCCAGTTGGCGGCGAAGGCCTTGGCGTCTTCTTTGCTCTTGACCAGCTTTACACCACCGGCTTTACCGCGGCCACCAGCGTGGACCTGAGCCTTGACGACCCACTCGCTGCCGCCGATTTTTTCGCAGGCTTCTGCGGCTTCTTCCGGGGTGTCTACCGCGAAGCCCTTGGATACGGGCAGGCCGTATTCAGCGAACAGCTGCTTACCCTGATACTCGTGAAGATTCATGCTTGTCTACCGTCTTCGTTTAGGTATTGCGCATTCGGCGCTGTACTTGTGATACCGCGCCACCTGTGACTGCCGAAGCAGTCCGCCGGGCCTTCCGCTGCGAGTCGAACTCGACGCGGGCCACCCGACGTGGTTCTGCTTGCAAACACCACCGTAGCGATGAGGCGATTACACGACGCCCCGCCTGCCACGGCGGCTTACAACAACTACTGCAGTGACCGGTCACTGCCGGCCACTTCGCTTAACGCTTCTTGCGGTTGGCGATGTGAATCGCGCCACCGTTGACCGCCAGGGCCGCTTCGTGGAGCGCCTCGGACAGGGTCGGGTGGGAGAAGACCATCATGCCCAGGTCTTCGGCACTGGTGCCGAATTCCATGCCGATCGCGCCTTGCTGTACCAGCTCGGCAGCGCTTGGGCCGATCACGTGAACGCCCAGTACGCGGTCGGTGTTGGCGTCAGCGATGACCTTGACGAAGCCGCCGGTGTCGTTGGCCGCCATGGCGCGACCGCTGGCAGCGAACGGGAAGGTGCCGACATTGACGGCCACACCTTCGGCCTTCAGCTGCTGCTCGGTCTTGCCGACCCATGCAATTTCCGGATGGGTGTAGATCACGGACGGGATCAGGTCATAGTTCATCTGCGCCTTGTGACCCGCGATACGCTCGGCCACCATCACGCCCTCTTCCGAAGCCTTGTGCGCGAGCATGGCGCCACGCACCACGTCACCGATGGCGTATACGCCCGGAACGCTGGTTTCGCACTGGTCGTTGACGAAGATGAAGCCGCGCTCGTCCAGGTCCACACCGCTGTCGGAAGCCAGCAGATCGGTGGTCACCGGGCGACGACCCACAGCCACGATCAGCTTGTCGAAGGTCATCTTCTGCTCGCCATTGGCGTCAGTGAAGCTGACGACGACCTGCTTCTTCTTGACTTCCGAACCGGTTACGCGAGCGCCCAGGCGGATGTCCAGGCCCTGCTTGGTCAGGGTCTTCTGGGCTTCCTTGGCGACCTGCTCGTCGGCAGCGGCGAGGAACTTGTCCATGGCTTCCAGGACGGTGACTTCGGCACCCAGGCGAGCCCATACCGAGCCCAGCTCCAGACCGATCACGCCAGCGCCGATGACGCCCAGCTTCTTCGGTACGCTCTGGAATTCCAGGGCACCGGTGGAGTCGACGATGACATCCTGATCAACCGGGGCCGGCGGGATCTCGACCGGCTTGGAGCCAGAGGCGATGATCACGTGAGCAGCTTCGACCACCTGGGTCTTGCCGTCGGTGCCGGTGACTTCGACCTGCTTGCCGGCCAGCAGCTTGCCGTGGCCTTCGAGCAGGGTCACGCCATTGGCCTTGAACAGGCCGGCAACACCGCCGGTGAGGTTCTTGATGATGGTGTTCTTGCGCGCCACCATGGCCGGGACGTCGATGGTCACGCCCTTGGCTTCGATACCGTGAACGGCAAAACCGTCTTTCGCTTCGTGGTACTTCCAGGAGCTGTCCAGCAGCGCCTTGGAAGGAATGCAACCGACGTTCAGGCAGGTGCCGCCGAGCGCGACCTTGCCGTCGCTGCCCTGATACTTCTCGATGCAGGCAGTCTTCAGGCCGAGTTGCGCTGCTTTGATGGCGGCTACATAGCCACCAGGGCCGGCACCGATGACTACCACGTCGAATTTCTGGGTCATAACGTATTCCTTCTCGAATAAACCGGACGGCCCTGAGAACAGGGCCGCCGTGGAGGAGACTGGCTTTTAGATTTCCAGCAGCAGGCGAGCCGGGTCTTCAAGCAAGTTCTTGATGGTCACCAGGAAGGTCACGGCTTCCTTACCATCAATCAGGCGGTGGTCGTAAGACAGCGCCAGATACATCATCGGGCGGATCACCACCTGACCATTGATCGCCATCGGGCGCTGGATAATGTTGTGCATACCCAGGATGGCTGCCTGCGGCGGGTTAACGATCGGCGTCGACATCATCGAACCGAAGGTACCACCGTTGGTGATGGTGAAGGTGCCGCCGGTCATTTCTTCGATCGACAGCTTGCCGTCTTTGGCTTTCTTGCCGAAGGTGGCGATGCCGCTCTCGATTTCAGCCAGGCTCATCTGCTCGGCGTTGCGCAGTACCGGAACGACCAGGCCGCGGTCGCTGGAGACGGCAACACCGATGTCGGCATAGCCGTGGTAAACGATGTCGTTGCCGTCGATCGAGGCATTGACTGCCGGGAAGCGCTTCAGCGCTTCGGTGGCGGCCTTGACGAAGAACGACATGAAGCCCAGGCGCACGCCATTGTGGGACTTCTCGAACAGGTCCTTGTACTTCGAACGCAGGGCCATGACTTCAGTCATGTCGACTTCGTTGAAGGTGGTCAGCATGGCCATGGAGGACTGAGCCTCGACCAGGCGCTCGGCAATCTTGGCGCGCAGGCGGGTCATCGGCACACGCTTCTCGGTGCGGTCGCCAGTGGCGACGACAGCAGCAGCGGCCGGAGCAGCGGCAGGCTTGGCAGCAGCCGGGGCGTTCTTCTTGGCTTCGACGGCAGCGACCACGTCTTCCTTGGTCACTCGGCCACCTTTGCCGGTGCCGGCGATGCTGTTGGGGTCGATGCCGTTCTCTTCGGCCAGCTTGCGCGCGGCCGGAGAGAGGATGGCGTCGTCGCCAGCGGCGGCAGCCGGAGCAGCAGCTGGAGCCGAAGCGGCGGCGGCCGGTGCGGCGGCGGCCGGTGCGGCAGCCGGAGCAGCGGCGGCAGCGCCGCCTTCGGTCAGCTTGCCCAGCAGTTCGTTGGAAAGAACGGTGTCGCCTTCGTTCTTGATGATTTCAGCCAGAACGCCGTCGGCCTCGGCCAGTACTTCGATCACGACCTTGTCGGTTTCGATGTCGACGATCAGCTCATCACGCTTGACCGCTTCGCCCGGCTTCTTGTGCCAGGTGGCCACGGTGCCGTCGGCAACCGATTCCGGGAAGGTTGGGGCTTTGATCTCGATAGCCATTGTATGTGTTTCCTTAAATTCGGTTTACCGGCAGGTGGCACTCGCCACCTGCCGGATGAAGGCGTTAAACAGTAAAGGCGTCCTGCAGCAGTTTTTCCTGCTGCTCGGCGTGCATCGACGCATAACCACAAGCGGGCGCTGCCGACGCATCACGACCGGCGTACTCCAGGAACAGCGACTTCTTGTGTGCAGTAGCGACGCGACGCATGTGATGCTGGCTGCAATACCAGGCACCCTGGTTCATCGGCTCTTCCTGACACCAGACGATGTGCTTGAGGTTCTTGTAGGGCGCCAGCACTTCAGCCAGATCGTCTTCCGGGAACGGATAGAGCTGCTCGAGGCGCACGATGGCGATGTCTTCACGACCCTCGGCACGACGCTTCTCCAGCAGGTCGTAGTAGACCTTGCCGCTGCACAGGACCATACGCTCGACCTTTTTCGGGTCCAGCGAATCGATCTCGCCGATCACCGTCTGGAAGGAGCCTTCGGCCAGATCTTCCAGGGTCGAGATGGCCAGCTTGTGACGCAGCAGCGACTTCGGCGTCAGCACCACCAGCGGCTTGCGCAGCGGACGGATCACCTGGCGACGCAGCATGTGATAGACCTGTGCCGGGGTGGTCGGTACGCAGACCTGCATGTTGTGCTCGGCGCACAGCTGCAGGTAACGCTCCAGACGCGCCGAGCTGTGCTCAGGCCCCTGCCCTTCATAACCATGCGGCAGCAGAACGGTCAGACCGCAGAGGCGACCCCACTTGGTCTCGCCGCTGGAGATGAACTGGTCGAATACCACCTGGGCGCCGTTGGCGAAGTCGCCGAACTGGGCTTCCCAGATCACCAGCGCGTTCGGCGTGGTGGTGGCATAGCCGTATTCGAAGGCCAGTACCGCCTCCTCGGAGAGGTAGGAGTCGTACAGCTCGAACTTCGGCTGGCCGTCGTACAGGTTCTTCAGCGGAACGTAGGTCGAGGCGTCCTTCTGGTTGTGCAGCACCGCGTGACGGTGCGAGAAGGTGCCACGGCCGATGTCCTGACCGGTCATGCGGATCGGGTGACCTTCGACCAGCAGCGTGGCGTAAGCCATGGTCTCGGCGAAACCCCAGTTGATCGGCAAGCCGCCTGCACCCATCTTCTGACGGTCTTCGAGGATCTTCGCCACCTGGCGCTGAACCAGGAAGCCTTCAGGGATTTCCAGCAGCTTGGCCGAGAGATCCTGCAGGGTCTTCAGATCGAAGCGGGTATCATGACGCGCGGTCCAGGCATGGCCCAGGTACGGACGCCAGTCGACGAACAGCTCCTTGTTCGGTTCCTTGACCAGGCTCTTGACCACGTGCTGACCATTGTCCAGCGCGGTGCGGTACTCGTCGATCTTGGCCTGCACGTCGTCGCTGCTCTGCGCGCCAGCTGCAATCAGAGCGTCGGCGTACAGTTCACGGGTGGTGCGCTGCTTGGCGATCTGCTGGTACATCAGCGGCTGGGTGCCATTCGGCTCGTCGGCCTCATTGTGACCACGACGGCGGTAGCAGACCAGATCGATGACCACGTCACGCTTGTACTGCATGCGGTAGTCGACAGCCAGTTGAGTCACGAACAGCACGGCTTCCGGATCATCACCATTCACATGGAAGATTGGCGCCTGGATCATCTTCGCCACGTCGGTCGCGTACTCGGTGGAGCGCGCATCCAGCGGGTTGCTGATGGTGAAGCCGACCTGGTTGTTGATCACGATGTGGATGGTGCCGCCAGTCTTGTAGCCGCGGGTCTGCGACATCTGGAAGGTTTCCATGACCACACCCTGACCGGCGAAGGCAGCATCACCGTGGATGGAGATCGGCAGTACTTTCTCGCCACTGGCATCGCTGCGACGATCCTGACGAGCACGCACCGAACCCTCGACCACCGGGGAAACGATTTCCAGGTGCGAAGGGTTGAACGCCAGCGCCAGGTGCACTTCGCCACCGGCAGTCATGACGTTGGAGGAGAAGCCCTGGTGGTACTTCACGTCACCGGACGACAGACCTTCGGTCTTCTTGCCTTCGAACTCGTCGAACAGGTCGCGCGGATTCTTGCCGAAGGTGTTGACCAGAACGTTGAGGCGGCCGCGGTGGGCCATGCCGATGACGATTTCCTTGGTGCCGTAGGAGCCGGAACGCTGGATGATCTCGTCCAGCAACGGAATCAGGCTTTCGCCACCTTCCAGGCCGAAACGCTTGGTGCCCGGGTATTTGGTACCCAGGTATTTTTCCAGGCCTTCGGCAGCAGTGACACGCTCGAGCACATGCGCCTGAACTTCGGCGGAAAACTGCGGGCGACCGCGCACGCTTTCCAGGCGCTGGGCAAACCAGTTGCGTTGACCGGAGTCGACGATGTGGGTGAATTCGGCACCGATGGTGCGACAATATGTCTGCTGCAGCGCATCGCGGATTTCGCGTAGCGTTGCCTCTTCCTTGCCGATATACAACTCGCCAGTGCGGAATGTGGTGTCCAGATCCGCGTCGGTCAGGCCATAGTGATTGATCGACAGGTCAGACGGCGCAGTGCGCACCCACAGACCCAGAGGGTCGAGCTGGGCGGCCTGATGGCCACGCATGCGGTAGGCCTGGATCAAGCGCAGCACTTCCACCTGCTTCTTTTCGTGCTCGCTGCTGACGGCCCCGGCGGAAACCGGCTGGGCACGACGCGAATTCTTGGCGAGCAGGACGAAATGATCGCGAATGGTCGAATGCGATACGTCCGTTGCAGCGCTGCCGTCGGTCGGCAACTTCTGGAAGTAAGTGCGCCACTCTTCTGGCACAGCGTTGGGATCGTGCAGGTAGAGCTCGTAGAGCTCTTCCACGTAGGCAGCGTTGCCACCGGATAGGTGGGCACTGTCCCACATGCGCTGCATCACGCTTTCTTGCATGCTTGGTCACCCTCGGTAAGGGGACACCACCGGCGTGAATACCGCATGGTCCTGATCAAAGTCATGATGCTGCGACTCGGATAAAGCCACTTGGGTTCCCGCAGATAGTCCGGGTACCAGCCCGGATGCCCCTGCTGGTCGTCATGTTTTTCGAGTATGAGCCGCGGCTTTGTGGGCTGCGGCTCTGGCTTTACTGCGAGGCCGGCCTGAGCCGGACTCGCAGGTGTTACAGGTATAGCAACTTGCGAATCAGGTACCGCTCTGCAGCAGCATGTTACGCACGTGACCGATTGCCTTGGTCGGGTTCAGACCCTTGGGGCAGACGTTCACGCAGTTCATGATGCCGCGGCAACGGAACACACTGAACGGATCGTCCAGCGAGGCCAGACGCTCAGCGGTCTTGGTGTCACGGCTGTCGGCCAGGAAGCGATAGGCCTGCAGCAGTGCAGCGGGACCGAGGAACTTGTCAGGGTTCCACCAGAACGACGGGCAGCTGGTCGAGCAGCATGCGCACAGGATGCACTCGTACAGACCGTCGAGCTTCTCGCGCTCTTCCGGAGTCTGCAGACGTTCGATGGCCGGAGCCGGCGTATCGTTCTGCAGGAACGGCTGCACCTTCTCGTACTGCTTGTAGAAGATGCTCATGTCGACGACCAGGTCACGAATGACCGGCAGGCCCGGCAACGGACGAATCACCAGCTTGCCGCCCTTGAGGCCGGCAGCGGAGATCGGCGTGATACAGGCCAGGCCGTTCTTGCCGTTGATGTTCATGCCGTCGGAACCACATACGCCTTCACGGCAGGAACGACGGTAGGAGAAGCCTTCATCCTGTTCCTTGATCAGCGCCAGTACGTCGAGGACCATGATGTCCTTGCCGCCGGTGTCGACCTGGAAGTCCTGCATGAACGGAGCAGCGTCCTTCTCCGGGTTGTAGCGATAAACACTGACTTGCAACATATCAGTCACCCTTAATAAGTCCGAACCTTGGGTTCAAATGCCGGAACGGTCTTCGGCGCGAAGTTGACATCACGCTTGGCAACGCGCTTCTCGCCTGGGAAGTACAGGGAGTGGCACAGCCAATTCTGGTCATCGCGCTCCTCGAAGTCTTCACGAGCGTGGGCACCACGGGACTCTTTACGAGCCTCGGCGGCAACCGCAGTCGCTTCAGCCACTTCGAGCAGGTTTTGCAGTTCCAGCGCTTCGATACGCGCAGTGTTGAACGCCTGGCTCTTGTCCGCGATTTTGACTTTCGCGATGCGCTCACGCAGGTCGGCCAGTTGTTGGATGCCCTTCTGCATGTATTCGCCAGTACGGAATACACCGAAGTAGTTCTGCATGCACTGTTGCAGCTCTTTACGCAGCGGGGCGACGTCTTCGCCGGTGCTGCGCTCGTTGACACCAGCCAGACGCGACAGCGACTGTTCGATGTCGGTTTCGCTGGCACCACGGACTTCCACGCCTTCTTTCAGCGCTTTTTCCAGGTGCAGGCCAGCGGCGCGGCCGAATACCACCAGGTCGAGCAGCGAGTTGCCGCCCAGACGGTTGGCACCGTGTACCGATACGCACGCTACTTCACCTACAGCGAACAGACCTTCGATGATCTTGTCGTTGCCGTTGGCATCCTGAGTGATGGCCTGGCCATGAATGTTGGTCGGCACGCCGCCCATCATGTAGTGGCAGGTCGGGATCACCGGGACCGGAGCGACGACCGGGTCGACGTGAGCGAAGGTCTTGGACAGTTCGCAGATACCCGGCAGACGGCTGTGCAGCACTTCTTCGCCGAGGTGATCGAGCTTGAGCAGTACATGGTCCTTGTCCGGGCCACAGCCGTTGCCGGCGATGACTTCCTTGACCATGGAACGCGCAACCACGTCGCGGCCAGCCAGGTCTTTGGCATTCGGCGCATAACGTTCCATGAAACGCTCGCCATGGGCGTTGATCAGGTAACCACCCTCGCCACGGCAACCTTCGGTGACCAGTACACCAGCGCCGGCGATACCGGTCGGGTGGAACTGCCACATTTCGATGTCCTGCACCGGCACACCGGCACGCAGGGCCATGCCCACGCCGTCACCGGTGTTGATCAGGGCGTTGGTGGTGGAGGCGTAGATACGACCAGCACCGCCAGTGGCCAGGACCACGGCCTTGGAGCGGATATAGACGGTTTCGCCAGTCTCGATGCAGATGGCGATGACGCCGACGATGGCGCCATCTTGGTTCTTCACCAGGTCAACGGCGTACCACTCGTTGAGGAACGAGGTGCCAGCTTTCAGGTTGGCCTGATACAGAGTGTGCAGCAGCGCGTGACCGGTACGGTCGGCAGCAGCACAGGTACGAGCAGCCTGAGTCGGGTTATCCGGGCCCTTGGACTGACCACCGAACGGACGCTGGTAGATGCGACCCTGCTCGGTACGGGAGAACGGCAGCCCCATGTGCTCGAGCTCGAACACGGCTTCCGGGCCGACGGAGCACATGTATTCGATAGCGTCCTGGTCACCGATGTAGTCGGAACCCTTGACGGTATCGTACATGTGCCAGCGCCAATCATCGTTCGGGTCGGCCGAAGCGATGGCGCAGGTGATGCCACCCTGAGCGGAAACGGTGTGCGAACGAGTCGGGAACACCTTGGTGACCACGGCAGTCTTGTGACCGCCCTGAGCCAGTTGCAGCGCGGCACGCATGCCAGCGCCGCCACCACCAACGATGATGGCGTCATAAGAAAGAGTACGGATGCTAGCCATGAATCAGAAACCCCACAGAATCTGCACGCCCCAGACGAACATCGCAAACATCGCGATGCCACACACGGCCTGGAACAGGAAACGCACACCAGTCGCCCACTTGCCCAGCGCCATCGGCGTCAGGTAGTCGGTGGAAATGGTCCACATGCCAACCCAGGCGTGCACGCTCAGTGCTACAAGGGCCAGCAGGCTGAAGATGCGCATTGCGGTATGCGAGAACAGACCATGCCATTCGGCGTAGCCCATACCTGGATTACAGATCACATAGCCCAGCAGAAACAGCGTGTAAGCCGCGAGAACGACCGCAGAAACGCGCTGAGCCATCCAGTCGTAGAGGCCCGAACGCGAGAAATTCGTGACATTGGTTACCATATCCACACCCCCAGCAGCACGATCACGACCGCCGCAACGGCGATGACGATTTTCGAGCCCAGCTTGCCGCCTTCCAGCGTCTCACCGATGCCCATGTCCATGATCAAGTGGCGTACACCAGCCACCAGGTGGTACAGCAGAGCGGACAACAGACCCCAGATCACGAACTTGGCCAGCGGGCTGGTCAGGCACTCTTTCACCTGGGCGAAGCCCTCTTCGGAGGTCAGCGACTTGTCGAGGCCAAACAGCAGAATGGCGATACCGACAAAGAGGATGACACCGGAGATACGGTGAAGAATGGACGTGTAAGCGGTGATCGGAAGCTTGATAGTCCGAAGGTCTAGGTTTACAGGTCGTTGGCTATTCACGGCTTTTTTATCACACTGAGAGCCCCTAACTATCAGGGCAAAGTTGTTGGGAAGTGCACTGGCAAGGTACCCATCACCCAATGAGTGACAACCGCCATGACACGGCCCTAAAGCCTGTGGCGGTCGGCCGCAGAGTATAGACAGTTAGCAGACTAATGACAATGCAATGCCCTCCCCCAAAAAGCGCATTGCAGCCTGTAAACAAATGGCGTAAATAGCGCCCTTTTTTCGTTGAAAATACCGTTCAAACCCTTCTACTGCCTGGGTTCTCGCAAATTGACTTTCGGATTTATCCCACTATAGTGGTGCGGGCCCTGCGTGGGGGGCTGTCTGATGATTTCAAGCATAACTAGGAGGCCACATATGGCTGACAAAAAAGCGCAGTTGATCATCGAGGGCAATGCCCCCGTCGAACTGCCCGTTCTGACCGGCACTGTTGGTCCCGATGTAATCGATGTGCGGAGCCTGACCGCCACGGGTCGGTTCACCTTTGATCCTGGTTTCATGTCGACCGCCTCTTGCGAGTCGAAGATCACCTATATCGATGGCGACCAGGGGATCCTGCTGCACCGCGGCTACCCCATCGAGCAGCTCGCTGAGCAATCCGACTACCTGGAAACCTGCTACCTGCTGCTCAATGGCGAACTGCCGAGCAAGGAAGAGAAGGCCAAGTTCGTCAGCACCATCAAGAACCACACCATGGTTCACGAGCAACTGAAGACTTTCTTCAACGGTTTCCGCCGCGACGCCCACCCGATGGCCATCATGTGCGGCGTGGTTGGCGCCCTGTCCGCCTTCTATCACGACTCGCTGGACATCAATAACCCGCAGCACCGTGAAGTGTCGGCCATGCGCCTGGTGGCCAAGATGCCGACCATCGCCGCCATGACCTACAAGTACTCCATGGGCCAGCCCATGATGTACCCGCGCAATGACCTGAATTACGCGGAAAACTTCCTGCACATGATGTTCAACACCCCGTGCGAGATCAAACCGATCAGCCCGGTGCTGGCCAAGGCGATGGACAAGATTTTCATCCTCCATGCCGACCATGAGCAGAACGCCTCCACCTCCACCGTACGCCTGGCGGGCTCCTCGGGTGCCAACCCATTCGCCTGTATCGCAGCCGGTATCGCCGCGCTGTGGGGCCCGGCACACGGTGGTGCCAACGAAGCCGTACTGGCCATGCTCGACGAGATCGGTGACGTTTCGAACATCGACAAGTTCATCGCCAAGGCCAAGGACAAGAACGACCCGTTCAAGCTGATGGGCTTCGGTCACCGCGTGTACAAGAACCGCGACCCGCGCGCCACCGTGATGAAGCAGACCTGCGACGAAGTCCTCGGCGAGCTGGGCATCACCAATGACCCGCAGCTGGAACTGGCCATGCGCCTGGAAGAGATCGCCCTGACCGATCCGTACTTCAAAGAACGCAACCTGTACCCGAACGTCGACTTCTACTCGGGCATCATCCTGAAGGCCATCGGCATTCCGACCTCGATGTTCACCGTTATCTTCGCCCTGGCGCGTACCGTGGGCTGGATCTCGCACTGGAAGGAAATGCTCTCGGGTCCGTACAAGATTGGCCGTCCGCGCCAGCTGTACACCGGTTACGAGCAGCGCGATCTGCCGACCAACCGCGACTGATAGCGCCACGAGACAAAAAAGGCTGCCAATCTGGCAGCCTTTTTTATTGCCGATATCCCGAGCTCAGCGCCCTTCTACCTTTGCCCGCAAGCCCCGCAGCGTCTGCAGCGGCGCATCGACGACGAAGCTGTTGGCCAGCCAGGAGGGTACGCTACCACCCGGCTCGGTATGCACCTCGTAGGTCACCTCCACCCTGCCCTGATCCAGCGGCTTCAGGTGCCACTCACCGTCGACGCACGGCACCCGCACGAAACCCTTCTCCTCCGGCAATCGCTGCGGCACCGCCTTGAGCAGGCGCGTGACACCACCGTCGGCATCGGTGCGCGTGGTCACCTGGATCACCGAATCACGCGCCTTCACCGGCCAGGGCATGTCGAAACGGGTGTACAGCTCGCTCACATCACCATCGGTTTCGAGCAGCCGCTGCTGCTGACAGCTGAAGATCCAGGAGCACGCCCCCGCGACATCCTCCTGCGCCGCCTGCACCGCAGCCAGGTTCGCGTTGATCGTCACCACACCGCGATAGGCCTTGTACTTGGATCCAGGTACGTCGGCCAGGTAAACGCTCACACCGTCTTCTTCGCGCTCCAGTTGCCACTGCCTCTCGGCAGCCTGGACAGCGGTCGCACACAACATCATGGCCAGAACGGAATAACGCATCATCTTCGAGCAACTCCCGGTGGGACTGTTTGCGTTTCGACCCGCACGGGCCACGAGCGGTTCACATCGTCAGGCAGTCGCCTGCTCCAGCCAACCCAACATACGAATGGCGCTTTCACGATCATCCGCGCACAGCTGCTCTTCCGCCTTGAACCCACTGCATACTGCGGGCCTCTCGGGGCGACCGAAGATAGCGCAGAGAAACTCGGCGCTGAGATGGATACAGCGCACACCAGCGGGCTTGCCATCGGGCATGCCCGGAATCGGTGAACTGATGGAAGGCGCGATGCAGCAAGCACCGCAACCGGCACGACACTCCATGAAACGACCTCGACTGGAAGCGAACCGCGGCGATCCTAATGACGTACGCGCCTGCCGTCGAGGCCTTTCACGATCAGCGGTTACGCTGCAAGCGAGCCAACAGGCTGGAGGTATCCCAACGCCCACCGCCCATGGCCTGGACGTCGGCGTAGAACTGATCGACCAGCGCCGTGACCGGCAACTGTGCACCATTGCGACGCGATTCCTCGAGCAGGATCGACAGGTCCTTGCGCATCCAGTCGACCGCGAAACCGAAGTCGAACTCGCCAGCCAGCATGGTCTTGTAGCGATTCTCCATCTGCCAGGACTGCGCCGCGCCCTTGCTGATCACATCGACCACCGCATGGCCATCGAGCCCCGCGCACTGAGCGAAGTTCAACGCCTCTGCCAGCCCCTGAACCAGGCCGGCGATACAGATCTGGTTGACCATCTTGCTCAGTTGACCGCTGCCGGCCGGGCCCATCAGGCGCATCATCCGCGCATAGCTCTGGATGACCGGCTCGGCCACTGCATAGGTTTCTGCCTCACCACCGACCATCACAGTCAGCACGCCATTGACCGCACCGGCCTGGCCGCCTGATACCGGCGCGTCGAGAAAGCCAAGGCCACGCTCGGCGGCGACAGCCGCCAGCTCACGCGCCACATCGGCGGAGGCGGTCGTGTGATCGACCAGAATAGCGCCCGGCGCCATGCCGGCGAACGCGCCCTGCTCGCCCAGAATCACGCTGCGCAAGTCGTCATCGTTACCGACGCAGCACATCACCAGTTCGGCGCCCGCCACAGCCTCGCGCGGGCTAGGCGCACTGCTGCCGGCATATTCACCCATCCACTGCTCAGCCTTGCCAGGCGAGCGGTTATAGACCGTCACCTGATGACCGTTGCGAGCCAGATGCCCAGCCATCGGATACCCCATGACGCCCAAACCGAGAAACGCGACCTTTGCCATAGCAACCTCCAGCAGATATAGGCGCCAGAGCCTAACGGGCATGCCGCTAATCATCAAAGCTTTTGCAGCACACCTTCCCTTCATCCGACGCTACGCGCCACCTTCTCCCGCCGGGGAAAGACATCAGGAGTGTTCGCTGTGCGACTCTCGCACCCAGGTCGTTTGCCCTGCTCGAAAAGGCCTTCCATACTGCCTGCGGTTCCGTTCAGAACGGGAGGCCTGAGCTTGCCTCGGCCCTGATGCCAGGAACCTTTTCCATGCAGCGGGGCCGAAGCGCAACAGATCGCAGACAGGTTCTAAGGAGCGCCCATGGGGCATTGGCTAGTCATCGACCTGGAGGCCACCACCGATGAGGGTGGCTGGGCGATGGAAGAAATGGAAATCATCGAGATCGGCGCCAGCCTGGTTGGCGTGGATGGCCATGAGCGGGATCACTTTCAGCGTTTCATCAAACCACAGCGCCGCCCATGCCTGACCGACTTCTGCCGCGAACTCACCCACATCAGCCAGAGCGATGTCGACAGTGCAGCACCATTACCCCAGGTCTGGGCTCAATTCGAACGCTGGCTCATGCAACATGCATCGCGTCTGGTCGGCTGGAGCAGCTGGGGCGATTACGATCGACGTCAACTGGAACAGGAGTGGCGCCAGCACCGCTTGCATAGCCTGCTGGCTGATGTGCCACACCTCAATCTCAAGCAGGCTTTCGCCAAGGCTCGCCAGCTACAGCGCCCGATAGGCCTGCACAGCGCGCTGCAATTGGCCGGCATGCAGTTTCAGGGACAACAGCACCGCGCCCTCGAAGATGCACGCAACACCGCGCGCCTGTTGCCGCTGGTACTGCCTCTCAAAGACTGATGACGAAAAAAAGGCGCTTGGGCATACTGGCGGCCCTTTTATGGCCTGCCATCCATGGCGGCTACCCTTCGGGCCGTCGCCACACGACGTAAAACATGGCTCTCAGCAATTTTTCCACCCCCTTCCGAGGAATCGCAGATGTTCAAGGTCAACGAATACTTCGACGGCACCGTCAAATCCATCGGTTTCACCATGGCTGAAGGCCCTGCCACCATCGGTGTAATGGCCCCGGGCGAATACGAATTCGGCACCAGCCAACTGGAAGTCATGCATGTGGTTGCCGGCGCACTGACCGTCAAACTGCCAGGCAGCGAAAGCTGGAACACCTTCGAAGCCGGCAGCAAGTTCACCGTCGAGGCCAACAGCAAGTTCCAGCTCAAGGTGGCCGTAGACACCGCCTACCTCTGCGAATATCGCTAAGCCGCACAGCGCTTTAAGAACCGGCCCCAGCGGCCGGTTTTTTCTTTGACCATCATCAGGATTCTGTCCATGCCACGCTCCGCCCTTCTTGTCCCCATCGCCCTGCTCGTGGTGGCCATGGTCTCGATCCAGAGCGGCGCGTCGCTGGCCAAGAACCTGTTCCCACTGGTAGGCGCCGAAGGCACCACAGCACTGCGTCTGGTGCTCGGCGCGATCATTCTGTCGCTGGTGATGCAGCCCTGGCGGGCCAAACTGGATCTGCGCAAGTGCCATGCCCTGCTCGCCTACGGCCTGGCGCTGGGCGGCATGAATCTGATGTTCTACATGTCCCTGCAGAGCATCCCGCTGGGCATCGCCGTGGCGCTGGAATTCACCGGCCCACTGGCCCTGGCGCTGTTCTCTTCACGCCGTCTGCTGGATTTCGTCTGGGTGATCCTGGCCATCGCTGGTCTGTGGATGCTGCTGCCCACCGGCGCCACGCAAAGCGCCATCGACCCACTCGGCGCAGCCCTGGCCCTCGGTGCGGGCGTTTGCTGGTCCCTGTACATCATCTTCGGGCAGAAAGCCGGCGCCCGGCATGGCCGCCATACCGTCGCCCTGGGTACCTGGGTAGCCGCTTTGCTGGTCTTGCCCATTGGCATCTGGCATGCAGGCACTGACCTGCTGAGCGTGGACCTGCTGCCCATCGCCCTCGGTGTCGCGGTACTGTCCTCGGCCCTGCCCTACAGCCTGGAGATGGTCGCCCTGACGCGCCTGCCAGCGCGCACCTTCAGCGTGCTGATGAGCCTGGAGCCGGCAGTCGCCGCCATGTGCGGCCTGGCCTTTCTCGGTGAGAAACTGCTCTGGGGCCAGTGGCTGGCCGTCGGTGCGATCATCGTCGCATCGGCCGGGGCAGCCGCCACCATCAAACCCAAGAGCTAGTTGCCGAACTGCAACTCGGCCAAACGCGCATAGAGCGGACTACTCTCGATCAGCTCGGCATGGCTGCCGATCGCAGCCAAACGGCCATGCTCGATCAGCGCGATGCGATCGGCCTGCTTCACCGTGGCCAGGCGATGAGCGATCACCAAGGTGGTACGCCCGGCCATGAGTGACGGCAGCGCCTGCTGGATCAGGTGCTCGCTCTCGGCATCCAGCGCGCTGGTAGCCTCATCGAGCAGCAGGATAGGCGCATCGGCGAGCAAGGCACGGGCAATCGCCAGGCGCTGACGCTGGCCCCCGGAAAGCCCGAGCCCGGCCTCCCCAAGATGAGTCCGGTAGCCCTGTGGCAGGCGCTGAATGAACTCATGCGCATGCGCCGCCCGCGCGGCCGCCTCCACCTCGGCCTGGCTGGCATCCAGGCGACCATAGCGAATGTTGTCGTCGACCGAACCGAAGAACAGCGCCGGATTCTGCGAAACCAGTGCAAAACTGGCGCGCAGCTCGCGTGGGTCGAGCTGATTGATCGGCACACCGTCGATAAGGATGCGCCCGCCCTGCGGATCGAAGAAACGCAGCAGCAGATCGAACAGTGTCGATTTGCCAGCCCCGGATGGCCCCACCAGTGCCAGCGTCTCACCCGCCGCCACCTGCAGGTCAACGCCATCGATGGCGTAGCTGTCCGAACGCGACGGATAGGCGAAACGCACATTCTGCAGCTCGATGCGCCCCTGTACCGGCTGCGGCAGATGCTGCGGCTGCTCCGGCGCCATGATGGCGTTAGTGGCTCGCAGTAGCTCGCCGATACGCTCGGCGGCGCCTGCAGCGCGCTGCAATTCACCGATCACCTCGCTCAGCGTGCCGAAGGACGAGCCAACGATCAGGCTGTAGAACACGAAAGCTGCCAACTCACCGCCAGAGATGCGCCCGGCGATCACGTCCATGCCGCCGACCCAGAGCATCACCCCGACGGCGCCGAGCACCAGCACGATGACCACGGTGATCAGCCAGGAACGCTGGGCGATGCGCTTGCGCGCCACATCGAAAGCCGCTTCGGCAGACTCGCCAAAACGGCGCTTGTCCTCGTCCTGGTGGTTGTAGGCCTGCACCGTCTTGATCTGTCCCAGCACCTCACCGACATAGCTGCCGACATCGGCCACGCGGTCCTGACTCTGCCGCGACAGTGCGCGCACACGGCGGCCGAACAGCAGGATAGGCGCCACCACCAAGGGTAGAGCCAACAGAACGATACCGCTGAGCTTGGGATTGGTGACCACCAGCAGCACGCTGCCACCGATCAACATGATCAGGTTGCGCAGTGCCATCGACAGTGACGAGCCGATCACCGACTGCAGCAAGGTAGTATCGGCGGTCAGCCGCGACTGGATTTCCGAGCTGCGATTGCTCTCGTAGAAGCCAGGATGCAACTCGATCAGGTGATCGAACACACGCCGACGGATATCCGCGACCACCCGCTCGCCGATCCATGACACCAGGTAGAAGCGCGTGTAGGTGCCGAAGGCCAGCGCCAATACCAGCACGAAAAACAGCAGCAGGGACTGCCGCAGCGCGGCCGGCGACTGCGTGGCCAGCCCCTGATCCACCAGCAGCTTGATGCCCTGGCCCATGGACAAGGTGATCGCCGCCGTGAACATCAGTGCTAGCAACGCACCCAGCACTCGGCCGCGATAAGGCGCGATAAAGCGCCAGGCCAGGCGTATGGCGCCACGCTGGCGAGAAGAAAGCATCGATGTCATGACGGGTCTCAGGAGTCAGCAGCCGAGGGCGCTTCAGCCAGCCAGGCCACTGCGCACAAGGCCAGCGCAGCCAGGTTGGTCGAAAGCGGATTGAACGCCTGAATCAACAGATGGGGGCTCAGCAGCACAACATCAAGCAGCAACACCAACAACACCGCGCCAGCGACCAGCAAGGGCCAACGCTGGCGCCGCACCGTCAGCAGCAGGACGCCCAGAAGTATCTCGGCAATACCGCCGACAGCCGCGATCAGCTGCGGAGCGAACAGCGGATGATCTGGCAGACCATGGACTGCGATCATCGCCACCTCGTCAGGGCTGAGCCAGAGAATCTTCGGCGCCAGGCCATGCCAGATGAACACCAGTGCCAGAGCCAATCGAGCGAGCCAGGCGATCTGCGCCAGGCGCCGGTCAGTCATGCAGAAAGCGCTCAGCGTGATCGGCAGTGGGCAGCAGACAGACCTGATAGCGCCCGAACAGGCGGTAGCGATTCAGCGCAATGCGGTCATAACACCAGTCACGCAGTGGGCTTGGAATCAGGCGCAGCCAGGCAAGAACACGCCAGGGCTGGGGCAGGCGGGCGAGAATGTGCAACAACGCGGTGGAGCGTACATGCAAGCCTGCCTCATCGATCAGCGCCATGGTGTCGAAACGGTCGGTCGGCAGCCCATACCAGGCCAGCAACGCCTGGCCTTGCACCGACTGCACCGAAGCCAGGCGAAACTGGCGTTGGCGGTCATACCGAATGAGGAATCTCGCCCAGCCATTGCACAGCTTGCAGACGCCATCGAACAGGACGACACGCTCGCCTGCAGCAAGTCCGGGCGGCAGCGACTGCTGCGTCATTGGCCAGCGCTCGCCTGTTGCGCCAGAGGGCGGTAATGGCCGGTGATGCGGTAGGCGAACAGGATGTCCTCCTCCTGCGTGCCGCGACCGATGTTGTGCAGCACCAGCGGCGTAGCCGTTGGCGCCTGACGATCACTGATGATGCCGATATGAGTGAGGCCACGGCCCAGATCCCAGGTGACGATATCGCCAGGCTGGTATGCCGCGGCATCCTGCTTGACGGGCAGCGACCAGCCCTGACGCTTGAACCAGGTCATCAGGTTGGGCACGCGGCGGTGATCGATATTGCTGTCCGGGCGATTCAGCCCCCAATTCTTCGGGTAGCTGGCAAAGTTGCCGCGCATATCGCGATGCACCGCTTCCTGCAGATCCAGCCCCTGCTGACGCAGTGCGCGGATTACCACGTCGGTGCAGACCCCGGTGGCCATGGGCACGTCGCCGCCCGGATAGCTTAAGCGGCGATAGGCCGGGTCATAGCTCAGGGTCACACCGACCTGCTGGCGAGCATCGAGCACCAGCCTGTCCGCCTCGATGGCCTGCACGGCGAAAGCCAGCAACCCGAGCAGCAGTGCAATCAGCATGCGCATATCGATCTCCTATCGACTCAGGGGGTACAGCAGTTCTTCCTTATAACCGGCCCAGACCCGCACCGCATCAGGGAAGGTGTCGTCCAGATTCACGTCGCCACTGTCGACCAGCAGCGGCCGACCTTCCAGCGTCGCCAGCTTGCGTTTGGTCGCCACCACGCGCAGACGCTCCAACCCCACGGCGCGCAGCACGCGCGGGCTGATCTGCTGGTTGCCGCGACCGATGATATGGCCCTGACCACCAATCGCGGTCACCAGCAGGTAAGTCGGGTGCCCTTCGACCAGAGCGAACAGCTCGGTTTCATTGACGTCGCGGGCGATGACCCGGCCATCCTCGATCACATCGACGCCGAGCAAGGTGGTTTCCAGAGCAAGATTCTGCGCCAGACCGTGCAAGGTCGAGCCGGGACCGAACACGTAGCGCGCACCCGGCTCCCACTCGTTCTCGAGCCAGGCGGCCAGATCAGCCAACACCAGCTCTTCGGACTCCACACCACCCTGCTTCACCGCCTGCACGTAGCCGCCCTCCTGCGGCACACACAGCTCGCCGTACCAGCGCGCGGTGACGCGGCCTTCGCGCAGGGCGCTCTCGTCGATGTCACGCACCTCGCCGCTGGCCAGTCGTACCAGGCCGCCCTCCACCAGGCGCGCAGTCAGCTCGCCCGCTGCACGCGGACTGATGGCGTAGACGCCGGACTGGATCTTCACACCGGCCGGAATACCCAGCACCGGCTGGCCGTCCCTGACGGCGGCACAGACATCACGCGCAGTACCATCACCGCCAGCGAAGAGAATCAGCGCTACACCGGCGTCCTGCAACTGCTGCACTGCGTGACAGGTGTCTTCGGCAGTGGTCGGCTGCGCACCGACCTGCCCCAGCAGGCGATGCTCAAAGCCCATCTGCGCCAAAAGATCGCCACCCATTGCGCCCGGATAGCTGACGAACTCGATGCGCTCGCGCAGGGTCAACAACTGTTCAAGCGCGGTGCGCGTACGTTGCGCCGCCTTTGGCTCGACACCCAGAGCCAGCGCCTGCTCGGCCATGCCGTCACTGCCCTTGAACCCTGCAGGGCCACCCAGCCCGGCCAGTGGATTGATGATCAGACCGATATGAAAACGCGACATGAATTCCTCGTTCCACACAGACTGGCACGCAGCCTGCAATACGACTTTCGCAATGTGTTTTGTGACATAGTTCCGACGTCGCAGCTGTCACCGCGCCTTCATCTGGAAGCTCTAGAGTGGCGCGCATCACTGATGAGGAGACAGGCCATGAGCTTGCAAGATAACCCAGCCCAGTACCCCACCACAGCCAAGCAACAACAGGAGCCGGTGGGCGGTTTTATCATTGATGGTCAGGGCCGCGAAGTGCCCATTACCGAAGAGATGATCAAACAGGCCTGCGATGCCCTGGAAGAAGACCGTCAGCCCACCGGCCAGCAGGCTTGAATCTCCTGCGCCAGACACGCAATGTGCCTGGCGTACCGGCCTCAATCGTGCGGCACCAGCTTCAGCGACAGTGAGTTGATGCAGTAGCGCAACCCGGTCGGACGAGGCCCATCGGGGAATACGTGCCCCAGGTGCGCGTCGCATTTGGCACACTTGACCTCGATCCGATGCATACCGTGGCTGTAGTCGTCGAGGCTGGCGATCACCTCGTCGTTGATCGGCTGAAAGTAGCTTGGCCAACCGCTTCCAGAGTCGTATTTGGCATCCGAGTCGAAGAGCGCCTCGCCGCAGCAGGCGCAGTGGTAAATGCCAGGGGTCTTGCTGTCGTGATAAGCGCCGGTGAACGGCCGTTCCGTGCCGCCCAGACGGCAGACATGAAATTGCTCGTCAGTCAGTTCTTCGCGCCAGCTATCCAGGGGTTTATCGACTTTATCCACGAACGGGGTTCCTCCTCGGTAATTGGACAATGCGCAGCAGTACGGGCAGCACCAGCATCTGGCAGCTTCGAGTGAGGTTTCTGCGACTGCAGCGCCTCTGTGCGCCGCGTGGCAGGCCAGAAAAAAGCAGGACTGGTACCTTTGCCGCGCTCAGGTCGCCACGTATGATTCGACCCCAGTCTGTCACCCACGTTACGGGCTGCCAAGATTCCCCGCCGGGATAATTTTGCAGCGTACTTCAGTGGGTTCTCCATAGCTCGGGAATCCTTACATGCAGGTCAGCAAATCGAACAAGCTCGCCAACGTCTGCTACGACATCCGCGGGCCGGTGCTCAAGCACGCCAAGCGTCTGGAAGAGGAAGGCCATCGCATCCTCAAGCTGAACATTGGCAACCCGGCGCCGTTCGGTTTCGAGGCGCCGGAAGAGATTTTGCAGGATGTGATCCGCAACCTGCCAACTGCGCAGGGCTACAGCGACTCCAAGGGTCTGTTCAGCGCGCGCAAGGCGGTGATGCAGTACTACCAGCAAAAGCAGGTCGAAGGCGTCACCATCGAGGACATCTACCTCGGCAACGGCGTGTCCGAGCTGATCGTCATGGCCATGCAGGCGCTGCTCAACAACGGTGACGAGGTGTTGATTCCGGCGCCTGACTATCCGCTGTGGACCGCTGCAGTGGCTCTGTCTGGCGGTAAGCCGGTGCATTACCTGTGCGACGAGCAGGCCGGCTGGTTCCCCGACATCGCCGACATGCGCACCAAGATCACACCGAACACCAAGGCGCTGGTGTTGATCAACCCGAACAACCCGACCGGCGCGGTGTACTCCAAGGAAGTGCTGCAGGACATCGTTGAACTGGCGCGTCAGCACAACCTGGTGATCTTCTCCGACGAGATCTACGACAAGATCCTCTACGACGAGGCCGTGCACATCAGCACCGCCTCGCTGGCACCGGATGTGCTCTGCCTGACCTTCAACGGCCTGTCCAAGAGCTACCGCGTAGCGGGCTTCCGCTCCGGCTGGGTAGCCATCTCCGGGCCCAAGCACAGGGCACAGAGCTATATCGAAGGCCTGGATATCCTGGCCAACATGCGCCTGTGCGCCAACGTGCCGAGCCAGCACGCGATCCAGACCGCGCTCGGCGGCTACCAGAGCATCAATGACCTGGTACTGCCCAACGGCCGCCTGCTGGAGCAGCGCAACCGTGCCTGGGAGCTGCTCAACGACATTCCTGGCGTCAGCTGCGTCAAACCCATGGGCGCGCTCTACGCTTTTCCCAGGATCGACCCGAAAGTCTGCCCGATCCATAACGATGAGAAGTTCGTCCTCGACCTGCTGCTGTCAGAAAAACTGCTGATCGTCCAGGGCACCGCCTTCAACTGGCCGTGGCCGGATCATTTCCGTGTGGTCACCCTGCCCCGCGTCGACGACCTGGAGCAGGCCATCGGTCGTATCGGCAACTTCCTCAAGGGGTACAGCCAGTAAGCCGACATGGACCTGCAGATCGACGATTTCTACAAGGACGCCGCCAGCGGCCTGCTCATGCTCTATCAAGCCTTCCCGCGCAAGATGGCGCTGTACGTGGAAGACCTGATCGGGCGCGAGGAACCGGACGAGTTCGGCCTGCCCAGCAAGCGTCACCAGGCTTGCCTCGGCGCGCTGCTGTGGCTGGCCGAGGAAGGCTATCTGCGTTTCGAGTCGACCATCGCTTACGACGCGCTGGATCAGGCGGTGCTCAGCGAGAAAGGTTTTCTGCGTCTGTCACGCGCCATCCCCCATGCCTTGCGCGAGGGTGAAGTGCTGCCGCCAAGCGTGCGCCGCGTGCACGCCACACTGGCATTTCAGCTGCGCGAGGCCCTGGCCCAGCAGCACGGCGAGCGCACCGCCCGCCTCACTCGCCTGCTGTTCGAGAGCGCGCTACAGGGTCAAGAGACATAGTTTGAAATAGTCGCTGGTTGAAAGCCCCAGGGGGGCGCCCTTATATAGCCGGCATTACTCGTACGTCTTTCCCCGTGAGGAGTCCGTTCACACCATGATGCGCATTATGTTGTTCCTGGCCACCAACCTGGCGGTTCTGGTTATCGCCAGCATCACCCTCAAACTGCTGGGGGTCGACCGCTTCACCGGCCAGAACCACGGCAGCCTGCTGATTTTCTGCGCCGTGTTCGGTTTCGCCGGCTCGCTGGTGTCGCTGTTCATCTCCAAGTGGATGGCGAAGATGAGCACTGGCACGCAGATCATCACCCAGCCGCGCACGCGTCACGAACAGTGGCTGTTGCAGACTGTCGAGGAGTTGTCGCGCGAAGCCGGGATCAAGATGCCTGAAGTCGGCATCTTCCCTGCCTACGAGTCCAACGCCTTCGCCACAGGCTGGAACAAGAACGACGCACTGGTCGCCGTCAGCCAGGGCCTGCTCGAACGTTTCTCGCCGGATGAAGTACGTGCGGTGCTGGCACACGAGATCGGCCACGTCGCCAATGGCGACATGGTCACTCTGGCGCTCATCCAGGGCGTGGTGAACACCTTCGTGATGTTCTTCGCACGCATCTTCGGTAACTTCGTCGACAAGGCGATCCTGAAGAATGAAGACGGCCATGGCATCGGCTACTTCGTCGCGACCATCTTTGCCGAGCTGGTGCTGGGCATCCTGGCCAGCATCATCGTCATGTGGTTCTCGCGTAAACGCGAGTACAAGGCCGACGAAGCCGGTGCTCGCCTGGCCGGTACCGGCGCGATGATCGCCGCACTGCAGCGCCTGCGTGCCGAACAGGGCGTACCGGTGCAGATGCCGGACAGCCTGACCGCTTTCGGTATCAATGGTGGCCTGAAGAATGGCCTGGCTGGCCTGCTGATGAGCCACCCGCCACTGGAAGATCGCATCGAGGCGCTGCGCCGCCGCGGCTGATCCATCTGTCACAGACAAAAAAGGCGACCTTCGGGTCGCCTTTTGCATTGGCCTGTCGTATCAGCAGCGTGCCAGGTGAAACACCACCTCCTCCACTGCCTCGAGCTGATTCTCGATAAAGCGCGGGTTGCCACTCAGCACGTCCTTGCGCTCCACCTCACGCGGCACCCAGCCTGCACTGAAGTGCTGAACGACTTCGGCGTCATCAACCGAGAAGGGAGGACCATCCATACGCTGCTGGTCGTACACCAGGGTCACCAGCAAGCCCTGGCAGGCTTGCGGCAAAATTGTCTGCAGATGAGCGACATAGCGCTGGCGCATTTGTGGCGGCAAGGCGATCAGCGCAGCGCGATCATAGAACGCCTGGCACTCGGCAACGTCCTCACGACTCAGGGCGAAAAAGTCGCCGCATAGAATCCGCAGCTTGCCCGCCTGGTAAATCTTGAACGCGCCGTGCTGAGCGATCTGCGGCTGCACATCACGCTCGGCGAAGAAATCCTGCACCGCGCGCTCGGCCAACTCCACACCAATCACGGCATGCCCTTGCTCCGCCAGCCAGGCCAGGTCGAGGCTCTTGCCACACAGCGGCACCAGTACTGCCGCATCCTCAGAGAGCCCGAGTCGAGCCCAGTGCCGGCGCAGATAGCCGTTGACCTTCTCCTGATGAAAGCCAATTTGGCTACGTGCCCAACGCTCCTGCCAGAACGCCTCTTGCATGAATGAAACCTCCACAAAATCGATAGGAATACTCAACTATTTATGCTGGAAATCGATAGGTCCAGCAACGAAGATGACGACATCCTACTTCAGGAGCTGATCGCCATGCTGCCCTCACTGTTCATATCCCATGGTTCGCCCATGCTGGCCCTGGATCCAGGTGCCAGCGGCCCTGCCCTGGCCAGACTGGCCGCCGAGCTGCCCAGGCCCAAAGCCATCGTGGTGGTGTCGGCCCACTGGGAAAGCCAGCGCCTGCTGCTGACGGCAGGCGAGCATCCCAAAACCTGGCACGACTTCGGCGGTTTCCCGGCTGCGCTGTATACCGTGCAGTATCCGGCACCCGGCGCACCAGAGCTGGCCGCGAAGATCGCCGGGCAATTGAACGAGGCCGGCCTGCCGGCTGAGCTCGATGCTCAGCGCCCCTTCGATCATGGCGCCTGGGTTCCGCTGTCGCTGATGTATCCGCAAGCCGATATTCCCGTGCTGCAACTGTCGCTACCAAGCCGCATGGGCCCCGAGCTGCAGACCCGCGTGGGCCGCGCGCTGGCCGATCTGCGCGAGCAAGGCGTATTGCTGATCGGCTCTGGCAGCATCACCCACAATCTCGGCGAACTCGACTGGCGCGCCGGACCGGACGTCATCACGCCCTGGGCCAAGGCCTTTCGCGACTGGGTGGTGGAAAAGCTCGAAGCGAACGACGAAGAGGCCTTGCACCATTACCGTCACCTGGCACCGAGTGCCGTACGCAATCACCCCAGCGACGAACACCTGCTACCGCTGTTCTTCGCACGTGGTGCTGGCGGCGCCTTCAAGGTTGAGCACAGTGGTTTCACCTACGGTGCACTGGGGATGGATATCTATCGCTTCGGCTAGCCGCTGTTTTTCACGCTGTCCCAGGCGATCTGCGCCAGCAGCTCGCGGCACTCGCCCAGATTGCTCTGGGTGCGGCCAGCCAGCCAGTTGCGCGCCAGATCATGCGTTGGGCCAATCACCACCGAGGCGAAACAGTCGTCCGGCAGCGCCTTGAACAGCCCCTGCAGACGGTACTCGGTGAGCGCCGTGAGAATCTGCGCGAAATGCTGACGATTGGCGTCGCGCAGAGCATCGCCCATCTCCCCCGCTTCGACCCGACTGCGGCTGTGCAGGATGAAACGCGCCCAATCCGGATTGGCCACCACCCAGTCGATATAGCTGGTCACCAGCAACTTGACGCAGGCCTCAGCGCTGGCTGCGCTGGCAAATCCGCGCTGCAGCATGTCGGCGTATTGCGCGGTGCCGGCCAGATAGAGCGCGGCGATGATCCGCTCCTTGTTGCCGAAGTGATGATACAGGCTGCCGATACTCGCCCCCGAGCGGTCACGGATCATCTCGATGGTGGTGACATCGACGCCGTGCTCGGTGAAGCAGGCCAACGCTGCCTGCAGGATCTCGTCTTTACGCGATGGACGGGCCATGCCGCTTCCTATGACTAGAATATTTTTCTAGAATAACTTTCTAATGCTCGTATACTGCCTCGGCGCGCGCTCATCTTCAATCGCCAATACGCAGGAGAGAGTCATGAGTCAGATGTTGCAGATGTTCCAGCAGGCCGGCGCTGCCCAGTTCAGCGCGATGATCGGCCAGGTCGCCCCTTACTTCGCCACTATCGCTCCGCAGATGGTCGAGCTGCGTCCCGGCTATGCCGAGGTCAGCTTCGCCAAACGCCGCGAAGTGCTGAACCATATCGGGACAGTACACGCCATTGCCCTGTGCAATGCGGCCGAGCTTGCCGCCGGCAGCATGACAGACGCCTCCATTCCTGACGGTTGCCGCTGGATTCCCAAAGGGATGACGGTGGAATACCTGGCCAAGGCAGACGGCGACATCCGCACGGTGGCCGATGGCAGCGCGGTGGATTGGGATCAGACCGGCGACATCAAGGTGCCGGTGATGGCCTACGTCGGCGACAAGCCGGTGTTCCGCGCCGAGATCACCATGTACGTCAGCCAGGCCTGAAAATGCAGAGGCCCGTCATCGACGGGCCTCTGACTCACTCAGTCGAGTCGCACCAGGATACGGCCAACCATACCGCCGGAGAGTATCCGCTCAATGGCCGTAGGCAACTGGGCCAGGCCTATTTCCTCGCATAGCGGCGAAAGATCGAGCTTCCACTGCAGCGACAGCTTGTCCCACATGGAAGCCTTGACCACCAGTGGCAGCTCCACCGAATCCACGCCCAGCAGGTTGACACCGCGCAGGATGAACGGCAGGACGCTGGCCTGGAAACCGACACCGGCGGTCAGCCCACAGCAAGCCACACTGCCGCTGTGGCGTAACGACTTGACCACATTGAACAAGATGTCGCCACCCACTGTGTCCACCGCTCCCGCCCAGCGCTCCTTGAGCATCGGACGCTCACTCCCTTGCTGCAGCTCTTCGCGGCTGACAATCTCGTCAGCACCGAGACCACGCAGGAAATCGCCCTGTTCGGCCTTGCCGGTCGCAGCGGCCACGCGATAACCCAGCTGCTTGAGCAGCACCACGGCAATGCTGCCAACGCCGCCCGTGGCACCGGTGACCAGCACTGTGCCGGATTCCGGCGTAACGCCAGCCTGCTCCAGTTTGTCCACGCACAGCGCGGCGGTCAGGCCGGCGGTACCGAGAATCATCGCCTCGCGCAGCGGCAAGCCCTGTGGGCGCTTGATCGCCCAGGCGGCCGGCACGCGAATGTACTGGCCAAAACCACCGGCAGTGTTCATGCCCAGGTCGTAGCCCGTGACGATCACCTCGTCGCCCACGGCGAACTCGGCAACGCTGGAGGCTTCGACCACCCCCGCCGCGTCGATGCCGGGCGTGTGCGGGTAGGCCTTGGTCACGCCACGGTTGCCGCTGGCGGAGAGGGCATCCTTGTAGTTGAGCGAGGAATAGCGCACGCGGATCAGCAGTTCGCCCTGCGGCAGTTGCTCGACGTTACGCTGGACCACTTCACGCTGGAAACCGCCATCGGCGCCTTCGCTGACCAGCAAGGCCTTGAACTCGGTCATCATCCTCTCCTCTTGTCGTGGCTCGCGGCTGCGCGGCACAAGTCGCTCGTGCAGCCCATCATGAACGAAGCGTTACCAGAAGCGTTGCTGATTGAGTCTGCTCAACCAGGTCAGGACGAAGCGATCTGCCGCCATGCTGGCAGCCAGCCCGACGCGCTCCTGCAGACTCTTCTTATGAGCGAAATGCAGATGGAACAGTTCAGCCTCGACGGCGCGCTCGGCCAGGTACTGGTCGCTGGTCTTGAGTTCGTCAACCAACAGGCGCTCCTGCGCCGCCATGCCCAGCCAGATCTCACCGGTGGCAATGGCATCGATGTCCAACTGTGGGCGGTAACGGGCAACGAAGCCCTTGAACAGTTCGTGGGTGGTCTCCAGGTCTTCCTGGAATTTTTCCCGGCCCTTTTCGGTGTTCTCGCCGAATACGGTCAGCGTGCGCTTGTACTCACCAGCCGTCAGCACTTCAAAATCGATTTCGTGCTTCTTCAGCAGGCGATGCACGTTGGGCAACTGCGCCACCACCCCGATGGAGCCAAGGATGGCGAACGGCGCGCTGAGAATCTTCTGGCCGATGCAGGCCATCATGTAACCGCCGCTGGCCGCCACCTTGTCCACGCACACGGTCAGCGGGATGCCGGCATCGCGGATGCGCACCAGTTGCGACGACGCCAGACCATAGCTATGCACCATACCGCCGCCGCTTTCCAGACGCAGCACCACTTCGTCCTCGGCCTTGGCCATGGACAACAGCGCCGTCACTTCGTGGCGCAGGTTGTCGGTGGCTGACGCCTTGATATCGCCATCGAAGTCCAGCACGAACACCCGCGGCTTGCTGGGCGGCGCCTTCTTCTCCTGCTTGGCAGCCTTGGCCTGCGCCTTGCGCGTGGCCTTGAGCTGATCCTTGGACAGCACGCTGTGCTCCAGGCGCTCACGCAGATCCTTGTAGAAATCATTGAGCTTCTGAACCTGCAACTGACCACTGCCGCGTCGCCCTTTGCCGCGCGTGGCAGCGATCGCTACCAGCACCACGACGATAGCGACCACCAGGGTCAGGGTTTTCGCCAGAAAGCTGGCGTACTCGCTAAGAAACTCCACGGATCCCCCTTGGGTAATGCGGCGGCGCCTGAGCGCACAAAGGCTCAAGCATACGGCGCAGCGCCTCGCCGGCCAAGCGCGGCAGCACTGCGCAATGGACATAAAAGCAATTCAAACAAGCGTATGTTTTTTCGTTGACAGCCCCCGAGCTTCCTCATACCCTCGCCAAACATTCAACGTGCCGAGACCAATACGGACGTGGGCAGCATCTATCTGATTCGACATGGCCAGGCTTCATTCGGTGCAGACAACTACGATGTCCTGTCTCCCGTCGGCGTGCGCCAGGCCGAAGTGCTGGGCAAGCACTTGGAGCAACTCGGCATCAGTCTCGATCGTTGCGTCAGTGGCAGCCTGCGCCGCCAACAGCACACCGCCAACGCAGCCCTGCAGCACATGAGCAACGCCCCGGCGCTGGATATCGACGAAGCCTTCAACGAATTCGATGCCGACGCGGTTATTCGTACGCTGCTGCCGGATCTGCTGCCGGAAGAGCCCGAAGCCCTGCATATCCTGCGTAACGGTGCGCAGAACCGTACCGAATTCCAGCGCCTGTTCGCCAAACTGATCCAGCGCTGGATTTCCGGCGAACATGACAAACCAGGCCTGCAGAGCTGGCAGGCCTATGTCGAACAGGTCGAAGGTGGCCTGCGGCGCATCCTTGAGCAGGCAGGCAGCAAACAGAATATCGCCGTGTTCACCTCCGGCGGCACCATCACCGCTCTGCTCCGTCTGATCACCGGCGTCCCGGCTGCAAAGGCCTTCGAACTGAATTGGCAAATCGTCAACACCTCGCTCAGCCAGCTGAAATTCCGCGGCAGCGAGGTGAGTCTGGCTTCCTTCAACAGCCATGTGCATTTACAGCTGCTGAAGGCGCCGGAGCTCATCACCTACCGATGAGCTCCAGCCCACTGCGGCCGCGAGGCTGCGCGAAAAAACCGAAAAAGGATAAGACCATGAGTGTTGCTGACATCGCCCAAACCATGCAGTCCAAGTTCAACGCCAGCGCCGCTGCAGGCCTGGATCTGGTATTCCAGTTCAACATCGAAGATGGCGAAAACTACGCGCTGATCGTCAAGGATGGCACCTGTGCCCTCGAGCAAGGCGACAATCCGAACGCCAACGTGACCCTGATCATGGACAGCGAAACCCTCAAGGGCATCGTCAGCGGCGAAACCGACGGCATGCAGGCCTTCATGGCTGGCAAGCTGCGCGCCGAAGGCGACATGATGCTGGCGATGAAGCTGGGCGAACTGTTCCCGGTCTGATTGGCGAGCTGAGCGCAAAACACGAAAACCGGAGTCCTGGCACTCCGGTTTTTTTTTGCCCGTGATTTGCGGCCAAGATGACAAACCGAAATGACTGATCAGGCAGTTTGATCGAGGTGCAACACGCCCGCCTATAACGACGCGTATTGCTTGTGACAGCCTGAGTGCAGCATTAGATTAACCAATTATCTAGGGCACCCATCATAAGCAGAAGGGATAAGCATGGCGCTCACCGACCAATCCACCCGAATCCGTACCGGCGAAGAACTCGACGCCGACGTCATCGACGCTTATCTGAAAGCCAATATTCCGGGCCTGAGCGGCGCAGCCAAGATCAGCCAGTTCCCCGGCGGCGCTTCGAACCTGACCTACCTGATCGAATACCCGCAGCAGGAATTCGTCCTGCGCCGCCCGCCGTTCGGCCACAAGGCCAAGTCGGCGCACGACATGGGCCGCGAATACCGCATTCTCAACCAGCTCAACGCCGGCTTCCCCTACTGCCCCAAGGCTTACGTGCACTGCACCGACGAGTCGGTGATCGGCGCCGAGTTCTATGTGATGGAGCGGGTCAAGGGCATCATCCTGCGCTCGGAAATGCCGGCCGAGCTGAATTTCAGCGCCGAGCAGACCAGCGCGCTGTGCAAGAGCTTCATCGACAAACTGGTCGAGCTGCATAACGTCGATTACAACGCCTGCGGCCTGGGTGACCTGGGCAAACCCGAGGGCTATGTCGGGCGTCAGATCAAGGGCTGGAGCGAACGCTACGAGAAAGCCCTGACTCCGGACGCACCGACCTGGGAGCCGGTCAAGGCCTGGCTGAATGACAAGATGCCGGCCGATCACCACAAGCCGGGCATCGTGCACAACGACTACCGCTTCGACAACGTGATCCTCGACCCGAACAACCCGATGCAGATCATCGGCGTGCTCGACTGGGAGATGACCACCATCGGCGACCCGCTGATGGACCTGGGCAACACCCTGGCCTACTGGATCGAAGCCGGTGACCCGGCTCCGGTGCAATTGATGCGTCGCCAGCCGAGCAACGCGCCAGGCATGCTTACCCGCCAGCAGTTCGTCGACTACTACGCCGAAAAAGCCGGCATCGAAATCAAGAGTTTCGACTTCTACTACACCTATGGCCTGTTCCGTCTGGCCGGCATCGTGCAGCAGATCTACTACCGCTTCTATCACGGCCAGACGCAGGACAAGCGCTTCGCCCAGTTCATTCAGATGAACAAGCTGCTGGAGCAGATGAGCCTGCAAGTCATCGGCAAATCCACTCTCTAACCCCGGGGTAATTACAATGTCCAAGACCCAACTGTTCGACCTCGATGGCAAGATCGCCTTCGTTTCCGGCGCCAGCCGCGGTATCGGCGAGGCCATCGCCAAACTTCTGGCCCAGCAAGGCGCGCACGTGATCGTCTCCAGCCGCAAGATCGAAGGCTGCCAGGCCGTGGCCGATGCCATTACCGCCGATGGCGGCAAGGCCACCGCCATCGCCTGCCACATCGGTGAGATGGAACAGATCACCCACGTCTTCGCGCAGATCAAGGAACAGTTCGGTCGCCTCGACATCCTGGTCAACAACGCCGCGACCAACCCGCAGTTCTGCAACGTGCTGGATACCGATCTGGGTGCCTTCCAGAAGACGGTCGACGTCAATATCCGCGGCTACTATTTCATGTCCATTGAAGGCGGCAAATTGATGAAGGCAGGCGGTGGTGGCTCGATCATCAACGTCGCCTCGATCAACGGCGTATCCCCCGGCGAATTCCAGGGCATCTACTCGGTGACCAAGGCCGCGGTGATCAGCATGACCAAGGTGTTCGCCAAGGAGTGCGCGCAGTTCGGCATTCGCTGCAACGCTCTGCTACCGGGCCTGACCGACACCAAGTTCGCATCGGCACTGACCAAGAACGACGCGATCCTCAACATCGCCCTGCAGCGCATCCCGCTCAAGCGCGTGGCCGACCCGAGCGAGATGGCCGGCGCGGTGCTGTACCTGGCCAGCGAAGCGTCCAGCTACACCACCGGCGTGGCACTGAACGTGGACGGCGGCTTCCTCTCCTGAGGCCAGGCGGCATAAACGACAAAGGCACCTCAGGGTGCCTTTGTCGTAAACAGGATAGGCCTAGCGCAGCGCAATTGTAGGGTGTGCTGGGCGGCGCTCCGCTTTAGCCCACCAATGAAGATCGCGGTGGGCTAAAGCCCACCCTACATCTGCCCCTCCGCTACCAGTCTTTCAGCGCAGCTTCGGCGGCGGGGTTCATGGGTTCGGCCAGCAGGCCGGTCGGCGTCAGGCTGACGCTGTAAACAGCATCGGCGGCAATCGGCAGGTAGGTGACACGCAATGCCTGCGGGTCGAACAGCAGCAAATCGCGCTGATTCAGGCGCAACCAGCGCCACAGGTCCACCCCGTAGGGGCTTTCAGCCAACTGCACGCGACCATGCTGCGCCAATGCCTGCTGCTCGATGGCCAGAAAACGCCCGGACAGACGCTCAAGGCGGTAACCCGGCTCAAGTCCTATCAGCTCGGCCAGGCCTTTCCAGCGAATCAGTCGGCCGTCGAGTTGCCACATGTCGCCCTCGAGCGTGACAGTGCGCTCGCGCCCCCCTTCAAGCAGCGTCACCTGATAACGCTGCGGACCATCAGCCTTGAAGCTCAGCGTCACCAGAGGCTTGCCCGGCTGCAGCGGCTCGTAGGCATACAGATCGTAAGCCACCAGACCGACCAAGCCGGCCAGGGCGAGAAATGCCAGACCACAAGTGCCACGCAACCAGCCGAGGAACCAGCCCGTATTGAGCAGAATGCGCAATGCCACCAGCAGCGCCAATACGGCCAACAGCGCCACGGCCCAGGCCAACCCGTCGTATTGCATCGATTGCGTTCCTTCTCTGACGAAATCCCGGCATTATGCGCAGCTCTCCCCACGACGAACAGCCAGCAGGCTGCGCACTCGCCCACAAGTCGACACTTTATATGCCATTCGCTCTCGAGCTCGCCATCGATCCCAGTACGCTAGCCATACTCGCCCTGGTCGCTTTCATCGCCGGCTTCATAGACGCTATTGCCGGTGGCGGCGGCTTGCTGACCATCCCAGCCCTGCTTACCGCAGGTTTGCCGCCACATCTGGTGCTGGGCACCAACAAGTTGTGCGCCACCTTCGGCTCCGGCACTGCGGCTTTGACGTTCTATCGCCGCAAGCTGTTCGATCCGAAGCAATGGCGCAACGCTTTGCTGGCGACCCTGATCGGCGCCCTGCTCGGCGCCGTGATCGCACACTGGATGCCGGCCGCCTGGCTCAACCAGATGCTGCCCGTGATTGTCTTCGCCTGCGGTGTTTACCTGCTGTTCGGACGCATGCCAGAAGCACCCGCCGAACACGACCTGCCGATCGCGCGCGGCCGGCAATGGCCGCAAGGGCTTGGCCTGGGACTCTACGATGGAGTGGCGGGCCCTGGCACCGGCGCGTTCTGGACGGTCAGCAGCCTGCTCATGTACCCACTGGATCTGGTGCGTGCCAGCGGTGTGGCGCGCACCATGAACTTCGTCAGCAACGCGGCGGCGCTGGCCGTGTTCATCGCCTTCGGCCAGGTCGCCTGGGTGCTCGGTCTGACCATGGGCGCCGCGTTGATGGTCGGCGCCTTTCTCGGTGCACGCACAGCGATCAAGGGCGGTTCGAAGTTTATCCGCCCGGTATTCATTACGGTGGTATTGGCATTGACCGCACGCCTGGTCTGGCAGCACTGGTTTGGCTGATTCGGCGGGCCATCCGGGACCACGTAGGAGCGGCTTCAGCCTCGAAATGATCGGAGAGGTTCGCGCCTGAAGCGCTCCTGCATGAAGTGCTCTACGCCAGCAGCACAGGCTCGGGCAATCCCAGCCGGCGCGCCACGTAAAGATCGATCAGATGGCGAGCAATGGAGCGCGACGCCGGCAACGGCGGCAAGTCATCGACACGGAACCAGCGCGCATCCTCGATCTCGTCTTCCTGCATGACGATCTCGCCACTGGCGTACTCGGCGTGGAAGCCAAGCATCAGCGAATGCGGGAACGGCCAGCCCTGACTACCGATGTACTGCAGGTTTTTCACCTCGACGCCGACTTCCTCACGCACTTCCCGCGCCACGCAATGCTCCACCGATTCGCCCGGCTCGACGAACCCGGCCAGGGTGCTGTACACGCCAGTGACGAAACGCGGTGAACGTGCCAGGAGTATCTCGTCGCCCCGCGTGACCAGCACGATCATGCTCGGCGAAATGCGCGGATAGTGCTGCGATTCGCAGCTGTCGCAACGCATCGCCCGCTCACCAGGAAGCTGGCGCGTCGGCGCACCGCAACTGCCGCAATAACGATGTTCGGCGTACCAGGTGCCGATCTGCGCGGCGTAAGCCAGCATGCGGAAGGTTTCTGCTTCGCCCTGCAGCATGAACTGACGCAGGCTTTGCCAGCTGCAGCCGTCCAACATCGCCGAGGGTTTGAGTTGCAGCAGGTAAACGGCATCGTCGCCGAAATGACCGATACCCTGCTCGCCGAGAATCGACAGGTCCTGGCGCTTGATCCAATCACGCGGGAACAGCACGCCATTGCTGTCGGCGAGAAAGTGCTGCTGGTTGTAGAGCAGCGCCCAGCCACCAGGCTGGGCAGGGTCGAGGAAGGTATTGCGCCAGACCATCAGGCCGCCACCGGCATGCCCAGTGCCTTGACGCTTTCTTCAGCCAGGTCGAGCACGCTGGGACGCGTTTCAGGACGCATCACCGCGCCCGCTTCCAGGTAGTACTCCAGGCTGCTCAAAGCATCAGCCAGGGTTTCCAGCATCTGCTCCGACGGCATTTGCGCGGACTCGAGCATACGCGCCTGGATATAGTCGGCACAGGCACCGACCAGCATCGCGGCACGGCGCTGCTCGAGGAACCACAAGCCGCCACGCACCGCCTGCAGGCTGAACGGTACGTTGGACAGGTGCATCTTGTCGCCAGCCGACTCCAGGTAAGCGGTGATCGCGCGCTTGGCCAGAGCCAGACCGGCCTGGGCCTCGTCGACCACGACGATACGGGCTTCGTTGAGCTGATGAGTAGCGAAAGAGTCGGCCTCATTGCCCGGCTCGACGGGAGCCGGCCGCATATCGCGACCTTCGCCACGCTCCAGGCTGGCCACCATGCCTTCGACATAGAGCACGGCATCGGCCAGCTTGTGCAACTGCTCAGCCTGTGGCGGCGTGTCTTCGCTCCAGGCGGCGACCAGCGGCAACTGCGCACCGAGCGAGTTGCCGGCAGAGTTCAGACCGACCATGCCCAAGGTCTTGGCCAACTTGCCCAGCAATGCATGCAGGGTGCCCAAGGTTTCGCCTTGCAAGGTGCCGCGCTCGAGCAGGTCGAGCATGTCCTTGACGCTGGCCAGCTCTTCGCGAATCGCCATGGACAACGAACGCATCACCGCCTGGCCCGGCCCGGCCAGGCGCCGGTATTCCTCTTCCAGCAGGTGGTCGGTGAACGGCAACGGCGTGAGGCCGAACACTCCGCGCATGGCGCTGGCGTGCGGGCCGTGGCTGTCAGCCAGCGCGACCAGATACAGCAGCTCTTTCAGCAAACTGCGCGGTGCTTCGTACTGGGGGTTACCGAGCATCAGCTTGAGTTCGCGATCGACCCGCGAGAACAGCTGCTTGCGCGATTTACGTGGCAGCAGTTGACCATCGCACTGCGCTTCGATGGCGGCTGCACCAATCCAGCACATGCGCCCACGCGGCTCGTTGGCGAACAGGCTATCCAGGCGCGCCATGGCACGCACCATCAGCTTGAGGCTGGCCTGCGGATTCTGCTCACGGATGAAGCCCAGCAGCCCGACCTGATACATGTGACGCAGGCGCTTGCCTTCGGTCAGCTTGGCCGCGCCATCGAGTGGTTGGGTAGCCGTGTGCGGCCGAGCATGATCGAGGCGGACGCTGAAGAAGAAACTTTCCGGCAGCGGCTGCTGTGCGCCGGCCTGACGCAAATCGTTGATCGCCGGCAGCAAAAGCTCAGGCATTTCCTGGCGATGGGCATCGACGTTTTCCAGATAACGGCGCAGCACATGCAGGGCATTGCTCAGTGCCGAGAGCTGAGCATCACGCTCCTCACCAGCGCCGGCGGGAATATCAGTGGCCTGATCAAGCACTTCCTGGGCCAGCAACTCGGCACCGGCCAGTTCGATCAGGTTGAGCGTGCCGCGAACCTGATGCAGGCTTTCCACCGCCTGCTGCAACAGGCTACCGTTGTGCCGCTCGGCGATGAAATGCTCCAGGCTCTGCTCGGCCTCTTCCATGGTGACGAACAGCTCGTCGCGCACCAGATTCAGGGATGTGGCTCCACTTACCATGCTCTAGGCCTCGCAGCGAACATCAGCGAATACGGCATCAGTCGGCGAACTCCGGCTTCTGCTTGGTCATGTGCGCCGCCATGGCCAGGCGCAGGTCTTCCGACTGCAGCATGGCGGCATTCCAGGTAGCGATGTATTCAAGGCCATCATCGACCCGGTGATCGCGCATATAGCGAATCATTTCCTTGGTTCCACGCACGGCAATCGGCGACTTGGCGGCGATTTGTGCAGCGATTTCCATCACCCCGGCCAGCAGCGCGTCGTGATTTTCGTAGGTGCGATTGACCAGGCCGATGCGCGCAGCCTCGTCACCGTCGATGGTGCGTCCGGTGAAGGCCAGCTCGCGCATCATGCCGTCGCCGATGATGCGTGGCAGGCGCTGCAGGGTGCCGACGTCAGCGGCCATGCCCATGTCGATTTCCTTGATCGAGAACTGCGCATCGACGCTGGAGTAACG
This sequence comes from Pseudomonas sp. EggHat1, assembly GCF_014892995.1. Lineage (NCBI taxonomy): Bacteria > Pseudomonadati > Pseudomonadota > Gammaproteobacteria > Pseudomonadales > Pseudomonadaceae > Pseudomonas > Pseudomonas sp. EggHat1. The sequence goes on from NZ_JACKQK010000003.1 coordinate 240,482, forward strand.
CATGTCGCAGGCGCTGATCAAGTCGATGGCACCGCCAATGCAGTAACCCTGAATGGCAGCCAGCACTGGCTTGCGGCAGTTGTCGACAGCGTTGAAGGAAGCTTGCAGCTCGAGAATCTTGCGACGCAGCGCCGAGGCATTGCGGCCAACGTCCTTGCCCAGTTGGGCACCGACCGAGGCCAGCAGCATCAGGTCGATACCCGAAGAGAAGTGTTTGCCGGCACCGGAGAGCACCACGACACGAACTGCATCGTTGTCATCGACCCACTGGAAGATCTCGATGATCTCGCGCCAGAAGTCGGCATTCATTGCGTTGACTTTGTCGGGACGGTTGATCTGCACATGGGCGATCTTGTCCGCCAGCTCGACGCGGAAGGCTTTGTAGTCGGACATGGCAGGCATCCTCAGCCGCGGCTCGGCAGCACAGTAACAATTTTGTGATTAATAACCGAGCAACTATAACAAGCGCGTCATAAAAGTCGATGCTTGCCACTGTGACGCAGGGCACGCCCCGGACGTTAACAACCGCTTTGAGTATCACGGATAAGGGCTTGATCTACCGAGAGTCTTGCCCTCGGCAGTCACCTCGTCAATTCACTCCACGAGACAGTCCACGCAATAGTGCCCCGCCTCGGTCTGCAAGCCGTGTACATCGATATCGAAGCCGGGGAAGGCCTGGTCGAAGGTCCGCGCGAAGGTCAGGTAGTCGAGAATCGAATGAGTGGCGGCAGTGAAGCGCTCGCCCGGCATGATCAACGGAATACCCGGCGGGTAAGGTACCAGCATCACCGCAGCGATACGTCCCAGCAACTGGTCGATGGGCACCGCCTCGACCTCGCCGCGCACCAGGCGGTCATAGGCATCGGCAGGCTTGATCGCCAGCTCGGGCAGCACCGTGTACATACTTTTCAGCGCCTTGGCCGTGGCGTTTTCGCGGTAGCAGCCATGCAGCGCGTCGCACAGATCTCGCAGGCCCATACCCTGGTAGCGTCCACCGCCCGCGTGGGCGATGCAGGGCAGCACGTCGATCAACGGCAGATTGGCGTCGTAGCTGCGCTTGAACTCCAGCAGTTCGGTCAGCAGCGTGCTCCACTTGCCCTTGGTGATGCCCATGGAGAACAGCACCAGGAAGGAGTACAGGCCGGTTTTCTCCACAACCAGGCCGCGCTCCCAGAGAAACTTGCTGACCACCGCTGCGGGAATCCCCTGCTGCTCCAGTTTGCCGGCCGCATTGAGGCCGGGCATCACCAACGTGACCTTGATCGGATCGAGCAGCACATAGTCATCGGCCACTTCACCGAAGCCATGCCAATCAGCGTCCGGCTGCAACACCCAGTCGGAAGTCGTCAGGCTGTCAGCACCATCGGCCTTACCTGGCTGCCAGATGCTGAACCACCAATCTTCGGCGCTCAGGTTGCGCCGTACATTGGCCAGTGCCCGGCGGAAGCTCAGCGCCTCGTCGAAGGTTTCCTGGATCAGCGAACGGCCGGCCGGTCCTTCCATCATCGCCGAAGCCACATCCAGCGAGGCAATGATGCCGTATTGCGGCGACGTGGAAATGTGCATCATGAAGGCTTCGTTGAAACGGTCACGATCCAGCTGCCGCTGCCCACCGTCCTGCACGTGAATCATCGAGGCCTGACTGAAGGCTGCCAGCAGCTTGTGCGTTGAATGGGTGGTGAACACCAGCGGCGAGCGCTCGTCGTACTGGGTGCCCATGCCATAGCGGCCAGCATAGAACTCGTGAAAGGCGGCGTAGGCGTACCAAGCCTCGTCGAAGTGCAGTACTTCGACCGAATCCCCCAGCGCCTGCTTGACCATCTCGGCGTTGTAACAGAGCCCGTCATAGGTGGAGTTGGTCACCACCGCCAGCTTGACCTTGGGCGCACGACCACGCGCCAGCGGGCTGGCGTCGATCTTGGCCTGGATCGACTCTTTGCTGAACTCACTCAACGGAATCGGCCCGATGATCCCCAGCTCGTTACGTTCCGGGCACAGGTAAAGCGGAATCGCGCCGGTCATGATGATCGAGTGCAGGATCGACTTGTGGCAGTTGCGGTCCACCAGCACCAGGTCGTCGCGACCGACCATCGAATGCCAGACGATCTTGTTCGCCGTCGAGGTGCCGTTGATCACGAAGAAGGTATGGTCGGCGCCGAAGTTGCGCGCTGCGCGCGCCTCGGCCTCGGCCAGTGGGCCGGTGTGATCGAGCAATGACCCTAGCTCCGGCACCGATACGGACAGGTCCGAACGCAGCGTGTTCTCACCGAAGAACTGGTGGAAGGCCTGACCCACCGGGCTTTTACGGTAGGCCACGCCACCGCCATGCCCCGGCGTGTGCCACGAATAGTTGGATTGCGCGGTGTGCAGCACCAACGCCTTGAAGAACGGCGGCAGAAGGCCGTCGAGGTAGTTGTGCGCCGCACGCGCCACCTGCCGCGCCAGGAAGGACACGGTGTCTTCGTAGAGATAGAGGATGCCGCGCAGGTGGTTGAGATCAGCCATGGCCTCGGCTGGCGCGTTCTCGATGGTGACCTGCTCGCCCAGGGCGAAGATCGGCAACTGCGGCGCACGCACTCGCGCCACGCGGATCAGCTCGACCATGTCCTGCAGCAGGCGACTGTTCTCCCCTGCTCCCTCTGCCGCCACCAGGATGCAGGCCAGGCCATGGTGGGTGGACGCAACGATACGCCCCTCGGCGGCGCTGGCCGTGGGCAGAATGCTGAAACCGTCCTGGGTGAGTTCCTGAGCGATGGCGCGCACACGGTCACCGGCCACGGTGTCGGCCTTGATGTCGCGGTGCACGATAAGGACGGGGAATTTTAGATCTTTATACATTGTGACGTCCTGAAGGCTGGCAGGCTCGGCCTGCCCATCGCCTCAGGTTAGAGGCTCCCCCTGATCGGCGGAACCCCCCTGAGCATCACGCTATAAGAAAAGGTCGCAATTGCGCTGTTCGGTTATTCCGGCGCTTTTTCCAGCTGCGCCCAAAGCGACGGACCGCCAGCGGATTTCTCGATCACGGCCAGGCGCGCCAGATGCTCCGCAAGCTCCTCTTCGCTGGCGCGAATGACACGAGTGTGCGGACGAGAGGCGTCCAGACGGCGGATCGGCGTGGCCTGCTGGCGCCCGCTGCCATCGCCATCGGAGCCTTCACCGGCCAGGGACAGATTGGTCTGGCCGCCGGTCATCGCCAGGTAGACGTCGGCGAGAATCTCCGAGTCGAGCAAGGCGCCGTGCAGTTCGCGATTGGAGTTGTCGACGCCGTAACGCTTGCACAGCGCATCCAGGCTGTTGCGCTGCCCCGGATGGCGCTCGCGCGCCATCATCAGGGTATCGAGTACCGAGCAGTAATCGCTGACGTCGGCACGCTCGCTCTGCCCCAGCAGGGCGAACTCGTTGTTGATGAAGCCAACGTCGAACGCCGCGTTGTGGATGATCAGCTGGGCGCCCTTGATGAACTCGTAGAATTCATCGGCGACCTCCTTGAAGCGCGGCTTGTCGGCGACGTACTCGTTGGTAATGCCGTGAACCGCAATGGCACCTTCATCGATTTCACGATCGGGGTTGAGGTAGACGTGGAAATGACGCCCGGTCAGGCGGCGGCCCAGCAATTCGACACAACCGATCTCGATGATGCGGTGCCCGTCAGTGACCGGCATACCCGTGGTTTCGGTATCCAGCACTACGTAGCGCTTGACGGTGTTCTCGGTTGTCACGCCTTGCCTCTCTCATCTATTCGGGTTGCCGCACATTCAGCGCAGCATCTTAACTCAGGTGCCATGTCACCGCTCAGCGCGCCGCACGCACATCGTCGACACCGCGATTGGCCAACTGGTCGGCACGCTCGTTGCCAGGATGGCCAGTATGCCCACGCACCCACTGCCAGCTCACCTGATGACGATTCACTTCCTCATCCAGCTTCTGCCAGAGGTCGGCGTTCTTCACCGGCTCTTTCGAGGCGGTCTTCCAGCCGCGTTTCTTCCAGTTCGGTAGCCATTCCTGGATACCTTTCATCACATACTGCGAGTCGGTCACCAGCTTGACCGAGCAGGGCCGGGTCAGCGCGATCAGGCCGGCAATCGCCGCCATCAGCTCCATGCGATTGTTGGTGGTATTGGGGTCGCCGCCCCAAAGCTCCTTCTCCACGCCTTTGTACACCAGCAGTGCGCCCCAACCTCCGGGGCCGGGATTGCCCTTGCAGGCACCGTCGGTGTAAATCACCACATCATGGGTTTCAGACATTCATAAACTCTGTACAGAATTGTTTGGCCGCAGCCTGGCATTCAGTTGTCGAGATCGCGCCGACTGACCTTGGCCACCGGCATTGGCAGCAACTTGCCCATCGGCTCCCGACGCGACTGCCGCAAAGGACGCAGGCCAACCACAAGCTTGCGCGCCACCAACAGATAGAAACCGGCGCCCGGTAACTGCCAGGCATCGCCCCAGCTTTCCATTCGCCGCAGGCGCATTTGCCAGGCCAGCGAAGCGAGCGGCGGACGATAGCACCCGAACCGCCGTTTCTCCAACGCAAAGCCCAGCAAACTCAGCCAGTCACCGACACGGCTCGGAGCGATGCAACGCGCCTTGGCCAAACCGTCCCGGGCAAACAACCGACGCACGCCCCAGGCGCTCCAGGGGTGAATACCCAGGATCAACAGATGCCCGCCAGGCCTGACGCTGCGAGCCGCCTCACGCAGCAGGCCGTGAGGCGACAGGCTGAAATCCAGGCCATGCTGCAGCACCACCACATCGGCGGCGTGCTCACCCAAGGGCCAGGCTTGCTCCTCACAGACGATCTGCACGCCTGGCATCGGCGCGCCAAGACGCACGTTGTGCTGGATCTGCCCCGCGCTGGGCGGGCCTTCGGCACCGGGGCCGTAGCTCACCAGATAGCCCCCGAAAAAGCGCGCCAGCTCTTCTTCCAGCAAGCGCCGCTCTTCTTCCAGCAACAGCTGGCCGAGCGGCCCGGCAAGCCAGTCGCGCGCCTCGCCGATGAGTTTTAGCCACTCAGGGTCGGCCTGGGCGAATGCCTGATCAGTCATCGCTGCCTCCACATGACAGGTTCTGCATGTCGTGTCTAAGATGCACCTTTATCACTCGCTTAGCGACCCGCAATGATCCAGATCGACGCGCTGCCCGCCTTCAATGACAACTATATCTGGCTGCTGCAGGACGCCAGCAGCAAACGCTGCGCCGTGGTCGACCCCGGTGATGCGGCCCCCGTCATGGCCTGGCTTCAGGCCCATCCTGACTGGACGCTCAGCGACATCCTGATTACCCATCATCACTTCGATCATGTTGGCGGTGTCGAGCAACTGAAGACGGCTACCGATGCCCGTGTCGCCGGCCCGGCGGCGGAAAAGATCCCGGCCCGTGACATCGACCTGAACGACAACGACGAGATCGAGGTGCTCGGCTTGCACTTCGAGGTCATGTCCGTACCCGGCCATACCCTCGGTCATATCGCCTACTACCACGCCGAACAGAACCTGCTGTTCTGTGGCGACACTCTGTTCGCGGGCGGCTGCGGGCGCCTGTTCGAAGGTACACCGCAACAGATGCACCAATCCCTGAGCCGCTTGGCGGCACTGCCCGCCAGCACGCTGGTGTACTGCACCCACGAATACACCCTGAGCAATCTGCGCTTCGCCCACGCTGTCGAACCGGACAACGCACGTTTGAACGAGCGCCTGGCCGAAGTGGCCCGCTGGCGCGACGAGGGCCGTATCAGCCTGCCGTCGAACATCGAACTGGAACTGGCCACCAATCCTTTCCTGCGTGTTGGCGAGCCTTCGATCATCGCTGCGACCAAAGGACGCGACGACCGGCAGCCGAGCGAGCCAAGCGCCGTATTCGCTAGCCTGCGTGCCTGGAAAGACAGGTTTTAGTCACCGATAAAAAGGTCGACAGGCCCGCAAAAGACCAGATCAAGACTGGCGAAAACTTGACCACCCCCGGCCCGATTCCTAGAATCGCCCGATCTTTCCGCCGGGACATACACCTCACCCAATGCCTTTAACATCACGCAAGCCATTGAATATAAAGGCATTGGCGCGAAGCTCCCGAGCGCTCGCGGTGATGTGCAGCATGATTCTGGCCGGCTGTCAGAGCCTGCCCAGTGACACCCCAGATCACTCTACCGATACTTCTCGTGCCATTGGTCTGGAGCGTGAGGCCGAGTGGCTGAGTAGCAACGAAGTCAAACCTCGCGAATACACCGACATCTGGGAGCGCGTGCGCGACGGTTTCAAGCTGCAGGATGAAATCGGCATCAACCCGCGTATCGAACGTGTGCGTCTGTGGTACGCCAGCAACCCGAAACACGTCAATACCGTCAGCGAGCGCAGCGCGCCTTATATCCACTATATCGTCGAGCGCCTGGCAGAACGTGACATGCCGATGGAGCTGGCGCTGCTGCCGGTGATCGAAAGTGCTTACGACCCACAGGCCTACTCCTCGGCGCACGCGGTCGGTCTCTGGCAATTCATTCCTTCGACCGGCCGCTACTACAACCTGCGCCAGACCAACTGGTACGACGGCCGCCGCGACGTCACCGCTTCGACCGAAGCCGCGCTCAACTACCTGAGCCGCCTGCACGAAATGTTCAACGGCGACTGGTTGCTCGCCCTGGCGGCCTACAACGCTGGCGAAGGTCGCATCAGTCGTGCCATCGAGCGCAACGAAAAACTCGGCCTGCCCAGCGACTACTGGAACCTGCCGCTGCCCAAGGAAACCGAGGACTACGTGCCCAAGCTACTGGCGCTGTCACAGGTGATCCTGACGCCGGAAGCCTACAGCGTTACCCTTTCACCAATCGCCAACGAACCCTACTTCGAACAGATCGCAATCAAGCAGCACATGGATCTGGCCCGCGTCGCCAAACTGGCCGACCTCGATGAACAGGAGTTGTTGCAGCTCAACCCCGCCTACAAGCACGGCATTACCCTCGACGGCCCGCAACATCTGCTGGTACCGACCGAGAAAGCAGAGATGCTCAGCGCCAACCTGGCCTTGATGAAACCGCAGGAAATGGTCGACTGGCAGCGCTACACCGTGCGTTCTGGCGATAGCCTGCACGCCATCGCCAACCGTCATCATCTGTCAGTGAGCATGCTCAAGGACGTCAACCGCCTGAGCAGTAACAACCTGAGCATCGGCCAGGTGCTGACCATTCCCGGCAAACCTGGCGCGCAACCAAGCGCGCCGCTGTATCAACAGCGCAACACCGCGCAGAGCCCGGCCGGCCGAACCTATCAGGTGAAGAATGGTGACAACCTGTGGCAGATCGCTCGCGCCAATCAGGTTGCCGTGCATGATCTGAAGCACTGGAACAAGCTGCAAGGCAATCAGCTGAAAGTCGGCCAGGTGCTCAACCTGGCTGCCGCTGACAGCGCACCACAGGTTGCCAGCACGACGCGCAACAGCTCCAGTTCACGGGACAAGGCCACTTACTACCGCGTCCAGCATGGCGACTCGCTGTACGTGATCGCCAAGCGCTTCAAGATCGACCTCAAGCACCTGCAAGCCTGGAACCCGCGTAGCAGCACGTTGCGCCCCGGGCAAATGCTGACCCTCTATCTGCCGTGATCAGCGCTTGCTGATCGCCTCCAGGCAACGCCCCGCCAGTTGAGTGAAGCGCTGAAACGCCACGAACTGCTCATGTCGCAATGCCCTGCCGGACAGTCTGCTGTCGGCATATAACACGCCGATCTCCCGCGTACCGGCGATTATCGGCGCGATGAAAAACATGCCAGCGCCAAGGCTGCGCCGAATAGGCTGGGTCACCAACTCGGCCAGGTTGTAGCTGGCGGGCACGCCCATCCAGATCGCCTCACGATGGCGCAACGCATAACTGAAAATATGCGGCTGCTCCGCCTGCTCGGCCGGCAACACGAAGTCTTCCAGCCATTGCTGAGCCTTTTCACCGATCACCCGTTTGGCGCGAAAGCGGCTTTGCCCGTCGGCCAGAACCATGAGCATCACCCGCTCCAGACCAGCGCCTCGATGCAGGCCCTTGAGCAAGGTGTCGAGCACCAGCCCGACATCGGCCCTGGCATTGACCATCAGGCCGAGATCCTGCAATGCCTGCTGCATCACCAGCAGATCCGGCTGCAGCAAACGCGCACGACGGTCTTCCTGTTGCTGGCGAATCTGCTCGGGATCGGTATTGGGAATCAACCGGCACAACTTGCTGGCACCGAAGGTCGAGGCGACCTTGACCGCTTCATCAGCACTGGCAAGCACCTGCTGAAGGGTTTCCTCCGGAGTCAGTTCGATAAATGCCGCTACCTTTCCCAGCACGCCCTCCATTTCTGCACAATCCCAGCCATCCAGCGCCGCCTCGCTGATACGCACGCCCAACTGCACGGCATAGGCGGCCGGATCATGCTGACTGGCGCCCGCCTGGGCGAGGATGGCGGTTTCGCCCAGGTTCCAGCTTTTCAGCAACGCCTGGGTAAGTTGACGAAAGCTGGCACCAAGCACCTCGCGCACCGCCTCAYCGACATCGACACCCGGGCGTTCAAGGGCGTCGGCCAACTCGTCAGCCTGTGTCCCACCACAGCCCCAGAACGCCAACTCGCCCAGATGATGGAGCAGCGCAGCGATGAACACCTCTTCGGTGTGCCCGGAAATGACATACCCGGCCAGGTTGCGCGCCTGCACCGCCGCGTGGAACGAACGCGCGAGCAACGTCTGCAACTGCTCACGCGGAGCGCGGGTAAGCAGCCCGTCTACCAGGCTCACAGAAAGGCTGATCAGGCGCACATTGTCGAAGCCGATCAGTACGATGGCTCGCGAGATGGTCTTTATGGTTTCCTGGGAAGGGTTGTAGTAGACGCTGTTGCCGACCCGCAACACCTTGCTGGTCAGCGCCGCATCACGCAACAACACATCTGCCAGTTGCTGTACCGACGCAGAATCCTGCTGCGCAAGGCGTTGCAGATCCTGCACCACTGTAGCCAGCGCGGGCAGTTCGGCTTGGTTCAGGCGATCGATCCATGACTGCAAACCATGGCTTCGTTCCGACAAATTCGTACCCTCATGGTGTGTCCCTGAAGTGTATGTCATCGCGTCGTAACCGCCTGCCCACCGCCGCACTCTTTTTCCTGTCCATACAAGCTGTTACTGTACCGACCCAGAAGCCCAAACGCCGCCATGGATCGGATCTCACGCCCGATGCGTCCCCTCCTACTGCTGTTCCTCAGCCTGGCCTTGAGCTTTCCCGCCTCTGCGACTATCAGCGAGAGCCACGGCTACGCCCAGTTCGGGACACTCAAGTATCCTGCCAGCTTCAGTCATTTTGACTGGGTCAACCCCGATGCGCCCAAAGGTGGCACGTTGCGCATCATGGCGTCCGGCACATTCGATACGCTAAACCCTTATACCTTCAAGGGCAGCAGCCCGATCAGCACTGCGCATTTCCTGCAGTACGGCGCCAACGAGCTGAACGAACCATTGATGGTTGGCACTGGCGCTTACGACCCCTCGGGGGATGAGCCTGCCTCCAGTTATGGTTTGATCGCGAAAAGCGTCGAGTACAGCGAGGACCGCAGCTGGGTGGTGTTCAACCTGCGGCCAGAGGCGCGCTTTCACGACAGCAAGCCGATCACCGCCTACGACGTAGCTTTCTCCTATCGCCTGCTGCGCAATGACGGTCACCCGCAGTACCGTACCAACCTGCAGGAAGTGAAACGCGTCGACATTCTGGGCCGCCACCGCATCCGCTTCGTCTTCAAGCGCGCCGGCAACCCGCTGCTGATCCTGCGCCTGGGTGAACTGCCTGTGCTGCCGCAGCACTACTGGAAAGACCGCGACTTCAAGAGCACCACCTTCGATGCGCCACTGGGCAGCGGGCCATACCGCATCGTTCAGGTCGTGCCTGGCCGCCGTCTGGTTTTCGAACGGGTGAAGGACTGGTGGGGCAAGGATCTGCCGGTCAATCGCGGCAAGTACAACTTCAACCGCATCGAAGTGGAGTTCTACCGCGATAACCATGTCGCCTTCGAAGCCTTCAAGGCCGGTGAATTCGACTTCTACATCGAGAACCAGGCCAAGAACTGGGGCAACGGTTATCGCTTTCCGGCCGTGACCCGTGGCGATGTGATTCGCGCCGAGATACCACACCAGATCCCGACCCAGACCCAGGCGCTGTTCATGAACACGCGCCGCGACCTGTTCAGCGACCGCCGGGTGCGCGAGGCACTGGGGCTGATGTTCGATTTCGAGTGGACCAATCGCGCGCTGTTCAACAATGCCTACGTACGCGCTGCCAGTTACTACCCCAACAGCGAATTCTCGGCCACCGGCAAACCCGAGGGCGCGGAGTGGCTGTTGCTTTCACCGCATCGCGACAAGCTGCCCGCACACCTGTTCACCAAAGCCCCGACACAACCGGTAACCGACGGCCGTGGCATCCCCCGGGAAACCTTGCGCCGCGCCCTCGGTCTATTGGCCGATGCCGGCTGGAAGCCTGCCGGACAGGAGCTGCGTAATGCACGCGGTCAACGCCTCGAGTTCGAGATCATGCTGGTTAACCCCAGCCTCGAACGCATTCTCCAGCCCTACACTGCCAACCTCGCCAGTATCGGCATACGCGCCAACATACGTACCGTTGACCGCGCCCAGTACAAGCAACGCCTTGACCAGTTCGACTACGACATGATTCTGCTGACCCTGCCGCAAACCCTCAGCCCAGGCCTGGAACAATCGCTGTACTTCCATTCCAGCCAGGTGAACATCAAGGGCGGCAAGAATTATGCAGGCGTCAACGATCCGGTGGTCGACGCGATGATCGACAAGCTGCTTTCGGCGCAGACTCGAGACGAACAGATAGCAGCCACGCGGGCCCTGGATCGGGTCCTGCTCTGGCAGCACTACAGCATTCCCAACTGGTACATCAATTATCACCGCCTGGCGTACCGCAACCGGTTCGCCTTCGTCACCACGCCGCCCTACACGCTAGGTCTGCGCACCTGGTGGCTGAAGCCCACGGAGAACGCTCGATGACCCACCCGCTGCGCAGTTTCCTGCTCCAAGGTAGCAGCCTCATTCTGCTCGGCCTGGCCGGCCTTGCCTTCGCCGCCCCCAAACACGCCGTCACCCTCTATGACGAGCCGCCCAAATACCCCGCCGACTTCACGCATTTCGAATACACCAACCCCGAAGCGCCCAAAGGCGGCACTTTTCGCGAAGCGGGTTTCGGCGGCTTTGACAGCCTCAACCCCTTTATCAGCAAGGGCGTGGCTGCCGACGAGATCAGCCTGATCTATGACACTCTTACCGTGCAGAGCATGGACGAGCCCTTCACCGCCTACGGACTGGTGGCGGAAAAGATCGAGAAGGCACCTGACAACGCCTGGGTGCGCTTTCTCCTGCGCAAGGAAGCCCGCTTCCACGACGGCACGCCGATCACCGCCGAGGACGTCAAGTTCACCTTCGATACGCTGATGGAAAAAGGCGCCCCGATGTACCGCGGCTATTACGCAGATGTCGAGCAGGTGGAAGTGGAATCACCGCACAGCGTGCGCTTCGTGTTCAAGCACGCCGGCAACCGCGAGCTGCCGCTGATCGTCGGCCAACTGCCGGTGCTACCCAAGCACTGGTGGACCGAGCGCGACTTCAGCAAGGGCAACCTTGACGTACCGCTGGGCAGCGGCCCGTACAAGGTCGGCCGCGTCCAGCCCGGCCGCAGCATCCGCTACGAGCGGGTCGACGACTGGTGGGCTAAGGATCTGCCCGTCAGTCGCGGCTTCTACAACTTCGACGCCATCCAGATCGACTACTACCGCGACAACACCGTGGCCCTGGAGGCGCTCAAGGCCGGCCAGTTCGACTACTGGCTGGAAACCAGCGCGAAGAACTGGGCCACGGCCTATAACACTCCGGCGGTTGCTAATGGCCAACTGATCAAGGAAGAAATCCAGAACCGCAACCCTACCGGGATGCAGGGCTTCATCTTCAACACTCGTCGCCCGCAGTTCCAGGATCGCCGCGTGCGTGAGGCTCTGGGCCTGCTGTACGACTTCGAATGGGCCAACAAGCGCCTGTTCAACGGCGCCTATTTCCGCACCCGCAGCTACTTCGACAATTCCGAACTGGGCTCACAGGGCCTGCCTGGCGAAGACGAGCTGGAGATTCTCGAGCCGCTACGCGGCAAAATTCCGGCCGAGGTATTCAGCGAAGAGTTCCGCGTACCGGTCACCGACGGCAGCGGCATCATTCGCGAGCAACAGCGCCGCGCCTACCAGTTGCTGCAGCAGGCCGGCTGGCGTATCGAAGGTGATCGCATGCTCGATGCCAATGGTCAGCCGGTCAGCTTCGAGTTCCTCCTCGCGCAAACCGAGTTCGAGCGCGTGCTGCTGCCATTCAAGCGCAACCTGGCCGATCTCGGCATGGATCTGGTGATTCGCCGCGTCGACGTTTCGCAGTACGTCAACCGCCTGCGCTCACGTGATTTCGACATGATCGTCAGCGGCTTCGGCCAGTCCAACTCGCCGGGCAACGAGCAACGTGAATACTGGCACTCCTCCAGCGCCGACAATCCCGGCAGCCGCAACTTCATCGGCCTCAAGGACCCGGCCATCGACCAGATCGTCGAGGGGCTGATCAACGCCGACTCCCGGCAGAATCTGATCGCCCACACCCGCGCCCTCGATCGCGTGCTGCTGTGGGGTTATTACGTGATCCCCAACTGGCACATCAAGACCTGGCGCGTCGCCTACTGGAACCGCTTCGAGCATCCGAAGGTGACGCCGCTCTACGACATCGGTCTGCACACCTGGTGGGTCCGCCCGGACCTGGAGCAGCCGAGCGAGGCCCCGCAGCAAGCCGCAGAACAGGCGGAGCAATAACATGCTGGCCTATATCTTTCGCCGTCTGCTGCTGATTATCCCGACCCTGTTCGGCATTCTGGTCATCAACTTCATCATCATCCAGGCCGCGCCCGGCGGCCCGGTCGAACAGATGATCGCCAAGCTGGAGGGTTTCGATGCGGCCGCTGGCGGCGCCACCGGGCGCATCGGCGGTGGCGGCGCCGAAGTGTCGGTGGCCGGCTCCAACTATCGCGGCGCCCAAGGCCTCGATCCGCAGTTGATCGCCGAGATCGAAAAGATGTACGGCTTCGACAAGCCGGCGCCAGAACGTTTCTGGATCATGCTGAAGAATTACGCCCAGCTGGATTTCGGCTCCAGCTTCTTTCGCGACGCCCAGGTCATCGACCTGATCATCGAGAAGATGCCGGTGTCGATCTCGCTCGGGCTATGGAGCACCCTGATCATGTATCTGGTCTCCATCCCACTGGGGATCGCCAAGGCCACCCGCCACGGCAGCGCCTTCGATGTCTGGACCAGTTCGGCGATCATCGTCGGCTACGCCATTCCGGCTTTCCTCTTTGCCATCCTGCTGATCGTGCTGTTTGCCGGCGGCAGCTACTGGGACTGGTTTCCACTACGCGGCCTGACGTCGAACAACTTCGAGCAACTGAGCCTCGGCGGCAAGATTCTCGACTACCTCTGGCACCTGGTGCTGCCGGTTACGGCACTGGTCATCGGTAACTTCGCCACCCTGACCCTACTGACCAAGAACAGCTTTCTCGACGAGATCAACAAACAGTACGTGGTGACCGCCCGCGCCAAAGGCCTGACCAACCATCGCGTGCTCTACGGCCACGTATTTCGCAACGCCATGCTGCTGATCATCGCCGGCTTCCCCGCCGCCTTCATCGGCATCTTCTTCACCGGTTCCCTGCTGATCGAGGTGATCTTCTCCCTCGACGGCCTGGGCCTGATGAGCTTCGAAGCGGCGATCAACCGCGACTATCCGGTGGTGTTCGGCACCCTGTTCATCTTCACCTTGCTGGGGCTGATCGTGAAACTGATCGGTGACATCACCTACACCCTGGTCGATCCGCGTATCGACTTCGAAAGCCGGGAGGGTTGAGCATGAAACTTTCCCCTCTCAATCGACGCCGCTTCGACCGTTTCAAGGCGCACAAGCGTGGCTGGTGGTCGCTGTGGCTGTTTCTCATCCTGTTTGGCCTGAGCCTCGGCGCTGAACTGATCGCCAACGACAAGCCGCTGGCCGTGCGCTACGACGGGGAGTGGTATTTCCCGGTGCTCAAGCGCTACCCGGAAACCGTGTTCGGCGGCGAATTCCCGCTGCAGGCCAACTACAAGAGCCCCTACATTCAGGACCTGATAGCGGAAAAGGACGGCTGGATGATCTGGCCGCCCATCCCATTCAGCTATTCGAGCATCAACTACGACCTGGAAGTACCGGCACCTGCACCACCCTCGGCGCAGAATTGGCTGGGCACCGACGATCAGGGCCGTGACGTACTGGCACGAGTGATCTACGGCTTTCGCATCTCGGTGCTGTTCGCCCTGATCCTGACCCTGGCCAGCTCGGTGATCGGTGTGATCGCCGGCGCGCTGCAGGGCTTCTATGGCGGCTGGGTCGACCTGATCGGTCAACGCTTTCTGGAAATCTGGTCAGGTCTGCCGGTGCTCTATCTGCTGATCATCCTGGCCAGCTTCGTGCAGCCCAATTTCTGGTGGTTGCTGGGCATCATGCTGCTGTTCTCCTGGATGAGCCTGGTCGACGTGGTGCGCGCCGAGTTCCTACGCGGGCGCAATCTCGAGTACGTGCGCGCGGCGCGGGCGCTGGGCATGGAGAACGGCGCCATCATGTTCCGCCATATCCTGCCCAACGCCATGGTCTCGACCATGACGTTCATGCCCTTCATCCTCACTGGCGCGATTGGCACCCTGACGGCTCTGGACTTCCTCGGCTTCGGCCTGCCCCCTGGCGCGCCATCGCTGGGTGAACTGGTCGCTCAGGGCAAGAGCAACCTGCAGGCACCCTGGCTGGGTATCAGCGCCTTCGCCGTATTGGCGATCATGCTGAGCCTGCTGGTATTCATCGGTGAAGCCGCCCGCGATGCCTTCGACCCGAGGAAATGACATGAGCCAGAACGAAACCCTGCTGCAAGTACGCGACCTGGCCGTCGAGTTCGTCACGGGCGAGCATTGCCAGCGTGTGGTCGAGAACGTCAGCTTCGACATTCATAAAGGCGAGACCCTGGCCCTGGTCGGTGAAAGTGGCTCGGGCAAGTCGGTCACCGCGCACTCGATCCTTCGCCTGCTGCCCTACCCGCTCGCGCGCCATCCACACGGCAGCATCGAGTACGCCGGTGAAGACCTGCTCAAGCTCAGCGAAGGCCGCCTGCGCGGCATTCGCGGCAACCGCATCGCCATGGTCTTTCAGGAGCCGATGACCTCGCTCAACCCGCTGCACTGCATCGAAAAGCAGATCAACGAGGTGCTTGCCCTGCACAAGGGCCTGCGCGGCAAGGCCGCCAGCGCGCGCACCCTGGAACTGCTGGAGCTGGTCGGCATCCCGGAACCGAAGAAGCGCCTGAAGGCCTACCCGCACGAACTCTCTGGCGGCCAACGGCAGCGCGTGATGATCGCCATGGCCCTGGCCAATGAACCCCAACTGCTGATCGCCGACGAGCCGACCACCGCCCTGGATGTCACCGTACAGTTGAAGATCCTCGAGTTGCTCAAGGATCTGCAGGCGCGCCTGGGCATGTCGCTGCTGCTGATCAGCCACGACCTCAACCTGGTTCGCAGAATTGCCCACCGCGTATGTGTCATGCAGCGCGGTTGCATCGTCGAACAGGCGTCGTGTGAAGAATTGTTCCAGGCTCCGCAGCATCCCTACACTCAGGAACTGCTCGGCGCCGAGCCCAGCGGCGACCCTGCGGCCACCCCCGTGGGCCAGCCGTTGCTTGAAGTGGACGACCTGCGTGTGTGGTTCCCGATCAAAAAGGGCCTGCTGCGCCGGACGGTGGATCATGTCAAAGCGGTGGACGGCATCAACTTCAGCCTGCCCCAGGGCCAGACCCTGGGCATCGTCGGTGAAAGTGGTTCCGGCAAATCCACACTGGGCATGGCGATTCTGCGGCTGCTCGCCAGTCGCGGTGACATCCGCTTCCAGGGTCAGCAGTTGCAGGGCCTGAGCCAACAGGAAGTACGCCCGCTGCGCAGGCAGATGCAGGTGGTGTTTCAGGACCCCTTCGGCAGCCTGAGCCCACGCATGTCGGTGAGCCAGATCGTCGGTGAGGGTCTGCGCATTCACGGTATGGGCAACGAGGCGGAGCAGGAACAAGCCATCATCGACGCGCTTTTGGAGGTAGGGCTGGACCCGCAGACGCGGCATCGCTACCCCCACGAGTTTTCTGGCGGGCAACGGCAGCGGATTGCCATTGCCCGGGCACTGGTGTTGAAACCGGCGCTAATCCTGCTCGACGAGCCCACTTCAGCGCTCGACCGCACGGTGCAGCGTCAGGTGGTGGAGTTGTTGCGCGGCTTGCAGGCCAAGTACAACCTGACCTATCTGTTTATCAGCCATGACCTGGCGGTAGTCAGAGCGCTGAGCCACCAGTTGATGGTGGTCAAGCAGGGCCAGGTGGTCGAACAAGGGTCTGCCGAGTCGATCTTCAGTGCACCGCAACACCCTTATACGCAGCAATTGCTGGAAGCCGCTTTTCTGGCCCCGGCAACGGCTCACTGATCCTTGAAACAGGAAGAGGAATAGCACAATGGGTTTTCTAACCGGTAAGCGCGTACTCATCGTTGGCGTTGCCAGCAAACTGTCCATCGCCTCGGGCATCGCCGCCGCCATGCACCGCGAAGGTGCCGAGCTGGCCTTCACCTACCAGAACGAGAAGCTCAAGGGCCGCGTAGAAGACTTCGCTGCCGGCTGGGGCTCCAGCGCCGACCTGTGCTTCCCTTGCGATGTAGCCAGCGACGAGGAAATCGCTTCGGTGTTCGAAGCGCTGAGCAAGAAATGGGATGGCCTGGACTGCATCGTCCACTCGGTCGGCTTCGCTCCCGGCGATCAGCTCAACGGCGACTTCACCGACGTCACCACCCGCGAAGGCTTCAAGATTGCCCACGACATCAGCGCCTACAGCTTCGTTGCCCTGGCCAAGGCGGGTCGCGAGATGATGAAAGGCCGCAACGGCAGCCTCCTCACCCTCTCCTACCTGGGCGCCGAGCGCACCATGCCCAACTACAACGTCATGGGCATGGCCAAGGCCAGCCTGGAGGCCGGCGTACGCTACCTGGCCGGCAGCCTCGGTCCGGAAGGCACCCGCGTCAACGCTATCTCCGCTGGTCCGATCCGCACCCTGGCTGCCAGCGGCATCGCCAGCTTCCGCAAGATGCTGGCCGCCAACGAGAAGCAGACTCCGCTGCGCCGCAACGTCACCATCGAGGAAGTCGGCAATGCCGGCGCTTTCCTCTGCTCCGACCTGGCTTCGGGCATCAGCGGCGAGATCATGTACGTCGACGGCGGCTTCAACACCACCGCCATGGGCGCCATGGAAGACTGACAGGTTAGCGCCCGGCCCCGGCGCCGGGCGCGACTCGAGGCCGCCAGCGGCATCTTGTCAGGCAATAAAAAACCCGCACGTCGTGCGGGTTTTTTATTGTCTGCTCAAGCGCCTCGCCGGAGGCACCTGAGCGACTTTACTTAGAAGCGCTCGACATCAGCCTGGGCTTCCAGCTGCTTGCGCAGTGCGGCGAAGTCCTGCTGACCAGCTCGCGACGCCAGGAAGTTGCGGTACATGGCGATTTCTTCGTCAGCCAGCGCTTCTTCCGGCACATTCACACCATCGAGGCGCAGCACGACGTAGTCGCCATTGCTCAACGTCACACCGGCGAAGGTCGGCTCACCCGCCTTGGCTGGCTTGGGCATGCGGAACAACGTCTGAAGCACTTTAGGCTCGACGCCATCCTGGCTGCGAGTGGCCGCCTCCTGGACCTGCCAATCAGCAGCAACCTGCTCACCAGTCTGGGCAGCAGCCAGTAGCTTCTCACCCTCGGCCTTGGCCGCGGCACTGGCACGCTCCTGCTGCAAATGGGCACGAATGCTTTCAGCGACCTGCTCCAGGGGCAGCTGCTCGGGCTTTTTGTGTTCCTTGACGCGCACGACGACAACGGTGCTCGGGTCCAGCTCGATGGTCGAGCTGTTAGTGCCATCTTCCAGAACTTCAGGACTGAATGCAGCCTGCAGCACCTGACGGTTGGCAGTAATGCCAGTCGCACCACCTTCACGACCGAAGGCTTCGCTGGTCTTGACCTCAAGCCCCAGCTCCTGGGCCGGCTGAGCCAGATCCGATGCTTCGAATGCAGCGTCCTCCAGCTGCTTGGTCACCTCGACGAAGCGCTGCTCGACCTGCTGCGCCTTGAAGTCACGCGCCAGCTTGTCCTTGAGACTGTCGAAGCTTGGCACTTCTGGAGCCTGGACACCCAGCAGCTTGATCAGATGCCAGCCGAATTCGCTCTGTACCGGTTCGGAAACCTGCCCCTGCTGCAGGGCATAGAGCGCCTCCTCGAAGGCCGGATCGTAAACGCCAGGGCCGGCGTAACCCAGATCACCACCATCAGCAGCCGAACCCGGGTCCTGCGAGAACTCCTTGGCCAGGGCAGCAAAGTCTTCGCCAGCGTCCACACGCGCCTTGATCTCTTCGATCTTGGTACGCGCGGCCTGGTCATCGCCCTCGATAAGGATGTGCGCAGCCTGACGCTGCTCAGCCAGGTTGGCGATCTCGCTCTCATACAGCGGCTGCAGGTCGTCATCGCTGACTTCGACCTGATCGAAAAAGCTGTCCTTCTGCAGCTCGACGTACTCCAGCACAACCTGCTCAGGGCTCATGAACTCGCTGGCGTGCTCGTCGTAATAGGCGTTGACGTCGCTATCGCTCAACTCGATCGCTGCACTATCGGCCTTGATGGTGAGGCTGGCGAAGTCGCGGGTCTGGCGCTCGAGATTGGCGAAGGCACGCGCCTCCTGCTCGGTGACGAAGCTACTGGCACCGAGACCGGCACGCAGTTGCCCGATCAGCATTTCCTCTTCCAGCATCTGGCGGAACTGCAGACGGGTGTAACCCATCTGGCGAATGACCTGATCGAAGCGCGCAGCATCGAAGCGGCCATCTACCTGAAATTCGGGAGTTTGCAGAATCACCTGGTCCAGCGATCCCTGCGAGAAGGCGAAATGAGCGTCATCGGCTGCTTGCAGCAGCAGCTTGCGCTCGATCAAGCCCTTGAGCGAAGCCTCACGCAGCAGGTTGTCATCGAGCAACGAGGCATCAAAATCGCGGCCCAGTTGCTGCAGCAGTTGACGACGCTGCATTTCAACGGCCTGATTGAGCTCGTTGAGGGTAATGGTGTCACCGTTCACGTCGGCCGCATTGTTGCGATTGCTGGTCCCTGTGACGATGGCTTCGAAACCGGTAAACGCCATCAGCATCACAATGAGGCCGATGATGATTTTGGCAATCCAACCGCGTGAATTGTCCCTGATGTTTTGCAGCATGCTTCCCCCAGAACGACTGTACAGAGTCACCAGCCGCGCAGTGTGGGTAATGTCCAGATAGAAGAAAGGCGCATCCTTGGATGCGCCTTCTCGTAACGCGTCAAGCGATCAGAGCAGAAGAGTCTAGGACTACCTGCGCTGCCCCTTGACAGCCGCCAGGCTGAGCCTGGACGGCGAGGCAAACCCAGAAGACGCTTAGTTGACGGCGTCTTTCAGAGCCTTGCCAGCCTTGAAGCCTGGGATCTTGGCAGCAGCGATGCTGATCGGCTTGCCGGTCTGCGGGTTGCGACCAGTGCGAGCAGCACGCTCTTTGACAGCGAAGGTGCCGAAGCCAACCAGCACAACGGAGTCACCAGCCTTCAGAGCGCCAGTGACGGATTCAATCACTGCATCCAGCGCGCGGCCAGCAACAGCTTTCGGGATATCAGCAGATGCAGCGATGGCATCGATCAGTTCCGACTTGTTCACTCTAAGTCCCCTTATTTCTGTTGAGTTTGTTTCTTGATTTTTAGTGTAAGCAAAGCGGGTGCTGGATGGCCTGCCGACACAATAAAAGCCGCTTTATAACAAGGGCTCAAAAATTGTGTCAAGGAAGCCCTCCGGCTAATGCGTGCTAATTCGCTCCTTGGAATCAGACTCGCGCTTGTCATCCGTTGCAACCATCTCCGGAGCCGCATCGGGCAAGGGCTCCGGGGCGTATTGCAGCGCAATTTGCAGGACCTCGTCAATCCATTTAACCGGTTTAATCTGCAGGTCTTGCTTAATATTTTCCGGAATTTCCTTCAGATCACGCACATTTTCCTCGGGAATGATCACCGTCTTGATCCCACCCCGATGAGCTGCCAGAAGTTTTTCCTTGAGACCACCAATGGCCAGTACCTGGCCACGCAGGGTGATTTCTCCGGTCATGGCCACGTCCGCCCGCACAGGAATCTGGGTCAATGCCGATACCAGCGCCGTGCACAACCCAATGCCCGCGCTCGGGCCGTCCTTGGGCGTGGCACCTTCCGGCATATGGATGTGAACGTCGCGCTTCTCGTTGAAATCAGCCGGGATCCCCAGGCTTTTCGCGCGACTGCGAACCACCGTCATGGCCGCCGTCATGGACTCTGCCATGACATCACCCAGCGAACCGGTCTTGATCAGATTGCCCTTGCCAGGCACCACAGCCGTCTCGATGGTGAGCAGCTCACCGCCTACCTGTGTCCAGGCCAGACCGGTCACCTGACCGATCTGATCCTGCTGTTCGGCGAGACCATAGCGATGCTTGCGCACCCCCAGGAAGTGCTCCAGGGAATCGGCACTGACGGTGACCTGGAAACGCTTCTCGCGCACATGTTCCTTGACCACTTTGCGGCAGACCTTGGCGATTTGCCGTTCCAGACTGCGCACGCCAGCTTCACGCGTGTAGTAACGAATGATGTCGCGAATCGCCGACTCATCCAGTTCCAGTTCACCCTTCTTCAGACCATTGGCCTGTATCTGCTTGGGCGCCAGGTACTTGATGGCGATGTTGACCTTCTCGTCCTCGGTGTAACCCGGCAGGCGAATGACCTCCATCCGATCCAGCAGCGGGCCGGGGATGTTCATCGAGTTGGCGGTGCAGAGGAACATCACATCCGACAGGTCATAGTCGACCTCCAGATAGTGATCGTTGAAATTGTGGTTCTGCTCAGGGTCGAGCACTTCGAGCAGCGCCGAGGCAGGATCACCGCGCATGTCCTGACCCATCTTGTCGATCTCGTCGAGCAGGAACAGCGGGTTGCGCACGCCGACCTTGGTCATCTTCTGAATCAGACGACCCGGCATCGAGCCGATATAGGTGCGGCGGTGACCACGAATCTCGGCCTCGTCACGCACGCCACCGAGCGCCATGCGCACGAACTTGCGATTGGTGGCAGTGGCGATGGACTCGGCCAGCGAGGTCTTGCCCACGCCAGGCGGGCCGACCAGGCACAGCACCGGCCCCTTGAGTTTCTTCACCCGCTTCTGCACGGCGAGATACTCGAGGATGCGTTCCTTGACCTCCTCCAGACCGTAGTGATCAGCATCGAGAATGGTCTCGGCACGCGCCAGATCCAGACGAACCTTGCTCTCGGCCTTCCACGGCACATTCACCAGCCAATCGATGTAGGAGCGAACCACCGTGGCTTCAGCGGACATCGGCGACATCTGCTTGAGCTTGTTCAGCTCGGCATTGGCCTTGGTCAAGGCTTCCTTGGTCAGACCCGCGTTATCGATGCGTTTGCGCAGTTCGTCGAGCTCACTATGGCCTTCATCGATATCGCCCAGCTCTTTCTGAATGGCCTTCATCTGCTCATTCAGGTAGTACTCACGCTGGCTGCGCTCCATTTGCTTCTTCACGCGACCACGAATACGTTTCTCGACCTGCAGCAGGTCGATCTCGGCATCCAGCAGGGCCAGTACGTGTTCGACCCGAGCGGACAGCGAGGTGATTTCGAGGATTTCCTGCTTCTGCTCGATCTTCAGCGCCATATGAGCGGCCATGGTGTCGACCAGGCGGCTGGGCTCATCGATGCTGTTTAGCGAAGACAGGACTTCGGCCGGGACCTTCTTGCCCAGCTGCACGTACTGTTCGAACTGGCTGAGCAAGCTGCGGGTGAAGACTTCCGATTCGCGCTCGGCCGTTTCGCCCTCCTCGATCAGCTGCACTTCGGCACGGCAATGATCGTCGAGCTCGATGAAACGCTCGATCGAGCCGCGCTGCTCACCTTCGACCAGCACCTTGACGGTGCCGTCGGGCAGCTTGAGCAACTGCAGGACGGTGGCAACGGTGCCAACGCGATACAGATCCTGATCATCCGGATCATCGACGGCCGGGTTCTTCTGGGCCACCAGCAGGATCTGCTTGTCGCCCGTCATCGCGGCCTCGAGGGCCTCGATGGATTTCTCACGCCCGACGAAAAGCGGGATGACCATGTGCGGATAGACCACTACATCGCGCAATGGCAGGAGAGGCAATTCGATGGTTGTCTTCATGATTTCGGCTCAGCGGCGGCCATGAGGCCGTAAACAGGCGGGATTACCCTTGGCTTTTAAGATGGGGGTAGCTCCCGTAAAAAACAAGCGCAATGTCCACAAAAGCGAAGGGGCCCGAGGGGCCCCTTCTTTGCATCGTGTAACAGCTGTCAGGCGTCTGGCGCGGCCTTCGCCGGCGGTTCGCTGTTCTCGTAGATCAGCAGTGGCTTTGACGAACCCTCGATGACGCTCTCATCGATCACCACCTTGCTCACGTCCTGCTGGGACGGGATCTCGTACATGGTGTCGAGCAGAATACCCTCGAGAATCGAACGCAGGCCACGAGCACCGGTCTTGCGCTCCAGCGCCTTCTGCGCTACGGATTTCAGCGCATCGGAACGGAATTCCAGGTCCACGCCTTCCATCTCGAACAGCTTGGCATATTGCTTGGTCAGCGCGTTCTTCGGCTCGGTGAGAATCTGCACCAGAGCAACCTCGTCCAGCTCCTCCAGTGTCGCGATCACCGGCAGACGGCCGACGAACTCGGGAATCAGACCGAATTTGACCAGATCGTCCGGCTCGACCTCACGCAGAGATTCGCCGATTTTCTTGCCTTCCTGCTTGCTGCGCACTTCTGCACCGAAACCGATACCGCCTCGGGTGGAGCGAGCCTGAATGACTTTCTCCAGGCCGGCGAACGCACCGCCACAGATGAACAGGATGTTACGCGTATCAACCTGCAGAAATTCCTGCTGCGGATGCTTGCGCCCGCCTTGCGGCGGAACCGAAGCAACGGTGCCCTCGATCAGCTTGAGCAGCGCCTGCTGCACGCCCTCGCCCGACACATCACGAGTGATCGACGGGTTGTCGGACTTGCGCGAAATCTTGTCGATTTCGTCGATGTAGACGATGCCCATCTGGGCCTTCTCGACATCGTAATCGCACTTCTGCAGCAGCTTCTGAATGATGTTCTCGACGTCCTCACCAACATAACCAGCTTCGGTCAGGGTGGTGGCGTCAGCGATGGTGAACGGTACGTTGAGCAGGCGTGCAAGCGTTTCGGCCAGCAGCGTCTTACCCGAACCGGTCGGACCGATCAGTAGAATGTTGCTCTTGCCCAGCTCGACATCATCTTTCTTGTCACGCTGATTAAGACGCTTGTAGTGGTTGTATACAGCTACCGACAGCACTTTCTTCGCGCGCTCCTGACCGATCACGTACTGATCGAGGATGCCGCTGATTTCCTTGGGTGCCGGAAGTTTGTGCGCGCTGCTCTCAGCCTGTGCTTCCTGCACCTCCTCGCGGATGATGTCATTGCACAGGTCGACGCATTCGTCGCAGATGAAGACGGAAGGACCGGCGATCAACTTGCGCACTTCATGCTGGCTTTTGCCGCAGAAGGAGCAATAAAGCAGTTTGCCGTTGTCCTCACCGTTACGGGTATCAGTCATTCGATCAATCCAATACGGTAGGCTTGAAACACAAGATGAAGGCAAATGCGGGCATTTTCAAGGGCGCAGCTCGCGTCAGTGAAGGATGCCCGCAACTAGCGCCTTATCTAGACCGGCATTTGACGCTTTTCGTGCACGGCATCGACGAGACCATATTCCACGGCGCGCGAAGCGCTCATGAAGTTGTCGCGGTTGGTATCACGCTCGATGGTTTCCAGGCTCTGACCGGTGTGCTGAGCCAGCAGCTCGTTCAAGCGCTCACGGATAAAGAGGATTTCCTTGGCGTGGATCTCGATGTCCGAGGCCTGCCCCTGGAAGCCGCCCAGCGGCTGGTGAATCATCACACGCGAGTTCGGCAGGCAGAAACGCTTGCCCTTGGCGCCGCCTGCCAGCAGGAAAGCACCCATGCTGCAGGCCTGACCGATGCAGGTGGTGGACACATCCGCCTTGATGAACTGCATGGTGTCGTAGATCGCCATGCCGGCAGTCACCGAGCCACCCGGCGAGTTGATGTACAGGTGAATGTCCTTGTCCGGATTCTCTGCTTCCAGAAACAGCAGCTGGGCGCAGATCAGGTTGGCCATGTAGTCCTCGACCGGGCCAACCAGAAAGATCACGCGCTCCTTGAGCAGACGCGAATAGATGTCATAGGCACGCTCGCCACGAGCGGATTGCTCGATGACCATCGGCACCAGGCCGCCAGCGGCCTGGATTTCAGGCATGTTTTGCATAAAAGGATTGCGGGACATGTCTTGCGCTCACTCCCTAATAGTCATGTCTCAAATACACATAAGCCAGCACGGAGGCTGGCTTATGGTGGTGTACTCGAACGAGGTTACCAGATCAGTCGGCTTTAGGAGCTTCCGCCGGCTTGACTGCGTCTTCGTAGGAAACCGCTTTATCGGTCACGTTGGCCTTCTGCAGAACAGTATCTACAACTTGCTCTTCCAGTACAACCGAACGCACTTCGTTCATCTGCTGGTCGTTCTTGTAGTACCAGGCAACGACCTGCTCAGGCTCCTGGTAAGCCGAGGCCATCTCTTCGATCAGCTCACGTACGCGGGCTTCGTCAGGCTTGAGATCGAACTGCTTGACCACTTCGGCAACGATCAGGCCCAGCACCACACGGCGCTTGGCTTGCTCTTCGAACAGCTCGGCCGGCAGCTGGTCTGGCTTGATGTTGCCACCAAACTGCTGAACGGCCTGCACGCGCAGACGGTTCACTTCGTTGCCGATCAGCGCCTTCGGCACTTCGACCGGGTTGGCAGCCAACAGACCGTCCATTACCTGGTTCTTGACCTTGGACTTGATGGCCTGACGCAGTTCGCGCTCCATGTTCTTGCGAACTTCGGCGCGGAAACCTTCCAGACCACCTTCCTTGATACCGAACAGGGCGAAGAACTCGTCATTCAGCTCAGGCAGTTGCGGGGCGGAAACGCTGTTCACGGTAACGGTGAACTCGGCGGTCTTGCCGGCCAGATCGAGGTTCTGGTAATCCTCGGGGAAGGTCGGATTGATCACGCGCTCTTCACCGGCCTTGGCACCAACCAGGGCATCTTCGAAGCCCGGGATCATGCGGCCGGAGCCCAGCACCAGCTGGGTGCCCTTGGCGCTACCGCCAGCGAAGGCTTCGCCGTCGATCTTGCCGACGAAATCGATGTTCAGCTGGTCGCCATTCTCGGCAGCGCGCTCAACAGCTTCGAAACGAGTGTTCTGCTTGCGCAGGATGTCGAGCATGTTGTCGACGTCGCTGTCAGCCACATCGGCTTCCAGGCGCTCGATGGCGATGGACTCGAAACCGGAAACCTGAAACTCGGGGAATACTTCGAAGGTAGCGACGTATTCCAGATCCTTGCCCTTCTCGAAGGACTTGGGCTCTACAGCCGGAGCACCGGCCGGGTTCAGCTTCTGCTCGACCACGGCTTCATAGAAGGTAGCCTGGATCAGATCGCCCAGTGCTTCCTGACGAGCGGTATCTTCGTAGCGCTGACGGATCACGCTCATCGGCACCTTGCCAGGACGGAAGCCAGGAACCTTGGCACGACGGGCAGTCTGCTGCAGACGCTTGTTGACTTCGGTCTCGATGCGCTCGACGGGTACGCCGACAGTCATGCGGCGCTCAAGAGCAGAAGTGCTTTCAACAGAAACTTGCATGGATATTCCTCGTTGCACAGACATAAGCCGGCTCGAACCGGCCCCGAATCAAGGCCAAGCATTCTAGAGGGTCAATGTGCAGAAGTCACCCTAGAAGCAGGCGGCAGTCGGGAGGGGCTATATAAAGATGGTGCGGACGGAGAGACTCGAACTCACCACACCCCGACTGCCAGGCCTGGAGGCCTTGATTTGTGTGAGTGGGCGCGTGTGCGTGAGCGTAAATCTGTTCCCAGCTTGTTCCCAGTAAGAACGAGCAAGGGTGCTCAGCACCGCAGGCGGCGGCATTCTACACGGATTTATTTTGAGGCAAAGCAAAAAGGTAATTTTGGTAATCGTGAGAGCTTCAAGCCTCTGAAGCCCTTTATTTTCAAAGGCTTACCTGTAGCCAGTAAAGGTAATAAATCAGTAATCAGAAGGTTAGGAGATTACCCAGACGACCGGCCAGAGGAGCGAAAACTAAAATCGTTTAAAATCAGTTACTTGCATAAATATTACCTTCACCCTTACCCAGAATTACCAGCCAAGGTAATCAGGCAAGCCCAGTAAATCCAGGGCCTGTAGAGCTGCCAGATCATCCAATTAGGAAAATTACCCATTCCAGATATCTCATCAGCAGACCTAGACAGGAAGCGATCTCACCGCCCCAGCATGAGGCGCTTGCTGCAGGGATTCGCAGGGTATTTCCGCCGCCTGTACGCTGCATGTAGGGCACTGCCTGGGCCGCATTGAGTAGTCCGCAGGTGTGAAGAAAAAGCACCCTATTTAGACCGGGGGCGTGGCGTGGGGACGAGGGCGCGCGCCGACCTAGAATTTGGGTGTTCGCGGTGGTATCAATAGGCCATCCAGCCAACAAGGAAGTCCTATGGGAACCACCCTTTCTGCAGTCAAATGTCCGTCGTCCGAACGTGAAGTCCGTGCACTACTCAAATCATGGGTAGAAATGGTCGAGCGCTACTGCACTCAGCACGAAAACCTAGACAATCCTTGGTGGTACAACGAGCGCGCTTCGCTCAGCACCCTTGCAGGTGCTGCTTGGTCGAGTGGCTGGAGCGCTTTGGAGGAGTACAGCAGCGTGAAACGGCAAAATGCGCCAGCGGATGGCGTCGAACATGGCGACACGCGGCTTGGCCGAGTAGATCTGTTTGTAATGAGCCCGAAAGGCACCTCGATGACTTTCGAAGCGAAGCACGCATGGCAACGGATTGGCCCTAGAGCAAACCGTTTGAGGTACGTCGAAAAGGGGATGAAGGCCGCTTGGGAAGACAGTAATAGCCTGATATGCAGCCACTCTCATCGTCGCTTCGCAGCAACATTCGTTGCACCTTCACTGGCTCGTGGAGATATCGAGGGCGAAAACTGCCAAGAGCTGTTGATGAAACAGCTCAATGAGTGGCTTAAAGAGATGGGGGATATCACCCGCAAAGGAGGTAAACCCCCATTTTTTGCGTATATCTTCCCGTCGATTGCTGACAACAGCTTCGATTTCAGGAACCGTCACTACCCAGGGGTTGTGCTGATTCTCGAAGAACGCGTCAAAGCTACTGGACATCGTAGGGACTGAAACTCACCACTTCCTCCCCCAGCCAATCGTTGATCTGCATGAGCCGGGCTTGCACCGGCTCCAGCTCGTTGACAGCCCACACCTGCGCGGCCTCACGGATCGAGCCGAAGCCGCCGGCGTTCTGAGGTACCACGCCCATCAGCTGCGGCGGAATGCGCAGCATGGCGAGCTGGTCATCGCGGCTGATGTTCTTGATGGCGCCAAAGTCATCCTTGGCAGCGACCTCTGATATTGGAATGAGCTGAATGCCGTCCTTCTTGCCGTTCGGCGCGTACATGAACAGGTTACGGAAGTTGCCCGGCCCCTTGCTGTCGCGCATCGCCTTGCGCAGGTCCTTGACGTAATTCTCGTCGAAGGCTGCGTCGGTCATGTACAGGATGAAGCCGGCATGGCTACCGTTGGCGAAGTACTTACGCCTGAACAGCGTGGCCGCCTCATTCAACAGCGCGCTCTGCAGGCCTGGCAGCCACTCCGGCAGCCCGTAAATCTCCTGATTGATATCGGCCTCGCGCAGATGGCAAACGCTACCGCGCTTGAACTCGTGTTCGTCTTTCCAGCCGCGCACCTGGTAGTACGTATCGAGATCCACCCCGCGCCGCATGTACTTGGCCAGGCACGGCAACAGCCCCAGGGCCTGCCGGAGCATATTGTTGCGCTTCTCGAGATACAGGTTGCCCGACCACCCCCAGTCCGTGACGATCTGCTCGAAGGCAGCCCGGCTCAACAGCTTGTGCGGAATGAAGGTGCGCGACAGCGCGTTGCGCTTGAACACCAGGGCAGACGGCAGATAGACGCCCGCTTTCGAGGCCTTCGCCAGGTTGTCCAGCGAGACGGGGGGCTCGTACCAGCGCCCATTGGCGTAGCACTCCAGGTAATCCAGAAAGTCACGCCCATCGAGCACCGCCGTAGGCTCACCGAAGGTAAAGGCCATGCCGCCGGGCACGCTGGCGGCCGGCTGCTCAGTGATAGTCTCATTGCTCATCAATAGAACTCCATCATGCCCGTATTGGCGGCCGTCTGGCCTTCCAGGGGCTCGTTGTGCAAAGCGTGGAACAGCGCCCACGCCAGGTCGGCGTGGCCCGTGTTGTCGTTGCGGCCGGCGGTGTAGGTGAACTGCCGACCGCCCGGCGTGACCGTCTTGCGAATCGCCATCAGCGACTGCGCCATGTCCGTCCAGCCGGCGTCGAACTCAAGGCGGCCCTTGCTGACCACATCCCACGCCTTCATCACCAGGCGCGTTTTCACCTCGGGGCTGTAACTGAACGTCGTCAGGCCTGGGAAGAACTGGCGCACCAGCTGCGCCACGGCGCTGCCGATGCCGGTGGTATCGATGCCGATATAGGTGACCCAATAGCGCTGGGTTACCTTCTGAATCGTCCTGGCCTGGCTGTCGAAGTCCATGCCCTTGAACTGGTGGCGCTCCAGAATGCGGAACTTCCCGCCCGGTACCGCCGGCGGCGCCACCACCACCAGGCCGGCCGAGTCGCCGCTCTCCGCAGGGTCATAGCCAACCCAGACTTGGCGCGAGCCAAACGGGCGCATTTCCAGCGGTTTGAAGTCATCCCAATCAACCCAGCTATCCACCATGCCGCTCTGCAGCATGCTCAGCGGGAAGATCGATGCCCCGTCGTCGACGAACTGGCACATCAACAGATTCTGGAACGCCGCCGCGTCGTACTCGCGCCGCAGCTCGTCGATATCGAACAGGTCGCAGCCCCGGTCGGCCGCGTCCAGAATCGTCACGATCTGGCGCCAGATCGAGTCCTCGCACAGCCGGCCCTGCTGCAGCTCGGCGTGGCTTACATCCAGGTTGATATGCTCAGCAGACGGCTTGCCCTTGTTGAACCGCTCGCCCGTCCAGAACGTGTACGCCTCATGCGCCATGCTGCTCGGCGTCGAGAAGTACGTCCGGCG
This sequence comes from Pseudomonas sp. EggHat1, assembly GCF_014892995.1. Taxonomy (NCBI): domain Bacteria; kingdom Pseudomonadati; phylum Pseudomonadota; class Gammaproteobacteria; order Pseudomonadales; family Pseudomonadaceae; genus Pseudomonas; species Pseudomonas sp. EggHat1. The sequence continues at coordinate 269,930 of NZ_JACKQK010000003.1, forward strand.
GTAGCGCTTCTGCATCGCCATGCCGCTGGCGACCTTGTTCAGCTCCTGGAATTTGTAGGTCCAGAAGAACTCGTCGAAGTAGAAGTTGCCGTGATAGCCCTGCGCGGTGCGCGCATTGGTACCCAGGAAGTGCAGCTCGGCGCCGTTCGGCAAGATGATTGGGTCGCCGGCCAGGTCCACCCCGACCACATCCCGCGCGAAGGCCTGGATATACGCCTTGAAGATATGCGCCTGCGCCTTCGACGCAGACAGGAAAATCTGGTTTCGCCCAGTGATCAGCGCATCGATCAGCGCCTCGCGGGCAAAGTAGAACGTGGCGCCGATCTGCCGGCTTTTCAGGATGACGCGCGTGCGCTGTTCGCCCGCCCGGTGCCAGTCGAGCTGATAGTCGAAGCACCCTTCGAGGAAGGCTTCGACCAGCTTCTCGGTCTGTTCCTCGGTAATGTCGTTGCGCTTGGGCTTACGCTTCGGCCCGGCATTGCGCTTGTCCAGCTCCGGGTTTAGCTCGGCCTCGGTGCCGCCCTTCTGGAAGCGATCAATCCGCGCCTGCCGCTCCAGCTGGCGGTGAAGTAGGTCAATCTCTTTGTAATCGGCGCCCGACTTCGGGTCTTTCAGAATCAGCTGAACAAGCCGCGCCTCGGTCGCGGCCTGGATACGCTCCAGCGGCGTGGCGCGGTCCCACTCGTCGCGGGCCTTCCAGCTGTGCAGCGTTTTTTCTTTCTCGCCGATCAACTCGGCGATTTCGCACACGCGATAGCCCTGCCAGTACAAGTGCTTGGCGTGGCGGCGGTGATCGGTGGGCAAATCGACGATGGCATTCATGGCGCCGATGCTGCCGTTCGCGCGCGCGAGCCCCTACCGCCGCGCCCTGTACCGCGCCCCGCTACAGGCTCAGCGCGTTGCCGCCTCTGCCCAGCCTGCCGACCATGCCCTCAACGCGAAACCCGCACCGAGGATCACCCCGCATGGCCGCCACCAAGAAAACCGTCTCCAAATGGACCCGCATTGCCGTCGAAGGCGCCACCACCGATGGCCGCAACATCGAGCGCCGATGGATTCAGGAGATGGCCCAGCAGTACAGCCCCAACACCTACGGCGCTCGCCTGAACTGTGAGCACCTGCGCGGCGTCTGGCCGGGTAGCGACTTCGGCGCATACGGCGACGTTGTCGCCCTCAAGGCCGAAGAGGTCGACATCGACGGCAAGAAGAAACTGGCCCTGTTCGCCCAGATGGTGCCCACCGACACCCTCATCGAGCTGAACAAGAAGGGGCAGAAGGTTTACACCTCCATTGAGGTCAACCCCAAGTTCGCCGACACCGGCAAGGCCTACCTGGTCGGCCTGGCCATCACCGACAGCCCGGCCAGCCTCGGCACTGAAATGCTCCAGTTCAGCGCCAAGAACGGCACCCTGGCCAACCGCAAGCAAGACAAAGACAACCTATTCACCGCCGCCGAAGAAACGGCGCTTGATTTCGAGGAAGTCGACGACACCCCCAGCATGTTCGCCGGCCTTAAAACCCGCCTCGGCGAGCTGCTGAAACTGAGCAAGGACAAGGAAGGCAAGGACGCTGCTCACTTCGCCGAACTGGGCGAAATGATCGAAAGCTTGGCCGAGCACGGCGCCAAGCAGGCCGACGCCTTCGCCAGCGTCCAGACCGCCCACATCAAGCTCCAGGCAGCCCACGACAAGCTGGCCACCGAGTTCGCCGACCTGGTCAAGCGCCTCGGCGAAACCGAAGACCACAGCCAGCAGCCCCTGCGGCCGGCCAACCCCGGCGGCAACGGCCAAGTCGTCGCCGAGTTCTGACCCCAAGCCGCTACCACGCCACCAGTTCGGAGTAACACCATGCAGAAGCACACCCGCATCGCCTTCAACGGCTACATGGCCAACCAGGCGAAAATCAACGAGGTCGAATCGGCCGCGGTGACCTTTAACGTCGCCCCGACCCCGGCGCAGAGGCTGGAAAAAGCGATCCAGGAATCGAATAGCTTCCTGACCAAGATCAACATCATCCCGGTCGACGAGCCCGAAGGCGAAGCCATCCTGCTCGGCGTCAACGGCCCGACCGCCAGCCGCACCAAGACCGACGCGGCTACCGGCAAAAAGCGCAAGCCGCGCGATGTCAGCGCCCTGAGCAAAGACACCTACGCCTGCAAGAAAACCAACTTCGACACCGCCTTCCCCTACGCAAAGCTCGACGCCTGGGCCAAGTTCCCCGAGTTCCAGACCATGCTGTCCGGCTCCATCGCCGTACAGCAGGGCCTGGACCGCATCATGATCGGCTTCAACGGTACCAGCGCCCAGGATGACACCGACCTCGCCGCCAACCCGATGTTGGAAGACGTCAACATCGGCTGGCTGCAGAAAGTCCGCGTAGGCGCGCCGGACCAGGTTATCAGCGAAGGCGAGGCAGTCGCCGGCAAGGTCACCGTAGGCGCGACTGGCGATTACAAAACCCTCGACGGCCTGGTGTTCGATGCCATCCAGCTGCTGGCCCCGTGGCACCGCAAGCGCAAAGACCTGGTGGTCATCGTTGACCCGCAACTGCTGCACGAAAAGCAGCTCAAGGCAGTCGAGAAAGGTGCCGAGTCCAACGTCGAAGAAAACGCAGCCGACGAAGTGGTCACCAAGGGTCGCCTGGGCGGCCTGCCCATCGAGCACGACGCCCCCTTCTTCATCGACGGCGGCGTACTCATCACCCCGCTCAGCAACCTGTCGATCTACGTCCAGAGCGGCAAGCGTCGTCGCCACATCCGCGACGAGCCGGACTTCGACCAGGTCGCCGACTACCAGTCCTCTAACGAGGCCTATGTCATCGAAGACTTCGGCGCCATCGCCCTGGTCGAGAACATCGAGAAGGTCTAAGCCATGGCATCCCTTGCCCAACGCACCCAGCTGCGCAAGCGTGCCGAAGCGGAATCGGCACGCACCGCACCACCGGCGCTCATGGACGGGCTCACCACCTACGAGCTCATGCTCGCCAAGCTCCAACAGGATCAACTGCGCCTGAAACAGGTGCAGTCCAACCAGAACAAAGCCCTGCTCAAGGCTGAGCTGCTGCCCGAATACGCCGACTACGTTGCCGGCGTACTGGCCGGCGGCAAGGGCGCGCAAGACGACGTGTTCGTCACCGTCATGCTCTGGCGCTTCGACGCGGGCGACTTCGCCGGCGGCCTGCAGGCTGCGGCCTACGTGCTCCAGCACGATCTGAAAATGCCCGAGCGCTTCAACCGCACCACCGGCTGCGTGGTCGCCGAAGAGATCGCCGAGGCGGCCCTCCGCGCCCTCAAGGCCGGCAGCGACTTCGACCTCGAAGTCACCCTGCAGGCCAACGAGCTCACCGCGAGCCACGACATGCCAGACGCCGCCCGCGCCAAGCTCATGCTGGCCATTGGTCGCCTGTACGCGCTCAAGGTCAAGGACGATGCCAGCGGCGAAGACCTGGGCAACCTCGTCAACGCCAAGGAATACCTGACCAAGGCCATCAGCCTGTACAGCGCCTGCGGCGCCAAAAAGGATCTGGAGCGCGTCGACCGCCTCCTCAAAAAACACGCCGACACCAACGGCTAACCGAGCGTCCCACGCACCCGGCGGCTCGGGGCCGATCAGCAGGTAACTCTCCTTCGCCTAGCTGTGACGCCCCGACCACCGCCGACTAATTCCGAGGCACCGCATGAGCGCGTTCGTAGCGGGCGGCACCCCAAACGCCCCGTACCCCATCAGCAACGCCGACTTCTGGCCCGAGATCGACGGCCAGAAGCTGCGCGCCGCCATGCGTATCGACTCCAGCGTCACCGACGACCGCCTAGAAGTCGCCACCGTCAACGCCATGATCGAGGCCAACCGCGAGCTGGCCGACTACCGCACCGCCCGCCAGGCAGAAGGCCACGCCACCCTGGGCGCCGTACCGGCCGAGAAGATCAAGGGCGAAAGCCAGCTGCTGCACCTCTATCGCCGCATCGTCTACTGCCGCGCCCTGGCCGAGCTGATCGAGCGCTATCGCAACTACGACGCCACCAACAGCGGCGCGCAGAAAGTCACCGAGGAAGAAACCAGCCCCGACCAGCTCCGGCGCGACGCCCGCTGGGCGCTGCGCAACATCCTCGGCGAGAGCCAGAGCACCGTGGAGGTTCTCTGATGCCCACCGTCATCGCCGCCCAGGGCGACACCGTCGACAGCATCTGCTGGGACTACTACGGCCGCACTGCCGGCGTTACCGAGGCTGTGCTCGACGCCAACCCAGGCCTGGCCGACCTCGGCCCGATCATCCCCCATGGCACCGCCGTGACCCTGCCGGACGCCGCCCCGCAAGCCGAACAACCGCAAGTGGTGAACCTATGGAACTGAAACCCGGCGTCGTCACCCTCGCCCTGTACAAGGGCAAGGGCCAACTGTTCAACGCACTTATCCGCGCCTGGACGGGCTCCATCTACAGCCACTGCGAACTGGTCATGCCTGATGGTCGCTGGCTATCTGCCTCGGCCATGGACGGCGGCGTTCGCGCCAAATACATCGACCCCAACCCCGAACACTGGGAGCTGATCCAGGTGCCCTGGGCCAACGCCAGCTGGATCGACGAAGTGTTCGAGCGCCACCAGGGCAAAGGCTACGACTGGGCCGGCATCTTCCTGAGCCAGCTCCTGGGCAGCGGCCTGCACAGCGAACGCCGCATGTTCTGTAGCGAGTTCTGCGCCGTCGCCCTGGGCTTTACCGGCATCGGCCAGCGCTACAGCCCCGTGCTGCTCGGTGAAACCGTGCATCGCATCAACCGGCTGCCGTTCGTGCAGCTTGCCCACTCGCTAGCCGAGGGCCACCCGGATGCCAAACATGCCTGATCGTCCTGAAACCTGGGCCATGGTGCTCGCCTGGCTGGAGCATCACCACCCGCTGGTGTATGCCGCGATCCTGTCCGCCACCCTGGCCGCCGCTCGCCTCATCTACAACGGCGGCAGCATCCGCCGCGCCCTGGGTGAGGGCTTCATCTGCGGCCTGATCACCCTGGCACTCAGCAACGGCCTGCCGCTGTTCGGCATGCCCGTTGAAGTTGCGCCCTTCTTCGGCGGCATGGTCGGCCTCATCGGCGCCGACGGCGTGCGCGCCGGCCTCAACCGACTCGCAGCCCGCAAGGTAGACACCCTATGAACAAGCCCACCATCCTCGAACATGGCTCCAAAGGCCAGGCCGTCATTGCCCTGCAAAAGGCCCTCAACGCCAACGGTGCCGACCTGTTCGTCGACGGCGACTTCGGCGACGAAACCGAAAAAGCAGTCCGCGCCTACCAGCTCAAGAAAGGCCTGGTAGTCGACGGCCGCGCCGGCGAGAAGACCCTCGCCGCCCTGGCCGGCGCCGATTGCAGCAAGCTACTCAGCAACGCCACCTTGGTGGCCGCAGCCGCGCGCCTGGGCTTGGAGCTGGCCACCGTCTACGCCGTCAACGAAGTCGAGAGCGTCGGCGCTGGCTTCCTGGCCAACGGCAAGCCCAAGGCCCTGTTTGAGCGCCACGTCATGCACGCCCGCCTGTCCCTGGTGCGCAACAAAGGCGACGACGCTGCCGCCCTGGTCGCCCATGCCGATCAACTGGCCCTCACCTACCCCAACCTGGTCAGCCGCAAACCGGGCGGCTACGCCGGCGGCACTGCCGAACACCAGCGCATCGCCCAGGCCCGCATGCTCGACGCTCTCTGCGCCGACGAGTCCGCCAGCTGGGGCGCGTTCCAGGTCATGGGCTACCACGCGCCGCGCCTCGGCTATGCCAGCGTCGCCGAGTTCGTGCTCCTGATGCACCAGGATGAAAACCAGCAGTTCGAAGCCTTCGTGCGTTTCATCGAGAAAGACCCGGCGTTGCTCAAGGCCCTCAAGGCCAAAAAGTGGGCGGCATTCGCCGAGGGCTACAACGGCCCGGCCTATGCCCGCAATTTGTACGACGTGAAGCTCGAACGCGCCTACCAGCGGCACGCTGACTGCGGCTGTGGGCAGAAGGTGGCGGCGTGACAGGCCTGCATGACCAGCTCCGCAAGCTGGAGCTCCACGACGGCGACGTCATCTGCCTGCCAGCGGATACGCTGGAAGAGCACATCCAGCAGTTTTCGAAGACGGTCCGCGAGCTGCATCCGGGCAAGCGCCTGATGTTCGTCCTGGGCGACCTGCAGGCACTCGACGAAGCCGCCATGAACGCCGCCGGCTGGTACCGCAAATGACCACCCTGCGCCAGGCCCTCTATGGCGCGGCCCTGCTCGGCGCCATTGGCTTGCTGCTGTGGGGCACCTACCAGCAGAGCCAGGCCGCATCGGCACGCGCCGAGCGTGACGCCCAGCTCATCGACCAACTCAAGCAGCGCAGCGCCCGCCAGGCTGCCAGCATCGTCCGCCTCGGCGGCGAGCTGGCCGCCTGGCGCGTCGCCCAGCAGGGCATGCAAACGGCACAGGCCGACGTGCGCCAACAGCACGCCGCCAGCCAGATCCAGAAACAGGAGATAAGCCGCAATGACCCGCGTTTTAGTGATTGGGGGCGGCAGCCTCTGCCTGATGCTGCTCGCCGGCTGCATGAGCGCCCCGCCCTCACCGGAGCAGACGCTTACCGTGCTTGGCTGTCCCGTCGTAACGCGCTGCAGCCTGCTGCCAGCGGCGCCGCAGAATAACGAAGGCCTGAGCGACGACAACGACTACCTGGCCGCTGCCTGGGCCGAATGCGCCGCACAGGTCGACGCGGTTTACGAACACCAGCAACAACAGCCGAGGGCCGATCCGTGAACAAACCCAACAGCCTGCGCGACCACTTGCTCGCCGCAGACACAACCCTCGCGCAGAACCCCGAGCGGCTGCTCGTCTTCATCGACGAGGGCAACATCCGCTCAACAGCAGCGCCGGGGCTTTCGTTTGAATGGCTGTTCACCCTCAACATCATGATCACCGACTACGCCGGCCACCCCGACAACATCGCCATCCCCCTGCTGGACTGGCTGCGCCGCAACCAGCCCGACCTGCTCACAAACATCGAAAAGGGCAAAGACGCCATCGGCTTCGAGGCCGACATCCTCGGCAACGACAAGGTCGACCTGTCCATCACCCTGCCGCTCACCGAGCGCGTCATCGTCAAACGCCTGCCGGACGAAAGCCTCGAAATCACCCACCCGCCCGAGCAGGACTTCGGGCTATGACCGACAACCTCGCAGCCCTGGAAGACTGGGCCGGCGCCCTGCTGGCCAAGCTCAGCCCCGCCGAGCGGCGCAAGCTCACCACCCGCATCGGCCGCGACCTGCGCCGCAACCAACAGCAGCGCATCGCCACCCAGCGCAACTCGGACGGCACCCCCTACGCCCCGCGCAAGGCCAAGGCATTGCGCAGCAAGCAGGGCCGCATCAAGCGCCAGATGTTCACCCGCCTGCGCCAGGCCAAACACCTGCGCCTGCAGAGCACTGCCGATTCCATCGGCATCGCCTTCACTGGTCGCATTGCCCGTATAGCCAAGGTTCACCAGCGCGGCCTACGCGACCGCCCAGCCCGTGGCCAAGCCGAAGTGCAATACGCCAAACGCGAGCTGCTCGGCTTCAACAACGCCGCCATCGAAATGATCCGCGACCAGTTGCTCGACCACCTCACCCGCTAACCGCGCCCTGTAACGCGCCCCGCTACAGGGGCCAGCGCGTGCGCCCCGCGCGCGTGAGCCGCAACATCACCGGCATGAACAACCTCGCCGAACTCGCCCGCCTCATCGAAAACCTGATCCGCTTCGGCACCGTCGAAGCCGTCCAGGTCGATCCGCCCCGCGTGCGCGTAAAAACCGGCAACATCACCACCGCCTGGCGCCCCTGGCTCAACCTGCGCGCTGGCGAAGACCGCGAGTGGGACCCGCCCACAGTCGGCGAGCAAGTCATCCTCTTCAGCCCCTCCGGCAACCTCGCCCAGGGCGTCGCCCTCACCGGCCTCAGCAGCGACCAGCACCCGGCCAACGGCGACCGTGAAGGCCTGCACCGCCGCACCTACCGCGACGGCGCCGTGATCGAGTACGACAGCCTTGCCCACCACCTGCGCGCCACCCTGCCCGGCAGCGCCGAGCTGATCGCCGCCGGCAACATCACCCTCAACAGCGGCGGCGATATCCAGATCGCCGCCGCTGGCAACGTCGCCATCACCGGCGCCCGCGTGGACCTCAACTGATGCCGGCCGTAACCCGCAAGGGCGACAACTGCACCGGCCACGGCTGCTGGCCGCCGCGCCCCAGCACCGGCGCGAGCCCCGACGTATTCGTCAACGGCATCGCCGTGCACCGCCAGGGCGACGCTTGGGCCGCGCACACCTGCCCAACCATTCCCGAGACGCACGCCAGCGTGCTCGCCGCAGGCAGCGGCACCGTATTCGTCAACAGCAAGCCGATTGGCCGCATCGGCGACCCCGTCGCCTGTGGCAGCAACGTCGCCGCCGGCTCGCCCAACGTATTCGCAGGGGGCTGAGCATGATCGGCATGAACGCCCGCACCGGCCGCACCATTACCAGCCAGCAGCACCTGGCCCAGTCCATCGAAGACATCACCACCACCCCGGTGGGTAGCCGCGTTATGCGCCGCGAGTACGGCTGCCACCTGGCCAACCTCGTCGACTGGCCGCTCAACGCCGCCACCCGCCTGCAGGCCTATGCCGCCGTCGCCACCGCGCTCATGCGCTGGGAGCCGCGCATCCGCCTCAGCCGCGTGCTGCTCACCCCCAGCACCGTGGCCGGCCAAGCGTTCCTGGACGTAGAAGGCACCGTCACCGACACCAACGAGCCCTTGAGCCTGCGCGTGCCTATCAACCTGGGGGCTGCCGCATGACAATCACCTTTACCCCCATCGACCTCAGCCAACTGCCGGCGCCGAATGTCGTCGAGCCCATCGACTTCGAGGCCATCCTCGCCGAGCGCAAGGCCTACGCCATCAGCCTCTGGCCAGCCGACAAGCAAGCCGAAGTCGCCGCCACCCTGGCCCTGGAATCCGAGCCGCTCACCAAGCTGCTGCAGGAAAACGCTTACCGCGAAACCCTCCTACGCCAGCGCGTCAACGAGGCCGCACTCGCCGTGCTGCTTCCGTTCGCCAAGGGTGCCGACCTGGAACAGATCGGCGCGCGCTTCAACGTCGAGCGCCTGGTCATCGTCCCGGCTGATCCATCCGCCGTGCCACCAGTGCCTGCCGTTCTCGAGGATTACGAGAGCATGCGCGAGCGCATCCAGATGGCGATGGAAGGCCTGAGCACCGCCGGCCCGCGTAACGCCTACATCTTCCACGCCCGCAGCGCGGACGGCCACGTAGCCGACGCCACCGCCATCAGCCCGGCGCCGGCCGAGGTCCTGGTCACCGTGCAAAGCAACTTGGGCAACGGCACCACCTCAGCCGAAGTGCTGGCCATCGTCGACGCCTACTTGTCCGACGAAGACCGCCGCCCAGTTGCCGACCGGCTCACCGTGCAGAGCGCCGAGGTGCTGGCCTACCAGGTCAACGCTGTGCTGCACCTCACCAGCGCCGGCCCCGAGGCCGAGCCGATCCGCGCCGCCGCGTTGGCCCGTGGCCTCGCCCTGGTCAACCGCCGTCGCCGCCTGGGTATGGAAGTGAACCGCTCCGCGCTGGACGCTGCCCTGCACATCGAAGGCGTCAAGCGTGTGGATCTACTCGATTGGGTAGACGTGGTCGCCACCCTCACCCAGGCGCCCTACTGCACCGCCTTCAACGTCACGGTGGCCGAGTAATGGCCGCCCGCCTGCTGCCCGGCAACGCCCACGAGCTGGAGCGCCAAGCCGCCGAAGCCCTGGCGCAGATCGAGCGCGTGCCGATTCCGCTGCGCGACCTCTGGAACCCGGACACCTGCCCCGTCGAGCTGCTGCCGTACCTGGCCTGGGCGTTCTCAGTTGATCGCTGGTCGCCGGCCTGGCCCGAGAGCGCCAAGCGCGCCGCCATCCGCAGCGCCTACTTCATCCACTCGCGCAAAGGCACCATCGGTGCCCTGCGCCGTGTGGTCGAGCCGCTTGGCTACCTGATCGAGGTCCGCGAATGGTGGGAGGAAGTGCCGGCCGGCGTGCCCGGCACCTTCCGCCTGCTGATCGGCGTACTGGACACCGGCATCGACGAAGCCATGTACCAGGAACTGTCATTCCTGATCGACGACGCCAAGCCCCTGAGCCGCCACCTGATCGGCCTCGCCATCGGCCTGGAAACACGCGGGCGCACCTACATCGGCGCCGCCGCCATCGATGGCGAAACCCTCACCGTCTACCCCTACGCCCCCGGCCCCATTGAAGTCAGCAGCCCCGCCGTGCTGCTAAGCGGCGCCGCCCACACCATCGACACCATGAGCGTCTACCCATGAGCCAGACCTATTTCGCCATTCTCACCGCCGTCGGCGAGGCCAAGCTCGCCAACGCCGCCGCCCTGGGCGTACCGCTGCAACTCAGCGTGATGGCCGCAGGCGACGGCAACGGCAATCTGCCCGTGCCCAACCGCCTGCAGACGGCCCTTGTACGCCAGGTTTACGAGGCCCCCATCAATGAGCTCAAGATTGACCCGGCCAACGCCAGCCAGATCATTGCCGAGCTTGTTATCCCCGAAACCGAAGGCGGCTACTGGCTGCGCGAAATGGGCCTGAAGGACGCCGCCGGCGACCTGATTGCCGTGGCCAACTGCCCGCCCAGTTACAAGCCGGAAATGGCCGAAGGTTCCGGCCGCACCCAGGTGCTGCGCATGGTGCTCATCGTCTCCAGCACCGCCGCCGTACAACTCAAGATCGACCCGTCTGTGGTGCTGGCCACCCGTGAATACGTAGTCACCACCGTCACTGCACTGCTGGGAGACACCAACCCAGTCATGGCGGGCGCTGCATCGCCAGGCGCAGCTGCCAAGGCGGCAAGGTCTGATCATCGCCACCCAACTGATACGACTCGCGCACCACTCGCCTCCCCCGGCTTCACCGGGACACCGACAGCACCTACGCCGGCGGCTACCGACAAAACCACGAAGGTGGCAACGACTGAGTTCGTGCGCAGGGCAATCGGCGACAGCGATGGCGGCATCGCCTTGCCCGTATCCGTGGCGACAGATGCCGCAACCGACTTCGATGCCATCTTGGAGCCTGGCTGGCACCCCAGTTTGCTGGGGGCCGCAGCCGGTGCGAGAAATGCCAACCACCCCGATGGACAAGTAGCACCGGCAACTGGCAATGGTGTCGTCAACTACTACTGGAACATGGTCGCAAAGCACTCCACCAACAGGCTCCACCTGGCAATGCCCTATGCCTCGGCAGGTGATGCGAGCGTTGCAACTATTAAATTTCGCCTGTTGGGTGGCGGCATCTGGACATCCTGGCGCTCACTCTGGCACTCGGAGAACCTCAAGGAAGCGACAAAAGATGAAGCTGAGGCCGGCGCCCTGCAGGGCAACCGCTGGCTCAGCCCATTGCGCGGCATGCAGCTTCTGCGCGCAGCAGCTGCCAACGCCAACGAAGCGCTGCGCGGCGTTCTGCGTGTGGCTACGCAGGTAGAAGTTGACGCCGGCGCGCTGGATGACGTTGCGGTCACCCCCAAAAAGCTGTTCAACGGCGCCCTAATCGTCACCAGCACCTACATGGCCCTCAAACTGCCCAGCTGGCTGGGCGGTTACATCCTGCAGCGCGGGTCGGTATCCATTAATGGGGAGGCCACCGCAGGCAGTAGCGTATCTGTGACGCTGCCGCTCGCTTACACAACGAGCTACTCGGCGCTTGCCACCTTTTGCTACACAGGCGCCCGCGTCGAAAACTCCAACTATGCCCAGCCGCGCGACAAGACGCTCAACGGCTTCGCGCTGGACAACCAGTGGGCGGGTAACGGCAGCAACCTGGCCGGCACCATCGACTTCTTTACGTTTGGCAAGTGAGGCCACAATGACCATCTACGCAAAATGGATCGAGGCAGACGGGCGATTTGCCTTCTCCACTGACAACAACGGCGGCGTTGCTATCGAATCCGCCCGCCATATCGAACTGCTCGACGCCCTGGCAGCAGGCAAACAGCTGAATCCTGACGGCAACGGCGCCCCAACCATCACCGAACCTGCTGCGCATGTACCGACCGCCGACGAACTCTGCCAACGCATCGACACCGCCGCCGACGCCGCCCGCCGCGCCGTAGCCGGCGACCCCCTGCGCGCCGTGGAGTACGACCGCGCCCGCCTGGCTGCAGAACAGTTCGCCGCCGCCGACTACCAGGGCGAAGTGCCTGCCATGGTCGCCGCCTGGGCCATCAACGGCCGCACACCGCAGCAAGCGGCCGACAGCATCCTCGCCGAGGCAGCGGCCTACACCAACGCCCTGGAGCTGCTGCGCACCACCCGCCTTGCCGCCAAGGAGCAGGTGCGCGCACTGATGGCCGCCAACCAGGTCGACCAGGCCCAACAGCTCGCAGACCAAACCATCGCCTTGATCGAGGCCGCCGTCGCCGGCATCGGCAACAACGCTTAGGCCCCTACGCCTGCTGCACCGCTTGCCCCGCCCAGTGCGGGGCTTTTTTGTCTCGGCCCTGTACCGCGCCCCGCTACAGCCCCCGCCGCTCGCGCCGCTTGCGCGCGCGCGTCACCCTCAAGGCTCACTGCAACGGCACCACGCCACCAGGAGCTAGCCCATGTCCACCGAATTTCACCATGGCGTGCGCGTCCTCGAACTCAACGAAGGCACGCGCCCCATCCGCACGATCTCCACCGCCGTGGTGGGCATGGTCTGCACTGCCAGCGATGCCGACCCCGAGGTCTTCCCGCTCAACAAACCGGTACTGCTCACCAACGTCCTGACCGCCTCCGGCCAGGCAGGCGAGCTCGGCACCCTGGCCCGCAGCCTGGATGCCATCGCCGACCAGACCAAGCCCGTCACCGTCGTGGTGCGCGTGGAGGATGGCGTCGGCGCCGACGACGCCGCCAAGCAAGCCGACCAAACCACCAAGATCATTGGTGGTGTCACCGCTGGCGGCCAATACACCGGCCTCAAGGCCCTCATGGCGGCCGAGGCGCAGCTCGGCGTGCGTCCGCGCATCCTCGGCGTGCCGGGGCTTGACAACCTGCCGGTCACCACCGAGCTGGCCGCCATCGCCGAGCAAATGCGCGCCTTCGCCTACGCCAGCGCCTGGGGCGCCGACAACGTATCCGAGGCCATCGCCTACCGTGAGGGCTTCGGCTCGCGCGAGCTCATGCTCATCTGGCCCGACTTCATCAACTGGGACACCGCCACCAGCAGCAACGCCCCGGCCGCAGCCGTCGCCCGCGCCCTCGGCCTGCGCGCCAAGATCGACCAGCAGGTCGGCTGGCACAAAACCCTGTCCAACGTCGCCGTCAACGGCGTCACCGGCCTGTCGCGCGACATCTACTGGGATCTACAGAATCCCGCCACCGATGCCGGCCTGCTCAACGCCAACGAAGTCACTACCCTGATTCGCCGCGACGGCTTCCGCTTCTGGGGCAACCGCACAACCAGCGCCGACCCGCTGTTCGCCTTCGAGAACTACACCCGCACCGCCCAGGTGCTGGCTGACACCATGGCCGAGGCCCACTTCTGGGCAATCGACAAGCCCATGTCCGGCAGCCTGGTGAAAGACATCATCGACGGCATCAACGCCAAGTTCCGCGAGCTGAAAACGGGCGGCTACATCATCGACGGCCAGTGCTGGTTCGACCCCGACGCCAACGACAAAGACACCCTCAAGGCCGGCAAGTGCTTCATCGACTACGACTACACGCCCGTACCGCCGCTTGAAGACCTCACCCTCCGCCAGCGCATCACCGACCGCTACCTCATGACCTTCGCCGAAAGCGTCAACGCGGCCTGACCCATTCACCTGCGCGGCCCCGCCGCGCCGTAGGAGAGCAACACCATGGCGCTGCCCAAAAAGCTCAAGCACATGAACATCTTCAATGACGGTAACAGCCACCAAGGCGAGGCCAAGACCGTCACCCTGCCCAACCTCACCCGCAAGATGGAGGCCTTCCGCGCCGGTGGTATGGACGGCCCGGCAAAGGTCGACCTCGGCCTCGGTGACGACGGTATTCAGCTCAGCTACACCCTGGGCGGCTGGTCGCTGATCACCCTGCGCCAATACGGTGCCGTGCGCGCCGATGGCGTCATGCTCCGCTTCATGGGCTCAGTTCAACGCGACGACACCGGCGATACCAGCGCCGTCGAAGTGGTGGTGCGCGGCCGGCATGAAGAAATCAGCTTCGGCGACGCCACCCCCGGCGAAGACACCGAGCACGAGATCACCGTCACCTGTACCTACTACAAGCTCACCGTAGACGGCGAAGTGATCATCGAAATCGACCTGCTCAACTTCGTCTTCATCGTCGACGGCACCGACCTGCTGGAGCAGCACCGCCGCAACATCGGCCTGTAACCCGCATAACCCACCCCCGATGCCGGCAGCGCTGCCCCTGCAGCGTGCGCCGGCCCTTACACCCGAAGGAGCCCACCCATGACCGAGAACAAAACCGCGCAGCCGGCAGAAGTCGCCGAAGCCGCACCAGCCAAGAACCCCAACGAGGCCACCGTCACCCTCGACACCCCCATCGTGCGCGGCAGCCAGGAGATCACCGAAATCGTCCTGCGCAAACCGAAAAGCGGCGAGCTGCGCGGCGTCGCCCTGGTCGACCTGCTGCAAATGGACGTGCTGGCCCTGCGCAAGGTGCTGCCGCGCATCACCACCCCCAGCCTGACCGATCACGAGATCGGCAACATGGACCCAGCCGACCTGGTCGACTGCGCGGGCAAGGTGGCGGCTTTTTTGCTGAAGAAGTCGGCGAGGGAAGCTGTCCTCGACGCGTAGACGACGCCATGGCGGACATCGCCATGGTCTTTCATTGGGGGCCGGCGGATATGGACCCGCTCGGCCTGGCAGAACTGATCGACTGGCGCGAAGAGGCCAGGAAGCGTTGGGAGCGGCAGCATGGCCAATAATTTGAAAATGGAGGTCATCCTCCAGGCGATTGACCGTGCCACCCGCCCCATTCGCGCCATCACGCAAGGCAGCGTAGGCCTCGGCCGCGCCCTGAAGGATTCGCGCGACCAGCTCAAGGCCATGCAGGCCCAGCAGCGCGATATCAGCAGCTGGCGAACCCTGCGCACCGCTGCCGGCCAAACCGAGCAATCGCTCCAGCAAGCCCGCGACCGCGTCAAGGAACTCGGCCGCCAGATGGCCGCCAACGGCGTGCCCACGCGGCAGATGCAACGCGACCTGCAGGGCGCCATCCGTGCCGCCACCAATCTCAAGCGCGAACACCAGGAGCAACAAACCCAGCTCCAGGGGCTGCGCACCAAGCTCAATGCCGCCGGCATCAGCACCCGCAACCTGAGCACGCACGAGCGCGAGCTCCGCAACCGCATCGAGCACACCAATAAGAGCATCGCCGACCAGGGCCGGCGCATGCAGGCGCTCAGCCAACAGACCAAGCGGCTCGCCCAGGCACGCGCCCAGTACGACAAAACCCAGCAGCTCGCCGGCAGCATGGCCGGCTCTGGTGCTGCTGGCTTGGCGTCCGGTAGCGGCATTCTCTACGCCGGCGCCCGCCTGCTCGCGCCGGGGCTCGACTTCGACGCCAGCATGTCCAAGGTGCAATCGCTCACCCGTCTGGACAAGAACAGCCCCGAACTGGCCGCTCTGCGCGAACAGGCCCGCCAACTGGGCGCCAGTACCCAGTTCACCGCCGGCCAGTCCGCCGACGCCCAGGGCTTCCTGGCAATGGCCGGCTTCAACCCGCAGGCCATCCGCGCCGCGATGCCGGGCATGCTATCGCTCGCCAAGGCGGGCGACAGCGAGCTCGCCGAAACTGCCGATATCGCCTCCAACATCCTGACCGGCTTCAACCTGCAAGCGGCGCATATGGGCCGCGTTGGCGACGTGCTGGTCGGCGCCTTCACCCGCTCCAACACCAACCTGCAGATGCTCGGTGAAACCATGAAGTACGTTGCTCCGGTCGCCGCAGGCGTTGGGCAAGACATCGAAACCATGGCCGCCATGGCCGGCAAGCTGGGCGACGCCGGCATTCAGGGCAGCATGGGCGGTACCGCCCTGCGCGCCATCATCAGCCGCCTAGCCGCGCCACCGAAGATGGCAGCCGAAGCGCTGGACTCCCTCGGCATCAGCGCGAAAGACGCCCAGGGCAACATGCGCGACATGCCCACCGTGCTGCAGGAGATCTACGAGAAAACCAAGGCCATGGGCGACGCCGAGCGCGCGGGCTTCCTCAAGGGCATCGCCGGCGAGGAAGCATTCAGCGGTCTGCAGGTCCTGGTGCAACAGGCTGGCAATGGCGAGCTGCAAAAATTCATCGGCACCCTGCGCGAAGCTCGAGGCGAGGCCGAGCAAACCGCCAAGGTCATGGCCGACAACATGCGCGGCGACCTGGATGCACTCACTAGCGCCTGGGAAGACCTCGGCATCCAGCTGCAGGAACAACAGGACGGCCCGCTGCGCGGTATCACCCAGGGCATCACCCGCGTCATCGGCGGCGTCAAAACCTGGGTGGAACAAAACCCCGCCCTAGCGAGCCAACTGGTCAAAACGGCCGCTGGCCTGGGACTGATCATGGCCACCATGGGCGGCCTGACCCTGATGCTCGCCTCGATCCTCGGCCCGTTCGCCATGGTCCGCTACGGCATGATGCTGCTCGGCATCAAGAGCCTCGGCGCCGTCACCGCACTCAAGTCGGTCGGCAGCGTGCTGCTGTGGATCGGCCGCCTGGCCATGGCCAACCCTATCGGTCTGCTCATCACCGCCCTGGTGGTCGGCGCCGTGCTCATCTACAAGAACTGGGACGCCGTAAAGGCCTACCTGCTCGGCCTGTGGGCAGAGCTGCAGGCGGGCTTCTCCGGCGGCCTGGGCGGTATCGCCGCCACCATCCTCAACTTCTCGCCGCTGGGTCTGTTCCACCGCGCCATGGCCGGCGTGCTCAGCTACTTCGGCGTAGACATCCCGGCGCGCTTTACCGACTTCGGCGGCATGCTTATCGACGGCCTGGTCAATGGCATCACCTCCAGCCTTGTCCGTGTGAAAGACGCCATCACCGGCGCCGGCGGCGCGACTATCGATTGGTTCAAGCAGAAGCTCGGCATTCACTCGCCCTCGCGCGTATTCGCCGAACTGGGCGGCTTCACCATGCAAGGGCTGGAAAAAGGCCTGCTGAGTGGCCAGAGCGGCCCGCTCGGCGCCGTGCTCGGCCTGGGCAAGCAACTGGCCGCAGCCGGCGCCATCAGCTTTGGCGCGGCCGGTAGCGCCATCGCCATGGACAACCGCCCGCCCCTAGGCAGCCAGAGCGCGCCTAAGGCCGCCCAGGTACAGCCGCTGCCACCCATCCACATCAACGTGCACCCAGCGCCGGGCATGGATGAGCAGCAGCTCGCCCGCCTGGTGGCCATCGAAGTGGCCAAGATCCAGCGCGCCCAGCAAGCCCGCAGCCGCAGCGCACTGTCAGACCAGGAGTAACCGTTATGATGATGGCCCTCGGCATGTTCACCTTCGGCCTGCCAACCCTCGCCTACCAGGAGCTACAGCGCACCACAGAATGGCGCCACGGCTCTACCAGCCGCATTGGCACCAACCCAGCCAGCCAGTTCCTGGGCCGTGGTGAAGACACCATCACCCTCCCCGGCACCCTGCTGCCCGGCCTGGTCGGCTCGCCGCTCAGCCTCGACACCCTGCGGCTGATGGCAGACACCGGCAAGGCTTGGCCCCTGGTCGGCGGTACCGGCAAAATCTTCGGCGCCTGGGTCATCACCAGCATCAGCGAAACGCAACAAATCTTCTTCGAAGACGGCACGCCCCGCCGCTACGAGTTCACCATCAACCTCAAACGCATCGACGACGGCCGTACCGACATGCTCGGCAGCCTCACCGGCATCATCGGCGGCGCCCTGCGTGGCGCGCTCGGGGGCCTGCTGTGAGCATCCTGAGCCAAGCCGGCCAGCTGCTCGAGCGCGCTGCCAGCGGCTACCGCGACCTAACCAGCTACGCCCGCCCCATCTGCCGCGTGGTGGTCAACGGCACCGACATCACCGACCTTATCCTCGGCGGCCAGGAGCCGCGCCTTGTCAGCATCGAGCTGACCGACAATCGCGGCCTGGAGGCCGACCAACTCGACATCACCCTCAGCGACCACGACGGCCTGCTCGCCATCCCGCCGCGCGGCGCCACCCTGCGCCTGTGGCTGGGCTGGAGTGATACCGGGCTGATCGACAAGGGCACCTACACCGTTGACGAAACCGAGCACAGCGGCGCGCCGGACACCCTCAGCATTCGCGCCCGCAGCGCCGACTTGCGCGGCGGCCTCAAGGTGCGCCGGGAACGATCATGGGACGCCACACCCCTGGCCTTCATCATCAGCGCCATCGCTACCGCCTATGGTCTAACCCCGCTGGTCGGCGCCGGTCTGGCCGCCATCAACATCGCCCACCTCGACCAGGCCAACGAGTCAGACGCCAACCTGCTCAGCCGCCTCGGCCGCGAGCACGACGCCATCGCCACCATCAAGGCCGGCCGGCTGCTGTTCCTGCCCACCGGCAAGGCCACCACCGCCAGCGGCCTGGCCCTGCCCCACGTCACCCTCACCAGGGCGGACGGCGACCAACACCGCTTTCTGCAGGCCGACCGCGACGCCTACACCGGCGTCAAGGCCTACTACTACGACGTCAACAGCGCGGACAAAAAAGAGGCCATCGCCGGTGCCGGCGACAACCTCAAGGAACTGCGCCACAGCTACACCGACCAGGCCAGCGCCCTGCAGGCCGCCCGCGCCGAGTGGAAGCGCCTACAGCGCGGCACCGCCACGCTCAGCTACACCCTGGCCAAGGGCCGCCCCGAGCTAACGCCCGACCAGACCTACAGCCTCACCGGCATCAAGGCCGAGATTGCCGCCATCGTCTGGCTCGGCGGCAACATCCGCCATAGCTTCACCCCCGACGCCTTCACCACCTCCCTGGAGCTGGAATCGCAATTGCCGGACGGCGACGATATCGCCGACCAGGGGGACGGCTATACCGGCGTGCTGGCCTGGTACCGCGACGCCAGCACCGGCCAGCAACACCAGCTCACCGAAGGCGACCAGACCAACCCGCGCCGCCTCACCCACCTCTACGACAGCAAGGCCTGCGCGCAAAGGGCGGTGAAGCGAGAGTGGGAGAGGATAAATATCAACGCAGGAAAATGATGGCCATTCGCTTGCAAGGCGCAATGGGCAAGCTACTTTTCAGTCATCCCCACATGGAGAGTTCACGGATGTCTCGCTCGCTTCTACTACTGCTTACTTTTTCACTAACCGGCTGCGCCTACCACTCCCCCTACATAGACCCAACGGCGGGTTCCGATGGTGTCTCTGCAAAAACTCATTCGGCAAATCAACAGAAAAAACTTGTCGAAGAGGCAAACGCCCTAAGCAATGCAAACCTTTATGCAACCTCCCTACTTGCAGGCACATTAGGATTTGGAGCATATAAAGTTCTCACCGGGGGAGGTGAACATCAGATAGCGGCCCTAGCAACAGGAAGCGGCGTAATATACGGATACCAACAGGCTTTATACAATGAAACAGTTGCAGGTATTTTACTTGACGCTGCTAGCAACCTCTCCTGTATTGACTCCATCTATACCATGCCAAGCACCGAGCGCGGCACTATAATCAAAGAAAAAATTATAAAAATATCAGAAAAGGTATGGGACTCTTTAGAGGCACCATATATAACCGCAGTAGACAAAATACTCGCAAGCGAGAAGCAATACAAAGCCAACATCAACAGAGTCGTGCATACTGCTAATAAAAAAAGAGCCAACCTGCAACTCAGCCCCGCCCAATCCTATGCACTTATTGCATCAAGTATAAACTCGAGTTCACCAGCAATTATGCCTGATGCTCAAGCCTTACAGACCACAGTTAATCTTGCAGCGCAAACAGGTGAGAAAGATAACGTAGGTGCATTCGTGATTAACCAGAGCGTCAAGGCTGAGCTGTTGACCCTAATCGCCAACCTCAGCGAATGGATTGACGATGTCAATAAAGCCGCATCAGACTTTAACCCAGACAATCTCGCAGAGTGTAGAAGTACAAATTCACCACCAACTCTATATGGTCTCGACCTCACAACTACAACCGAGATAGAGGCAGGCAAAACATATTCATACAAAATAGCCAACAGCAGCGGCAATTTAAGCGCCAGCTCAAACCAGAAGGACAGCGCCGGAAAAAACTATATATCCACAGCAATCAGAACGGATAGCGGGAGCTATTTCCTAGAAGTAACAGGCGAAGTAGATTCAAAATCCACCCCCGTCACCGTGTATTTAACTGACGTAGGTAAAGACGAAGCCACCAGAGTTATCAAGTTCGTAGTCAAAGCCCCGCAATAGCGGGGCTTTTTCTTTCACCTGGGCGAATCTCGTGTCGCCAGTGCCTCGATCGCGCGGCGCATAAACGCCTGTTCGCCCTGGTCGAGCTGGCGGTAGAACCGCAGCAACAGCCTTTCCTCTGGCGTTACCCACTCCTGCAAGGGCTGCACACCCTGATCCACGGGTTGACCGGCCGCAGCCTCTCGAACATCACTACGCATCTGCATACTCCGTCATTGGCAGTTGTCCGCAGACCTTACCGCCACCCTGAAATATGCAAGCCCGTCAGCGCCTTGGCAGTCCGCCTCTCAGCGGGCAAACTGCCACCTTTCTCAAGGAAGCAGCCTAGACATGGAAATCCCGCAACAGCTAATCGCACTACTCGATGTCAAGTACGTTCCTATTGTCACTGCCTTAGTAACGCTTGCCTCTCTCATGCCCAAGCTCATAGCGCCATTGCTCAGCGCCTTCGAGGCTCATGACAAGCACTTCGTGCGCAAGCCACTGGAGCGCTTGAAGGCCTTGCGCTCCAGCGCTTCCAAGCATTCGGGGTTGGCTGAGTACCTGGAAACCTCCATCGAGCTGGAAGCGTTTCGAATCGCCTCGGGTATTACCACCAGCCGCGCCAAAATGGAATTTTTGCTGGCCTTGAATAAGGACGGCACCTGGTCTAAGCCTCAGCTGCGCAGCGTTGCCCAGCATGTAGGATTTCCAGAGGGCTCAGACGAACCTGCGATAATCATCAGTACCAGCGAAAGGGTATTCGCGGTCTGGAGCGCTGTCTTTGGTGGGGTTATTGCACTGATGGGGGCCGTTTTCTTCATCCTGCTGGCCTCGACGAATGAGATCCTCCCCTTCCTGATCGGAGCAATCGTATTCGTGGGCTTCGTGGCTTTCGCGCGGTTCATCCTGAACGAGTACATCAGCTACAAACTGGCCAGCCGAGCACAAGCAGGCCTCAAGCGTAGAGCAGCCGCCAGTTAAAGCGGGTCGCCGATCAGCACAGCCTTGCCTGTATCGCCCTCGCATTCCCCCTCACCGGGGCGCCATTCCAGCGTGGCGCCCTCGCCCACTAGGTCCACGTTCAGGATGCGGTCCAGGCACTCGCCCATGCCGTCCTTGTCGATGGCCACCACGCGCTGGTCATCCCAGGTGGTCACCTCGTAGTCGAACGCCTGCGCGGACAGGTCCTCACCCGTGTCGTGGTACAGCAACGAGGCGTAGGCCTCCAGGCAGGTCTGCCGCTCACGGTTACAGATGATCTCCACCCCGGTGGTGGTGCCGTGGTCATAGCCTTCAACGGTGTGCCAGCCGCCCCAGATGATCAGGTTGTCACCCTGGGCAACGCGCAGCGGCGGGATGGTGGCGGTGGTGCGTTCAAGCGGTGCAGGACTGGCAAGCCAGATGGCTGCATAAGCGGCCACCAGGGCAGAAGCGAGGGCAATAAATAGGTAGCGCAGAGAAGCATGCATAGCCGAGTTCCTTTCGCTATGGGATATGTCCTTTCACTGCATCCTAGCACCAACCCAAAGCGAGGGGCAGACAGTGCTAAATTTGGCATTCCTCGGTTGACCTGGTAACGTGGCGGCCAGTCAATAGAGAGCAGTTCAGCTATGGAACGCATCAAGGTTTTCGACATGTTTTGCGGGGGCGGCGGCAGCAGTCTGGGCGCACGGTTAGCGGGCGCTGAGGTGGTTGGCGGTGTCGACATGTGGCCCATAGCCACCAAGGCCTTTGGTCTCAACTTCCCTCGCGCAAAGGTGTTTACTGGAGATTTAAGGCTGATCGAGCCGTCCGATGTCGTAAAGCAAACAGGCCCTATCGATCTTTTACTGTCCTCCCCCGAGTGCACACATCACACCTGTGCCAGAGGGAGCAAGCCGCGCTCTGAGGAAAGCAAAGAAACAGCTCTACAGGTTATACGCTATGCAAAGGTGATGAAGCCTCGCTGGGTTGTGCTTGAAAACGTCACCCATATGAAACCCTGGGAACGCTACCCCGAGCTGAAAGCAGAGCTCGAAGCTCTTGGGTATCACTTGCATGAGCAGATTTTGGACTCTGCTGAGTTTGGAGTTCCGCAGCGTCGCAAGCGGTTATTCTTGATTGCAGACATGCTCGCCAAGCCCACAGCTATTGTGGGTAGCGGAGAGAGGGAGATCACAGCTAGGGAGATACTCGACCCTGACGGAACGTGGCCCATGACTCCCCTCCGTAAGCCCGGCCGAGCTCAAGAGACATTAGCACGTGCAGATCGCGGAATAGCCGCGTTCGGCGAGAACGAAGCTTTCCTATTGGTGTACTACGGAAATGACGGTGCAGGCGGCTATCAATCGCTAGACGTGCCCCTGAGAACTATCACTACAGTAGATCGATTTGCACTCGTTGTACCGACCGAAACCGGTCATATGATGCGGATGCTACAACCGATTGAGCTCCGCCGAGCGATGGGCTTTCCTGAAAATTATGTGTTCCCCGAGGTCAATAAGAGAAACCGCATTCGTTTACTTGGCAATGCGGTTTGCTCACCAGTGATGGCAGCCATTGTCAGAGGTTTGACTACCAATCCTATTCAGGAAAAAACCTCATTACACCAGGACGCCGCGCATGAGTCGTGTAGTGATGACTCAACTCCTCAAGAGTTGCCCGCCGCAGTCTTAGCTTAGGCTGAACGTGCAACAGGTCTTTAACAGGCTTTGCAAAAAACCTGTTGCACGAAACCAGCAGACGGTAATCCTTGACACCATTTCCAAGATCTAGTGAAAGCACTCCCACATCAAAAATTGATAGATTGGAATACTTCGCTTGTTTTTTCGAAAAATAACGAGCCCTGTCCACATCGGCGACAGGAATAAAAACGCCTAACAAATATCTGTAGCTATAAACTTTGCCCTGAACATCGTCACATTCGGGAGTAAGCGTCACAACACACGGAGTTAAGGAGTTGAGAACCCCGCCATCTTTCGCAAAGTCCACGGACATTAGGAACTCACGACCTAACACCTCATTACAACTAGCCCCCCACAGATCAGGGCATGCCTCATCCCAACCCGCCCTCTCAACTATTGAAACCATACCCCGAGTTGACGGTAAAAATACCGCGGGATTGCTCAATACAGATACAAGATAATGGGTATTTAAACTAGACTTCGAAATTCCGTTCGGCACATTTCCGAACTGCTCAGCAAGTAAAGCATTCAACCCTGCGACATATTCAGCGGACACATCGAGCCTATCTTCTAAAACTGGCAACAATGCGGCGTCCATAGCTGCAACAGGAGCAGCTTGTGCCTGAGCAAGCCCTACAGCCTCAGTAGACAAGTAAGCCAATAGCCTATGCCAACGGCCTAAAGATTCGCCGTTTTCAGGAAGCCTCGCAAGCTCGAATAGCCTGTGAGTAGATCGCACCGCTGCTTGGAAAACTCGCTCTTCCCAAGAAATTGAAAGCAAAAGAGCTCCACAGCTTAGAATCGCTGTATTTATTTCTTTAACTAATTCAGGGAGTCGTTCTGGTGCATCTTCAAGAGCAAGCACCAAGGTCTTATCAATACATCCGTACCCAACTGGCAGCGTAAGACCAAAAGCCTCTGCCCGCGCAACAATTTCGCCGTAAACCTTCTCAGCATCCTCTGGATATTTCGTCCAAAAAATTATGGCATACGGACCATCGCAAACAATGCTCTTCAGGCTCGACATAATTGCTAAAGTTTGTTGAGCCATATTATTCATGCCGCCGTCAACCAAATGTATGTCAGAGAAAATCACCCTGACACCATTAAAAGGCTGTGGAGGCATAGGCCTTATCGCTCCCAGGTCATACAGAAAAGGCATAACCCAATACCCAGCAGAAACCAAGGCCGAATATATTTTATCTAGATGCTCTTGTTCATTATCAATAGCAGCAACACGTACAAACTGAGGGATCATTTTTCTTCCTTGAATTGAAATATAATTGCAGCGCCGTCGTATGCTTCAGGAACCTGGAAGTCATCTCTAATCTCATCAGCCGAGCACAAAACCAAACTGCCATCGATTGACTCCATTACCATCCGAGAATAATAAAGACCCAGGCCCATGCCCTCTGCCCTATTTGATACAAAGGGAGTGCCTAATTGATCTAACGGCAATTCAAAACCGGGACCATTGTCAATAACCGCAAGAGAGCCACTGCGCTTATCGCTGTCCCACTGCGTCATAATAAGGACAGCACCCTGTTTGCCCTCCTTTTGCGCCTGATAACGCGACCAATAAATAGCATTATCAATGATATTGTTTATTGCACCCATCAACAGGTTGAGAGGCCCACTAACAGGAAATGAGACACCGCCATCAGACAGGTGATTAGACAGGACAAGATCATGGCGCTTGAATCGCCCAGAGTTCATATCTAGAGCTCTTGCAACAAGCTCTCTAATAGTCGTCTTGCGCGCACGCTCTTTGTTTAGAAGAGGCTTAAATGTATCCAGCAGCTTTCTCAAATGTACAATTGTCTGCTGAAGAGTTGCTTTGCTGGTATTTCCCTCAAGCTGCCTAGTCAGAGTATCTACACCATGAACCATCTCATGGAAAGCCAAAGACAGGTTAAGGCCGGCCATGCCTGAGTTCAGCATAACCGTACGGTAGCCGTTCAACTGAGATTGCAAGGACTCAACAACCGGTTTAATTTCGGTTTCTAAGTTATTTTTCTTTGCAATCTCGTTAAGCGCATCAAAAGCCTCTTCTACAGGGATGATTTTTGACTCACCCTTGATTGCCTTATCTATTTGCTTTCTGTGAGGCCCATGCAAACGCTCAAACTTATCAAAAACACTGAGGACGACTCTCTGCAAATTCCGATATACGTCACTCTCATCAAACCCTTCGCGGTTTGTTTTCTCTTTTAGGCCAGAGCTTTTCGCGAGATCAAGGTCGATGTAGCCTAACAAGCTATCAGTACCTAACTTTCCTGCCGGCCTGTTAATTCTTCGAACGTTAAGCCCGAGCCAGTCGTCACCAGGCTCACCATAGTTAAAAACACGTACTTGATCGCGATATACTCGCACACCTGACTGAGATCGAATCCAGTCAGTAATCAGCTTGGCTGACCCACTCTCCTTGAGAATTTCAGTTCTGCGATGGTAGGCGTAGATTTTTCCTTTGATCGGCCCAATGCCAGCCAACATGGCAGGATCAAGAAAGATAGCAGGAGGCTTGCCATCATCGTCCTCATCGGACACCCTCACCAACTCCAGCTTGTCAGCTGTATTAGCGGCTTCATCATGCTTCAGGCCCTTATAGGCTGGGGGTTTGAATTTATACTCCCATGAAAAATTCCCTGCCTCAGAGACTGTGAAATCAAAACTCCAGATAGCCGCATTAAGCATGTCTTGAGCAGAAGGCAAATCTTCAATATCCTCCTCCCTTCCTGGCAAATGCAACTCAACATCAAAAGATCCGATCTTGTTAATTGGATTGCTTAACGAAGTAATAAGACGATAAAGATCTCGCACCTCTCTCTTACTCCACTCAGGCCTAGAGAGATCGGTAATTTTCAGAAGAGTGCCGCCCCCCTCCTTGAAAACCTTTGGGATTATATTTCTCTTTACCGAGATAGACAGACCTTGATCGAGATACTTACCCCCACCAATCAAGTCATCCCAGACAATTTTAAACTCTAGCTCTGCCGCTTTAGCTATTCGAGTTACAAGCTGAACAGAACCGCCTAGCTTTTGTATCGCAAGACGACCTACCCCCTTCTCACCCAAAGGTAGACGCTTGAACTTTTTCGAAGGAATCTTTCCCTTTAAGCCCCGCTTAGAGTCTGTTCCGACCTCCAGCCATTTAGACTCGATATCGTCCATACTCATGCCACAGCCATTATCTTTGATAGAGATAAAAGGCTCATCGCATCCGAGATCTAGAGTGACATCAACTCGCTCAGCGTCTGCGTCGTATGAATTTTTTACCAATTCAAAAACGGCCAATCTATCGTGGCCAATTAGTTGATCACCTAAGAGTTTGAGCACATGGGACTGTACCCGCATTTTTAGATCAGCCAATCTGCTTCTCCTTTACATACGCTGACAAGCAGGCATGAATAAAGCTGTAGGAAGAATCGGGAAGCCCCGAAATCCTTTTCGAATTTAAGACTTGGTTTTTTCAACCATCGCGGCCAGTGCAGTGACCATCTTATGCGTATGTTGCCGGTCACCCTCAGGCAACTGGCGGTAGTGCTCGACCAGGGCGATTTCGTCACCGTTGAAGCTGCTGGATGCTTCAGGCGTTCGACGGCCAGTCACGACATAAAGCACGTCAACACCCTTTTCGGCAGCCGCAGCCAGGAACTCCGCATCGGGGCTGCCTGCACCCTTCTCGTAGTTAATCTGCGTCGTTTTGCCCTTGCCGCCAGCGGCGCCAAGCTCGGTCTGACTGAGCCCAAGGCGCAAGCGTTCTTCCTTCAGCCTTTCGCCGATGGTCATAAAAATTGAACCTCATGCATTGACAGGTTCAATTTCATGAACCAATATCACTGCGCAATCACCCAAAATCACACGAATTTGAACTATGGCTGACACCTACGCCCCTGAGCAAGCCTGCAAGGACGCCCGCGAGCGACTTGAAAGAAAGGGCATTACCGTCCGTGCGTTCGCTGCTCAGCACGAAATTCACGAATCCACCGTCTACGCCGTGCTCAACGGGCAGAAGAAATGCCTGCGCGGCGAAGCCCACCGCGCCGCCGTTCTGCTCGGCATCAAGGAAGGCACGGTCGCACAGTAGTGCGCCCGGCCAATGGGGGAAACGAGAAGATGAAGCGCCCGATTCTTGATAGCCGCCGCCGCGCCGTGCTGGCTGTGGTTGCCGCCTTCCCAGGGGGCCGCGAGTGCGCCGCCACCTGCCTGGGGCTGGACCTCAAACAGTTCGACAACAAGCTGTATGAGAACCCCGGTCACCGCCCACTGACGGACGAACAAGTGCTGCAACTGGAGAAGGTCGCCGGCACCAGCTACCTGCCCGACTACATCAGCGGCCTCTACAACGGCGTGTTTGTCGCCATGCCCGAGCCAGCCGACACGGACAACATCGACCTGCTGGCCCGCGCCATGGGCACGGCGGTCAAGCGCGGCAAGGTCGACGCGATGATCCTCAAGGCCCTGGAGGACGGGCAGATCGACGAAGCCGAGCTGGCCAGCATCATCACCGCCCACCGCCAGCACATCGCCGCGCGCCACGCCGAAGTGGGCGCCATTCTCGCCCTGCACAGGAAGCCACAGCCATGACCACCAACAGCGGCGGTTACAAATGCCTCTGCCCGGCCTGCGGCAGCCGTATGCGCATCCGCAACAGCGAGACGCAAACGCCCACCTTCAAGACCATGTACGCGCAGTGCTGCAACCTGGCTTGCGGCGCCACCTACACCGGCTCACTCACCTGGGACTACGCGCTCAGCCCCAGCGGGCTGGACAAGCCGCGCATCAGCCTGCCCATCGCGCCCTCGGTGCAACGCATGCAGGCGCTGCGCGACAGCCAGCCGAAAACCGACCAGCTCGATCTGCTCGATGCCATG
Source organism: Pseudomonas sp. EggHat1 (assembly GCF_014892995.1). Classification (NCBI taxonomy): domain Bacteria; kingdom Pseudomonadati; phylum Pseudomonadota; class Gammaproteobacteria; order Pseudomonadales; family Pseudomonadaceae; genus Pseudomonas; species Pseudomonas sp. EggHat1. The sequence goes on from NZ_JACKQK010000003.1 coordinate 297,816, forward strand.
GGGGCCACCGCATGAACGCCAACCCGCACCTGCCGCATGACTACCGCAGCCAGATGCAGCGCCTGGCGCTGGCCTATGTGATCGACCATCAGGCCGAACACCTGGGTGACCCGGAGCAATTGGCAGAGCGCACCACCTGCCACCTGGTGCACCAGCACGGCGTCCCCCTGTTCATGGCCCCGCGCCTAGTGGCCCTGGCCATCAGTGAGCTGCCCAGCACTGCCCCGCCAGCAGCCCTTCACCACCTGTAAACGCACCACCAAGCCCCTGCCCGCTTCGCGTGGGTAAGGGGAAGTTGCACCCCAAAGGAGGCCCAGCATGGCCGATGTGACCATCGAAATGACGCTCAGCACGCACCAGGCGCGGGCCTTCCTTCGTTACCAGCTCACCCAATACGAGGTTCTCATGGCCGAGGTCTGGCACTCCGACAAATACCGCACCGTGCCCGAGGGCATGCGTGGCCCGCGCGTGCTGCAGGATTATCCGCACATTGCCGGCTTGCATCGCACCATCCGCGCGCTGCGCAAGCAGCTGCAGGAGGCGCAGGCGTGAAAGCCATGGATAACGCCGTGCGCCTGGAGGTGCTGAGCCGCCTGGAGCGCAACTACGGCCTGCAGCAGATGAAGGGCACGCCCTACATGCGCAAGGGCACGTGCCCTGCTTGCGGCAAGAAGGAGCTGTATTCGCGCAGCGACGAGCCCTGGTTCATCAAGTGCGGCCGCGAGAGCAAGTGCGGCGAGCAGTGGCACGTCAAAGAGCTGTTCGAGGATCTGTTCGACGACTGGAGCAAGCGCTCGCCCGCCACCGAGGCCGAGCCCAACCGTACAGCGGACGACTACCTGAGCTTTGCCCGTGGCTTCGACCTGAGCCTGATCAAGGGCACCTACACCCAGGAAAACTACTGGGACCGCGACCTGGGCATAGGCTCGGCCACGGTGCGCTTCGCCCTGGAACACGGCGGCTACTGGGAGCGGTTGATCGACCGGCCGCACCGCTTCGGCAAGAAGAAGGCGCGCTTCGCCACGGGTAAGTCACCCAAGGGCTATTGGTGGTGCCCGCCGGGTGTGGATCTGCTGGAGGTGAAAGAGCTGTGGGTCGTCGAGGGCATCTTCGATGCCATCGCCCTGCTCCACCACGGCATTGTGGCGGTATCTGCCATGAGCTCGGGTGCCTTCCCGGCTGAATCACTCAAGGCGCTGGCCCACCAGCGTGGCGGCAAGCTGCCGCGCTTGGTGTGGGCGTTGGACAACGAGCCAGGCGCGCACCGCTATACCCGCAAGCACGTCACCATGGCCACAGCCCTGGGCTACGAGAGCAGCGCCGCGCAGATACCCCAGTATGACCGCAAGGTGGATTGGAACGACCTGCACCAGCGTTGGCAGTTCATCGACAACGCCGAGCAACGCATCGAGCAACGTGAGCGCGACCTCAAGGCCGCGCGCTACCACGGCGCCCTGCTGCTGGCCGAGAGCGCCGCCGAGAAAGGCGCGCTGATGTACGAATGGCGCGAGCGCCACGAGTTCCACTTCGCCTTCGAGAACCGCCTGTACTGGTTCAAGATGGACCTGGAGAAATTCAACAAGGCGATGCAGCACCTGGAGGAATCCGAGCGCATCGAAGACCGCCAGCTCACCGACAAGCAGCGCCGCGACAAGGCCTTGCGCCAATGCGGCGCGGTGACGGAAATCGCCAACTGCTACCCGCGCGCGCTTTACTTCCAGCGCAACGAGCTAACGGACGAAAGCTGGTACTACTTCCGTGTGGACTTCCCGCACGACGAACCCACCGTGCGCAACACTTTCACCGGCGCCCAGGTGGCAGCAGCCAGCGAGTTCAAGAAGCGCCTGTTGGGCATGGCCGCCGGCGCGGTGTTCACCGGCAGCGGCGCGCAGCTGGACAAGATCATGCGCGAGCAGCTGTTCGGCCTGAAAACCGTGCAGACGCTGGATTACGTCGGCTACAGCAAGGAGCACGGCTGCTGGGTGTTCGGTGACCTGGCCGTGCGCGGCGGCGTGGTGGAGAAGGTCAACGCCGAGGACTACTTCGAGTTCAAGAAGCTGCGTTTGAAGACGCTGCAGAAGTCCATCCGCATGGAGATCAACGCCGAGGGGCACGACTACCGCACGGACTGGCTCGACTGGCTGTGGCTTTGCTTCGGCGCCCAGGGTCTGATTGCCCTGGTGTACTGGTTTGGCTCGCTATTCGCCGAGCAGATCCGGGCCGAGTTTCAGAGTTTCCCCTTCCTGGAGGTGACCGGCGAGGCCGGCGCGGGCAAGTCCACGCTGCTGATGTTCCTGTGGAAGCTGCTCGGCCGCCAGGATGAGGAAGGCGACGACCCGCTCAAGATGACCAAGGCCGGCCTGCGCCGCTGGCTGAGCCAGACAGCCGGCATGCCGGTGGTGGTGCTGGAGGCCGACCGCAGCGGCGAGGAAGGCGGGTTAGTGAAGGCCTTCGACTTCGACCAGTTCAAGCCGCTGTACAACGGCCGCGGCCTGGGCCTGACGGGCGTGAAGAACGGCGGCAACGACACCAACGCGCCGCCCTTCCGCGCGGCCCTGGTGTTCAGCCAGAACGCCACCGTGGCGGCGTCTGAGGCCATCCTTACACGCATCATCAAGCTGCACTTCGTGCGGCCGAACGTCACCAGCGCCAGCCGCGCAGCGGCGGACAACCTCAACCACCTGCAGGCCACGGACGTAAGCCACTTCCTGCTGCTGGCTACCAAAGCTGAACAGCAGGTGCTGGAGGTGTTCCGCAAGAAGGTGAAGGAGCACGAAATCACCCTGCGCGCGATTCGTGAGATTCGCATCGAGCGGATCATCAAAAACCACGCGCAGCTGCTCGCCCTGCTCGATGCCCTGCGACTGATTCTGCCTATTACCGACGAACAGCACCGCGCCACGCAGCAAGAGTTGATCGCCATGGCCGTGGAGCGCCAGGGCGCCGTTAACTCAGACCCCGAGGAAGTGCGCACCTTCTGGGATGTGTACGACTACCTGGAATCCCTGGGCGACGGCGCGGTGGTCAACCACAGCAAGAAGCCAGACCTGATCGCCATCAACCTCAACGAGTTCGCCGAACGCGCCGCCGAGCACAAGCAGAAGCTGGCGGACGTAGCGACCCTGCGCAGCCTGCTGAAGAACAGCCGCTCGCGCCCCTGCATCGACATCAACCGTGCCGTGGATAGCGCCGTGCGCACGGCCTACAACGCCCGCAACCCTCTGACGCCACGCTGCCCCACGGTGAAGTGCTGGATGTTCAAGGCGTAACCCCACCCGGCGCGGCAACGCCGGCCAACCCCCAAAGGAGAACCACCATGCATGACAACGAAAGCGCCATCGACAAAGCCCTCACGCTGCTCGGCAGCGCCGTGGCCCTAGCCGCCCTGTTCACCCTCTGCAGCGTTGTGCCGGAGGCACTGCTGGCTATCACTCACTGACCCACCCCAGCCCTGCCGAGCGGCAACTCGGCAGGGCTGCCCGAAGGAGAACCACCATGCACCTACAACTCCACCACCGCTGGCCGCTGCTGGCCATGGTCGCCGCGCTGGCTGGCGTAACCGCCACCTCTGTGGCCATGGCCATCGCCGCGCTGATCGACGCGCCAGTGCTCGCCGCACTATTCGCGGGCGCCGCCGTGGTGCTGGACCTGTTCAAGTACGTGGCGTGGCCGCTGGCCCTGATGCTGCTGGCAGCGCGCCGCACCCTGGCCGCCCTGCTGATGATGACCAGCGCCCTGGCCCTGGGCGCCGTTTCCGGCTGGGCGACCTACGACCGCCTTATGACCTCGATCATCACCAGCCAGGCCGAGCACCAGGCGCAACACGAACAACGCCAGACCGACCTGCTGGAGCTGCGCCAGGCCGACGCCACCCGCATCGAGCAGCTCGACGCCGAAGCGGCCGCCGTCCATCACCAGGCCAACGCCCTGCGCGAGCGCGGCATGGTCACCCGTGCCCTGGAGCTGGAGGCCGCCGCCCTCGCCCGTATCGACACCCTGCGCGCCGCCGCCCAGCAACGCCGCGACAGCGCATCGCAGGAACTCACCGCCCTGCGCAGCAAACCGGCCAAGGCCGCAGGCCTGCCCCAGGCCCTGGCCACCCTGCTGTGCATTGGCTTCGCCCTGGCGCTGGAAGTGGTCCCGGCCCTGATCCTCAGCGCCCTGCGCCCCGTACCTGTTACCGAAACCGCCCGCGCTACTGCGCCGGTACGCCAGAAACGCGCCGAGGAACGCCCCCAGGAACACCCGAAAACCGAGCCGGAAACGCCAACAGGCACAGACCTACCGGCCGAGCTGCTGCAACTGATCGCCCGCACCGAAAGCGGCGCCAAGCTGGCCGTCCGACAGGTAGCGCGGGAATTGAGGATGGGCAGCGAGAGAACCACCCGACTGATGCAGCAAGCCACAGAAGCGGGCCTGCTGAGCAAGACAGCCGCCGGCTACGTGGCGGCATAAAGAAAGGCCCCGGTGAGCGGCAACTCACCAGGGCCTGACCAACCCCGAAGGAGAACCACCATGCAAGCAGAACCCAAAGAAGTCAGCGGGAGTAAGGCTATCACTCCTAGAGCCACGACAACAAAGAGCTTACGGCTCCTCAGTTGCCAACAACTCGGGCATGAGGCCAGAAGCAGAGTTCAATACCCTAACGACAGCTCTCGCAGCACGAATGTTGGCCTCACCAAGGGGTTCATCATCCTCATTGCCCTGAAACTCAGGGGAGGCAAGCCATTTCTCCAACCACGCGACCTCATCTTGCAGCGCGTGCCTAAGCTCAATCCACCCAAGTGCAGCTTCCGCAATAGGGATCTGCATGTAGTCAACACTTCGAAGCAAGAAGACACAGTCCTGAAGACTAGTAAAGAATCTCTCAAGATGAGGTCTTTCAGAGTCACCGAGAGAAACGTATATCTGCAAATTTTCCGACACTTTGCCGGCATACTTTGCTATCGCAACAATTTTCTTGAGTGCCTCAGAATCCATATCCCGCCGCAGCTGAAGGGCCATTGCACTTTGATTGCTAGCAACCCACGCAGCGACCAATACAGCAGCAACAGAACCAATTGCCTGCACCCAAGCAGCAATATCCTGTTGAGCATCGAAATACTTAAGCAGATTAAACAACGCCGCTGCCAGAACTACGATCCCAACAAGTCCACCACCAACCCAAATCCCTGCTGCTTTCATGCTTCTGGAAAATTCAAACTGCTTCACGTGCATTGGCTCCTTGCCACCCTATTTCCTGCGAGATTGCCTAGCCGTGCGCAATACGTCCAGTAGCCCGACAAGAATCAGCCGCTTCAACTTCTCGGCCCCTCAGTGGGCCGAGCTTCTCTCTGGCTCATACACTGGGCCTTTCGTTGTTTCGCATGGGGACACAATGGCGAATGGTGTAGAGGTACGCGGCAATCGCGTGCGTGTGTATTTCCGTTATCAGGGCGAACTGTGCCGCGAGCCGTTCAATGGAGCCGCTACGCCCGCGAATGTTGCACAGGCAGAGCGCTTGGTCGGCGTAATTGAGTACGAAATCAAGGCCGGTACCTTCAACTACGCCCGCCACTTCCCGAACTCGCCGAAGGTGAAAACCAACACCCTTGGCCACTACATCGATCTTTGGCTCGATATCAAACGCAACGAAATGGCACCGTCCGGGTTCCGCACTTACAAAAGCAAGGTAGAGACGCACATCCGACCACGGTGGGGCGATGAACAGGCCGACGCAATCGACCACCTGCACCTGCAGGAGTGGGTACATAAAACGCTGATGCCATCCCTGCATAACCGCACGGTGCGCGAGGTCGTCAGCCTGGTTAAGCAGATCTTCACCCTGTACCGGGCGCGTAATCGCTCAGCGCACGACCCGACCGAAGGCATCACAATCCGCCAGCCCGACCCGGACGAGGTCGACCCATTCGACCGTGAGGAAATCGACGCCATCCTCAGCACGCCCACGGACAAGATTCAGGAGCTGCACCTTGCGCAGTTCATGATATGGACGGGGCCGAGGGTGTCGGAGGCCATCGCGCTGGCCTGGGAGGACGTCGACCTCAAGGCCGGGACGGTGAGATTCCGCCGTGGCCAAGTGCGCGGCGTGTACAAGGTGACGAAAAACAGGCGATCCAACCGCGAGGTGCGCCTACTCAAGCCCGCGCTTCAGGCGCTGATGGCCCAGGCCATCCACACCCAGAAGTCGAAACCAGTGGAAGTCGAGATCCTGGATCGAGATAACAAGACCAGGAAGCGGCAGACGTTGCGCTTCGTGTTCAATTGCAGCAGCACTGGCGCTGCGCACAGCAGTTCGGACGCGTTGCTCAAGGGATTCTGGCGCCCGCACCTGGCAGCGGCCGACGTGCGGTACCGGGGGCCGAACAACTGCCGCCACACCTACGCCAGCCAGTTGCTCACCACCGGCGCGGTGACACTGCAGTGGCTCAAGGATCAGATGGGGCACACGACCATTGCCATGCTTGAACGCCATTACGGCAAGTACATCAGCAAGGACGGTCCGGACATGATCCCGCTCCTGGAGCACGCACTAAAGCTCTGAATCCAGGGCCCAGAAACGACAAAAGGCAGCCCTCGCAGGCTGCCTTTTTCGTTCCACCATTCCCAAAGTGTTCCCAAAACGCTCCCATCTGAGAAGCGATCCGGCTAGAACCCCCGGAAATACTGGCTTGTACATGGTGCGGACGGAGAGACTCGAACTCTCACACCTTGCGGCGCCAGAACCTAAATCTGGTGTGTCTACCAATTCCACCACGTCCGCGTGGCTTTGCAGCTTAAAACAAAAACGCCAGGCTTTTGGCCTGGCGCTTTGGAATATGGGGTGGACGATGGGAATCGAACCCACGACACCAGGAGCCACAATCCTGTGCTCTACCAACTGAGCTACGCCCACCATATTGCATTTGCTTACTCGATTTGCCTGACCGCCAAATGGCGCACCCGGCAGGACTCGAACCTGCGACCATCCGCTTAGAAGGCGGATGCTCTATCCAGCTGAGCTACGGGCACTTATCCATCCGCTAGCGCAGACTTACAAGCTTTTGGCTCCAACCTCACCACCAGGGCTTGGCTCTTGCCGCCTCACCCAGCGAGTGGCTGTTCCTGAGAAGCGGGGCGAATGTTATAGACGGCTCCCAACCTCGTCAACAGAAATTTTCAAAAAAATTCAGCGATTTAAAGGAGTTACGCGAAAACGACGGCAGGCGCCTTTGCCCAAGTGAGCGCCCATGCGAGAATGCGCGTCCTTTTTTCATCCTTATTAATGGTTAACCAGCGCAATGACCGCACAACTGATCGACGGCAAGGCGATCGCCGCCAGCCTCCGCCAGCAGATTGCCCAACGTGTCGCCGAACGCCGCCAGCAAGGCCTTCGTGCGCCAGGCCTGGCCGTGATCCTGGTCGGCACCGATCCCGCCTCCCAGGTCTATGTGTCACATAAACGCAAGGATTGCGAAGAGGTCGGCTTTGTTTCCCGCGCCTATGATCTGCCGGCAGAGACCAGCCAGGCCGACTTGCTCGCGCTGATCGACGAACTCAACGAAGATCCGGCCATCGACGGCATCCTGGTACAGCTGCCGCTGCCAGAGAATCTCGACTCGTCCCTGCTGCTCGAACGCATTCGCCCAGATAAAGATGTGGACGGCTTCCATCCCTACAACATAGGTCGCCTGGCCCAGCGCATGCCGCTGCTGCGCCCGTGCACACCGAAGGGCATCATGACCCTGCTGGAAAGCACCGGTGCCGATCTGTACGGCATGCATGCGGTGGTAGTGGGCGCCTCCAATATCGTCGGCCGACCAATGGCCATGGAGTTGCTGCTGGCCGGTTGCACCGTGACCGTCACCCACCGTTTCACCAAGGATCTGGCTGGCCACGTCGGCCAGGCCGATATCGTCGTGGTCGCAGCCGGCAAGCCTGGGCTGGTAAAAGGTGAGTGGATCAAGCCAGGCGCCATCGTCATCGACGTCGGCATCAACCGCCAGGAAGACGGCAAGCTGGTCGGCGACGTGACCTTTGATGCCGCCCTGCCCCGCGCCGGCTGGATCACCCCGGTTCCAGGCGGCGTTGGCCCGATGACCCGCGCCGGCCTCCTGGAAAACACCCTGCACGCGGCCGAGCATCTGCATAAATAAGCGGTACGGCTGAATGAAAAACGGCACCCCAGGGTGCCGTTTTTTATCGCGGCTGAAGCCGCTCCCACAGGGAAGGAAGCCCCCTCGCCGAAGGGCTTCAGCCACTGCGCCCCTGAGATTCAGTTGCGCGACTGTTCCCAGGACTTGAGCAACTCGTCATAGGCGATGGTTTCGCCTTTGGGTTTCTCGTTGGCCAGCTTGGGCTTCGGCGCACCGGGCTGGTCGAACCAGTACTGCGGATCGCGCGGCTCGTTCAGCTTCGGCCCGCACTCGCCCAGTACACCTGAACGCTCCAGACGACCAAGCATGGTGTCTTGCGCAGCTGCCAGGCCATCGAGCGCCTGTTGCGGCGTCTTGTCACCGCTGGCCGCTTCGGCAATGAATTGCCACCAGAGCTGAGCCAGACGCGGATAATCCGGCACGTTGGTGCCGGTCGGCGTCCACTGCACGCGCGCCGGGCTGCGGTAGAACTCCACCAGGCCACCGAGTTTGGGCGCCACGTCGGTCATGGCCTGCGAGTTGATGTCCGACTCACGAATCGGCGTCAGGCCGACCAGGGTCTTCTTCAGCGACACGGTCTTGGAGGTGACGAACTGCGCGTAGAGCCAGGCGGCCAGGCGCTGTTTCTCCGGGGTGGACTTGAGGAAGGTCCAGGAGCCGGTGTCCTGGTAGCCCAGCTTCATGCCCTCCTCCCAGTACGGTCCCTTGGGCGACGGCGCCATGCGCCACTTCGGCGTACCGTCTGCGTTGACCACCGGCAGGCCGGGCTTGGTCATGTCGGCGGTGAAGGCGGTGTACCAGAAGATCTGCTGGGCGATCGCGCCCTGCGCCGGTACCGGCCCGGCTTCGGAGAAGGTCATGCCCTGCGCTTCCGGCGGCGCATACTGGCGCATCCAGTCGACGTATTTCTGCGTGGCGAATACCGCCGCCGGGCCATTGGTGTCGCCGCCACGGGCAACGCTGGAACCCACCGGACGGCAACCGTCGACACGAATGCCCCACTCGTCCACCGGCAGGCCGTTGGGCAGGCCCTTGTCGCCACCGCCAGCCATGGAGAACCAGGCATCGGTGAAGCGCCAGCCCAGCGACGGGTCTTTCTTGCCGTAGTCCATGTGGCCGTAGACGCGCTGACCGTCGATTTCCTTGACGTGCACCGAGAAGAACTCGGCGATGTCCTCATAGGCCGACCAGTTGACCGGTACGCCCAGCTCGTAGCCGTAGATTTCCTTGAACCTGGCCTTGAGCTCCGGGCGCTCGAACCAGTCGGCACGGAACCAGTAGAGGTTGGCGAATTGCTGGTCGGGCAGTTGGTAGATTTTCTTGTCCGGCCCGGTGGTGAAGGAAATGCCGATGAAGTCTTCGAGATCCAGGGTCGGCGAGGTGAAGTCCCTGGCCTCGCCCTCGATCATGTCACTGATCGCCACGGCCTTGCCGTAACGCGCATGAGTGCCGATCAGGTCGGAGTCGTTGACCCAGCCGTCGTAGATGTTCTTGTCTGACTGCATCTGCGTCTGCAGTTTCTCGACAACGTCGCCTTCCTGCAGCAGATCGTGGCGCAGCTTGATCCCGGTGATCTCGCTGAACGCCTTGGCCAGCACCTTGGACTCGTATTCGTGGGTGGTGATGGTTTCCGAAACCACGCTGATGTCCATGCCGCGAAATGGCTCGGCGGCCTTGATGAACCATTTCAGCTCTTCGAGTTGCTGTTCGGGCGTCAGGGTCGAGGGGTTGAACTCATCATTGATCCATTTCTTCGCGGCCTCTTCATAGGCATCCGCCCAGGCCGCACCGCTCAAACCGGACAACGCCAGCAGGGCGGCCAACGCCATGCTATGTCGGGTCTTGTTGTTATTGTCGAACATAGAGACCTCCATCTCAGGATTTGGGGAGAGGCATACCGGCGGCAGCCCGGCTCAGCCCCAGCGCATGACTGCGCACAACCACAACAGTGATAGCAGCGACGCTATCCACACGCTCCAGTCGGTCACGCCGATTACCAGCAGATGCAGGTAGGCGCTACCGAGCAGACCGATGAACAACCGATCACCCCGGGTGGTGGTGATCGGCAGAAACCCCTTGCGCTCGACGCACGGCCAGCGCAGCTCGACCAGCGTCATGCCGGCCAGCAGTACGGCAATGCCGCCGAAGAACAGCGCGGTCGGTAGAGTCCAGGCCATCCAACTCATGACGAACCTCCCTTACACGCGACCGAGGGCGAAGCCCTTGGCCACATGGTTGCGAACGAACCAGATCACCAGCATCCCCGGAAGGATGGTCAGTACCCCGGCAGCAGCCAGCACGCCCCAGTCGATGCCCGAGGCGGACACGGTACGTGTCATCACCGCCGCGATGGGCTTGGCGTCCACTGAGGTCAGAGTGCGCGCCAGCAGCAACTCGACCCAGGAGAACATGAAGCAGAAGAAGGCGGTGACACCGATGCCGGAGCGGATCAGCGGAATGAAGATCTTCACGAAGAATGTCGGGAAACTGTAGCCGTCGATATAGGCCGTCTCGTCGATTTCCTTGGGCACGCTGGACATGAAGCCTTCGAGAATCCACACCGCGAGCGGCACGTTGAACAGGCAGTGCGCCAGCGCCACGGCGATATGGGTGTCGAACAGGCCGATGGACGAATAGAGCTGGAAGAACGGCAGCAGGAACACCGCCGGCGGCGCCATCCGGTTGGTCAGCAGCCAGAAGAACAGGTGCTTGTCGCCGAGAAAGCGGTAACGCGAGAAGGCATAGGCGGCCGGCAGCGCCACGCTGAGCGAGATCAGGGTGTTGAGGCTGACGTAATACAGCGAGTTGAGGTAACCCTCGTACCAGCTGCGGTCAGTGAAGATCACCCGGTAATTGTCCAGGGTGAAACTCTGCGGCCACAGGCTGAGCCCACCGAGAATCTCGGTGTTGCTCTTGAAGGACATGTTCAGCAGCCAGTAGATCGGCACCAGCAGGAACAGGAAATAGATCAGCAGTACCAGGCGTTTGCGCAGCGTCATGGTCGGCCTCAGCGGTTTTTGTCGTCGTGAGTCATGGCGGTGTAGAACAGCCAGGACACCAGCAGGATGATCAGGAAGTACACCAGCGAGAACGCCGCCGCCGGGCCCAGGTCGAACTGGCCGATGGCCATTTGCGTCAGGGTCTGGCTGAGGAAGGTGGTGGCGTTGCCCGGCCCGCCGCCGGTGAGTACGAAGGGCTCGGTGTAGATCATGAAGCTATCCATGAAGCGCAGCATCACCGCGATCAGCAGCACGCTTTTCAGCTTGGGTAGCTGGATATGGCAGAACACCGCCCAGTTCGACGCGCGGTCGATGCGCGCGGCCTGGTAGTAGACGTCGGGAATGGCGCGCAGCCCCGAGTAACACAGCAGTGCCACCAGCGACGTCCAATGCCAGACATCCATGATCAGCACCGTCACCCAGGCGTCCATAGTGTTGGATGCATAGTTGTAGCTGATGCCCAGCGCATTCAGCGCCCAGCCCATCAGCCCGATGTCGGCGCGGCCGAAGATCTGCCAGATGGTGCCCACCACGTTCCACGGTATCAGCAGTGGAATGGCCATCAGGATCAGGCACAGCGACGCCCAGCGCCCGCGCGTCGGCATGCACAGGGCAATGGCGATGCCCAGCGGAATCTGGATCAGCAGCACGCAGGCGGAGAAGATGAACTGACGCAGCAGCGAGTCGTGCAGGCGCGGGTCCTGCAGCACCTGGCGATACCAGTCGACGCCGACGAAATAGCGCGTGGACGGATCGAAGATGTCCTGCACCGAATAGTTGACCACCGTCATCATCGGCACGATGGCGCTGAACGCCACCAGCAGGAACACCGGCAATACCAGCCACCAAGCCTTGTTGTTCTGCACCTTCATGGCGACACCTCCACCAGGTAGTCGTCGGCGTAAAGCATCAGCCACTGCGCCGGGAAGCTCAGGTACACCTGCTCGCGCGGCACCGGCTGGTCTTCCTGCAGGCGCACCTTGAGCACCTGGCCATCGAGATCGAAGGTGAGAATCTTGTAGGTGCCGAGGTCCTCGACGTGCAGCACCTGGCCACACAGCGCGTCCTCGTAGGCGCCGTCCCAGATGTGCACGAACTCGGGACGGATACCAACCTGCAGACGTTTGCCCTGCAGGTCGGTGAGGCGCTGGTTGAGCGCGTCGGAGAGGGGCAAGACCGTTCCGGCAAAACGCACCCCGCCCTCACAGCGCTGCACGTCGATCAGATTCATGCCCGGGCTGCCGATGAAATAGCCGACGAAGGTGTGTCCGGGGCGCTCGAACAGCTCGCGCGGCGTGCCGAACTGGACGATCTGCCCGCCATACATCACCGCGATCTTGTCGGCGAAGGTAGAGGCCTCCAACTGATCGTGAGTGACGTAGACCATGGTGATGTTGAACTGCTCGTGAATCTGCTTGAGCTTGCGCCGCAGCTTCCACTTCAGGTGCGGGTCGATCACTGTCAGCGGCTCATCGAAGAGAATCGCCGACACATCGTCGCGCACCAACCCGCGGCCCATGGAGACCTTCTGCTTCTCGTCGGCGGTAAGGTTGCGCGCCTTCTTGTGCAGCAGTGGATGCAGCTCCAGCACCTCGGCGATCTCGTGCACCTTGCTCATCACCCGCGCCTCGTCCATACCCTGGTTGCGCAGCGGGAAGGCCAGGTTGTCGAACACCGTCATGGTGTCGTAGACCACCGGAAACTGGAAAACCTGGGCGATGTTGCGCTCCTGCGGCGACAGCGTGTTGACCGCCTTGCCGTCGAACTGCACTTCACCCTGGGACGGGCTGAGCAGACCGGAGATGATGTTGAGCAATGTGGACTTGCCGCAACCTGACGGCCCCAGCAGCGCGTAGGCGCCACCCTGCTGCCAGACATGGTTCATCTCGCGAATCGCGTAGTCTTCCGGCGCCTTTGGCACACCGCTGTAGCTGTGTGCGAGGTTGTGCAAGCGAATCTCGGCCATCAGGCGGCCCTCCCCTGACGGCGACTGGGCGCCTGCACCAGTTGCCCATCGGCGGCGAAGACGAAGAGTTTGTGGGTGGGGATGTAGATCAGGATCGGCGTATCCACCGCATACTCGTGCACGCCCGGAAGGTGCAGCACCAGCACGAACTGCTCGTTGCGCACGTGAAGGAAGGTTTCCGAGCCGCTGATCTCGGCCAGCTCCACGGTCACCGCCAGCTCCAGGTCATCGTCGTTGGAAGGCACCAGGCCGATATGACTGGGGCGCACGCCGAAACGGTACTCGCCCTCGGCGATGCCGCGCAGATCGGGATTGAGCGGAAAGTGCACGCAATCAGCGAAACTCACCTCGGAGCCGCTGATGCGTCCGGGCATGAGGTTGATCGCAGGTTCCGAGAACAGCTCGGCGGCCAGTACCTGCTGCGGACGGTGATAGACCTCGGCGGTCTTGCCACTCTGCACCACCCGGCCCTCGTGCAGGATGGTGGTGGTTCCGCCCAGGGCCAGCGCCTCATTGGGCTCGGTAGTGGCGTAGATGGCGATGGTGTGGCGAGCCTGAAACAGCTCGCGCATTTCCTGGCGCAGCTCCTCGCGCAGTTTGTAGTCGAGGTTGACCAGCGGTTCGTCGAAGAGGATCAGCGACGCATCCTTGACCAACGCCCGGGCCATGGCCGTGCGCTGCTGCTGGCCGCCGGACAGCTCCAGCGGATAGCGCGACAACAGTTTGTCGATACGCAGCATGCGCGCGGTGGCCTCGACCTTCTCGACGATCTGCTCCTTGCCCACACCAGCCTGACGCAGCGGCGAGGCGATGTTCTCGAACACCGTCAGGGTCGGGTAGTTGATGAACTGCTGATAGACCATCGACACGTTGCGCTGGCGCACCGGCACGCCAGTGACATCGGCACCGTTCATCAGCACACGGCCGCTGCTGGGCCGATCCAGACCGGCCATCAACCGCATCAGGCTGGTCTTGCCGGCCAGGGTGCGGCCGAGCAGGACGTTGAAGGAGCCGGGTTCGAAACTGAGGCAGGCATCGTCGATGTGCACCTGGCCGTCGACGATACGGGTGACGTGTTCGAGCTTGAGCGACATGGCCTGTCCTTTTTCTTGTCGTGCCATTCGATTGCGAACATCGATAGCGACAAGCGTGCCAGCACCCAAAAATCAGACATATCTATTTGATAAAAATCAAAAAAACCCTTCGCGCCGATTGGCGCGCCAGTTTTCCACTGAACACTTTTGAACAGTCGAATGTGAACAACTGAACAATTCGTTCGTTGACTTTGAACAGGCTTGAACGAAACTGGATTGATCGCGGCGCAGATCGCGAACCAACAAGAAGAGATCATGTATGACTGAAGCTGCCCGCGCGCCGGCGCACGACACCCTCATCCAGGAGTCCTGGTCGCGCTGTCGTGACTATGGCCTGACCCATCAGAGCCCGCCGCGCTTCGATCCACCACCTGCCGGCGAACTTTCGGCCCTGCTGGAAAGCCGCCGAGCTCTGGTGCAGACCACCCACCAGGAAGTGCTGCCCTACTACGGCACCATCCTTTCCAACTCCAACTGCCTGATCATGCTCGCCGACGACCAGGGCCGGCTGCTGCATTCCTGGGGCGACCAACGTTTCATCGAACCGCGCCAGGCCGCCGGCTTCGTCGCCGGCGCCAGTTGGCTGGAGCGCTACACCGGCACCAACGCCATCGGCACCGCGCTCAGTTGCGGCCAGGCGGTGCACATCCAGCACGACGAACACTTCCTCAAGGCCAACCGTTTCATGACCGGCTCGGCCTCGCCGATTTTCGACGAGCAACGGCGCATGATCGCCGTGCTCGACGTGTCCAGTGACAGCTACCTGCCGCCGGCGCACACCCTGGGCATGGTCAAGATGATGAGTCAGTCGGTGGAGAACCGCCTGATCCTCAAGCTGTTCGCCGACCAGTACTACCTGCTCAGCTTCAACACCAGCCTGGACAACCTCGACAGCCCCTGGGCCGGCCTGGTGGTGTTCGACGAACAGGGCCACGTGGTGTCCGCCAATCGCCGCGCCGACAACCTGCTTGGCCAACCCCTGACCTACGGCGCCATCGAGCAGCTGTTCGACGTGCCGCTGCAACAGTTGCTCAATCAACCGGACGGCCAGCCCTTCAGCCTGCGCACCAGCGGCCATTTTCGCTTTCATGCTCGGGTACGTCGCCCTGCCCGACCGGCGCCCATTCAGCCTCGCGACTTCCGCCCGCAGGCGGCGCAGAGCACGCCGCAAGAGCCCCAACTGCATGCGCTGAGCGCGGGCGATGCGCGGATGGACAAGGCCGTGCGCCAGGCCGAACGCCTGCTGGAAAAGGACATTCCGATCCTGATTCAGGGCGAAACCGGTGCCGGCAAGGAGGTTTTCGTCAAGGCGCTGCACCAAGCCAGTTCGCGTGCCAGTCAGCCGTTCATCGCAGTCAACTGCGCCGCCATTCCAGCGGAACTGGTGGAGTCGGAGCTGTTCGGCTACGAGAAAGGCGCCTTTACCGGCGCCAGCCAGAAGGGCCACATCGGGCTGATCCGCAAGGCGCACAAGGGCACGCTGTTTCTCGACGAGATTGGCGACATGCCGCTGCGTGTGCAGGCGCGCCTGCTGCGCGTGCTGCAGGAGCGCTGCGTGCAGCCGCTGGGCAGCAGTGAACTGCATCCGGTCGACGTGCGTCTGGTCTCTGCCACCAACCGTCCGCTGCGCCAGGACGTCGACAGCGGGCAATTTCGCGCCGACCTGTACTACCGCATCAGCGGCCTGAACCTGGAGCTGCCGCCACTGCGCGAACGCAGCGACAAGCAGGCGCTGTTCCATAAACTGTGGGAGCAGCACCGCGAACCCCACCAGCGCGCGGGTATCAGCCGCGAGGTACTGGAGCTGTTTCAGCATCACCCCTGGCCAGGCAACCTGCGCCAACTCAGCAGCGTGCTGCGCGTGGCGCTGGCCATGGCCGACGACCAGCCCATCCGCGCCGAACACCTGCCGGACGACTTCTTTCTTGACCTGCCAACAGATACGACCCTGCAAGCACACCCCGAGCCCGACGATCTGGCCAGCCAGTACCAGGCGTGCGGCGGTAATATCTCCTACCTGGCCCGTCACCTTGGTCTGAGCCGTAATACCCTGTACAAGCGCCTGCGCGAACAGGGTGTCAGGCCCTGAACCTTTGTTCGAAAAGTCGGCCCAAGCCATAGATTTGCCACCGCACTCGCTCGCCGAGCAGGACAGACATCGTCCCGCCACGAAAGGAACTCACCATGCGTCACCTGTACCGCCCCCTGTTCGCTGCCCTGACGCTGCTGGCCGCCAGCCAGGCGTCGGCCTCGCCCTCACTGGACAAACAGGTCGGCACCGCCGTGAAGCCGATGATGCAGAGCTACGCCATCCCCGGCATGGCGATCGCCATCAGTCACAAGGGGCAGCAACATTTCTTCGAATACGGCGTCGCCTCACGTGAGAGCGGCCAGGCCGTGGATCGCCACACGCTGTTCGAACTGGGCTCGATCAGCAAACTGTTCACCGCCACCCTTGGCGCCTACGCCGAGGCCAGCGGTACGCTGAACCTCAGCGACAACGCCAGCCAGTATCTGCCGGCCCTGCGCGGCACCGCCTTCGATCACATCAGCCTGCTGGATCTGGCCACCTACACCGCAGGCGGCCTGCCGCTGCAGTTTCCGGATGAGGTCAGCAGCGAACGACAGGTGCTCGACTATTACCGCAACTGGCAGGCGGTCTATCCGCCGGGTATGCAGCGGCTGTATTCCAACCCCAGCATCGGCCTGTTCGGCCACCTGGCAGCCGCCAGCCTGGCCAAGCCGTTTCAGCAGTTGATGGAGAAGGACCTGCTGCCACAACTGGGCATGCAGGAAAGCTACGTACGGATACCGACCGAGCAGATGAGGCGCTATGCCTGGGGCTACCGCGACGACAAGGCCGTGCGCGTGAGCCCCGGCGCGCTGGATGCCGAAGCCTACGGTTTGAAATCCACTGCGGCCGACATGCTGCGCTTCATCGACGCCAACCTGCACCCGGACAAGCTGCCCGCACCGCTGCGCCAAGCCATCAGTTCCACTCATCGCGGCTACTACCAGGTCGGTGACATGACCCAGGCCCTGGGCTGGGAGCGTTACGCCCGCCCCATCAGCCTGGAGAAACTGCAGGCTGGCAACTCCGCCGAGATGGCGCTCCAGCCCCAGCCGGTGAAACGCTTCAGTGCTCCCGAACCGGCCGAAGGTGACCTGCTGCTGAACAAGACCGGCTCGACCAATGGTTTCGGCGCCTACATCCTGCTGCTGCCGGCGAGCGATACCGGCCTGGTGATACTCGCCAACCGCAACTACCCGAATGCCGAGCGCGTGCGCCTGGCGTTGCAGTTGCTCGAGGCCATCGATCACTAGCGCCATGCGCTACCAGGCGGTATTGGTGCGCCTTACCACTCGCTGCAACCGTACAGGTCATTCGTGGGGAAGGCTCACCGGCCGGCGCAGCCTCTGGGGCGCACGACGCACCCTACGTATGCCGGCACCTACAAGCCGCGCGCGATCACCATCCGCTGCACGTCGCTGGTGCCTTCGTAGATCTGGCAGACGCGCACATCGCGGTAGATGCGCTCGACCGGGAAATCCTTGAGGTAGCCGTATCCACCTAACGTCTGGATCGCCGCCGAGCACACCCGCTCGGCCATCTCCGAGGCGAACAGCTTGGCCATCGAGGCCTCGGTCAGGCACGCCTGGCCCGCTTCGCGCAGACTGGCGGCGTGGTGCACCATCTGCCGCGCCACAGCGATCTGCGTGGCCATATCGGCCAGGCGAAAGGCTACGGCCTGGTGCTCGATGATCGGTTTGCCGAAGGTCACCCGCTCATGGGCATAATCACGCGCAGCCTCGAATGCCGCCCGCGCCATGCCCACCGCTTGCGCGGCGATACCGATACGTCCGCCTTCCAGGTTGGCCAGGGCGATGCGATAGCCCTCGCCCTCCTCGCCCAGGCGCAGGCTGGCCGGGATGCGCACCTCGTCGAGCTGGAGCTGACAGGTGTCGGAGGCATGCTGACCGAGCTTGTCTTCGACCCGCACCACCGAGAATCCCGGCGTGTCGGTCGGTACGATAAAGGCGCTGATGCCCTTCTTGCCAGCTTGCGGATCAGTGACGGCGAACACGATGACCATGCCGGCATGACTGCCGGAGGTGATGAACTGCTTGGCGCCGCTCAACACATAGTGCTCGCCGTCACGCCGGGCGCGGGTGCGCAGGTCGCTAGCGTCGGAGCCGGCCTGCGGTTCGGTCAGGGCGAAGGCACCGAGCATCTTGCCCTCGGCCAGCGGACGGAGAAAGCGCTGCTTCTGCTCTTCGCTGCCGTATTTGAGAATCGGCATGCAGCCCACCGAGTTATGCACGCTCATGATGGTTGAGCAGGCGCCATCGCCAGCCGCCACCTCCTCCAGCGCCATGGCGTAGGCCAGATGGCCGGTCTCGGCGCCGCCCCACTGCTGCGGCACCAGCATGCCCATGAAGCCCAGTTGCCCCATCTCGGCGATGGCCTCGGCAGGGAAGCGATGCTCGCGATCCCAGTCGGCAGCGAAGGGTTTCAGCCTTTCCTGGGCAAACTGGCGGGCCATGTCACGGATGAGGATTTCTTCTTCGGTGGGCAGCATGGCTGGCTCCATACGTAGGGTGCGCCGTGCGCACCGCTGGTTGGCGGRAACTCTCGGTGCGCACAGCGCACCCTACGGGTCGAGTCAATACAACTCGACAGCCACGGCGGTGGCTTCACCGCCACCGATGCACACGGAGGCCACGCCACGCTTGAGCCCGCGCTGCTTAAGCGCCGCCAGCAGCGTCACCAGAATGCGAGCACCGGACGCGCCGATGGGATGGCCCAGGGCGCAGGCGCCGCCGTTTACGTTGAGTTTGCCGTGGTCGATGCCCAATTCACGCATGGCCACCATCGGCACCACGGCGAACGCCTCGTTGATCTCGAACAAGTCGACCGTCTCCAGTGACCACTCGATACGCGCCAGCAAGCGCTGGATCGCCGAAACCGGAGCGGTGGTGAACAAATTCGGCGCCTGGGCGTGACCAGCATGACCGACGATACGCGCCAGCGGCGCCAGGCCGCGTTCCTGAGCCTCGGACAGGCGCATCAGCAGTAGCGCGGCGGCGCCATCGGAAATGGAGCTGGCATTGGCCGCCGTCACCGTTCCGCCTTCGCGAAACGCCGGCTTCAGGGTGGGTATCTTGTCTGGGCGGGCCTTGGGCGGCTGCTCATCGCTGCTGATCTGGCGCCGTTCACGCCCCTGTGGTGCCTCCACGGCGACGATCTCACTGGCGAAACTGCCGTCGGTTATCGCCTGCTGGGCGCGACGCAGCGACTCCAGGGCATAGGCGTCCTGCTCCTCGCGACTGAAGCGATACTGCTGCGCGCAATCCTCGGCAAAGGTGCCCATCAGCCGACCGCGCTCGTAGGCGTCCTCCAGACCGTCGAGGAACATGTGGTCGAGCACCTGGCCATGGCCCATGCGATAGCCGCTGCGTGCACGCGCCAGCAGGTACGGGGCGTTTGACATGCTTTCCATGCCACCGGCCACCAGCACCTCGGCGCTGCCGGCGACCAACTGGTCGTGGCCGAGCATCAGCGCTTGCATACCGGAGCCACACATCTTGTTCAGCGTGGTGCATTGCACCGCCTGGCTCAGCCCGGCGCCCAATGCGGCCTGGCGCGCCGGGGCCTGACCCTGGCCGGCCTGCAGCACGCAGCCCATCAGTACCGTGTCCACTGCCTCGGCCGCGAGCCCGGCACGCTCCAGGGTCGAGCGGATGGCTGCGGCGCCCAGTTCAGCCGCCGTCAGGCCAGCCAGATCACCGAGAAAGCCGCCCATGGGCGTGCGTACGGCGCTGACGATTACAACGGGATCGAGTTGCTGTTTCATGAGTTTCACCTTCGAATCGCGTAGCCCGGATGCAATCCGGGAAATCTGCGTGAGTCCCTCCCGGATTACATCCGGGCTACCGTTACTTCGCCGCCATGCGCAGCGCGCCATCGAGGCGGATTACCTCGCCATTGAGCATCGGGTTCTCGACAATATGCCGCACCAAGGCGGCGTACTCGTCGGGTCGCCCGAGGCGCGGCGGGAACGGCACGTTGGCCGCCAGCGAATCACGCACCGCCTGCGGCATGCCGGCCATCATTGGCGTCTCGAACACGCCAGGGGCGATGCACATCACGCGGATGCCCGAGCGCGCCAGATCGCGCGCCGCCGGCAGCGTCAACGCGGCGACGCCGCCCTTGGAAGCAGCATAGGCAACCTGCCCCATCTGTCCGTCGAACGCCGCCACCGAGGCGGTATTGATGATGACCCCACGCTCGCCCTCGGCGTTCGGCGTGTTCTGCGCCATGGCCTCGGCAGCCAGGCGCAACAGGTTGAAGCTGCCGATCAGATTGATCTCGACGGTACGCCGGAAGCTTTCCAGGCCATGCGCTCCATTGCGCCCCAGCACCTTCTCGGCCGGTGCGACGCCGGCGCAGTTGACCAGTCCGTGCAGCGCACCGAATGCCGCCAGCGCCTGCGCCACCGCTGCGTGGCCGTCCTCTTCGCTGGTGATGTCGGCACGCACGAAGCGAGCGTTGGCGCCCAGCTCGGCGAGCGCCCGCTGGCCCGCTTCTGCGTTGATATCCAGCAACACCACCTTGCCGCCCTGCCCGACCAGTTCCCGGGCGGTGGCCAGACCAAGGCCGGAGGCGCCGCCACTGATCAGGAATACGGAGTGTTCGATATGCATGATGAGGGTTCCTCGAATCAGTGACTGGCGGCCGCCTGGGCCTTGGCGATTTCCTGATTACGCAGGAGGAAACGCTGGATCTTGCCGCTCGGGGTCTTGGGTAGCTCACTGACGAACTCGATCTCGCGTGGGTAGGCATGGGCCGATAGGCGCTTGCGTACGTACTGCTGCAGCGCCTCGGCCAAGGTCTCGTCTGCGACATATCCGGCGTGCAGCACCACGAAGGCCTTGATCCGCTCGGTGCGCTCCGGGTCGGGCTTGCCGATCACCGCAGCCTCGATCACAGCGGGATGCTCGATCAGCGCACTCTCCACATCGAAGGGGCCAACCCGATAGCCGGATGTGGTGATCACATCGTCTGCACGCCCGACGAAGCTGATGCTGCCGTCATCGTTGAGTTCGACCGTATCGCCACTGAGGTAGTAGTCGCCGACAAAGGCGCGGGTATCCATCGCCCGATAACCAGGAAACCAGAACAGCGGCGAACGCGACCGGTCCAGCGCCAGTGTGCCGGGCTGGCCAGCCGGCAACTCACGATGCTGCTCGTCCAGCACCACCACGCGATGCCCCGGCATGGCGAAGCCGGCAGCGCCCAGGCGCACCGGGTGCTGCAAGGCATGGTGGTTGCACAACACCATGCCCAGTTCGGTCTGCCCGTAATGATCGTGGATGGTGCAGCCCAGCCCCTCGGCGAACCAGCGGATCACCTCGGGCGTCAAGGGTTCGCCGGCGCTGCTCACGGCGCGTAGCTGGCCCTTGAGGGCAGCCTCCACCTCCTCACGCGCGGCCAACAGCAGACGATAGACCGTGGGAGATCCGGCCAGGTTGGTGATGCCGTACTCACGAATCACCCGGCAGGTGCTCTCGACGCTGAAAGCGCCCTCGTAGAAGGTGGTGGCATGCCCCATCGCCAGGGGGCCGGTCACGGCGTAATACAAGCCATATGCCCAGCCTGGGTCGGCCAGGTTCCAGAAGCGGTCTTCCGGGCGCAGATTCACTGCCTCGCGCATGTAGCTGACGAAGGCGACGATGGCCTTGAGTGGCACCTGCAACGGCTTGGCCAGGCCGGTGGTGCCCGAAGTGAACATCAGCAGGAAGGGATCGTCAGCCTGACGCAGGACCGGCTCGAAGCGGTCCGGCTGACGCTCCAGCTCGGCCCAAAAATCACCACCCACCACCAGCGCCGGCGGCGCCTGCTCCACCTCATCGAGCTTGGCCCGGTTGAGCGTGTCGGTGACCACCAGCTTCGAGCCAGCGGAGTGAACCCGGTGCTCGATAGCCTTGGGGCCGAAGGCGGTGAACAGCGGCTGGTAGATGGCACCGGCGCGCCAGGTGCCGAGAATGGTGATCAGCAGTTCCGGAGTGCGCGGCAGGATGCCCGATACGCAATCACCGGCGCCGATGCCACGGCTGGTAAGGAGGTTGGCGAAGCGTGCCGAGGCTTCCTGTAGCTGCTCGAAGGTCCAGGTGGCCCGCTCGCCATTGCGGCCCTCCCAGATCAGCGCCGTCCTGCCGCCACCGACATGCCGGTCGCAGCACTCCACGCAGGCGTTGATGGCATCGAGCCGACCGGCCAGCGTATTGGCAACGGCCGCTTCATAGTCGAACTCGCGGGCAGCAGTGAAGTAATCGCGCATCAGGGTGATCTCCCGGATTGTTCTTATTGAATGCCGCGATGGTCACTCCAGCCGTACCGGCCAGCAATGTCGAAAGGTCTCAACCTGCCTGAGCGAAAATGACAAGTTATCCTCGTTCAGGCGTTCGCGGCGTGGACCAACGCGCGGTACTGGCCCGGCGTCGAGCCCGTCCACTTCTTGAAAGCCTTGTAGAAAGCGCTGGTGTCGGCAAAACCCAGCTCGAAGGCCAGGTCACTGAAACTGCCCGGCTCGCCGTCCAGGCAGGCGATGGCCAGGTCACGCCGCACCTGATCCTTGAGCCCCTGATAGGACTGCCCTTGCAGCGACAGCTTGCGCCGCAGGGTCGAAGGCGCCATATGGAAATGCCCGGCCAGCGCTTCCACATCCGGCCAGTGCGCGGGTGGCAGGCTGCGCAGGTGCGCCTTGATGCGTGCGCCCAGGCTTTGCGGGTCGCGGTAGCGCACCAGAATGTTGGCAGGCGCGCCAGCCAGAAAACGCTTGAGGTCACGCGGGCTGCGCCGAATCGGCGTCTGCAGGCTTTCGGCATTGAACAGCAGGCGGCTCTGCGGCCGGCCGAAATGCAGGTTGCGGGTGAACATCACCTGGTAATCCTCGATGTAATCGGGCTGCGCGCAACGCAGGTGGATACCGAGTACATCGATGCGGCGTCCCGCCAGCCAGCAGGTCAGGCCATGGATCATCAGCCACAAGGTGAAATAACCGAAAGCCCGGCAACAGCGTTCGGGCGGCTCATCGATGACGATCGCAGCCAGGCCATCGCGTACCTCCAGCCGCGGGCTGAAACCATCGAAGATCAGGTGCAGCAAGCGCAACGCGCCCTGCAAGGCGGAGCCCAGAGTCGGCTCCTTCACGGCGGCACGGGCCATATAGGCAAAGCTGCCGGTCTTCATCCGGCGCGGGTTCATGCCGAAGAATTCATCGTCCATCTGCTGGGCAATGCCTAGCCAGAGCTGGCCGTAAGCCTCGGACGATACCCTGCCATCAGGCTCCGCCAGTAGCTCGCCGTCTATCCCTGCCCCCTGTAGCAGCGACGCCTCATCACAGCCTCGCTGACGCCACTCTTGTAGAGCTTCGCGCACCAGACGAATGGAAATCGTGCCTTTTTCAGCGGACGCGCTTGCCATGAATTTCCCTGATCCTGGCTGCCGACGAGATCGGCATTCTAACAGGCGGCGATTGCCAAAGAGACTCACGCCCTGCCCCTGGAAGTTGACAGCCTGCAAAGGTCATCTTAACGTTTACGTAAAGGTAAACGAAAAGACTGCTCTAATGCTCACGACCTACAGCATCTCCGACCTGGCACGCGAACTGGATGTCACGACTCGCGCGATCCGTTTCTACGAGGAACAAGGCATGCTCGCCCCCGAGCGACGTGGCCAGGAGCGCATCTACCACCCCAAGGATCTGGTGACCCTGAAACTCATCCTGCGTGGCAAGCGCATCGGTTTCTCCCTGGCCGAATGCAAGGAATTGATCGACCTCTACGACCCCAGCAGCGGCAACCACCGACAGCTCAATACCTTCCTGACCAAGATCGCCGAGCGCCGCCTGCAGCTTGAACAACAATTGCTGGATATCCAGCAGATGCAGCTGGAACTGGATACCGCCGAGGAGCGCTGCCTGGCCGCCTTGGCCGAGACTCAAGCCTAGGGTGCGCTGCGCGCGCCACAGAATCCGACCCGGTGTGCAAGGCGCACCCTACGACAACAACAATAGGTGAATCATGAGCTACCCCACTCTCAACTTCGGCCTCGGCGAAACCCTCGACATGCTGCGCGACTCGGTACACCAGTTCGCTCAGGCCGAGCTGGCGCCGCGTGCCGCGCAGATCGATCGCGATAACGAATTCCCCATGGACATGTGGCGCAAGTTCGGCGACATGGGCCTGCTCGGCATGACGGTCAAGGAAGAGTACGGTGGCACCGACATGGGCTACCTGGCGCATGTACTGGCCATGGAAGAGATCAGCCGCGCTTCGGCCTCGGTGGGCCTCTCTTACGGCGCGCACTCCAACCTCTGCGTCAACCAGATCCACAAGAACGGCAGCGAGGCGCAGAAGCACAAATACTTGCCCAAGCTCTGCTCCGGCGAGCACATCGGCGCCCTGGCCATGAGCGAACCCAATGCCGGCTCCGACGTGGTCTCGATGAAGCTGCGCGCGGAAAAGCGCGGCGACCGCTACATCCTCAACGGCAACAAGATGTGGATCACCAACGGCCCGGATGCCCACACCTACGTGATCTACGCCAAGACCGACATCAACGCCGGCTCGCGCGGCATGACCGCCTTCATCGTCGAGCGCGACTTCAAGGGTTTCTCCCGTCACCAGAAGCTGGATAAGCTGGGCATGCGCGGCTCCAACACCTGCGAGCTGGTGTTCGAGGACTGCGAAGTACCGGAGGAGAACATCCTCGGCGTCGAAGGGGGTGGCGTGCGCGTGCTGATGAGCGGCCTGGACTACGAGCGCACCGTGCTCTCCGGCGGCCCGACCGGGATCATGCTGGCCTGCATGGACGTGGTGCTGCCCTACGTGCACGAGCGCCAGCAGTTCAAGCAATCCATCGGTGAATTCCAGTTGGTACAGGGCAAGCTGGCTGACATGTACGCCGGCATGAATGCCTCCAGGTCCTACCTGTACAACGTCGCCAAGGCCTGCGATCGCGGCGAGGAGTCGCGCAAGGACGCCGCCGCGGTGATTCTCTACACCGCCGAGATGGCCACGAAAATGGCCCTGGACACCATTCAGTTGCTCGGCGGCAACGGCTACACCAACGAATACCCGGCCGGCCGCCTGCTGCGCGACGCCAAGCTCTACGAGATCGGCGCCGGCACCAGCGAGATTCGCCGCATGCTGATCGGCCGCGAGCTGTTCAACGAGACCAAGTGATCGGCGGAAAGCCCCGTGTGATGGTTCCCACGCTCTGCGTGGGAACCTGAAACCGGACGCTCAGCGTCCGTTCTGGGGACGCAGAGCGTCCCTGGCGAAACTCCCACGCAGAGCGTGGGAGCGATCAAATCAAAATCGGAGCGCCCCAGATGGCCATCCTGCACACCCAGATCAACACCCGTTCGCCGGAGTTCGCCGCCAATCAGGCGGCTATGCTCACCCAGGTGGACGAGCTGCGCGCCCTGCTCGCGCGCATCCACGAAGGCGGCGGCGCCAAGGCGCAGGAGCGCCACACCTCGCGCGGCAAGTTGCTGCCGCGCGAACGGATCAACCGCTTGCTGGATGCCGGCTCGCCTTTCCTCGAGATCGGCCAGCTCGCCGCCCATGAGGTCTACGGCGAAGACGTACCCGCCGCCGGGGTGATCGCCGGTATCGGCCGCGTTGAAGGGGTCGAATGCATGATCGTGGCCAACGACGCCACGGTAAAAGGCGGCTCCTACTATCCGCTGACGGTGAAGAAGCACCTGCGCGCGCAGGCCATTGCGCGTGAGAACCGTCTGCCGTGCATCTACCTGGTGGACTCCGGCGGTGCCAATCTGCCGCGCCAGGACGAAGTGTTCCCGGATCGCGAGCACTTTGGCCGGATCTTCTTCAACCAGGCCAACATGAGCGCGCTGGGCATTGCGCAGATCGCCGTGGTGATGGGCTCCTGCACTGCCGGCGGCGCCTACGTGCCGGCGATGAGCGACGAAACCATCATGGTGCGTGAGCAGGCGACCATCTTTCTCGCCGGCCCGCCCCTGGTGAAGGCCGCCACTGGCGAAGTAGTCAGTGCCGAGGAACTGGGCGGCGCCGACGTGCACTGCAAGACCAGCGGCGTGGCCGACCACTATGCCGAGGATGACGAACACGCCCTGGCCCTGGCCCGGCGCAGCATTGCCAACCTCAACTGGCGCAAGCTCGGCCAGCTCGACGCTCGCGCCCCCATCGCCCCGCGCTATGCCGCAGAAGAGCTGTACGGGGTAATCCCGGCCGACGCCAAGCAGCCCTTCGATGTGCGCGAGGTGATCGCGCGCATCGTCGACGACTCGCAGCTGGATGAATTCAAGGCGCTGTTCGGCACTACGCTGGTGTGCGGCTTCGCCCGCATCAACGGCTACCCTGTGGCGATTCTTGCCAACAACGGCATCCTCTTCGCCGAATCGGCGCAGAAAGGCGCGCACTTCGTCGAACTGGCCTGCCAGCGCGGCATCCCCCTGCTGTTCCTGCAGAACATCACCGGCTTCATGGTCGGCAAGAAGTACGAGGAAGGCGGCATCGCCAAGCACGGCGCCAAGCTGGTCACCGCCGTGGCCTGCGCCCAGGTGCCGAAATTCACCGTGATCATCGGTGGCAGCTTCGGCGCCGGCAACTACGGCATGTGTGGCCGGGCCTACGATCCACGATTCCTGTGGATGTGGCCCAACGCGCGTATCGGCGTGATGGGTGCCCAGCAGGCTGCCGGCGTACTGGTGCAGGTCAAACGCGAACAGGCGCAACGCACCGGCCAGCCGTACTCCGATGAAGACGAACAGCGCCTGAAGCAACCCATCGTCGAGCAGTACGAGAAGCAGGCGCATGCCTACTACTCCAGCGCCCGCCTGTGGGACGACGGCGTGATCGACCCGGCGCAGACCCGTGACGTACTGGCCCTGGCCCTGTCCGCCAGTCTCAACGCACCGATCGAGCCAACCCATTTCGGGGTGTTCCGTATGTAATCCGTGGGAGGGGCTTTAGCCGCGACAGCCACAGCAAAGCTCGCGGCTAAAGCCCCTCCCACCAGAGCCAGCGCATATTTCGAGCCCATTACCATGACCGACTTCACCACCGTACAGCTTGAGAAAGACCCACGCGGCTTCGCCACCCTCTGGCTGAACCGCCCGGAGAAGAACAACGCCTTCAACGCCGAGATGATCCGCGAGCTGATCCTCGCCCTCGACGCCGTCGGTGAAGACAAGAGCCTGCGCTTTCTCCTGCTGCGCGGCCGTAGCAAACACTTCTCGGCCGGCGCCGACCTGGCCTGGATGCAGCAGGCCGCCACTCTGGACTACAACGCCAACCTGAATGATGCCCGCGAACTGGCCGAGCTGATGTACAACCTGCATGGTTTGAAGATCCCGACCCTGGCCGTGGTGCAAGGCGCAGCCTTTGGCGGCGCGGTGGGGCTGGCCAGTTGCTGCGACATGGCCATCGGTACCGAGGACGCCCTGTTCTCGCTGTCCGAGGTACGCATCGGCCTCGCTCCGGCAGTGATCAGCCCCTTCGTCGTACAGGCCATTGGCGAGCGTGCGGCCAAGCGCTACGCACTCACCGCCGAACGCTTCGACGGCAAACGCGCCCGCGAACTTGGCCTGCTCGCCGAGTGCTACCCGGTCGACGAACTGGACGCCCAGGTCGAAGCCTGGGTCGCCAACCTGCTGCACAACAGCCCGCAAGCCATGCGCGCCAGCAAGGATCTGCTGCGTGAAGTCGGCAGCGGCGAACTGACCCCGGCCCTGCGCCGCTACACCGAGAACGCCATCGCCCGTCTTCGCGTCAGCGCCGAGGGTCAGGAAGGCCTGCGTGCATTCCTGGAAAAACGCCAACCCACCTGGCAGGAGCCACTCGCATGATCGATACCCTGCTGGTCGCCAACCGTGGCGAGATCGCCTGCCGCGTGATGCGCACGGCCAAGGCCATGGGCATCCGCACTGTAGCTGTGCACAGCGCCATCGATGCCCATGCACGGCATGTGCGTGAAGCTGACGTCGCGGTGAATCTCGGCGGCGCCAAGCCTGGCGAAAGCTATCTGCTGATCGACAAGATCATCGCCGCCGCCAAGGCCAGCGGCGCGCAGGCCATCCACCCCGGCTACGGCTTTCTCTCGGAGAACGCCGGCTTCGCCCGCGCCATCGAACAGGCCGGATTGATCTTTCTTGGCCCGCCCGCCTCGGCCATCGACGCCATGGGCAGCAAGTCAGCGGCCAAGTCGCTGATGGAGGCTGCCGGCGTGCCGCTGGTGCCCGGCTACCACGGTGAAAAGCAGGATCTTGATACCTTCCGCGAGGCCGCCAAACGCATCGGCTACCCAGTGCTGCTCAAGGCAGCCGCTGGTGGCGGCGGCAAGGGCATGAAGGTGGCTGAATCAGAAGCGCAGCTCGCCGAGACGCTGGAATCGGCGCAGCGTGAAGCGCAGTCGGCCTTCGGCGACTCGCGCATGCTGGTGGAAAAATACGTGCTCAAGCCTCGCCACGTGGAGATCCAGGTATTCGCCGACCAGCACGGCAACTGCCTGTACCTCAACGAGCGCGACTGCTCGATCCAGCGGCGCCATCAGAAGGTGGTCGAGGAAGCGCCAGCACCGGGCCTGAGCCCCGAGCTGCGCCGCGCCATGGGCGAAGCGGCGGTCAAGGCGGCGCAGGCCATCGGCTATGTCGGCGCCGGCACGGTGGAGTTCCTGCTCGACGAGCGTGGCGACTTCTTCTTCATGGAGATGAACACCCGCCTGCAGGTCGAGCATCCGGTCACCGAGGCCATCACCGGCCTCGACCTGGTGGCCTGGCAGATTCGCGTCGCCCGTGGCGAGCCGCTGCCGATCACCCAGCAGCAGGTGCCATTGAACGGTCACGCCATCGAGGTGCGGCTGTACGCCGAAGACCCGGATCACGATTTCCTCCCCGCCACCGGCACCCTGGCGCTGTACCGCGAAGCCGGCAACGGTGGCGGGCGTCGCGTCGACAGCGGCGTGGCCGAGGGCGACAGCGTCTCCCCCTTCTATGACCCAATGCTGGGCAAGCTGATCGCCTGGGGCGAAAACCGCGAGCAGGCGCGCCTGCGTCTGCTGACCATGCTCGAAGGCACCCTGGTCGGTGGCGTGAAAACCAACCTGGCGTTCCTGCGCCGCATCCTTGCTCATCCAGCCTTCGCCGCGTGCGAGCTGGATACAGGCTTTATCCCACGCCACCAGCAGCAGTTGCTGCCTGCGCCAAGCGAGTTGCCGGACGCCTTCTGGCAACTCGCTGCCGATGCCTGGGTACAGAGCGAAAGCCCCGTGCAGCGCGCGGACGACAGCCATTCGCCCTGGGCCGCCCGTAGTGGTTGGCGCGCCGGTGGTGCAGCGGAAATCGAGTTGCACCTGAACTGTCAGGGTGAGAGCCACAAGGTGCGCTCGAGTAACCAGGCCCGCTTGCAGGGCGAAGAACTGCTGGCGGACATCGACGGCATACGCCAGCGTCTGCGTGCCATTCGCCGTGGCGAAACCCTCTATTTGCAATGGCACGGCGAGCTGCATGCCATCAGCCGCTTCGACCCCATCGCCGCCGCCGAGGCCAGTCATGCTCAGCATGGTGGCCTCAGTGCGCCCATGAACGGCAGCATCGTCCGCGTACTGGTCGAACCCGGTCAAGCGGTCGAGACTGGCACAGCGCTGGTGGTGTTGGAGGCGATGAAGATGGAGCACAGCATCCGCGCGCCCGAAGCCGGGACGGTCAAGGCGCTGTACTGCCGTGAAGGCGAAATGGTCAGCGAAGGTGCGGTGTTGGTGGAGCTCGAACCCTAGGGTAGGCCGGGCGCCAATCCGTTTCAGCCCAGCGATTCTGCTCTGTGCAGGGCGGGTGCAACCCGCCAGATCGTGTTGGCAGGTTGCACCCGCCTTACGACTCACCGGATCACGGCGGACATGAAAAGCGATGTCCGCCCTACGCAGCAGTTCGACCATCTTGCCGCGAGTGGTGCGCACGGCGCACCCTACGATGAAAACGAGGACAGCCTATGAACCTGCCTGAATCCGTGCGTCTGGTCGAAGTCGGCCCGCGCGATGGCCTGCAGAACGAGAAACAGCCGATCAGCGTCGCCGACAAGGTGCGCCTGGTGGACGATCTGACAGCCGCCGGCCTGAGCTATATCGAGGTAGGTAGCTTCGTCTCGCCCAAATGGGTGCCGCAGATGGCCGGCTCCGCCGAGGTATTCGCCGGCATCCAGCGTAAGCCCGGCGTCACCTATGCAGCGCTCACGCCAAACCTGAAAGGTCTCGAAGCCGCACTCGAAGCCAAAGTCGAGGAAGTGGCGGTGTTCGCCGCCGCCAGCGAGGCCTTCTCACAGAAGAACATCAACTGCTCCATCGCCGACAGCCTGCAGCGCTTCGTACCACTGATGGCAACGGCCAAGGCGGCGAACGTGCGTGTACGCGGCTACGTTTCCTGCGTACTCGGCTGCCCTTACGATGGCGAAGTCGCGCCCGAGCAGGTCGCCAGCGTCGCCCGCGAGCTTTACGCCATGGGCTGCTACGAAGTGTCGCTGGGCGATACCATCGGCACCGGCACCGCCGGTAAGACGCGCGCGCTGATCGAGGTGGTTGGCCGCGACATCCCGCGCGACAGGCTCGCCGGGCATTTCCACGACACCTATGGCCAGGCCCTGGCCAACATCTATGCCAGCCTGCTCGAAGGCATCAGTGTGTTCGACAGTTCGGTAGCCGGCCTGGGCGGCTGCCCCTATGCCGAGGGCGCGACCGGCAACGTCGCCACCGAGGACGTGCTCTACCTGATGCAGGGCCTGGGTATCGGGACAGGTGTGGACATGGACAAACTGATCGCCGTGGGGAACCGCATCTGCGAAATACTGGGCAAGACCAACGGCTCGCGGGTGGCGCGGGCATTTCTGAGCCGCTAGATCCGATAGGGTGGATGATGCTTTTCTCTTCCACCGTTGTGGTGGATCGGTGAAGCGTGATCCACCCTACGCACTGAACAACAGCCCGCATATGCGCAGGAGCGGATTCATCCGCGATTATCGCGGCTAAAGCCGCTCCTACAGGCAGGTGTACCGTATCGACCTGTTGTTTGCCTCCGAACATATGAAAAGGTCGGTGCGATAGCCGCGAAGGTCGCTCAGGTTAAAGGCCTGATTGCCCATGCGTACTAACCTGAAGCTTACGAACAAGCAACGACGAGGACTGGCCATGCAGCAGCCTCTCTGGACGCCCTCCGCCGACCGCATCGCTGGCACCCGCCTGGATGCCTTCCGCCGTTTCGTCAACGACCGCCATGCCCTGCACCTGGCCGACTACCCTGCCCTGCATGCCTGGAGCATCGAGCAGCGCGAAGCCTTCTGGCAGGCTATCGCCGACTTCTTCGACATTCGCTTGCACAGCCCCGCCGAATGCGTGCTGCGCGAAGGCCCGGCAATGCCGGATGCGCAGTGGTTTCCCGGCGCCACCCTGAATTTCGCCGAACACCTGCTGCGCCGCCGTGACGGTCATCCGGCGCTGGTGGCCATCGCCGAGGATGGCAGCCGCGAACAGCTCAGCCATGCGCAACTGGCTGCCCATGTCGCCGGGCTGCAACGCGCCCTGCAAAACGCGGGCGTGGGCATCGGTGATCGCGTGGCGGCCGTCATGCCCAACACCTGGCAGACCGTGGTGGGCATGCTCGCCACCGCCAGCCTCGGCGCCACCTGGTCGAGCTGCTCGCCGGATTTTGGCACCCAGGGGGTGATCGACCGCTTCGGCCAGATCGAACCCAAGGTGCTGATCGCCGCCGCCGGTTATCGCTATGCAGGGAAGAATCTGGACCTGACCGACAAGCTCAATGAAGTTCTCGAACAGCTGCCTTCCCTGCAGCATCTGGTGCTGGTGCCCTACGCCAGGCTCGACGCTCGTGCCACGGATTGCAAATCCGTCGCAGCGATCAGCCTGTGGCAGGATTTCTACCAGCCCGGCGGCGCGCCGCAGTTCACGCCAGTGCGCTTCGACCAGCCGCTGTACATCCTCTACTCCAGCGGCACCACCGGCGTGCCCAAGTGCATCGTCCACGGCGTCGGCGGCACCCTGCTGCAACACCTCAAGGAGCTGGGCCTGCACACCGACCTGACAGCCGATGACTGTCTGTTCTACTACACCACCTGCGGCTGGATGATGTGGAACTGGCTGGTTTCCGGCCTGGCCCTGGGCGCCACCCTGGTGCTCTACGACGGCTCGCCCTTTCACCCCGAACCCACACGCCTGATTGATCTGATCGACACGGAGGACATCTCCATCTTCGGCACCAGCGCCAAGTTCATCGCCGCACTGGAGAAAGCCGGCGTCAAACCTCGTGAAAGCCACAAGCTGACGCACCTCAAGGCGATCCTCTCCACCGGCTCGCCGCTGGTTCACGAAAGCTTCGAATACGTCTACCGCGACGTGAAACGTGACCTGTGCCTGTCATCGATCTCCGGCGGTACCGACATCGTCTCCTGCTTCGCCCTGGGCAACCCGACCCTGCCAGTCTGGCGCGGCGAACTACAGTGCAAGGGCCTGGGGATGGACGTGCAGGTGTGGAACGACAGTGGCCAAGCGGTGACCGGAGAAAAAGGCGAGCTGGTCTGCACCCGACACTTTCCCTCGATGCCTGTAGGTTTCTGGAACGACGCGGATGGCGAGAAATTTCGCGCTGCCTATTTCTCTACCTTCCCCGGCGTCTGGGCACACGGCGACTATGCCGAGCAAACCACCCATGGTGGCCTGGTCATTCATGGCCGCTCCGATGCCGTGCTCAACCCGGGCGGCGTTCGCATTGGCACCGCAGAGATCTATCGCCAGGTAGAAAAGGTGTCACAGGTGCTGGAGTCCATCGTCATTGGCCAGGACTGGCAGGGCGACGTGCGCGTAGTGCTGTTCGTACGCCTGCGTGATGGCGTGACGCTGGACGACACCCTGCGCGAAGAGATTCGCCGAGTGATTCGCGCCAATACCACGCCACGCCACGTGCCGGCGAAGATCCTCCAGGTCGCCGATATTCCACGTACCCTCAGCGGCAAGATCGTCGAACTCGCGGTACGCAACGTCGTCCACGGGCGCCCGGTGAAGAACACCGAGGCCCTGGCCAACCCGCAGGCGCTTGAGCTTTACCGCAACTTGCCAGGGCTGACGGACGATCTGTAGCAAAAAGCCACCAGCCAGAAAAAATCACTATACTGGCGCCATTTTTTCGTCTTCACAGCAGCTGAGTCCTGGCCAAGGTCGACTCGGCACATGGCAAGGTGGCGGCATGAACATCACCCAGCGCAACAACGTTCAACGCTTGAAAGCGGAAACGGCCAATGCCCCAACGCTCATCTACGGCCACGGCTTCGGTTGCAATCAGGATATGTGGAGCAAGGTCACGCCAGCCTTCAGCCAGCACTGGCACCAGGTGCTGTTTGACTATGTCGGCAGCGGCCGCTCCGATGCCAACGCCTTCCACCCTACCCGCTATGCCCAACTGGAGGGTTACGTAGAGGACCTTCTGGAAGTGTGCGACGCCCTCGAGCTCTCGGGTGATCTGACCTTCGTTGGCCACTCGATCAGTTGCAGCGTCGGCATTCTCGCTGCCATCAGGCGCCCCGAGCTGTTCTCCCGGCTGATTCTTCTCGGTCCGTCCCCCTGCTTTCTCAACGATCCGCCCGACTATCACGGAGGCTTCGAACGCAGTGACCTGGAGGGGCTCCTGGAACTGATGGCCCACAACTATCTGGGCTGGGCCCAACAGTTCGCCCCCCTGGTATCGGCCGACGAGGCTCCCGCAGTCACCCGGCAGCTCTCCGACAGCTTCTGCTCGACCGACCCAGTCATGGCTCATGCCTTCGCTCAGGCCACCTTCTTCTCCGATATCCGCCCGGCCCTGCAGGTGTGCCTGTCGCCCTGCCTGATCCTGCACCACCAGCGTGATGCACTGGTTCCCACGCCAGTTGCCGACTATCTGCATGCCGCACTCACGGGCAGCACTCTGGAAACGCTGGACGTCAGTGGCCATTGCGCGCACATGAGCCATCCTGAGCTGGTGAGCGCCGCCATGTTTCGCTACCTGATGGGAGCACAAGCACGTGTTCTATCTTGATCGCCTACCCGGCCCGGTACTGGTCACTGACTGCAACGGCCGAATCAAGCATTGCAATTGCGATTTCAAGCGCCTGGCAGGTGCAGGCGCGGCCGAAGGCATGGATCAGTTCTTTCCGCCAGCCAGCCGCATCTTCCTGCAAACCCACGCCTGGCCCTTGCTGCTGCGCAACGGTGAGTTCAGTGAGCTTTACCTGCAACTGCAATCAGAAGGCGGCCAGGCAATACCCGTCATGGCCAACGCGCGCATCAGCGAAGTCGATGGCGCGCCGGAGGTCATCTGGCTGTTCTTCGTCGCCAAGGACCGCCAACGTTTCGAAGCAGAGCTGCTCAAGGCTCGCGAACAGGCGCAGGAAAGCGCAGCCCAACTGGCCAAGGCCAACCTGGCGCTGCAGAGCGCCTACGCCCAGTTGGCCAACTACGCCGTGGAAATTCAGAGCGAAGCCGAGCAACTTGCACAACTGAGCCATACCGACCCACTGACTGCGCTGAGCAATCGCAGGGCGCTGTCAGTGCACGTCGAGCAGTGGCTCGGCAGCGTCAGCGACCTGGCCTGCGGTAGCCTTTTGTTGATCGATATCGACCACTTCAAACAGATCAATGATCGCTTCGGCCACGCCGAGGGCGATAGAGTTCTGGTGGATATGGCGCAGCGTCTTCTGGCCAGCGTGCGCAGTGGCGACAGTGTGGTGCGCTACGGCGGCGAAGAGTTCGCGATATGGCTGCCCAACGCCGATCTCGATGAGGCCGGCGATATCGCCGAGCGCGTGCATGATCAGGTCAAGGCCCTGGAAATCGCCCACCAGGCTGTCACGGTGAGCATCGGCATCGCCAGCCTTAAACCATGCGAACGCTACCTGGAGCGTCTGCTGGCGGTAGCGGACAAAGCCCTTTACACAGCCAAAGCCCAGGGTAGGAATCGCAGCATTCGGCACGAGTAGCCGGCTCAGGATCGGCCGCTGCAGCTGGCCGCAAACGCCTCCTATACTGAAGCAACAATGACAACAGGATGTTCGTCGTGCATACGTTTTTCTGCCTACTGCTGGCGTTGATGCTAGCTGGAACCGCATCCGCCCACGAACCCATCAAGCTGTACATGCCAGACGCGCCGCCGCTGACGCTGCATGACTATGAAAGCGGCCATGGCATGGCGGGTGACGTGGTGCTGGCTGCATTGGCAAGGATCGGCAAACTCACCCACATCGTCGCCGAGCCCTGGCCACGCGCCCAGATCAACGTGTCCAGGGGCAAGAACATGCTGATCATTCCCCTGTCGCGAACGCCCGAGCGCGAGGAGCTGTATACCTGGATTGCCTCGATCATGGAGCTTGAGCGCGCCTTCTTCAGCCTGGACGAACCCGTCGAGAACTTCGCCCAGGCCCGAGAGCGTTATCGCCGCATAGGTGTCGGCATGGGCACGGCGCAGGTGGGCATCCTGCAGCGCCAAGGTTTCAGCGACGAGCAGATCGTGCAACTCAAACTGGGCGAAAATCCGGCCCATCTGCTCAGCCTTGGACGTATCGACGCCTGGTTCACCGGGGTGCCGGAGGCGCTGTACATCTGGGAAAGCTCAGCCTATCGCGAGCAGAATCTGCGCAGAAGCCCGACCCTGGCCAGTACTGGCCTGTACCTGGGCTGCTCGAAGGACTGCGATGCGCAATTGGTCGAACAACTGCGCACCGCCATCAGTGAGCTGGAACAGGACGGTGTCAGCCAGCGCTTGCGTCAGGCCTATCTGCCACTGCAACCCGACCCTTAAATCCCCTGCCGCCCCGGATCCTCTGGCGGCAGCTCCTCTTCGATGTCCTCAAGCTTCAGCTCCAGCCCCCAGTCGCCTGCAGCAGCGGCCTTCGGTGCAGGTGCCTGCGTTACCAGCGGCGCTGCGGCGGCGGGTACAGGCCTGGCATTGGCCGGGTTGTCACGATGGAGCTTGAGCTTCAGGCGTACGTTGTTCGCCGAGTCGGCGTTCTTCACCGCCTCTTCCTCGTCGATTGCCCCTTCATGCACCAGATCGATCAAGGCCTGATCGAAGGTCTGCATACCGAGGTTCCTGGATTTCTCCATGATCTCCTTGAGCTCGGAAAACTCGTTGCGCTTGATCAGGTCACGCACCGTCGGCGTACCCAGCATCACCTCAACCGCCGCGCGGCGCTTGCCATCCACGGTCTTGACCAGGCGCTGCGAGACGAATGCCTTGAGGTTGTTGCCAAGGTCGTTGAGCAACTGCGGGCGACGATCCTCGGGGAAGAAGTTGATGATGCGATCCAGGGCCTGGTTGGCATTGTTGGCGTGCAGCGTGGAGATCGCCAGGTGCCCGGTATCGGCGAAGGCCAAGGCATGCTCCATGGTTTCGCGGTCGCGGATCTCGCCGATCAGGATCACGTCCGGCGCCTGGCGCAGGGTGTTCTTCAGCGCGGCGTGGAAGCTGCGGGTGTCCACGCCCACCTCGCGCTGGTTGATGATCGACTTCTTGTGCCGGTGCACGTATTCCACCGGGTCTTCGATGGTGATGATATGGCCGCCGCTGTTGCGGTTGCGATAGTCGATCAACGCCGCCAGGGAGGTCGACTTGCCTGAGCCGGTGCCGCCCACGAACAACACCAGGCCGCGCTTTTCCATCACCGTGCCGAGCAGCACTTCGGGTAGCTTGAGGTCTTCGAAGCGCGGAATATCCAGCTTGATGTTGCGCGCGACGATGGACACCTCGTTGCGCTGCTTGAAGATGTTGATGCGAAAACGCCCCACGCCGGCCAGCGATATCGCCAGGTTCATCTCCAGTTCGCGCTCGAATTCCTCACGCTGGGCACTGTCCATGATCGACTCGGCAATCGCTGCCACATCGCCCGCCTTCATCGGCTCCTGGCTCAGCGCCTTGAGCACGCCATTGAACTTCGCGCAGGGCGGCGCGCCGGTAGACAGATAGAGATCGGAGCCATCCTGGGTGGACAGGATTTTCAGCATTGCTTGGAGATCCATGGCGGCGTTTCCGTGAGCGCGATTGAAATACCATAGGCCATGATTCGTCCGCACCGCGGACAACGCACAACCCACAAAATTGACGCCATTCTGCTGGCGCAATGAATACTGGCACAATAGCGCCCTGACAGAATTGAGGAGCCCATCAATGGCTAAGGCAATGGCCCGCCACATCCTGGTCAAGACCGAAGCGGAAGCCGCCGCGCTGAAGAAGCGCATTGCCGCTGGCGAAGCCTTCGATGTGCTGGCACGCAAGCACTCCACCTGCCCCTCCGGCAAGAAAGGTGGCGACCTCGGTGAAGTGCGGCCCGGGCAGATGGTGCGTGCAGTGGATCAGGTGATCTTCAAGAAGGCGCTGCGCGAAGTGCACGGCCCGGTGAAGACCCAGTTCGGCTATCACCTGATCCAGGTGTTCTATCGCGATTGAGCCCCGCTCAGGCGCCTGGCTCGCCCATGAACTCGACGATCTTGCTTCTGAGCCAGCGCTCGGCGGGATCGTTATCGGTCACTCCGCTCCAGACCATCGACAGATCCGAATTGACCAGCTCGAATGGCGGGTCATCCGCGCGCAGACGGCTCCCTTCGATCAGCGCCGCGGCGGCGAAATCCGGGACTGTGGCGAGCATTTCCGTACCCGCGATGATCGACCGCAAGCCACTGAACTGTGGCACCGCCAGCACCACGCGACGCGAGCGATCCAGGCGCGCCAGGTCGTTGTCGATGTTGCCGCACAGATCCCCCGAGAACGACACCAGCGCATGCGGCCGCGAACAGTACTCGTCCAGCGTCAGTGCGCCGGGGCGGTCATCGCCACGCAACACCTTGACCTTCATCTCGCGCAGCTTGCGCCGCTTGGCGTTGGCCGGCAGCTCGGCGGTGTAGCTGACGCCTACGGAAATTTCCCCCGAGGCCAACATCGCTGACATCAACAGGAAGTTGACCCGCCGCACCACGATCACCACCTCCGGCGCCTCTTCGCGAATCTGCTTGAGCAAGGCCGGGAACAGGCCGAACTCGGCATCATCGGACAGACCGATGCGGAAGGTGTCGCGGTTGGTCGCCGGGTTGAACTCGCGGGCACGGCTGACCGCGCCCGAGATGGTGTCCATGGCCGGCTGCAGCTCCCTGAGAATCGCCAGCGCTCGCGCCGTAGGCTCGAAACCACGGCCGTTACGCACCAGCAGCGGATCGTCGAACAGGTCGCGCAAACGGGCCAGCGCCGCACTGACCGCCGGCTGACCGAGAAACAGCTTCTCGGCGGCGCGGGTCAGGTTCTTCTCGAACATCAGGGTTTCGAAGATCACCAGCAGATTCAGGTCGACGCGGCGCAGGTCGTTGCGATTCATCCAGGAGCCTCGGAACACGGATTGGTGGGCGCATTAAAGCAGCAACTCCCGTGCCCACATAGCCCGGATCAGAGGCCCAGTTCGGACAGCCCCGGATGATCGTCAGGACGACGCCCCTGGGGCCAGCGGAACTTGCGCTCGGACTCCTGAATCGGCAGATCGTTGATGCAGGCATAACGATTGATCATCAGGCCGTCGGCGCCGAACTCCCAGTCCTCGTTGCCGTAGGAGCGAAACCAGTTGCCCGAGTCGTCGCGCCATTCGTAGGCATAGCGCACGGCAATGCGGTTGTCGGTGAACACCCAGAGTTCCTTGATCAGACGGTACTCCAGCTCCTTGGCCCACTTGCGCTCAAGGAACGCACGCGCCTGATCACGACCATTGGCAAACTCGGCGCGGTTGCGCCAGCGCGTATCGAGGCTGTAGGCCAGTGCGACCTTGGCCGCATCACGGCTGTTCCAACCATCCTCGGCCAGGCGGACCTTCTCGATGGCGCTCTCGCGAGTGAACGGCGGCAACGGAGGACGAACTTCAGTATTTGACGACATGACGGCACCTCAGGTTTGCGGGGGGTTGAGCCCATCACTGGGCGATAGGGATTGCAGAAGCAATTGCGCAGTACGGCCGGCACTGTCGGCGGCATCCGCCTGGCCGCTGACCATGGCGACGGCGGTAGCACCATCGATCAGCAGGAGAAACTGCCTGGCCATTTCCTCGGCCTCGGCAAAGCCGCAGGCCGTGGTCAGTTCGCTCAGATAGGCCAGCAAGCGCTGCTTGTGCAGCAACGCGACGGCGCGGATCTCGCTGTCGGGATCACCGATCTCCCCGGCAGCATTGATGAAGGCGCAGCCATGGAAGTCAGGCGCCGAGAACCAGCTGCGCAGCAGCGGGAACACTGCCAGTAGCCGCTCACTTGGCGACCCCGCAGAGGTGCCGGCAACGAACCATTGCATCCAGCGTTCATCACGCTCGCGCAGCGCGGCGGCAACCAATGCTTCCTTGGTCGGATAGAGGCGATAGATGCTTTTGCGCGCCACACCCGAGGCCTTGACGATGGCGTCCATACCAGTGGCATTGATACCGCCGGCATAGACCAGGTGTTCGGTGGCTTGCAGCAAGCGCTGCTGGATCGAGGCGTCTTCGAGCATGAGTCAGGGCCATAGAGAATGATCGTTCTCAGCAAGGTAGAACGATCATTCTCTTTAGTCAACTCAATTATCGAAACCCAGGATCAACGGTATACCGACCAGGTTTCTGCCGAGATCCGCGACGCCCACTCCGGTGCCAGCCGCGCCGGCGCCGGATGCAGGTCCTGCCGCCGGACGATGACTCACTGCCTTCCCAACACCGGCGCATGCTCGGCCATCAGCGCCACCACCCAATCGATGAATACCCGCAGCTTGGCGCTGACATGGCGGTTCGGCGGGAAAGCCAGGTACATCGGCATTGGTTTCATCTGCCAGTCGTCGAACAGACGCACCAGTTCACCACTGGCCAGGTGTGGCCTGGCCATGTAATGCGGTAGCCAGAGCATGCCCAGGCCCGCCAGCCCCGCAGCCAGATAGGCGTTGCCATCGTCGACCGTCAGCAGCGGGCGGCCATGGGCCTCGATGCGTTCTTCACCCCGCTGCATCGCATAGGGCAAGGCCTTGCCGGTGCGCGACCAGAGAAAACCCACCGTATGATGAACGGCCGCCTCCAGCTCGCGCGGATGCATCGGCGTGCCAGCGCGCTGCAGATAGCCCGGCGTGGCATAGATACCGAGCTGGAGATCACCGACATGGCGCGCGATCAGCGATTGATCGGTGATCTCACCGCCGCGCACCACGCAGTCGACGTTCTCACCGATGATGTCGATGAGCCGATCACTAACGCCCATGGTCAGCTGGATTTCCGGATAACGCGCATAAAATGCCGGCAAGGCCGGGATCAGCAGCATGCGCGCGAAGGGACTGGGTACGTCCACGCGCAGGCGGCCGCGCGGCGCCATCAATGCACTGGACAGGCTGGTCTCGGCATCGTCGATATCGGCCAGCAGACGCACCACACGTTCGTAGTAGGCGGCGCCGTCAGCGGTGACGTTGACCTTGCGCGTGGTGCGGTTGAGCAGGCGCACCCGCAGCCGTGCTTCCAGTTGCTGAACGAGCTGGGTCACGCTGGTCTTGCTCATGTGCAGGGTGGCTGCCGCCTTGGTGAAACTGCCGGTTTCCACCACGCGGACGAAGGCCTGCATCGCGTCGAAACGATCCATCATGCATCTCTCTTAAGCTCATGATTGTTTGGATTCTACAAACAGTCATGACCAGAGTTGCTCGTTTATCCAGCCCGGCCGTGTTTTTAAAGTGACTCCATCGTTAACAGCGGGCCGTAGCGGCCCAGATGGAGGCAACAATGACCAGCAAACGTGATGTGGTTTTCCCGGCCGACCGCCATGACCTGTATGAACTTCATCGCTATTCGCCGGCGATTCGTTCCAACGGTTTTCTGTTCGTATCCGGTCAGGTCGGCAGTCGCAAGGACGGCTCGCCCGAACCCGACCTGAAAGAGCAGGTGCGCCTTGCCTTCGCCAACCTCAATGCGATCCTCGCTGCAGCAGGTTGCAGCTTCGATGACGTGGTCGACACCACCGTATTCATGCTCGACCCGCATGCGCAGTTCGAAACCATCTGGGAGGTGGTA
Source organism: Pseudomonas sp. EggHat1 (assembly GCF_014892995.1). Classification (NCBI taxonomy): domain Bacteria; kingdom Pseudomonadati; phylum Pseudomonadota; class Gammaproteobacteria; order Pseudomonadales; family Pseudomonadaceae; genus Pseudomonas; species Pseudomonas sp. EggHat1. Next base: position 339,133 of record NZ_JACKQK010000003.1, read on the forward strand.
GCCGACTATTGGGGCGAGGCGCCCTACTCGAACGTGACTGCGGTCGGCGTGACCTGGCTGGCCGGCTTCGATTTCGAGATCAAGGTGATCGCCAAGCTGCCAGAGTGAACAGCGATGCGCCCCCGTGACGAGGGGCGCAGCCGAAAAGCTCAGAGGTGAGTGAAGACGCGCTCGGCCGGCAGACGCGACTTCGGCAGCTCCGCATTGAAATCGCTGTCGCTGTGATACCCCAGCGCCACCGCGACCATGCTGCTCAACCCCTGGGCGGCCAGCCCCAGTTCCTCATCCAGCGCCTCGCGGTCGATGCCCTCCATCGGCGTGGCGTCGACGCCTTTGGCAGCAGCACCCAGGAGCAAGGTGCCCAGCGCCAGATAAGCCTGCTTTTCTGCCCAGTGCGGGATGTCGCCAAGGCCACGGTGCAGTTCGACGTAACTGCTGCGGGTGTTGTGTTGAGTCGTACGCGCCGCATCGTCGCGGAAGCGGCCATCATCGGCCTCCTGCTGCAGCACATCGGCCAGATAAGCATCATCGAGGTCACGGCGGGCGCAGATCAGGATCACGTGCGAGGCGTTGAGGATCTTCGACTGGTTGTAGGCAAAGCCGCCCTGAGCGCCCTTGGCCAGGCGCGCCTTGCCTTCGGCAGTGCTCGCCACGACGAAGTGCCAGGGCTGCGAATTGACCGAAGACGGCGACAGGCGCAGCAACTCCAGCAGCTCGTCGATGATCGCCTGATCCACCTGGCGACTGGCATCGTAAGCCTTGGTGGTGTAACGCTGACGTGCGAAGGAAACGGGGCTCATGAACACTCTCCTGATCGATGGATGATGCGAAATGGGCGTCAGTCTGCAGTATGCCTGCGCATGAAAAAAAGCAGGCAAAGCCGCTAGGAGTTTCAAAGCAAAGATGAAAATGCGGGCAGGCATCAGCCCTCTAGCGAGCCACACCGGCACTCTGCAAGCATTCGATAAAACCCGCCACGGCCGCCGAGCGACTGACCTTGGGATACAGCGCGCCGATCTCGCGATGAATGGGCGTCGGGCCGAGCGCGATGGCGCGAACGCTGGCCGGCAGCGGCAGGATGGTTTCCGTCAATGGCACCACGGCCACGCCAAGTCCGCTCTCGACCATCGACAGCATCGCCTGGATATCGTCGACCTCGATCCACTCCTGCAACGTTAGCGCGTGATCACGCAGAAAACGCTCCACCTGGCGACCACCGAAGGACGAGCGGCTATAGCGGATAAAGGGCTGCTCGCGAATCACCGAGAGCCAGTCATCGCCCTCCACGTTGCTGGCCGCAAGCAGCACGTAGTTCTCGCATGCCAGCGGCGCCCACTCCAGCTCCCGCGGCGGCTCGAACGCCGGACGAATGAGTATCGCCAGGTCGAGCTCTCCCGCTTCGACTCGATCCATCAACTGCAGGGAAACGCCAGGCGACAGATTCACCCGACAGTTGGCAAAGCGCTCACGGAACGGCACCAGCGCGCGCGTGAGGATGGTCGCGTGCACCGAGGCGATCGCACCGATCTCCAGCGGTTTGGCCCATTCCTCGTCCTGAGTCGGCTCGCCCAGGACATCGAAACCGGCAACCAGCGCCTCGGCACGCGCCAACGTACGCAGCCCTGCAGCATTCAATATGGCCGAACGACCGGTGCGATCGAACAGAGCGAACCCCAGACTTTCTTCCAGGCGGCGCATATGACCGCTGACGGCTGCCTGGGTCAGGCCGATGCGCTCACCAGCGGCGCTGAAGGTGCCATAGCGAGCCACCGCTATCAGCGTGCGCAGTTCGATGATCATGTCGATTGATAAGATTTTGTTTTGCTCATGATCAGAACATATAGTTTTTTAAGAGGCTTGTCGCCGAATAGGATGATTCCACTCACCAACGAGGGAACCCCGATGACCGCACTATGCCCGTTCCACCTGGCCTTTCCGGTTGACGACCTGGCCGCCGCCCGCGACTTCTACGGCAACCTGCTCGGTTGCAGCGAAGGTCGCAGCTCGTCAGAGTGGATCGACTTCAATTTCTATGGCCATCAGATCGTCGCCCACCTGGCGCCTGACGAAGCAGGCTCGGTACCGGCCAACGCAGTCGACGGCCACGGCGTGCCGGTGCGCCACTTCGGCGTCGTTCTGCCGATGCACGACTGGCAGATCGCTGCCGATAAACTCACCGCCGCCGGTGTCGAGTTCATCATCAAGCCCTATATCCGCTTCAAGGGCGAGCCGGGCGAACAGGCGACGATGTTTTTCAAGGACCCAAGCGGCAACGCCGTCGAAATGAAGGCTTTCGCCGACATCAACAACCTATTCGCCCGCTGACAGCGAAAGGAACGCCCCATGCAAACGCTCAAGGTTGCAATCGCCGGTTTCGGCGGTGTCGGCCGCGCCACGGCCAACCTGCTGTTGCAACGTCGCGACCACTATCGCCAGATCTATGGCGTGGATGTGCGACTGGTTGCCGTATGTGGCTCACGCGCCGGCCTGGCAGATGCCAATGGCCTGCAGGCCCACCAACTGGACGACCTGCAGCCTGGGCTGTCGGGGCCGGATTTCGTCGCAGCGAGTGGTGCTGAGGTGTTGATCGAGGCCGGCCCCAGCGATTTTCGCAGCGGCGGGCCGGGCCTGGACTACCTCTGTGCGGCGCTGTCTGCCGGGCGGGACTGCATCGTCATCTCCAAGGGCGCGCTGGTGCATAGCGGGCCGCGCCTGCGCGATCTGGCGCGCGCCTCCGGGGCGCAGCTGAAACTCAGCGGTGCGGCCGCCGCCGCCCTGCCCACACTCGACCTGCTCGAACACAGCCTGGCCGGCTGCAAGGTGCTCAGCGTCGAGGGCATTCTCAACGCCACCACCAACTACCTGCTCGACGCCATGCGCACCCAGGGGCTTGGTTTCGATGCAGCACTGCGCGAGGCACAAGCCGGCGGTTTCGCCGAAGCGGATACGCGCAACGACACCGAAGGTTGGGACACTGCCTGCAAACTCCTGCTGCTGGCCAACTTTGGCCTTGGCGCCCAGCTGACAATGGCTGACGTCGAGGTCGATGGCATCCATTCGGTCACCGCGCAGCGTATCGAAGCCTGGCAAGCACAGGGCCTGGTTCCCCGTCTGGTCGGCAGCCTCAGCTCCGTGGACGGTGCGATCCGCGCCAGCGTCGGGATCAAGACCTATCCGCTGTCCGACCCCTTCGCCCAGGTGAACGGGAAGAACAAGGCGATCCGCATCAACAGCGACGCCATGGGCGAGACGATCGCCATCGGCGGCGGCGCTGAACCCCTCGCCACAGCCGCCGCCGCCCTGAAGGACTTCGAACATATTATCCAGGCCAGGGGGCATGCCCCCCTCCTTTACTGACGGACATTGCAAATGACCGAACGCACCCTGCAAGCCATCCGCCACGTCGGTTTCGAGGATCTCGGCAGCTTCGAGGCGCCGCTGCGCGCTGCCGGTTATCAGATCGAGTACATCGACGCCGCGGAACGTGACCTCAGTCAACTCGACCCGCTCGCAGCAGACCTGCTGGTGGTGCTTGGCGGCCCTATCGGCGTCTATGACCACGACCGCTACCCGCTCGTCTCCGCTGAACTGGAAATACTGCGCGCACGCCTGGCAGCCGATAAGCCGACGCTGGGCATCTGCCTCGGTGCGCAGCTGATGGCTGCGGCATTGGGCTCCACCGTCTACCCAGGGCCAGCCAAGGAAATCGGCTGGTCGACGCTGGAGCTGGCAGCCTCCGGCTATCAGCCACTTGCCGCCCTGCGCGATATCGCCGTGCTGCATTGGCATGGCGACACCTTCGACCTGCCGCAAGGCTGCACCCTGCTCGCCTCGACCCCGCTGTGCCGCCAGCAGGCCTTCGCTCGCGGGCAAAACGTGCTGGGCCTGCAATTTCACCCGGAAGTGCGCGGCGACCGTTTCGAGCATTGGCTGCTGGGCCATGCCAGCGAACTGGCCAGCTCGGGCATCGATCCCGTCACCCTGCGTCACGACGCCAAGCGTCATGCCAGCGCCCTTGAGCAAGCGGGCGCCATCATGCTCGGCGCTTGGCTGGCCAAGCTGAAGCACTGAGCAGCAGCAGGTCCGAGCCTCATGACAAGGCCCGGGCATCGCCGGCTCATTCAGCGCCTGTATCCTGTAAACACTTCGTAAATGCGATGGATTTTCATTAACTCACCTAGTAAAAGATAGCTTGCTTTCGATCCTCCCGGAGCAGCGCTTGCCGCTGCTCGTCTCGACCCGGAGTCCAGCATGTCTATCCGCTCTCACCTGCAACGCACTGCGGCGGCGATTACCACGTCGCTGCTGCTCGCCCTGCCCCTGCACGCGAGCGAACGCATGCTGGACGGTGCCTACGGTCCAGTGAAAATCAGCGGCACTGCGCAGCGCGTGGTTGCACTGGGCGACAGCGCCCTGGATGCGGCGCTGTCACTCGGCATACAGCCGGTCGGCACTCTGGCCAGTCGCGGCGGCGACGACGTGCCGGACTATCTCAAGACCACGACAGGCAAAATCACCCTGGTGGGCAGCGTGCGCGAACCCAACCTGGAGGCCATCCTGCGCCTGCAGCCGGACCTGGTACTGGCCTCTAGCGACCTGTCACGCGATCTGTACGCCAAACTGAGCCTGATGGCGCCCACCGTGGTGCCCACCGGCAATTCCTTCCAGGACTGGCGCAAGACCTACCTGACCTACGCCCAGGCCCTCGGCAAACAGGAAGAAGGCCAACAACGCCTCGCCGAAATCGACAAACGCAGCGCCGAACTGCGCCAGCGTCTGCCGCAGGGCCAGGCAGTCAGCGTGGTGCGCTGGAACCCGCAAGGGCCGGTGATCATGTCCAGCCACCTGTTCGTTGGCCAGTTGCTGAACGACCTCGGCCTGCGCGCCAACGAGCTGGCCGCAGCCCAAGCGCAGAAGCCGCACAGCGACGTGCTGAGTCTGGAAAACCTGTCACGCATCAATGCCGACTGGATATTCCTCGCCACGCTCAATCCGGATGGTCGCAAGGCCCTGGAAGACGCGCGTAAGCAGCCTGCCTTCACTCGCTTGTCAGCCGTCGCCGACGGTCATGTGGTGACCGTCGACGGCCAGATCTGGAGCAGCAGCTCCGGTTACCTGGCGGCTCAACAGGTACTCGATGACGTGGAGAAGGCTCTGCTCGACTGATGCTCGCTGCACGCCTTTCCGTCCCTCAGGCGCTGAGCTACGCGGCTGTGTGCCTGTTGCTTTTGTGCGTCGCCAGCCTGCTGTTGGGCGCGGGTGACATCGGCATCCTGCCCAGCCTGCAAGCCCTGCTCGGCGGCAGCGATGAGGATGCTCGCTTCATCGTCTTCGAACTGCGCTGGGTGCGTACCGAACTGGCCCTGTTGGTCGGCCTCGCCCTGGGCGCGGCCGGTGTGCTGCTGCAAGCGGTGACGCGCAACCCGCTGGCCGAACCTGGATTGCTTGGAGTCAGCGCCGGTGCCTCGTTCGCCGTTGTCCTGGCGATCAACCTGGGCGCCTCGGCTGCCAGCCTGCATCTGGGCGTCGCCATGCTGGGTGCGCTGGTGGGCTGCGTGCTGGTGCTGCTGGTCACGCGCATGCGCGGCGTCGGTGACGACCCCGTACGCATGGTGCTGGCCGGCGCCGCTTTCTCCGGCATGCTCGGCGCGCTCAGTAGCCTGCTGCTGTTATGGGATCAGCGCACCGCCGACGAAATGCGCTTCTGGGTCATCGGCGCCTTGGCGGGTCGCCCGCTGGACACGCTCGACTGGAGCCTGCCCGGACTGATCGGCGGACTGTTGGTGGCGCTATTGGTGGTGCATCCGCTGGCTGCCCTGGCGCTGGGCGAGCGCGTCGCCAGCGGCCTTGGTCACCATCCGCAACTGACGCGCCTGGGCACCTTGCTTGCGGTCGCAATCCTGGTCGGCACCGCCACCGCTGCAGCCGGCCCCATCGCCTTTATCGGTCTGATCGTGCCCTACATCGCACGTCGCCTGGTCGGCTCGGACATCCGCCGCACCCTGGGCTTGAGCATGCTGCTCGGCCCCTGCGTCCTGCTGCTGGCTGACGTCATCTCGCGCCTGCTGGTGCGCCCCTACGAACTACCGGTGGGCGTGGTGGCCGCCTTCGTCGGCGCGCCGATCCTGATTGCCGTGGTGCGCAACCACCGCCTGCCGACCCTGTGACATGAATATTTCCTCTTCACGCCCCCTGCTCGCCCCGGCCGGCCATCATCTGCTGCGCCTGGGTGGTTACAGCCTACTGCTGCACCGCCGCAGCCTGCTCGTCGCATTGCTCCTCAGCCTGCTGCTGGTCGCTGTCGCCACCTGGATACTGGCGGCAGGCGACGACGCCCTCACGCCCAGCAAAGCCCTGCTGGCCGCCTTCGGCCAGGGCGAGGCGCTGCAGGTGTTCCTGATTCAGGAGCTGCGCATGCCCCGGCTGATCGCCGGCCTGCTCAGCGGCGCCGCTCTCGGGGCTGCCGGATGCCTGCTGCAGACCCTCGCGCGCAACCGTCTGGCCACGCCAGGAGTAATCGGCATCGACAACGGCGCCACGGCCTTCGCTGTCGCCTCCATCGTCGCCGTACCCACCAGCCTGGCGCCATCGGCCCTGGCGCTGAGCGGTGCCGCCACGGCGGCGGTGCTGACCTTCGCCCTGGCTGCCGGCGGTGGCGCACGCGGCTATCGCTTCATCGTCGTTGGCATCGCCATCGGCGCATTGTTCGGCGCGCTGACCAACCTGATGCTGGCACGCAGCGACATGGACGCCGCCAACGCCGCCTACCCCTGGACGGTCGGCAGCCTCAATGCACGCCCGGCCGACTCGGTTCTGCTGCTCGGTATCGGCCTGGCCTTGGGCCTACCGCTGGCCAAGCTGCTGGTCAACGCCCTGAGCCTGATGCGCTTTTCCGACAACGTCGCCATCGGCCTCGGTGTGCGTCTGCAACGCATGCGCCTGCTCACCCTGGCGCTGTGCGTCTGGCTCACGGCGCTGGCCGTTGCGGTGGTCGGCCCGGTCGGCCTGATCGCCCTGGCTGCGCCGGAAATGGCCCGCCACCTGTGCAACCGCCACGGCGTGCCGGTGCTCAACGCGGCGCTGTCCGGCGCACTGATGATGATCCTCGCAGACTGGCTCGGTCGTACACTGCTGGCGCCCGTCGAAATTCCGGTCGGCATCATCGCTGCTGTGGTGGGCGGCCCCTACCTGCTTTGGATTCTGCTGCGCCAGGCCCCAAGGAGCTCGACATGACCCTGCTTTCCTCACTGCTCGGCGACGCCCGCCAGTCCGACGTGCGCCTCGAAGCCCGCGACCTGAGCATGGGCTATGCCCAGACCCGCATCATCGAAAACCTCGACCTGATGATTCCCAGCGGCCAGGTAAGCGCCATCGTCGGCCCCAACGGCTGCGGCAAATCCACCCTGCTTGCCGGCCTGGCTCGTTTGCACAAACCCTTATCAGGCAGCGTCCTGCTCGACGGCAAGGCCATCGGCAGCCTGCCGTCACGTGAAGTGGCGCGTAGGCTTGCACTGCTGCCGCAAGATGCCAGCGCCCCAGACGGCCTGACGGTCAGCGAACTGATCCGCTTCGGCCGCCAGCCGCACCAGAGCCTGCTGCGCCAGTGGAGCGAGGAAGATCAGGCCATCGTCGATGCGGCACTGGTCGCCGCCGATCTGCTGGAACTGGCCGACCGGCCGCTGGAGTCGATGTCCGGTGGTCAGCGCCAGCGCGCCTGGATCGCCATGGCCATCGCCCAGGCCACGCCTCTGCTACTGCTCGACGAACCCACCTCGGCACTGGACCTGGGCCATCAGATCGAAGTGTTCGAACTGATCCGCCAACTCGCTGCAGCCGGCAAGACCATCGTCATGGTGGTACACGACCTCTCCAGCGCCTGCCGCTATGCCGATCACCTGATCGCCATGCACCAGGGCCGGATCGTCGCCAGCGGCCGCCCGGATGAGATCGTCACGTCGGATCTGGTCGAGCGTCTTTACGGCGTACGTTGCACGCTGCTGCGCGATCCGCTGAGCGGCACGCCAGTGATTGCGGGGGTCAGCAGGCTTTGAACAGCAGGGAATCATCTTGCCATCATCATCTTAAAAACATGTAGGAGATCACCTCATGAAATATGTCGCCATCTCTTACACGGGCAGAGTTTTGCCGACCAATCAATTAGTTATATATCCAAACTGAGTTACGGCCGCTCAAGCCGAGAATGCGCATTCTTTGAGCACGGGGGAGGTCTGGACTATGGTCCAAACAACTCCATTTCGAAGGGACTCGACCGATGAAGCCCGTCACGAGAACCGCCGCCCTGGCACTTTCGCTCTTCGCTGCACCGGCTTTCTCTGCCGGCGAGCTGCAAGGTCAACTCAACGTTCAGATCACCATCGGCACCGGCTGCACGGTAACCAACGGCACGGCCGGCGGCTCCAGCAACACCTTCGGTTCACTGTCCTTCGGTGACTACAACGACCTCGCCAACCTGATCGATGGCCGCTCCTTCGGCAGCGCCGGGGGCAGCTCGTTTGGCTTGCAATGCAGCTTGGGAACCGACTACAGCGTTGCACTGAGCGCCGGGCAGAACGCTTCCGGCAGCCAAAGGCGCATGATCAATGCCGGTGAGTACGTCGCCTACAACCTCTATCAGGACAGCAGCCGCACCGAACCCTGGGGAGACGGTGGCGCCACAGGCACAGTGCTTTCCGGCACTGGCACCGGTGCCAACGAAGAAATGATCGTCTACGGCCGCGTGCCCTCACAGACCACCCCAAGCCCAGGTACCTACACGGACACCGTACAAGTCACCATCGCCTGGTAGGTACCACACACCCAAAGCAAGAGGATCTCGAACTTTTCCGGGAAGAATAGCCATGCGCTGCCTGATCGCCTCCCTGCTTTTGATGGCCCCAGCAGTCCTGCCGGCAGTCGACAAGACCGCCACCATCGGCCTGAATGTCGAGGTATTACCGGCCTGTCAGGCGGGCAGCAGCAGCGGTTCGGGCGTCAGCTTCGGGACCCTGGATTTCGGCACCCACCTCAGACTCGACAACCTGCTTACCCTGGTTGGTCAACCAGACGCAGGTGCCCTGCGCGTCAATTGCCAGCAGAACATCCCCTATCGCGTACTGATCAATGCCGGCTACAGCGGCACCACCAGCAATCGGCAGATGGTCGGTCCCGACTCCGCCGTAATCAGCTACAACCTTTACACTGGCGCGGACTACGCCATCGTCTGGGACAACAGCACGGGAGTCAGCGCCACCGGCAATGGCCAGGATCAGTGGCTGGCAATCTACGCCCGCGTGCCGGCACAGAATGCCCCGCCTCCCGGAAGCTACAGCGATACCCTGACCGTCACGGTGAGTTGGTGATGCCGTGCCGGGCCCATTCACTCGTGGTCACTCACCTTCTCTGCCTGACCGTACTGGTCATGCACGCCTTGCCGGCTCGTGGCGACACGGGCATCAACGATCAGATCGTCAGCCAGAGCTTCCAGTTGCGCGCGGAAATCGTACCGGGTTGCCTGCTCGGTGCCGGGGGCAGCGACGCCACCTCGTTCGGCAACATTTCATTCGGCCAGGTCAGCACCCTGCCCAGCAACCTGGATGCGGCCAGCACACCAGACAACGGGTCCATCGTACTGCAGTGCTCTCCCGGCACTGCCGTCACGCTGTCGCTCAATGCCGGGCTCAATACCGGCAGCGTGGCCGGCGGACGCTACCTGGCGCGTGGCGCGGAGCGCCTGCGCTACCAGCTTTACCAGGACGCCGCACGCAGCATCATCTGGGGCGACGGCAGCAACGGAGGCACGCGCATGAGCATCAATTTCCCTGTTGGCGGCGCCACCCAGACCTACACGGTCTATGCCCGCCTGTTCAGTGTCAGCCCGTTGCCTTCGGCCGGCATCTATACCGACACCGTCACCGTGACCGTGAGTTATTGAACCATGAGCACACGCCCCCTCTTCGCCTGCTGCCTGGCGCTGACCACAGCGCTGGCGAGTCTGGCCATACAAGCTGCCAGCTCCATCCTGATCTGGCCGATCAATCCGCTGATCGAAGCCGATCGACAGAAATCAGCCGCGCTGTGGCTGGAAAATCGCGGGCAGGAACCAGTGGATGTGCAGGTGCGCGTACTGGCCTGGGAGCAGGAGGAATTCGAAGATCGCCTGACGTCGCAGAAGCAGGTCGTGGGCAGCCCGCCAATGGCAACGCTGCAACCGGGCAAGCGGCAGCTGGTCAGGCTGGTCAACCTGGAGCCGCCGAGCGCCGGCACGCTGCGCACCTACCGTGTGCTGGTCGACGAGGTTCTGCCGCCACAACCGCGGCCGTCCCAATTGGGCGTGCAATTCCAGATGCGCTACTCGGTGCCCTTGTTCGTGGTCGGGCCTGGGGCCTATCTGGATGACGGTGCGCGGGAAACGCCAGGCCAGGGCCAGCCACTGGCTCCCGATCTGCGCTACCGCGTCGTTGACGGTAGCAACGGCGCCTTCCTTTACCTGCGCAACCTCGGCCCCGCCCCGGCCCGGCTATCCCAGGTCGATCTATCGCGAGACAGCGGCAAACAGCCACTGGCCGAAGGGCTTCTCGGTTATGTGCTACCTGGTGCGCAGATGCGCTGGCCTCTGCCGACAGGCGTGCGCAGCGGCCAGGTGCAGGCACGCATCAACGAAAGTCGACAGAAGCAGCCGCTGGCCGCTGATTAGATCGCTGGTACTGCTGCTACTGGCCACCTTGCTGTCAGTCCCGTCAGCCCATGGCGATGACGCACAGCAGTTCGCCGAGGCGCAGTTGCTCTACCTGGAGTTGATCGTCAATGAGCTGTCCAGCGGCAAGGTGGTGGAAGTGAGAGAACATCAGGGCCGTTTATTCGCCCAACGCGACGATCTGCTCGCCGCAGGCGTGCGCCTGCCCTCGGAGACGACGCCCTGGGTCGCTTTGGACCGGATCGACACCCTGCGCAGCGAGTATCAGCAGGACAGCCAGCGACTGCTACTCACCCTGCCCAGCGAATGGCTACCGCACCAGCGTTTCGGCCCCAGCAGCCTGAGCGAGCCGATGCAGGCACAGAGCGCGTTCGGTGTGCTGTTCAACTATGACCTCTACTACAACCACACCGAGAATGCCGGCCACTACGCCAACACCTGGCTGGAACAGCGGGTGTTCGACGGCTTCGGCATGATTTCCAACACGGGCGTCTATCGCCACAGTTTCTCCGGGCCTAGCTATCGCGATGGCTATACCCGCTACGACAGCACCTGGCGCTTCAACGATCAACAACGCATGCTCAGCCTCAGCGCTGGCGACCTGATCACCGGCGCGCTGACCTGGAACAGCGCGGTCCGCCTTGGCGGGCTGCAGATTTCACGCAACTTCTCGTTGCGTCCGGATCTGGTCACTTACCCATTACCGCGGTTCGATGGCGATGCTGCGGTGCCCAGCACCGTTGATCTGTTCATCGACGACGCCCGCCTCGGTCAACAGGAGCTGCGCCCCGGCCCCTTTACCCTCAACACCGTGCCTTACATCAGCGGCGCCGGCACCGCGACGCTGGTGACCACGGATGTGCTGGGGCGCCAGGTATCCACCACCGTACCCTTTTATGTGACCGACACCCTGCTGCGCCAGGGGCTTTCGGACTTCTCCCTGTCGCTGGGCAAACTGCGCCGCAACTATGGCGTGGACGATTTTTCCTACGGCAGCCTGGTGAGCAGCGGCAGCCTGCGCTATGGCCTGACCGACAGCCTCACCCTGGAAAGCCATGCCGAAGCCGGCGCAGGCCTGCGCCAGGCTGGTATCGGCGCTACGGTCGGACTCGGCCTGCTGGGCACCCTGACCAGTTCCGTGAGCCAGAGCAGCGGTATCGGCAACGGCCAGCAGTACAGCCTCGGCTACAGCTACTACGCGCGTCGCTTCGGCATCACCGCGCAGCGCATCCAGCGCAGCTCGGGCTATGCCGACCTGAGCGTCGCGAACGCCCTGGATAACGACCTGGCCGGCGGCCCGCTGAGCAAGATCCTCGATCAACTGACCTTCAGTTTCAGCCCGGAAGGGCTCGGCTCATTCGGCATCGGCTACTTCGCCAGTGAGGAACACAGCGGACGGCGCACGCGTCTGCTCAACCTGTCCTGGTCACGCAGCCTGTGGGGCAGCGCCAGCTTCTTTCTCTCCCTCAACCGCCAACTGGACGACGCCTCGCACGCCATCCAGGCACAGCTGGTAATCCCGTTCGACCTGTACTCCACCCTGACCACAGGCGTGGAGCGAGACAGCAACGGTAACCAGCGCGCGCGCGCCAATTACAGCCGCAACCCACCCAGCGACGGCGGTCTGGGCTGGAACCTTGGCTATGCCGGCGGCGACAATGAATACCGCCAGGCTGACCTGACGTGGCGCACCCAGCATGCACAGGTGCAGGCAGGCGCCTACCAGAACGACGGCATCACTACCCGGTGGGGCGGCGTCAGCGGCTCGCTGGTGGCCATGCAGGGCCAGGTATTCGCCAGCAACCGGATCGATGATGCCTTCGTGCTGGTCAGCACCGAGGGTTATTCAGATGTGCCCGTGCGCTACGAACATCAACTGCTGGGGCGTACCGACTCGGCAGGTTACCTGCTGGTGCCCTGGGTGCCGTCTTACTACCCCGGCCAGTACGAAGTCGACCTGCTGAATCTGCCGAGCAACCTGCAACTATCGGAAACCCAGAAGCGCATCGCCGTGCACCAGGGCAGCGGCGCATTGCTCGCCTTCCCCATGGTGATGAGCCTGTCAGCCAGCATCCAGTTGGTCGACGGCCTGGGACAACCACTGCCACGCGGCAGCCAAGTGCTGCATCGCCCCAGCGGTCAGCGCACCTACATCGGCTGGGACGGCCAGTTGTATTTCGAAGGGCTGGCGAAGGACAACCAACTGGAGGTACTCCTGGCCGATGGCAGCAGCTGCAGCAGCCGCTTCTCGCTGGACGACAGCGCCGTGGAAATGGCCGTGGTCGGCCCCCTCGCCTGCCTGCAGCAGGACGGTCAGCCATGATTCGCTGGCTGATTTACGCACTCCTGCTGTGCGGCACACTGGTAAGTGTGCCGGCCCATGCCTGTAGCACTTATGCCGGGGGCTCGGTCAATCTGGGCAACACCAACTCTCTGAGTTTGCGCACCACACAGCAACAAGCAGCAGCCGGCGCGGGCCTGGCCTGTCCGGGATTGCTACAGGTACTGGCGGGTGCTTACGTCCGGGTCACGTTGCAGAACCCCGGCACTCTGGCTCTGCAGGACGGCCAGGGCAATCAGATCCCTTTTCAGGTGTTTCAGGACGCCGGCTACAACCAGGCGCTGGTAGCCGGTCAACCGCAACAGCTCGGTGCAATCAACCTGCTGGCGCTCGGTGGCAGCTCCAGCGCCATCGGCCTGTATTTCCGCACCAACCCGGGCCCCAACGTGCCAGCCGGCACCTACACCGCCACCATCACCCTGCGCTGGGACTGGGCGATCTGCACCGTCGGCGCGCTCAATATCTGCGCCTGGAACCGCAGCCCCGGATTGACGCAAAGCTGTGTCGTGATCTGCGGTGCCCCCACCAACTGGGGTACAGGGTCACTCGCCACACTGACCGTCACCCTGGTGGTCAGCAAGGCCTGCCGCGTCGATACCTTGCCCAACGTGGATTTTGGCGCCAACGCCCTGATCAGCCAGTTCAGCGCGCAGCAGCGCACCTTCGCCGTGACCTGCACCAACACCGAGGGCTACACGCTGAGTTTCGACAACGGGCAGAACTACCAGGCGCCCTGGCGACGCCTGACCAATGGTAGCCAGTTCATTCGCTACAACCTCTACTACAGCGGCAGCAGCCTGATCTGGAACGCCGCCTCACCGCTGACGGCCAGCGGCACGGGCAACTCGCAGAGCTTCAACTACCAGGCGATTCTGGACCCCGGGCAAGCCAACGCGCCGGTGGGCGTCTATACCGACAACGTGTTGCTGATCATCAACTACTGAAGCAYTACCAGTAGATCACCAGCGTCGAGCCGGCATCACCGCCGGCAGGCAGCACCACCGAGGTCGCCTCTGCATTCAGGCTCGACGGTAAGGCTCGCCCGTGAGCGTCCTGCACCTGATAGACGGCATGCTCACAATCACGCGCGGACAAGTGCACGGCAGCAACATCGCCACGAACAGCAACCTCGCAACGCTTGAGAATGGTCAGGCTGATCTGTAGCTGCCCGCTGATCTGCTCAGCAAGAGAAAGGTTGGCAGTGGCGCACAGCGATGTGGCCACGAACAAGGCAAGAAATCGGTGAAACGGCATGATGACGGTCTACGGTAAGGATGGCCTGCTGCGGTGAAGGTCAAAATCCATCCGTAGAAACGGTCACGACATCAGGATGTGGACCGCAGGCAGGAGAATACGGTGATATCACATTGAAATCACCGTCATTCCGACGAACGTGGTTCAGGCCAAGGGTTGCGCGACGAAGCGCTTGCCCGGCACCACGATCTGCTCCTGCGCGGCGATCAACGGCAGATCGCGCGCGCCGTCTGCGGTCTGCTCGACCAGCGCGTAGAGCGTTGCAGTAGCCAGCTCCAGCGCTTGCGGCAGCGCCTGGCCGGCCAACAGGCGACCCAGCAGCGTGGCCGAGAACACATCGCCCATGCCATTGGGCAAAGGATGCAGCGCCAGGCGTGGGGTAGTCACCAACCAGGCGCCCTCGCCGTTGACTGCCAACGTGCCCAGCTCATTGTCGGGGATATCCGGCGTCGCCAGGCTGGTGACGATCACCACGTCCGGGCCACGACCGCACAACTGCCGGGCGATCTTCACAGCCTCCTGCAGACAGGCCGGTTTAGAGCCGGTGAGCAGTTCGAATTCGAACTGGTTGGGCGTGATGATATTGGCGAAAGGAATCGCCTGATCGCGCAAAAAATCGGGAATCGCCGGGTTGACGAACACGCCGCGCCCGACGTCGCCCATCACCGGATCGCACAGGTAACGCAGCGTCGGGTTGTGCTGGCGAATCTCGCCCACCGCTTCAAGGATCACACGGCCCGTATCGGCATCCCCCAGATAACCGGACAGCACCGCCGCCAGCCGCGGCAGCACCCCACGCTCACGCAGCCCCAACAGCACCTCGCGTACATGCTCGGCACCGAACACCTGCCCGCGAAACTGGCCGTAACCGGTGTGGTTGGAGAACTGCACGGTGTGAATCGGCAGCACCTCGAAGCCCAACCGCTGCAACGGAAACACCGCAGCAGCATTGCCGACATGGCCCCAGGCGACATGCGACTGAATGGACAGAACGAGGGGCGGTAGCGTGGCGCTCATGACGATCTCTGCTGGCTGGGTACGACGGGGCACAGATTATTCGCCAAGCGGCCTGGGCATACCAGCCTGAGTCATGTCTCGACAGCTTGAACGCCTTGGCAAGCCAGAGACTTGAGGTGTACTACAAAGACTTGCCGACACCCCGGACAACGCCTCTCGAGCCAGGCGCCCGACGAATGGGCAATTACCGCATTGACATATCGGTAAATCTCGATACTATGGCCCCCCATGGAACTGATCAATGTATTCAAAGCCCTCTCGAATCCCACCCGCCTTGGAATCCTCAAGGGGTTGAAGGATCCGGTTAAGAACTTTCCTCCGCAAGATGAAGGGGACGTTCATACCGTGGGCGTGTGCGTCAGTAGTATTCAGGAAGGTGTCGGTCTGTCGCAGTCGACGGTGTCCGACTACCTCGCGACGCTGCAACGTGTAGGCCTGGTCGAAGTCCGTCGGATCGGACAGTGGACCTACTACAAGCGCAATGAATCCAATATCCGTGCTCTGGCCGAGCTCATAGGCAAGGAGCTGTAATTTTTTGACCCTTAACATCGATATTTCTCGATATCCCTTTTAACCGAAACAAGGCCTGACAATAGAGAGCCCCCCTAGGCACAGTCGCGTAATTTTTTTGCACCATTACATCGAAAATTCCCTATATCCCTTTTTCCAGAAACGAGAAACCACAATGAAAGCGCAAATTCTCAAATCCTTTGGCGGCCCGAACGCGTTCGAACTGAGCGAAGTGGCCAAACCCGTACCGCAGGCAGGCCAAGTGTTGGTGCGGGTTCACGCAACCTCCATCAACCCGCTGGATTACCAGGTGCGTCGGGGTGACTACGTCGACTACGTGCCCCTTCCCGCCATTACCGGACATGACGTATCCGGTGTCGTCGAAGCCGTCGGCGCGGGCGTGACGAGCTTCGTGCCAGGCGACGAAGTCTGGTACACCACGCAGATTTTCGAAGGTGACGGCAGTTATGCCGAGTACCACGTTGCATCCGAAAGCATCATCGGCAAGAAGCCGGCATCGCTGAGCCACCTCGAGGCGGCAAGCTTGACGCTGGTGGGCGGGACAGTCTGGGAAGCACTGGTCGGGCGTGTATCGCTGCGTGTCGGGGAAAGCATTCTGATCCACGGCGGCGCCGGTGGCGTCGGCCACGTGGCGATCCAGGTGGCAAAAGCCATTGGCGCCCGGGTATTCACCACCGTGCGTGAAGCGAACTTCGAGTTCGCCCGGGGGCTGGGTGCCGACGTGGTCATCGACTACGAACAAGAGGATTACGTTGACGCCATCCTGCGGGAAACCGATGGCCAAGGCGTGGATGTGATCTTCGACACCATCGGCGGCGACACCCTGACCCGCAGCCCCGACGCGCTCGCCCAGCTCGGCCGTGTGGTTTCGATCGTGGATATCGCCAAGCCGCAGAACCTCATTCAGGCCTGGGGCAAGAACGCCAGCTACCACTTCGTCTTCACCCGCCAGAACCGCGGCAAGCTCGATGAACTGAAGGCATTGGTCGAGCGCGGCCAACTGCGCCCCCATATTGGCGCGGTCTATTCGCTCGCTGACATTTCAAGCGCGCACGCGCTGCTGGAGACGCCCAACAACGGTCTTCGCGGGAAAGTCGCGATTGCCGTCGAGCCCTCGCTCGCCCCATAAGTACACAGGTTCAACGACCAAACTGACTTCAGAGGAATACCGCAATGATTTATGAAATCGCAGTGCTGCCTGTTCACAGTGCACAGACCGAACAGTTCAAACAGGCATTTGCCGACGTGGTTCACTTGCTCCAGCGCGCCAAAGGCTACCACGGCCATATGTTCGCGCAGGGAATCGAAAGTCCCGAGACGTTCAACCTGATCGTGCGCTGGGCTTCACTTGAGGACCACGCGCCGGGTTTCGAAGCGAGTGACGACCATCAGACGTTCATGCTGGGCCTGGAGGAATATTTTTCGGAAGAGCCGACGGTCTACCACATTCAGGCCATCGCCAGCGATATTGCGCTGCCAACCGTATAAGGAAACCCTGAAAAAGCCGTCATTCCCGCGTAGGCGGGAATCCAGAACCTACGGATTTCCTGGGCTCCCGCATTCGCGGGAGTGACGATAACTGGCTTTTTCAGAACATCCTTAAGCCTGCCGCTCTGTTGCCACCACTATTCAGTAGTCACTCGTTGATCTCACAGCGCTGAAATACAAGGCTGTCAGATCAACTTACCTGAACACCATTCCGTAGTTTTCTCCGAGAGTGAGCGGGCAATCCCGCTCAACTTTCCCGGAGGCACTCGGCCTCCATTTAGCGTCTTCGGAGTTCAACAATGATCAGCAAAAATGCAAAAAACCTGGCAAATATTTTCATTACCAGCTCTGTCTTACTTCTATCCGGTAACGCACTCGCTGAAAGCCCGGTTACCACTTACAAGTATGGATTGAAACTTGATGTAGCCAAGGTGCTATCCATATCAAAGCCGAAAACCCATACCTGCAAGCCTGTCGATCACCTGATGAAATACATGGACTCGGCTGGAAAGATCCAGACTCTGAAGTTCAAGGCCCTCTCTGATGCATGCAGCAAAGGGCACTGACATAACGCAGTGACGCCAGGGATGGCAATGGGCGATAAGAACGCGGATCTGCGTACAGCGTGTCGAACAACGCCCGTGCGACCATGCCCCACTCATTATTGGCAATCGCTCGCAATACTGGCATATAGCCGTAAAAGCCGCGTTATCATGCCCGCGCCAGCGTTCGGCATGACGACAAGGAGCAGTAGATGAGCGATTCGCGCCAGGCGGCTTTTGCCCGGGAATGCGACCTGATCATGAAAGGTGGCATCACCAGCGGCATCGTCTACCCGCTGGCCATCACCGAGATCGCCAAGGCGTTTCGCCTGCGCAGCATCGGCGGCACCAGTGCAGGCGCCATCGCTGCAGCAGCAGCTGCCGCTGCCGAACTTGGCCGCCAGCGCTATCAGCAAGGTGAGTTGAGCAGCGACCCGGCCGGCTTCGCGACCATCGAACGACTGCCCCAGCACCTCTGCATGCCCGCCGCGAATGGCCATGGCACCAAACTGCTGGCGTTGTTCAAGCCTGCCCCGGCAGTGCGCGCCCTGTTCGATACCTTCATCGCCCTCCTCGAGGTCAAGGGCAAAGGCCCCTGGACGCGGTTGTTCGCGCCACTGAAGGTCATGCTCATGCGCCACAAGCTCAGCGCCCTGGTCGGCGCCCTGCTGGCAGGCGGGCCGCTGTGGTGGAGCGCGGCCAGCAGCGCCAGCGTGCTGGTTTGGCTCTGGGTCTTGCTGTTCGCCACGCTGGGTGGCGTGCTCGCGGTGGTCCTGCGCCTGGCCCTGGTGGCATTGCGTGAACTGCCAGCCAGCGGTTTCGGCCTGTGCAGCGGCATGCCAGAGGCCGATGACGACGCCCCGGATGAAGCCCTGACCACCTGGCTGACCCAGTACTTCGATCAGCTCAGCGGCCAGCGCGACTACTGCGCCGCTCAGGCCGATGCCATCGAGTGCGAGCGGCCATTGACCTTCGGCGACCTGCGTCGCCATGGCATCGATCTGCAGGTGATGACCACCTGCCTGAGCATGGCGCGGCCTTTCCGCCTGCCCTTTCGTGACGACGAGCAGGTGCGCGAGAACAACCAGTTCCACTTCCGCCAGGAGGAGTTCGCGCGGCTATTCCCCCACCGCGTGATGGCCTGGATGGGCGCTCACCAGCGCCCTGGCGATGATCGCGGCGACGGGTATCTGCGCCTGCCACTGCCCGATGACCTGCCGGTGATCGTCGCCGTGCGCATGAGCCTGAGCTTTCCCCTGCTGCTCAGCGCCGTCCCACTGTACGCCGTGGACTACCGCACGAGCGGGAAGAAGCTGGAGCGCTGCTGGTTCACCGATGGCGGCATCAGTTCCAACTTTCCCATCCACTTCTTCGATGCCGCGCTGCCCAGGCGCCCCACCTTCGGCCTCGACCTGGGGCCGACCGACGGCGCCGACGAACAACGCGTGCGCTTCCCGCGTAACAACGGCGATGCGCGGCTTGCCTACTGGCGCCGCTTCCCCCAGACGGGTCTGCCAGCCCTGCGCGGTTTCCTTGCCCAGCTCAGCAACGTCGCCAAGGACTGGAACCACGAAACCCTCTCGCTGATGCCCGGCTTTCGCGACCGTATCGGCCTGATCCAGCTGACCCGCGAAGAAGGCGGCCTCAACCTGACCATGCCCACCGAGCGCATCGAGCGACTGACCCGCTACGGACGCGAAGCCGGCCAGCAGTTCGTCCTGCGTTTCGGCGACCCACAGCACTGGCAGCCAGGCGCCCAGGCCTCGCCGATGAACTGGGAAAATCACCAGATCATTCGTCTGCGCCTGCAACTGGCCAGCGTCGCCGAACAACTGCAGAGCCTGGAAAGAGCCTGCCGCGAACTGCACGGCACAGAGCAGGACTACCAGCGCTTCTTCAGCACCGATGCCAAGCGCTACAGCTATCCCTTCAAAGGTCTCAGCGACCTGGAGCAGGACCCGGATACCGGTCTGTACCGCACCCAGGCCGGCCTGGCCCAGGCCATGCTTGGCAAGCTGCGGGAGATCGCCCAGATGATCGAACAGCACCCGGACAGCCACCCCGCCAAGGGCGCTCCCAAACCCACGCCCGAACTCAAACTGCGGCCGCGTCTGTAGGGCGCTGGCCGTCTTTGAACCCGGGCAACAAAAAGCCTCCGGCAAAAACAACGCCGAGTCGGCTCAGCCGGCTCGGCGTACGTGTAACCCGTTGGCACAGGCTCATTAGCCTGATCGACGGTGGGCATTTGGGCGCTATGCACCCGTAATCGTGGCCTCTCGGTGCGCGCGGCGCACCCTACCCGGTGACAGCGCTCAGCAGAGGGGCCGGCTCAGAAAGCCGGCAGCACCGCGCCGTCATAGCGTTTCTCGATGAAGGCCTTCACCTGCGGGCTGGTCAGCGCGGCGGAGAGCTTCTTGATCGCCTCGCTGTCCTGGTTGTCCGGGCGCGCCACCAGGTAGTTGACGTAAGGCGAGTCGCTGCCTTCGATCGCCAATGCATCGCGCTTGGGATTGAGCTTGGCCTCCAGCGCATAGTTGGTGTTGATCAGCGCCAGGTCGACCTGATTCAGCACGCGCGGCACGGTGGCCGCCTCCAGCTCGCGGAACTTGAAGTTGCGCGGGTTATCGACGATGTCACGCGGCAGCGCCTGGGCGCTGTTGGGGTCCTTGAGGGTCAGCAGGCCAGCCTTCTGCAACAGCAGCAGCGCACGGCCGGTGGTGCTGACTTCGTTGGGAATGGCGATGACAGCGCCGTTCGGCAATTCATCGAGGGATTTGTACTTGGCCGAATAGGCGCCGAAGGGCTCGACGTGCACGCCCTGCACGATCACCAGTTCGGTACCGCGCTGGGCATTGAAGGTGTCCAGGTACGGCTTGGTCTGGAAGTAGTTGGCATCCAGATTCTTCTGGCTGACCTGCAGGTTGGGTTGCACGTAGTCGGTGAAGACCTTGATATCCAGATCCACGCCTTGCTTGGCCAGCTCGGGCTTGATCAGTTCGAGGATTTCGGCGTGCGGCACCGGCGTGGCGGCCACGCTCAGCTTTTCGCCCGCCTGGGCCAGGGAGGCAGTCAGGGCAGCGGCCAGGG
This sequence comes from Pseudomonas sp. EggHat1, assembly GCF_014892995.1. Lineage (NCBI taxonomy): Bacteria > Pseudomonadati > Pseudomonadota > Gammaproteobacteria > Pseudomonadales > Pseudomonadaceae > Pseudomonas > Pseudomonas sp. EggHat1. Next base: position 360,086 of record NZ_JACKQK010000003.1, read on the forward strand.
CAGTCAGCAGCAGGGTCTTGTTCATGATGTCCTTGTTCTCGGTCTATGGCACCGGCTGGATCGACAGCCCGGCACGTTTGGCAGGCACCCGGCGGATAGGCCGGGCTGGGCGCAACAGTACGGAGAAAGGTTTATGCCATAAAATAACTATTAATTATTTTCTTATGCCAAAAATAATCTTCCTCTTCTGCTTGTGAGCCCAGCCTGCTCCCGCCTAGAGTGAAAAGCCTTCGCTCCCTGGAGGCTCCCATGCTCACCGCCGCCCTCGCCCGCTTCCCCCGCCTGCAACTGATCCCTCAGGCCACCGCCCTGCAGCACCTGCCACGCCTGTCCCAGCACCTGGGCCGCGATATCTGGATCAAACGCGACGACCTCACCCCATTGGCGCTCGGTGGCAACAAGGCACGCAAGCTCGAATACCTCGCTGCCGATGCACAGGCCAAGGGGGCCGATGTGCTGGTCACGGCCGGCGCCATCCAGTCCAACCACGTGCGGCAGACCGCAGCGGTCGCCGCCCAGCTCGGCCTGAGCTGCCTGGCCCTGCTGGAAAACCCCATCGACAGCCAGAGCGACGACTACCTGGGCAACGGCAATCGCCTGCTGCTGGACCTGTTCGGCGCCGAGGTGGAAAACGTCGCCAGCCTGGACAACGCCGATCAGTTGCTGGAGGCCGCCTGCCAACGCCTCGGTGCAGCCGGTCGCCGGCCATACCTGGTGCCCATCGGTGGCTCCAATGCCCTGGGCGCACTCGGCTACGTGCGTGGCGGCCTGGAGCTGGCCGAGCAGATCGCCGCCAGCGGCCAGGACTTCGCCGCCGTGGTGCTGGCCTCCGGCAGCGCCGGCACGCATGCCGGGCTGGCCCTGGCGCTGGAAAGCGCGCGCCCCGGCACACGCGTGATCGGCGTCACCGTTTCGCGCAGTGAGGCGGCACAAAAGCCCAAGGTCGAAGGTCTACTCCAGCGCACCGCTGAACTGCTGGAGGTTGAAGTGCCGCACGGACTGAACCTGGAGCTATGGGACGCCTATTTCGCCCCGCGTTACGGCGAAGCCAACGCCGCCTGCCTGGAGGCCATCAGCCTGCTGGCGCGCCTGGAAGCGATCCTGCTCGACCCGGTCTACACTGGCAAAGCCTTCGCCGGACTGCTCGATGGCCTCAAGCGTGGCGCCTTCCCTGGCAATGGACCGCTGCTGTTCCTGCACACGGGCGGCTCGCCGGCCCTCTTCGCCTACAAACAAAAATGAATATATGAATAATTTTTAATTATTTAGAAGCATAAGAATTTCCACCTAGAGTGGCGCCACCTTCCCACTTGCATGAGGTCACCATGACATTCTCAACCCTGCGTCGCCGTTTCCTCTTCGCCAGCCTGGCCCTCATGCTGGGCGCCAGCCTCAGCGCACCGAGCTTCGCCGCCGAGCTGCTCGATGACATCAAGGCCCGCGGCGCCATCAAGGTCGGCCTGGAGGGCACCTACCCGCCCTTCAACTACCAGGATGCCAACGGCAAGCTGACCGGCTTCGAAGTGGAGCTGGCCGAAGCGCTGGCCAGGGAACTGGGCGTCAAGGCCGAGTTCCAGCCAACCAAGTGGGACGGCATCCTCGCCGCGCTGGAGTCCAAGCGCCTGGATGTGGTGATCAACCAGGTGACCATCTCCGACGAGCGCAAGAAGAAGTACGACTTCTCCACCCCCTACACCGTCTCCGGCATCCAGGCGCTGACCCGCAAGGCCGATGGCGACAGCATCAAGAGCGCCCAGGACCTGGCCGGCAAGAAGGTCGGCGTAGGCCTTGGCACCAACTACGAACAGTGGCTGAAAGACAACGTGCCGCAAGCCGACATCCGCACCTACGATGACGACCCGACCAAGTTCCAGGACCTCAACGTCGGCCGCATCGACGTGATCCTGGTGGATCGCCTGGCCGCCTTCGAAATGGTCGAGAAAACCGGTGGCCGCCTGGCCGTGGCCGGTGACGCCTTCTCCCGCCAGGAGGCTGGCATCGCCATGCGCAAGGGCAACCCTGCCCTGCTCGCCGCCATCGACCAGGCGCTGGCCAAGCTGAGTGCCGACGGCACCCTCAAGCAACTCTCCGAGAAATGGTTCAAGGCTGACGTCACCCGATGATCGAGTCCGCCCTGCAGCTGGCTCTGGAGTCCGCGCCCTTTCTGCTCAAGGGCGCCTACTACACGGTCGTACTCAGCCTGGGCGGCATGTTCTTCGGCCTGCTGCTGGGCTTCGCCCTCGCCGTCGGACGCCTGTACGGGCCAGCCCCACTGCGCTGGCTCACCCGCCTCTACGTCTCCTTCTTTCGTGGCACGCCGCTGCTGGTGCAGCTGTTCCTGATCTACTACGGCCTGCCGCAACTGGGCATTCAGCTCGATCCGTTGCCCGCAGCGCTGATCGGCTTCTCGCTGAACATGGCCGCCTACACCTCGGAGATTCTCCGCGCTGCCATCGCCTCCATCGACCGTGGCCAATGGGAAGCGGCCGCCAGCATCGGCATGAGCAAGACGCAGACGCTGTATCGGGCGATCCTGCCGCAGGCCGCGCGCACCGCCCTGCCGCCGCTGGGCAACAGCTTCATTTCCCTGGTCAAGGACACCGCCCTGGCCGCCACCATCCAGGTGCCGGAACTGTTCCGTCAGGCGCAGTTGATCACCGCGCGCACCTTCGAGATTTTCACCATGTACCTGGCGGCCGCGCTGATCTACTGGGCGCTGGCCAGCATCCTCGCGCACTTCCAGGCGCGCCTTGAGGCCAGGGTCAACCGGCACGAGCAGGACAACTGATGATTTCCGTGCGCAATCTGCGAAAAGCCTTCGGCAGCAACGAAGTACTCAAGGGCATCGACCTGGACGTGGCCGCCGGCGAAGTGGTCGCCATCATCGGCCCCAGCGGCTCGGGCAAGACCACCCTGCTGCGCTGCCTCAACCTGCTGGAGCAACCCAGCGCCGGGCAGATCACCGTGGGCGACATCCATATCGATGCGGATAAGCCGCTCAAGGGCCAGCAGAAGCTCATCCGCCAGTTGCGCCAGCAGGCCGGCTTCGTGTTCCAGAACTTCAACCTGTTCCCCCACCGCACGGCGCTGGAAAACGTCATCGAAGGCCCGGTGCAGGTGAAGAAGGAGCCGCGCGAGCAAGCGCTGGCCCATGCCCGCGCCCTGCTCGCCAAGGTGGGCCTGAGTGGCAAGGAAGACGCCTACCCCAAACGCCTCTCCGGCGGCCAGCAACAGCGCGTGGCCATCGCCCGTGCCCTGGCCATGCGCCCGCAGGTGATCCTCTTCGACGAACCCACCTCGGCCCTGGACCCCGAGTTGGTGGGCGAAGTGCTGACCACCATCCGTGATCTGGCCGAAGAAAAACGCACCATGGTCATCGTCACCCACGAAATGGCCTTCGCCCGCGACGTGGCAGACCGGGCGATCTTCATCGACCAGGGGCACATCGTCGAACAGGGCCCGGCCAAGACCCTGTTCACCGCGCCCCAGCACGAACGCACGCGGCAGTTTCTCAGCAAGTTTCTGCTCGACCGCTCGCTTTAGTCAGTCGCAGGCATGCGCCTTCACTGCTGTGCTTGCGATTCAATGGTGGGCACTGCGCCGCCCGCCGCGACGGGCAATGCATTGAGCAATTGCTGGGGCAAAGGCTGAGGCGAAAGCAGGAGCAAGCGAGATTTTTGGGCTGCTTGCACCAAGAAGCAGGCGTTCAAAAGTCTGTGAAACTTGATTTCGGAAGTGTGTCGTCTGGCATATCCTCACTCATCCCCCCGTAGCCACGACAGAGGAGGCTGCATGTCGGTTTCGTTACCATTCGAGCAAGTTGATGTTTTCTCCGAACAACCCTTCAAAGGTAACGCCGTTGCTGTCGTCATTGGTGCCGACGATCTGACCAGCCAACAAATGCGTGACTTTGCTGCCTGGACACAGCTTAGCGAGACAACCTTTCTGCTCAAGCCAAGCTCTCCCGATGCACATTACCGCGTACGAATTTTCACCCCGCTACGAGAGCTGCCCTTTGCCGGGCATCCAACACTGGGAAGCTGTCATGTATGGCTAAATCAAAGTATCGGCAATGTCGATGAAGAGATTGTCCAGGAGTGCTCGGCAGGCCTGATCCGTATTCGGCGAGATGGGGCTTGTCTGGCGTTTGCAGCGCCCCCCTTGGTACGGAGCGGAGTGGTAGAAGACGCTACGCTGCGGCAGATAGAAAGTGGGTTGGGGCTGACCTCTGATCGCATCCTTGCCAGTCAGTGGGTCGATAACGGGCCTGGCTGGGTTGCCGTACTGTTGGCTTCGCGTGATGAGGTTTTGGCGATTCGTCCGGACTACACGACACTAAATGGACTCAATGTAGGCGTGGTCGCGCCTTGGCAAGGTCCTCATGCGGACGCAGATGTCGAGGTGCGCGCCTTTATGGGTGAAGAGTGGAATGAAGACCCTGTTACCGGAAGTCTCAATGCGAGCCTGGCGCAATGGCTAAGTTCTACTGGGGTCATGCCTGACCACTACACGGCGAGCCAAGGCACTGTATTGGGTCGTCGAGGCCGGATAAAAATTGAGAAGCTCGGAAGTGATATCTGGGTCGGAGGTGAAGTTCAACCGGGTGTGTCAGGGCGGGTAACGTTCTAACTACCACGGCGTCATGTGTCCATTCCCCTTTACCTTGCCAGCTTAGGCCACTATCCGGTATTAGCCGATTCTATTGAATAAGTCCTGTCGCGATTTTTGCCAATGAAAATAGCGTTAGCGACGTTGAAACCTGAGTCACTCAAAAGACGGAGCTGTCTTGGTGTTTACGTGGCAACGCCAGAGTTGAGCGATTTTTGAGCTGCCAAGAAGCGGCTCTTTCAGAGGCCGACTTTTTCAACAGAATCGGCCGGAAGCGGACAGCGGACCAGTAAATAAATCTGTCACCTTATCTGCTCGTCCCCTTATCTGCTCAGCTTTCGAATCATGGCTTGAACGGATCGATCCAGCCAGGCCGAAGTCCCGCCTCGTATTCTTGGCGTACATATTCGAGTGACTCTGCGCATCCCATTTCCGCCTCGATAGCACCTATGCATCTCCAGCAATCCCCGCCGGTATTACCCGATAGCGGATCTTCCGGATTATCGAGTAGGCATGCGCAGATCGTGCAGTGTTGCGCCTTTTTGCTGTTCGTCATAATAAGCTTCCGAAACGCCCATCATAGCCTCTCGCACGCTACTCCGAGGGGCAGCAATCGGCCAGGAGCTGCCTTTCGGAGCGGCCAGGATCATGGATGAGCAACGCCTCTAATATCCAACAAACCAACTACGTTGGGCATCCGGCCAGCACCCAAGCACACACCCATTTATCCGTATGAGTTAAGGATGGATTCTGCTTAATAAATTTTAGATATTTCTCGGCTTCATCCTTTGACAATATATTGAGCGCATGAATGTAGGCTCTCCTGTCCCACGATGCCGACGTCAAAACTTTCTGTTTCGCCTCTTTTGCCCATGCGATATTTCCTTCCAGTAATGCAGCTGCGGCCGCGCTGGCAGGTGTACCTTGATAAACATAACGTCGAATGTTTTGATCGGTTAGAAACTGTGCTTCACGGGTAAAAAGCCACTCCATCCAAACCCTCATGCTTCGGTTGCTGATTCTGTTGGCTTGGCATAGATTCGATAGTAGCGGCAAAATCTCTTTAATTCCTGCTGCTGGTAAGGAAGCCAAGTAAAGACAAACATCATTGATTACGGGCTTGTAAAACTCTATATCCTCTAGTATGGATTTCGCTATCTCAGCTACTTGTCCATGCTTAGCCCTTCTAATGATGGCTCTCAAAACAGCGAGATCTACATAGCCAAAGTTACGAACCCTAAAAAGGGCATCTAACAATGATGCTCCTAGATCTTCGCCATCATCATCTTCGTCGTCGCTTCCCTCGCAATACCGCCCATACTCATCATATTCCTGGAAGTCTTCGTACTCACTTTCCTGTTCCGATTCGTATGTGCCATATTGGTTTCCAGCCTCAATTTCATTCAGAATATCAAGCTTATCCATTTGATACTGGTTTTGAAGCTCTTCTTGAAGAAACTGAGCGGACGATCTAATGGAGGTTTTCTCCGAAACTAGGCCAAGCCTGTGTTGGTCGTGGAGATAAACCACAAGATCTTCAAGAATATCTGAAAGCTGCTCTTCCGAATCCGAAAATATACGAATGTCGTCTACATAGCGAACATGCTCTACGTGATGATTTGATATGAATTGGTCAACATCAAGCAGAATAGCTTCCGCCAAAATTATTGAAGCCGCAGGCCCTACCGGTATGCCTTGAGATGCTTTGTTATTCAATCGAGATAAGAAGCTCTCAATCTCCCTGCCTGCGCCAGCGGGTGCTCCGACCGAGTCGATTACGTTTCCTACTCGATGGAGATATATTTGATTATAGAAATCACTAATATCTGTAGAAAGTACATATTCATAAACTCCACCTAGCCTCTCGCAGCTCTCTCTGTATGCTGGGAACCCAGATCCTCTCGAGAAATAACTATTTTCGTCAACTTCAATTCGGTACGAGCATGCAATAGATGGCAGCATCCGCGACGCTTCGATTTCTTCGGCCACCAAATAAATCAGAGCGGTATATATTATTGAGTCTAATGGTTCAAGCTGATGAACAATTCGGTATCCTCCGCGAGCCTTAGCCCAGGGAAGAACTCTCGGATTGCTAGTGTGCGCTCCAGCTAATGGTGCGGCGAGAAGATAGCTTTTAACCTCGGCCCAAGAGTTCCACAACGCATGAAACTCAAAAGGCTTTGGGTAAAAGTCAGTATCATAAAAAGCTGTTATATGATTTCGAGCAAATTCTAGAGACGCATCGGTCAAAACCATAGCCACCCCCCTAAGTTAGTATTAGTTTCCATTCCGCCCCTCCGTTACAGCTGCGATCTGGCTGCACACACAGCACTAAGAGCTTAGCACCAGCCGATGAGTAGCAGGCAAACACGTGGCGGAGGTCATTTGGTAGGTTATGGCTCTTCCGCGAAAGCACTTGGCGATAGCTACTACCACGGCAGGGAATACGACTCTAGGAATAGGATAATCCGCTTCTGGCTGGAGGCTTCCATAGATCGAGCGTCCGGCTTTCCCTGTCGCGACAGTCTGTGATGGCCCAGCTGCTGCCGGTCACAACGGGTTGCTGCCGTCCAAAAGTGGACGTCGGCTCTCCGTCCACGCAGAACGCCTCAGGCAAGCTGCTGGTAGATCACCTAGAATTCTCTTCTATGCTTACGATTGACGGCACCTAAAACTACAGCTGCTCTCGCCAGCATCGTCTGATTACCTGTAGCTAGGTATATGAAATTTTGATTTTTCCAGCAGCCGATGGGCACCAAAGGGAATTGCAATGCACAATACATACAATATCTATAAAGTTAAGCACGACAAGCTGGATCAGCTCCTAGCCAAACTAGGCACTGTAGGTTTGACGGAGCAAAAAACACTGCAACCCAACAAATACTCAATGACTTTCTATTACTCCGAGAATATAAGAGGGAATGAGATTTGGTGGTGGCAAGTCTATAGAGAGTTTTTCAATGATGGCGTAAACGAGCCCAGAAACATTTTTCATTTCGGGATATTGCTCTGCCGCAACAGCGAAAAACCAGAAGAAATATACGCAGTCAGCCTGGGTAAATCCCACTTTTATCTTTCCAAATTTACCCACTCTGATTTCGGCATTCAGCTGGCCGTGCGTATGGCCGATGAAAACACTATCCTTCTGAAGAAAAGCCGGTATTTCGCCGAAACCAAAAGACAGGACGTATCGTCTTACCAGCGCTTTCAGCTCGGTAGCTACGAACCTGGCGAGTCTGTAGACCACCTGAAGTTGAAGGCTTCCAATAAGGAAGTTTGGGGTGACCGAAATATAATATTTGCTGACTCCATCCAAATGGATATGGATAGAAGCCCCATCGATTTAGCCATCATCTTTGACCAAATCGAAGCCAGTATTACGGAGCAGGAGATAATTCACCTACCCAAGCTTGAACCCATAGCGGTCGAGTTGGTGGATGAGCTCGATAGACTGCTTCTTGCCTCCATCAAAGACATGCAAGGCAACGTACAAATTGAAGAGTTTTATGTTCATGGCGTAGCCATCTGCTTTAGCTTCCATGACTACGACTACCGTCTATCTTGCAAAAAGCCTGGCCAAACTGGCTCCTATCGTAAAGACATCGGCAACACACTCGAAGTCACTAATATCAGCGATTTCCTCAGCGACCACCAAGACATTACCGACATCAACGAAGTTCGTATCCAGTTCAGAAATGATGACCAAGGTGCCTTCACCAAAGATTTGAAAGAGCTCTTAGATCTAGCTATTGACCACGGTGGCTACCAGTATTTTTTGAAAGGCGGCGAATGGTATAAGTTCAACCAAACCTTTATGGATTACCTGAAACGCTCGCTTAACGGCATCGACACTGAGTTAAGAGATGCGCTGAATGAGGCAGACTATCAGCAGTGGAAGGCTGACAAAGAGCGCATGATAGAAGCCGGCGAGCATGCTGAAGACAACTTAACCTACCGAGAGTCATATTTCAATAAGAGACAATGCACTGAGAGTGGGTTTACTCTCTTGGATAGACAGTTGACACAAATTCAGTCCTTGGAGCAAGGGAAGAAAAAATACAAGATTGAGATTGCAGATCTATTCAAGGATGGAGAGATAATCTCAGTCAAAATCTCGGAAGCCAACCATCAGCTAATATACAATATTGAACAATCTAAAGACTCTGTAGAGCTCATAAAGCGAAGAGTCATTCAGTTCGAAGAAGAGCTATCCACCGCCGCACTCTGGTTTGTGTTTGAGGATGATATACAAAGAATTACGCAAATCAATTCTATTCAGTTCCTGTTAGCCATCGAGTCTTGGCAGAAGCTGATTAAAAATTTCAACCTCAAGCCTAAGATTTACATCTCGAAGCATAATAAATGAGTTTGGAATGCCGGGTGCAACGTCTCCGGGGCAAACCAGTTCTACGACTCAATTAGCTTTCGGTAATCTCTTGTCTCCCCAATGCCCGCTTTTGGCCGATAGCAACCCTTACCCTTGCCCTCCCCCCGCCCCCCGCGCTACAGTCCGACCTGTCACGGTAAATCCCGTGACCGGGTGTGAGAACCCGAATTTCGTCCAAGGCGCGGAAGCGCCATAGCAGTGTAGCCGGCGCTTTTTTTGTGCCCGGTTACCGCATTTCTATGGCGGGCCGTGTGAGGCAGGCCTCGGCCTGGCCGGTTCCCTTGGACGCCGGTTTCTCACCCTTGCACGGTCCGCCTCCATAGCTCGTGAGAAGGCTGGGAAGCGGCTCCTTAATCTGTCCAAGGAGCATAAGGAAAATGCACTATCCCCCTTTTACCCAAGGGCTCCGCCCTGGGCTGCTGGCTGCCGTGTCGACTTCCGTTGTGGAGGTGCCGCATGACCACGTCTGAATCCGTCGTTATCCCCTTCCCTTCGCCACGCAATCCGTTGCACAGCGCTGTCGCGAACGAATACCCCTTGCAGGCCGAAGCCGAATATCGCGCGGCCTTGCTGGCCATGCTGTTGCGGCGCCTGCCGGAGCCGGAGCTGGCGAATACCGCCAGCGCACTGCTGAGGGAGTTGGTCGTGCTTTACCGCCGGGCCATCGCCCAGGCAGCCGGGAGGGCCGAGCATGACTGAGCTGCCACGACACCTCACCCACCTGCCCGGCCATGACGGGCAACCAGCAGCGGACTTCGGCTGGAGCGAAGATTGCCAGGCCAGCTTCGGCCACGGCGTGCAGACCGCGCAGGCCTGGCTGGACGACGCCAACAGCGGCTGGCTCTGGGCCAACCTGTTGCTGGAGCGCCAGCTGTTCCCGTCGGGTGCGCAGCGCCATGCCTTCGAGCTGGGCTTTCTCAGCCGCATCCACCAGCGTTTGTGCTCGCCGCTGGGTGGCAAGCATGGGGCAACGCGTACGGAGCTCAAGCTGTAGCCAGGTTGCGCGGCACTGTGCGACAGCTTGCGGTTGCTCGCACAGGCGCCAGCCGCTTCATGATCGTTCCCACGCTCTGCGTGGGAATGCAGCCCTCGACGCTCCAGCGTCCGCCACGGACAGTTGCGCGCTGTGCTGTGACGCAGAGCGTCACGGGCTTGCTCCCACGCCGGAGCGTGGGAGCCATCAACACTGTAACGACTCAGTCCGCCTTTTCATGATCGTTCCCACGCTCTGCGTGGGAATGCAGCCCTCGACGCTCCAGCGTCCACCACGGGCAGTTGCGCGCTGTGCTGTGACGCAGAGCATCACGGGCTTGCTCCCACGCCGGAGCATGGGAGCCATCAACGCGAAGCTTGCCCACCTTGCTTCCCCCCGAAGACGCAGCCCTCCTGCTCCCTCACCTCGTTCAACTTGTTGCGCGTGCTCATCCTGCCGCCTGCGATACCGGCGACCCCATGTTCCAGAACATGGGTGAGTATTCTCCAGGCGGGCTCATCGTCTTCGAAGATTCTGATCATGTTGCCTCCGTGCCTTTCAATACCCGAACCCAGCCCATGACATTCATCACCAATCGGTGACGGATAATCACCCGCTGCTCGAGCGCTTCCAACGCTGCGGCTCATCGAATGCGACGCGGCTCACGCCGAGCCAACGCGGTCAGGCAGTATTCGCTGCCATTCGCTATCCTGCTCGCGGCTCGGGGGACCCGAGGCCAGTTCAATCAATCAGGGAGCGTCGATGTGGCAAGGAAGCGCCAGCAGCAAGCAGCGTTGTTTTCAATCCCGGCAATGGCCGCTCTGCTACTCACCCTGCAGGGCTGCGCGGCTTTCCTGCACTTTCCGCAAAACGTCCCCGCGTTCAACGATGACTTCAGATTATTTCACGGCGAGCAGTATCGCCCCCTGCAATGGCAGGCGTTCACCGGCATGCCGAGCTTCGGCGATATCACGGTGCAGTTGCCTGCCGGGATGTCACTGGGGCAACACTCCCCTGGCTCTCCTCCGGTAAAGCTTCTTTACCGGAAGAATCGCGCTGCCGGCCTGATGGGCACGCAATGGCGACAACTCCATGTGTATGGCGTGCCGGACAACAAGACCATGCGTTTCCCGGTACCGCGCCTGGATGGCTATCATCCCCAAACCCTGGTTTTTTGGGTGCGCGATGCCCGTGCCGATGCCAGCGCCAACAGCATGCGCGTTCTGTTCAGGCTTGCCGAAACCGAGGTCATCGACCCCAACGATCCGGATCGGCACGTGGCGTTCTGGAGAGATCACAATGATCAGTGTTTCGCACGCGGCCGAGTGCAGACCATCGAGTCCACATTAGACAAGGACGACAGCTACCCACTGCAGTTCGACAGCACCTTGCGTGGCCTGTGCGTGTTTCACCCAACCTCAGGCGACGGCGTCGTGGCGACCGATACGCCCAGCTGGCACCTGCGCTCGAACGTACGGGTGGAACTTCCGAAGCACTACCAGAACCCCAGGTACCGCAGCCAGTGGCAACCGTATCCGCAGCAGGAGAACGCCCAATGATCCTGATCCGCCATGTTCGAGTGCTGGTCTGGCTGTCATGCGTGCTGAGCGGTTCGGCACTTGCCCATGCCAAGCCCGTGAGCGTCTATGCAGGCACCATCGGCAATGAGCCTGTCGAGTTGGTGCTGATCCACGACCATCAGCGCGACGCGATCTCGGGCCACCTGTTCGACCAGGGCACCGGCCGTTATCTGACGCTTGAGGAAACACCGCACGAGGAAGGCGACAAGCTGCTGATCAATCTCATGACCAATCCACGCATGCCGGGCGCCGCCCTGCTGCTGCCGGGTTTGCAAACCGCCCAGGGCAATCTCGAGGGCCAACATCTCGATTTGCAGAGCCGTCATGTGCAGGCGCTCGAACTGAAAAGGGTTGGCTACTTCCCCACTGATGTACGTGAGTCATACGACGGCGTCCTGCTGCAGCCATACGCGGATGGCGACTTCGTGTTCCGCGTTCACGCCCGTCGTGCCTCTGGCGTACATGGAGGGCAGGTTTTCCGAATAGACGTCACCCGGCGCGATGGCTCGCCGGTACAGGTGCTGGAAGATCTTGATCTTGTGTTCTTCGGCAGCGAAACGCTGCACTTCGCCGATTTCGACGGCGACGGCATCATCGATTTCCGGGTAACCCCGCGGCTGCGTCGCCAAAGCGACAATGCACTGGTCAGTGGCAATTTCCGTTATTACCTGTATCGGCACGATCAGGGAGGCTATCGACGTCATACCGCGCTGGAGGCATTGGGCGCGCAAGGGCCGCTGAGAGTTGCTCCCAATGGCGTGATCAGCCTCCGCCCGGACAAGGGCGTCGACTACCGCGCAGGCACCATCGAATGGCAGCACTACCGCTTCACCGCAGCCGATACGCTCGAGCTGGAGCGTACGAGCCAGGAACACTTCTAACGACAAGGAGCGTCGCCATGCAATCCTCCCTACTCCCTGCGGCATTGATCGCTATCGTGCTCGCCGCGACCAGTACCCAATCGCTGGCCTCGCATGCCATCTATCAGGGCAGCATCGGCAAAAGCCCGGTGACGCTGGTGATCGAGCACACCAATGGCGTGACCCGCGGCATTTATTCATATGACCGCTACCGCACGCCAATCAGGCTGAAGCCGACATTTCTCAATACCTCCATGCGAAAGGCCATGGACGAGCTTGATCCCGAGGGGCTTCCAGTTGCACGGCTGCACTTCAACACCACCAACTTTTACCCGAATACACCCCTTATCAGCGGCACCTGGACCGACTACCGCAGTGGCCGTTCGCTGCCCCTGACACTCAAGCCACAGGGGTTTCTCGAGGATTTCCTGCGTGATGAACATTCAGGAACGCAAACCCATTCGCTGCTACAGGCGGAGTCCAGCGAGCGCTTCTACTTCCAGATCCCGATGATGCTGTCCTACGACGCGATTGGTGCGATCGAGGTGATGGACAAGGCTACCGGCAAACGGGTGCAGGTCCTTGCCCTCTCCCTCCCGAACATCTGCAACCGCGGGATCAATACCGTCCGTGTCGAGCAGCAAGACGAACACCTGCACGTGCATGTCGACAAACGCCAACACTGTGCCGGCGCGTCGTTCAAGTGGGATGAGGCCGAACGTCGATTCATACGGCTTTGAGGGCGCTCACTCGATACAAGACCGAGTCTCTCATCGTAGCCCTCACCGTCAGGCAGCAGATCAGCAGCGCCATTGCTGTAGTTACAGGCCCCAAGTGATACCATTGCGCGCTTCGACGTCGCCCTGAGCAGCACCAGGCCCCGGCGCCACGATGCCCGACACTCCCCCCATGCCTCACCAGCCTATCGGCTCGTCTGCCGGCAGGGGCGTAGCGTTCACTCATATGCGCAGGTTCGTCTTCCTCGGTTCGGGCCGGGCTGAAAGGCTCGAAAGCGGTATCACCCTTTAAACAGCGCACCTCAAGTTACTGATAGGTAAGTCCTTTGATTTCCACCGCTAACATCACCATGCAGTTCGGCGCCAAGCCGCTGTTCGAGAACGTTTCCGTCAAGTTCAACAACGGCAACCGCTACGGCCTGATTGGCGCCAACGGCTGCGGCAAGTCGACCTTCATGAAAATTCTTGGCGGCGACCTCGAGCCTTCCGGCGGCCAGGTGATGCTCGAGCCGAACGTGCGCCTGGGCAAGCTGCGCCAGGATCAGTTCGCCTACGAAGAATTCAACGTGATCGACACCGTGATCATGGGCCACGAGGAGCTGTGGAAGGTCAAGGCCGAGCGCGACCGCATCTACTCGCTGCCGGAAATGAGCGAAGAAGATGGCATGAAGGTTGGCGAACTCGAAGGTGAGTTCGCCGAGATGGACGGCTACACCGCCGAATCGCGCGCGGGCGAGCTGCTGCTGGGCCTGGGCATTCCGCTCGAGCAGCATTTTGGCCCGATGAGCGAAGTCGCCCCCGGCTGGAAGCTGCGCGTGCTGCTGGCACAGGCGCTGTTCTCCGACCCGGATGTGCTGCTGCTCGACGAGCCGACCAACCACCTGGATATCAACACCATCCGCTGGCTGGAAACGATCCTCACGGCGCGCAACAGCACCATGATCATCATTTCCCACGACCGTCACTTCCTCAACTCGGTCTGCACCCACATGGCTGACCTGGATTACGGCGAGCTGCGCCTGTTCCCGGGCAACTACGACGAGTACATGACTGCCGCGACCCAGTCGCGCGAGCAGTTGCTGGCCGACAACGCCAAGAAGAAAGCGCAGATTTCCGAGCTGCAGAGCTTCGTCAGCCGTTTCTCGGCCAACGCCTCGAAAGCCAAGCAGGCCACCAGCCGCGCCAAGCAGATCGACAAGATTCAGCTGGCCGAGGTCAAGCCGTCGAGCCGCGTCAGCCCGTTCATTCGCTTCGAGCAGACCAAGAAACTGCACCGCCAGGCCGTGACCATCGAGAAGGTATCCAAGGCCTTCGACGACAAGGTGCTGTTCAAGAACTTCAGCTTCACCGTCGAAGCCGGCGAGCGCGTGGCGATCATCGGCCCCAACGGTATCGGCAAGACCACCCTGCTGCGCACCCTGGTCGGCGAAATGACCCCGGATGCCGGTTCGGTGAAATGGACGGAGAGCGCCGAGGTTGGCTACTACGCCCAGGATCACGCCCACGATTTCGAAGATGACGTGACCCTGTTCGACTGGATGGGCCAGTGGACGACCGGTGAGCAGGTGATCCGCGGCACCCTCGGGCGCATGCTGTTCTCCAACGACGAAATCCTCAAGTCGGTGAAGGTCATCTCCGGTGGTGAGCAAGGCCGCATGCTGTTCGGCAAGCTGATCCTGCAGAAGCCCAACGTGCTGGTGATGGACGAACCGACCAACCACCTGGACATGGAATCGATCGAAGCGCTCAACCTGGCGCTGGAGAACTACCCGGGCACGCTGATCTTCGTCAGCCATGACCGCGAGTTCGTTGGCTCCCTGGCCACACGCATCATCGAACTGTCGGACAACGGCGTGACCGACTTCAGCGGCACCTACGACGACTACCTGCGCAGCCAGGGAATCATCGTCTGACCACACGCTACAGAAACAACAAAGCCCGCTTTCGCGGGCTTTGTTGTTTCAGCGCTCTGCTCAGGCAGTGGCGAACAGCTCGGAGATACGCTGCGCTGCACCTTTCATGGCTTCGGCGCGCGGCTCTTCGCCGTAGGCCAGGCCTTCGGCGCGAACGATCTCGATATCGTCGATGCCGACGAAGTTCAGCATGCGCACCAGATAGTCCTCATGCGCCTGGCCAGACGGCTGGCCGGCATGAATGCCACCGGCGCTGGAGGCGATCACCACGGTCTTGCCGCCAGCCAGCCCTACCGGGCCGTTCTCGGTGTATTTGAAGCTCTTGCCGGCGACAGCGATGCGGTCGATCCAGGCCTTCAGTTGGCTGGGAATGGCGAAGTTGTACATCGGCGCACCGATGACGATGGCATCGGCAGCAAGAAACTCTTCGAGGGTGCGTTCGGCCAACTCGGCCTCGTGCTTCTGCGCGGCGTCACGCAGCTCGGCCGGGGTGCCGGCGGCTACCAGGGTGGCAGCGGAAAAGTGGCTCAGCGCATCGCTGGCCAGGTCGCGGTAGGTCACCTGAGCATCTGCAGTGACAGCGCTCCAGGCCTCGACCACAGAGCGGCTGAGCTGACGGGAAGCGGAAGCATCGCCGAGGATGCTGGAATCGAGGTGCAGTAGTTTCATGGGTGCTCTCCAGAGTGCTATGCGACGTGGTGACGCAATTGCGGGGAGGCTACCGATGGAACCAATAGCCGATAAGACGGCAAAAATGCGATAGTTCGTCCCACTGATAGGACGATGACATGCATGACCTCAATGATCTGTTCTACTTCGCCAAGGTAGTGGAAGCCGGTGGTTTCGCCGCTGCCGGGCGCGCACTGGGCATTCCCAAGTCGCGCCTGTCGCGGCGTATCGCCGAGCTGGAGCAGCGCCTGGGCGCGCGTTTGCTGCAACGCTCGACACGCAAGCTGGCGCTGACCGATATCGGCGAACGCTACCTGCGCCATTGCCAGGCGATGTTGCTGGAGGCCGAACAGGCCGAGGAAACCGTGACCAACCTGACCAGCGAGCCGCGTGGTCGGGTGCGCTTCTCCACCCCACCGGGCGTGGCCCTGCTGCCTGATCTGATCAATGAGTTTCTGACGCGCTACCCCAGGGTGCAGTTGGAGGTGGTGCAGACCAGCCGACGCATCGATCTGCTCAACGAGGCTGTGGACGTCGCCCTGCGCGTGCGTAACGCTGATGACGAAGAACCGGGCCTGATCACTCGTCGCCTGCTACCCGCGCGCGCGCTGGTGGTGGCGCGCCCGGATCTGATAACCGGGCTACGCCTGGAGCAGCCTGAAGATCTGCAGCAGTTGCCAGCGCTGGGCGCCATCGGAGCCGACCGGCGCATTCATCTGCGCTTTCATCACAACACGACGCAGGAGGCTCGCGAGATCGCCCTGGAGGCGCGCCTGGCCATCGACGACTTTCCCATGCGCAAGTCGGCGGCACTGGCCGGGGTGGGCATCACGCTGCTGCCCACCACCTACTGCCACGAGGAATTGGCCGACGGCCGCCTGGTGTCATTGCTGCCGCACTGGACGGTGCCGGAGGGCTATGTCCAGTTGGCCTACAGCCACAGGCGCGGTATGTCGCCGGCTGTCCGCGCCTGGATCGAGTTGCTGAGCGAGGCATTCAGTCGCTGGAGCTTCCCGCTCTGACTCAGATGCGGAACTGACGCACCAATGCCCCGAGGCGATCACCAAGGCCAGCCAGGCTGCGAGCAGTCTGTGCGCCACGCTCGGTTTCGTCGGCGACGCTGTCCACGGCAACGGCGATCTGATGCACGCTGCGATTGATCTCCTCGGCCACTGCGGTCTGCTCCTCGGCGGCGCTGGCGATCTGCGCGTTCATCGCGTTGATGGTGGCAATCAGCCGAGCAATGGCGTCGAGCGATTCGCCGGCCTTGTTGGCCTGCTCGCTGGTCAGCTCACCGGCATCACTGGAGCGGCGCATCGAGGTCACTGACTGCTGCGTGCCCTGCTGCAGACGATCGATCATGCCCTGGATTTCCTGGGTGCTCTGCTGAGTGCGACTGGCCAGCGCACGCACTTCATCGGCAACCACGGCAAAACCACGCCCCGCCTCACCGGCACGGGCGGCTTCGATAGCGGCGTTGAGCGCCAGCAGGTTGGTCTGCTCAGCGATGGAGCGGATCACGTCGAGCACGCTGACGATGGACAGTACGTCCTGCTGCAGGCTGTCGAGCGATACGCCGCTGCTGCGGATGTCCTCGACCAGCGAGTGAATACGCTGGATGCTGCCATCGACCACGCTTTTGGCGGCCTGCCCTTCGCGGTCGGTCTGCTGCGCGGCTTCGGCGGCGTTCTGCGCGCTCTTGGCGACTTCATGGGCGGCGGCGGACATTTCATTGATCGCCGTAGCCACCTGATCGGTTTCATGGCGCTGCTGCCCCATGGCCTGCTCGGAGCGCTGCGCCTGTTCCGATACCTGACCCACCAGCTCGGTGAGCTGCCCGGTCATTTCGACGATCTGCCGCACCAGGCCATGCACCTTCTCGACAAAACGGTTGAAGGACCCTGCCAGCTGGCCCAACTCGTCCTGACTGGTAACGGGCAGACGGCGGGTCAGATCACCCTCGCCTGCGGCGATATCGTCGAGGTTGGCCTTGATCTGCTGCAGCGGGCGCAGGAAGGCGTTGCCCAACCAGACCCCAATCACGCCGAACACCAGCAGGAGGATAGCCGCCACCACCATGATGCTGGTGATGATGGTGCCGATGCGGCGGTCGATCTCAGCCTGTACTTCGACGATCTGCGCCTCGATACCGTCGAGGTTGAGCGCGGTGCCCAGGGCCATGTCCCACTTGGGCAGGTAGTAGCTGTAGGCGAGCTTGGGCACCTGCACGGTCTCGTTGCCCGGCAGCGGCGAGGAATAATTGACGAAGTAGCTGTTGTTCTTCGCCACGTTGACCAGCTCGCGATTGATGTACACACCATTCGGGTCGCGCCGGTCGGCCAGGCTCTTGCCGACATCCACCGGGCTGTCGCCACGGAACAGGCGCACCACGTTGGAGTCGTGGCCGAAGAAGTAGCCGTCGGCGCCGTACTTGATCTTCGAGAGGATGGCGATGGCCTGTTCGCGACTGGCCATGTCGCCTTGGGCGGCACCATCGTAGAGGCCTTTCACCGAGCCCAGTGCGATCTGGATGTAATGCTCGAGCTCGCTGCGTTTCTCCTGCAGCAGACGCTCGCGGGTCTCGGCCACTTCGTCAGCAGCCAGATTCTGCAACACCCTCGCCGCCGTACCGCTGAGCACCAGCGCGAAAAGGATGACGGGAACCAGCGCAAGCAGGATTACCTTGGCTTTCAATGTCAGGCGCATTCTTATTGTCCTTGTGTGCGAAACCAAAAACGGGGCTACCGATGTATCGGCAGCCCCGTGGAAGAATTAAGCGACCCAAGGCGCCGAGAACTTAATCCGGCGTCTGTTCACGCCTTTACAGCAGCATAGCGGCGGCCCAACCGAACGCCAGCAGCGGCAGGTTGTAGTGCAGGAAGGTGGGCACGACGCTGTCCCAGATGTGGTTGTGCTGACCGTCGGCGTTCAACCCCGAGGTTGGTCCGAGCGTCGAGTCCGAGGCGGGTGAGCCGGCGTCGCCCAAGGCACCGGCAGTGCCGACGATGCAGACGATGGCCAGCGGGCTGAAACCCAGTTGCACGCCCAGCGGCACGAAAATCGCCGCGATGATCGGAATGGTCGAGAAGGAAGAGCCGATGCCCATGGTCACCAGCAGCCCGACCAGCAGCATCAACAGCGCGCCAACGGCCTTGTTGTGGCCAATCAGGGTTGCCGCGCTATCGACCAGCGTCTTGACCTCACCGGTGGTCTTCATCACCTCGGCGAAACCGGCAGCGGCGATCATGATGAAGCCGATCATGGCCATCATCTTCATGCCTTCGGTAAACAGGCCGTCCGCCTCCTTCCAGCGCACCACGCCGGACACAGAGAAGATCACGAAGCCGACCAGCGCGCCAATGATCATCGAGTCCAGCCACAACTGCACGACGAACGCCGCGGCGATGGCCAGCCCTGCCACCAGCAGGCTCAACGGGTTGTACTGCACGTCCACACGCTCGGCCTGCGCGACCTTTTCCAGGTCATACACGCGCTTGCCGCGATAGCTGAACAGCACTGCCACGAGCAGACCGAAGAGCATGCCCAGCGCCGGAATGGCCATGGCCTGGGTGATGCTGATGCCGGTGACGTCGACACCGGACTTGGCGACATTGGCCAGCAGGATCTCATTGAGGAAGATGCCGCCAAAACCCACCGGCAGGAACATGTACGGCGTGATCAGACCGAAGGTCAGCACGCAGGCGATCAAGCGGCGGTCCAGTTGCAACTTGCTCAATACATAGAGCAGCGGCGGTACCAGCAACGGGATGAAGGCGATATGGATCGGCAGCAGGTTCTGCGAGGAGATTGCAACAGCCAGCAGCAGTGCGATCAGCAGCCACTTCAGCGCACCACCTGCGCCTTCGTGCTGCTTGCCGACCAGCACCAGAGCCCTGTCCGCCAGGGCGTGAGCCAGGCCCGACTTGGCGATGGCCACGGCGAAAGCGCCCAGCAGCGCGTAAGACAGGGCAACCGTCGCCCCGCCACCGAGCCCCTGGTTGAACGCCTTCAGCGTGCCCTCGACGCCAAGCCCACCCAACAGCCCGCCGGCCAGCGCACCAATGATCAGCGCCACGACCACGTGTACGCGACAGAGACTGAGGACCAGCATGATGCCGACCGCAGCGATTACAGCGTTCATAAAGCACTCCACCTTCACGGCGCAAAAAGCCGCGTACTCTGCCGCAAGCGAGCCATCGCTGTCAAAACGCATGATCGTTCATTATTTAAACCGAAACGTGCATAATTCCGACCGCACACCGTATCGATCAAGAATGCGGGCCGCACACCGATAACACTGTTAGCCCATGCAGAAAGGAACGCACCATGCTGTTCAGCCGTCTTTCGATCCAGTGGAAGATCACCCTGCTCGCCGGCCTGTGCCTGCTCGCCATCGTCACCTTGCTGGTGGGCGCCTCGCAGTACCAGTCGAGCCGCAGCGCCAGCCTGGTGCGCGAAGCCAGCTCCGCCATGCTGGAAGAGAGTGCGACACTGCGCCTCAAGGCGCGTAGTGAATTACAGGCGATCCGTATCCAGCGCTACTTCATGGATGCCTACCAGTACGGCAAGGGATTTTCCCGGCAGATCCTGTTCCTGCGTGAGCAGGCAGAGAAGCGCTTTCTCGATGCCTTCGACCTGCGTGAGGACCTGACCCGCCAGGTGCGCAGCAGCCTGGAAGCCAACCCCGCCCTGCTCGGCCTGTACCTGGTGTTCGAACCCAACGCCCTGGATGGCAAGGACGAACTGTTCGCCGACCAGCCCGATCTGGGCAGCAATGACGCAGGACGCTTCGCGCTGTACTGGGCGCAACCCACAGTCGGTCAACTGGAAGCCGAGGCCATGACCGAGCAATTGCTGGGCGACACCACGCCTGGTGACAACGGCGTCGCCTACAACGCCTGGTATACCTGCCCCCGCGATACCCGCCAGGCCTGCGTGCTGGAACCTTATTACGACGACGTCGGCGGGCAGAAGACGCTGATGACCAGCATCGCCTTCCCGCTGGAACTCGATGGCAAGATCATCGGCGTCATGGGCGTGGATATCAGCCTGGCCAGCCTGCAGCAGATCAGCCAGGAGGCCAATCGCGAGCTGTACGACGGCCAGGGCCATATCAGCATCTTCAGCCCCGGCGCCTTGCTGGCAGGCCACAGCCGCGACGGCAGCCTGCTGAGCCAGCCGGTCGAACGTGCCTTTCCCGAAAACGCCAGCGAACTGCGCAGCTTAATCCAGTCAGGCAGCGACGCCGAGTTGCGGCACGCTGACATGCTCCGTGAACTCAGCCCGTTCAAACCGATTCCCGAGGCAAAACCCTGGTCGGTGCTACTCGAAGTGCCTCAGCAAGTGCTGCTCGAGCGCGCCATCGAACTGGGCGCACAGCTCGATGCCACCCGCACCCGTGACAGCCTGGTCGCACTGCTGATGGGGCTTGTCGCGGTGATCGCCGGTCTGTTGCTGATGTGGCTGACGGCACGCGGCGTAACGCGGCCGATTCTCGGCGTGGCCTCCATGCTCAAGGATATCGCCAGCGGCGAAGGCGACCTGACTCGCCGCCTGCAATACGCCCGACAGGACGAGCTGGGCGAACTCGCCGGCTGGTTCAACCGTTTCCTCGACAAGCTGCAGCCCATCATTGCCGACGTGAAAAACAGCGTGATCGACGCCCGCAGCACGGCTGATCAGTCCGCAGCGATCGCCAGCCAGACCAGCGCCGGCATGCAGCAGCAGTACCGAGAGGTCGACCAGGTGGCGACCGCCTTCCAGGAAATGAGCGCCACCGCCCAGGATGTCGCGCACAACGCCGCGCAGGCCGCAGAAGCCGCGCGCAATGCAGACCAGGCCAGTCGCGAAGGCCTGCAGGTGATCGACCGCACTACCAACACCATCGATCTTTTGGCCAATGAAATGAATGTGGCCATGCAGGAAGTCGAAGGCCTGGCCAGCAGCAGCGAGCAGATCGGCTCGGTGCTGGAAGTGATTCGCTCGATTGCCGAGCAGACCAACCTGCTCGCCCTCAACGCCGCCATCGAGGCCGCGCGTGCGGGCGAAGCCGGTCGTGGCTTTGCCGTGGTCGCCGACGAAGTACGCAACCTGGCCAAACGCACCCAGGATTCGGTCGAGGAAATCCGCCAGGTGATCGAAGGCCTGCAGAACGGCACGCGCGAGGTGGTCAGCACCATGCACAGCAGCCATCGCCAGGCTCAGGGCAGCGTCGAGCAGGTGCAGCAAGCCGTGGCCGCGCTGCAGCGCATCAGCCAGGCGGTCAGCACCATTACCGACATGAACCTGCAGATCGCCAGCGCCGCTGAGGAGCAGAGTTCGGTGGCCGAGGAGATCAACCGCAATGTCGCCTCGATCCGCGACGTCACCGAGGCCATCACCGCACAGGCCGACGAGTCGGCGCAGGTGAGCCAGAACCTCAATCGCCTGGCCAATCACCAGCAGAGCCTGATGGATCAATTCCGCGTGTAACGTCGTAGGGTGCGCCGCGCACACCAAAATACTGGCGGCGCATCAGTGGACATGACGCCAAATCATCCTCGATCTGGCGGCGCTTCCCTTGCAGCGCAGGCAGGCAATCGCCTAGCCTGCGTTCTTTTTTCGGGGAAGCAGCATGCTCAATATCGCCTTGGTCGCCGGCTCCAGCCGCAACAACAGCCAATCGGGAAAGGTCGCTCGCGTGCTGCGTCAGCGCCTGATCGAGATGGGTCAAACCACTCAGGACACCAGCAGCATCATCGATCTGGGCCTGGCGCCACTGCCGCTGTGGCCCGCTGAAGACGCCGGCCCCTGGTCCATGTATCAGCAGCAACTGGCGGCCGCCGATGCCGTGGTGATCATTGCGCCGGAGTGGAACGGCATGGCCTGTCCGGCGATCAAGAACTTCTTCATCTACGCCAGCAAGGCCGAACTGGCGCACAAGCCGGGCCTGCTGGTTGGCGTTTCCTCCGGTATTGGCGGCGCCTACCCGATCAGCGAACTGCGCGCCTCCAGCTACAAGAACTGCCGCCTGTGCTACCTGCCGGAGCACCTGATCGTGCGTCAGGTCGAGAAAGTGTTGAACGGTCCGCAGGCGGTGGACGAAGCCGATGAGCGACTCCGCGCCCGCGTCGATTACGCGCTCGATGTACTGGTGCGTTACGCCCACGCCCTGCAGCCGGTCCGCGCCGCCATCAACTTCGATAACCCGGCCTTCGCCAACGGCATGTAATAGAGAGCCTTGCACGGCCCGTAGTGTGGGTTAGCGGCGCTGAACGCAGCGTTTGCAGGCGCCAACAAACTTACCGCGCCGCGTAACCCACCAGACCGGCGTGAGCCTGAGGTTCAACGCCGTGGCAGACTGACCACCACTCGCAACCCGCCCAACGGACTGTCCTGCAGTTCGATACGGCCGTGCCAGGCCTCGATGATATCGCGCACGATGCCGAGGCCCAGGCCATGCCCTGCTACCTGCTCGTCCAGGCGGGTACCACGCCCAAGCACGGCCTCACGGCGTTCGGCATCGATGCCTGGGCCGTCATCATCGACACACAGGCGATAACCCTCGGCGCTCTCCTCCACCGTCAGTTGCACGCGCTGCTGCGCCCATTTGCAGGCGTTGTCCAGCAGGTTGCCGAGCAGCTCCAGCAGATCCTCACGGTCACGCGGCAGAACCAGGCCAGGCGGCGCCTGCCAATCCAGGCTCAGGCCGCGGTCATGAATCATCGACAAGGTGGCGAACAGCCCCGGCAGCTCCTGCGCGCAATCGAAGCGTGCACCCGGCAATACCTCGCCAGCCAGGCGCGCACGCCCCAGCTCGCGGCTCAGGCGCTGCCCGATCTGTTCCAACTGCTCGCGCATGGTCGCGCGCAATGCCGGATGGGCGGCCAACTCCTCGCGGCCGGCCAGGCTGATCAACACGGCCAGCGGCGTTTTCAGCGCGTGGCCAAGATTGCCCAGGGCATTGCGCGAGCGTTTGAGGGTGTCCTCGGTATGCGCCAACAAATGATTGACCTGCGCGACCAGAGGCTCCAGCTCTTCGGGCACCTCGGCATCCAGCTCCGTACGCCGCCCCTGCTGCAACTGCACGATCTGCTGACGCACCTGTTCCAGTGGGCGCAGGGCCCTGCGCACGGTGTAACGCTGGGCCACCAGGATCAGCAGCAGCGCAGCGCCGCCCAGCCCCAATCCCACCCACTGCATACGACGAAAGCTCTGCAGTACCGGCTGATAATCCTGTGCCACGCTGATCGACAGGTTCTCCCCATAGCGGCGATAGTCGGCGCGGTAGATCAGCAGCAACTGGCCTTGCGGGCCATCGCCCAGCTCGGCCTGCATGCCAATGCCATTGGGCTTGAGCAGCTCACGATCCCACAGCGAGCGCGAACGCCAGCTGCGGTCGGAAAAATCGATGCGAAAGTAATGCCCCGAGAATTGCCGCTGGAACGAGGGATCGAGACGCCGCTCATCCAGTTGCAAACCAGCCGGCCCGCGCACCAGTGCGGCCAACAGCCCTTGCGCTTCGTCACGCAAATCCTCTTCCAGATAAGCGCGCAGGCCACGGTCGAAGACCCAGAGACTGGCCTGTGCCAGAACCAGTCCGACCAGCAACAGCGTAGCGGCCAGGCCAATACCGAGCCGACGCTGAATGGACCTCAACCCTGCTCTCCGGTAAAGCGGTAACCCTGCCCACGGCGGGTCTCGATCACGTTGCGCCCGAGCTTGCCGCGCAGGCGGTTGACGTGCACTTCGATGACGTTGGAGTCGCGCTCGGTCTCGCCGTCATAGAGGTGGTCGGCGAGATGACTCTTGGACAGGATCTGCCCCGGATGCAGCATGAAGTAACGCAGCAAGCGAAACTCGGCGGCAGTCAGGTCAATGGCTTCGCCGCCTGCCGTCACGCACTGGCGGCTCTCGTCCAGTTGCAGGCCTGCGGCCTCCAGTTGCGGCTGGTTGGCCAGGCCATGGGCGCGGCGCAACAGCGCCTGGATACGCAGGGCCAACTCCTCGGGGTGGAAGGGTTTGGTCAGGTAGTCGTCGGCGCCGGCCTTCAGTCCTTCGATGCGCTCGGCCCAGGAACCTCGCGCAGTCAGCACCAGCACCGGCGTGGCCAGTCCGCCAGCACGCCACTCCTGCAGCACCTCCAACCCCGGTTTGCCTGGCAGGCCGAGGTCGAGAATGATCAGGTCATAAGGCTCGCTGGCACCCTGATAGGCCGCGTCACGACCATCGGCCAGCCAGTCCACGGCATAGCCCTGGCGAGTCAGGCTGGCGGTCAGTTCATCGGCCAGGGGTACATGGTCTTCCACCAGCAACAGGCGCATCAGTCGTCTTCCTCATCCTTCAGAATATTGCCGTTGCGGGCATCCAGTTCGAGCTCGCGCACCACGCCCGAGGTGGTCAGAATCTCGACTTCATAGACCAGCACGCCATCCTCTTCCTCCAGCTCCGCTTCAAGCAGCGTGGAACCGGGGTAAGCATTGCCGATGTGCTGCATCAGTTGCTCGAAGGGCATGATGACCCCTTCGCGCCGCAGGCGCAGCGCCTCATCCTGATCGAGATCGCGCGCAACGCCTGGCACGCTGGCAAAACCGCATGCCAGAACCAGCAATAGCGCGGTGGTACGTCGAAACTTCATCAATCGTCCTGGTGATTCTTGAGCATTTCCCCGGTGCTGGCATCCAGCTCCAGGTCCCACTGCACGCCCTGGGTATCGCGCAGCTCGATCTGATAGATATAGCGGCCGTATTCGTCTTCCAGCTCGGTTTCTTCGATGCGTGCACCCGGGTGTTGGGCCAGCGCCGCCTCATTGAGCTGTTCGAAGGATTTGATGGTCCCGGCATCACGCAGACGCAGGGCCTCGTCCGGGCCGAGATCGCGCGCCTGGGCAATGGTAGCGGCGCTGACGAGGGTGGCAAGTGTTGCGAGGCTGATCAATCGTTTCATGGCTTTCTCCAGCAGTGAATCAGTGACTGCCACTCTAGGCCCAGGCACTTAATTCAAGCTGAATTCACTCGCGTCATTCACCGCATGAAGTGGCTTGGCCTGCGCACTCAGCCCTCTATAATCGCCTGCTGCGAAAGGAGGCACGATGAGCGCGATCCATATCAAATCCCCTGCCCTGACGATCAAGGCCGGCCCCAGGGCCTTGGCGAGAATTCGCCAGAATGGCCTGAGCCCGGCGGACGTCGGCATCCTGCCTGGCGCGGCAGGTGGACCAAAAGGCATCGGCATTCAGGGGCTGGATCTCGCACTGTTTGGAGACTGGCTGCCCCGTGCGCCACGCGAACGCGCCCTGATCGGGGCTTCCATCGGCTCCTGGCGCTTCGCCAGCGCCTGCCTGCCAGACCCCGCCGCCGGGATTCGACGACTCGGCGAGCTATACACCTCTCAACGCTTCGCCAAGGGCGTGAGCATGGCCGAGGTGTCGGGCAGTTGCCGGCAGATGCTCAACGAGCTGCTCGCGGATCAGGATGCTGCCATCATCGCCAATCCCCACTATCGCCTGCACATTGTCGTAGTGAAGAGTCACGGCCTGCTGCAACACGATCATCGCGGCAAACTCAGCCTCGGCCTGTCATCGGTGATCGGCAACAACTTCCTGGCCCGCCAGCGCCTTGGCCGCCATTTCGACCGCGTGATTCTGCATGATGCGCGACAGGTGCCGCCCCTGGCACAGCTGAGCGACTTCCGCTCGCACTTCCATGTGCTGACCCCGGAAAACCTGCGCCACGCTCTGCTGGCTTCGGGCTCGATCCCCATGGTGATGGAGGCGATTCGTGAGATTCCCGGCCTGGAGCCGGGTGCCTATCGCGATGGCGGCCTGCTCGACTATCACCTCGACCTGCCCTACAACGGCGAAGACATCGTGCTCTATCCGCACTTCACCGATCGTGTGATACCCGGCTGGTTCGACAAGAGCATGCCTTGGCGCCGTGGCGACCGCACGCGCTTGCAGGACGTACTACTGCTGGCACCATCACGCGACTACCTGGCGCGCCTGCCACACGGCAAGCTGCCGGATCGTACCGACTTCAAGCGCTACCTGGGCAATGATGAAGGACGTGAACGCTATTGGCGCCAGGCCATGGCCGAGAGCGCGCGGCTCGGCGACGAATTTCTCGAACTGGTCGAAAGCGGCCGCCTGGCCGAACGTCTGCAACTCCTCTGATTGATCTGGTCAACCTTTTGAGCGGACGTGATTAGGCGGCAATCGGGCCATACCTGATAAACTGTGCCGCTCAACGCCAATCAGGCGGAATCATTTACGCGAGCGCTGTTCAGTGGAATTGTTCAAAGAGTTCATCTTCGAGGCGGCCCATCGCCTGCCCCACGTACCGGAAGGCCACAAATGCGGCCGCCTGCATGGTCACTCCTTTCGAGTTGCCATCTATATCGAAGGTGAAGTCGATCCCTATACCGGCTGGATTCGTGACTTCTCCGAGATCAAGGCGATCTTCAAACCGATCTACGAGCAGCTCGACCACAACTACCTGAACGACATTCCCGGCCTGGAAAACCCAACCAGCGAAGTGCTGGCCAAGTGGATCTGGCAACAGGTCAAACCACTGCTACCAGAGCTGTCGCGCGTACGCATCCACGAAACCTGCACCAGCGGCTGCGAATATCGCGGCGATTGATCATTCCCCAGAAGCACCAAAGGCCACCTCCAAGGTGGCCTTTTTATTGACGCCCCAAAGCGCCGCCAGCCCCGTAGGGTGCGCCGCGCGCACCGAGATGACTGCACCCTGAGCGGTGCGCGTAGCGCACCCTACGCGAAGCGTTGTTTTCCAGCGCACAAAGAAGAAACCCCAGACCGCTTTGGCGATCTGGGGTTTCGTATA